>JASGFY010000006.1:0-95455 GCA_047605265.1 Solimonas sp.
TGCGCGCCGCCGAGGCCGGCGCCGCGCAGGGCCGCAGCCGGCGCGGCGAGCGCCGCTTCGGCGCTGCCGAAGGCTTCGAGCAGCCGGGAGACGGCGGCACCGCCGACGCCGGGCGCGCGGCAGAGCGCCAGCCAGGCGGTCAGCGCGGCGGTATTCACGCCCCGCGGCCGCCGCCGTGGCCTTGTGTCCGCATCAGAAGCGCTCGCCGTCCTGCGGCTGCTCGACGCGGTCGAGCGTGTGGATCTCGCGCGTCGCGCTGAGCACCAGCGCATACGAAACTTTCGCTTCGACCTTGAACACCATCAGCGTGCCGGCGTAGAGATCCGGCAGGGTCACGAGATGGTTGCTGTACGGATCGCGCACCTGGCGGCCGGCCTGCAGGATGCTCAGCACGTGGCCCGGCTCGATGCCTTCGCGCGTGCCGCGGTTCAGCGTCACGACCTGGTACTGGCCGATCTGCGAGACGCCGTCGTAAACCGACAGGATGCGGCCGCCGACCTTGTGCGCCGGCGCGTGCGGATAGAAATCGGCGTCGAAGGTATCATCGAGCGGCGGGATCAGGCGGTCGCCGGCCAGCGCTTCGCGCTCGCTGCGCGTGATCGTGGCGGTCGCCGGCGCGCCGGGCGCGCGGACTTCGACGCTGCCCACCGGCGTGCCTTCCCAGCCCAGCAGCTCTCCGGAGTCCGGGTCGATCATCTTGCCGCCGAGGCGGATCATGTCCCAACTCGCGCCGCTGTCCTTCGGCAGCTTCTGCACGTAGACGAGGCTGCCGGCACCTTCGACAACGTGCGGATCGACGAAGCTGAGGATGTACGGCGCATCGCGCAGTTCGTCGGCATCGACGAGACGCGGATTGCTGAGGAAGTCGCGGATCGCTTCGAGCGGGATCGTCGGGATCGCCTGATCGAGCGGCAGCTCGCGAACACGCGGCGACAGGGTTTCGGCATCGGCGCTGACGCCGTCTATGGCCATGACCATCGGCCGGCCATCGCGCCAGACCAGCGTCAGCACGTCGCCGGGATAGATCAGGTGCGGATTCTTGACCTGGTCGTTGACGTACCAGATCTCCGGCCACTGCCAAGCCTGCTTGAGAAAGTGATTGGCGATGCTCCACAAGGTATCGCCTTTGCTGACCACGTAGCGCAGCGGCGCGTCGTCGCGCAGCGCCACCGGAGCGGCCGGAGCCGGCGACGCCAGCACCGCTTCCGGGGCGCCGGTCGGCGCCGTCTGCGGCGGCTCGGCGGCGGGATGCTCGACGTGTTCCGGCGGCCGGCTTGCACAGGCCACCAGCAGCGTCGCCGCGAGCGCGCCGTGAATGATGGTCAAGCCGTTATAATTGCGCATGGCGGCGCGTCCCCCGGAGGCTCTGCCAGTCCCAGACAACTCGTGGCAAACTCTAGACGGCTCAATTGTTTGCCGTCAACTTCAGTGGTCGTTTCTCAACGCCTGTCCGCGCCCATGTCGCTGCTCACGATCCTTCATCATCCCGATCCGCGCCTGCGCCAGAAAGCGCAGCCCGTCACCGTGTTCGACGACGCGCTGCAGCGGCTGATCGACGACATGTTCGAGACGATGTACGACGCGCCCGGCGTCGGCCTCGCCGCGACGCAGGTCGGCATCGCCAGGCGCCTCGCGGTGATGGACTGCAGCGAGGACAAGGCCAGACCGCAGCCGATGGTCATCATCAATCCGGAGATCGTCGACCCGGCCGAGCCGACCGAGATGGAGGAAGGCTGTCTCTCGGTGCCGGGCATCGCCGACAAGGTGCAGCGCTACAACAAGCTGAAGCTGCGCGCGCTCGATCGCCACGGCCAGCCGTTCGAGCTCGAGGCCGAAGGTCTGTTGGCACAGGCCGTGCAGCATGAAATCGACCATCTCGATGGCAAGCTGTACATCGATTATCTGTCGGCACTGAAGCGCGAGCGGATCAGCAAGAAGCTGGCAAAAGCCCGTCGCGCCTGACCAGGGAAGGAAGACCATGAAACGGATTTCGTCAGGGACTTGGCTGGCCGGTGTTCTACTGGCCTGGAGCGCCATCGCCGGCGCGGCGCCGCTGCCGGTCGACACGCTCGACGGCGATCCGACGACGGTGCCCGATGGCCTCGCCGTCGGCCCGAAACTGCTGGTGATCGCCTTCTCCAAGGCCGCGCGCCAGCAGACCGACGACTGGGACGCGCACCTCGCGGCGTCGTGCAAAGGCGGCACGCCGGGCTGCTACGACGTCACCGTCGTTGAAGGCATGCCGGCCTTCGTGATGGACATGGCGATCGGCCGCATGCGCGACAAGGTACCGCCGACCGAACGCGCACATCATCAACCGTGAGGAGCGCGGCAACGTGAGACTGGTTTTCGCCGGTACGCCGGACTTCGCCGTTGCCGCCCTCGACGCCCTGCACGCCGCCGGGCACGAGATCGTCGGCGTCTATACGCAGCCGGACCGCCCGGCCGGCCGCGGCCGCAAGCTGACGCCGTCGCCGGTCGCGCAGCGCGCCGCGGCGCTCGGCCTGCCGGTCTTCAAGCCCGAACGCCTGCGCAGCGAAGCCGAGCAGGCCGGACTGCGCGCGCTCGCGCCGGACGTCATGGTCGTTGTCGCCTACGGCCTGATCCTGCCGCAGGCAGTGCTCGACATCCCGCGCCACGGCTGTCTCAACATCCACGCCTCGCTGTTGCCGCGCTGGCGCGGCGCGGCGCCGATCCAGCGCGCGATCGAGGCCGGCGACGCCGAGACCGGCGTCACGATCATGCGCATGGAAGCCGGCCTCGATACCGGCCCGATACTGCTGATCGAGCGCATCGCGATCCGCGAAGCGACGACCGCCGCGATCCTGCACGACCAGCTCGCCGCGCTCGGCGCGCGTCTGATCGTCGAGGCGCTGAAACGCCTCAAGCGCAACGAACTGCCGGAAACGCCGCAGCCCGCCGACGGCGCGACCTACGCGAAGAAGCTCGACAAGGACGAAGCGCGCATCGACTGGACCCTGCCGGCCGACGTGATCGCGCGCCGCATCCGCGCCTTCAATCCGGCGCCCGGCGCGTGGACCGGGCTCGACGGCGAGCGCGTGCGCTGCTGCGACGCGCGCGCGTGGCCGGCCGCCGCGTTGGAACCGGCGGGCACCGTCGTGCGCGCCGACGCCGAGGGCATCGACGTCGCCGCCGGCGATGGCCTCGTGCGTCTGCTGCAGCTGCAATGGCCCGGCGGCAAGCCCTTGAGCTCCGCGCAGATCAGCCGCGGCCGCACGCTCGCCGGCCGGCGTTTCACCGCATGAACGACGACGCCATTCCCGACCGCCTGCCGCCGCAGCCGGACATGCCGGACTGCTGTGACAGCGGCTGCGCGCAGTGCGTGCTCGACGACTACGCCGAAGAGATGCGCGCCTGGCGCAACGCCTGCGCCAGCATCAATGCGCAGCGCGTCGCTGCCGGATTGCCGGCACTGCCCTGCTGACTCCCGCGGACGCTCGAGATGCATCACTTAAGGGCGCGAACGCGTTCGACGTAGGGAAATGCCCTGGCGCTTGTGCACATCCTCATGCTTGCGCGCGAGACGATTGCCAGAATGCACGGCGTCGTGTATTTCATACGCAGTTTGACACCGTGCATCGCCACGCCAATCATGATGCGCGTTACAGAACTAACCTGATATTCATCATCGGCGGCGCACCAAGGCCCTGATGAAGCCGCATGCAGCGGCCATAAAAAAACGCCCTGCGGGGAAGGGCATGTTGCGGCGCAGCGATCACAGGGGTATCGCCGCAGAGGAGAGGCGTATGTTGAGCGAGATCATGACCGTACTGGGTCCGCTGAAGTTGATCATCACCATGATTCTGTTCTTCAACCTGGCCTGGATCGCCCTGCAGAAGTGGCTGGCCCTGCTCGTCGTCGGGCTGAGCATCGGCGAAACGCCGTTGATGCCTTTATGGCTGCAGCTTCACGCCTTCACCGCTCCGGCTTCCGGCGGCGCGACGCATCAATTGCTCTGCGCGACGCTCGCCAACGCCCTGCTGGCCGTCGCGATCGGGTCCGCCGTGCGCGGCCTGCAACGCTGGGCGCGCAGCACCGTGAAGCGCCACGAAGACGCGTTCTGGGCTTTGATCAAGCACGAAGAACGACTGGCACGTGCGCAGGCCCGCGCCGCCGGCATCGACCCCCGCCGCCGCTGACGGCCCATCCGCCGAAAGGACGGCCGGCCATATCCGGCCATTTCCGGCCGTCACGGGGCCGTCACGGCGGCGCAGATGAGCCTCTATCATGTGCGGCCGTTGCCGCTGCCGCCGCCATGAAACCTGCCGCGCCGTCGCCGTCCCGCCATCATGCCAACGTGCGCGCCAGCGCGGCGCGCGCGATCAGCCGCGTGCTGCGCGGCAACAGCCTCGACGATGCGCTGTTGCCGGCCGACCGCTTCCGCCTGCCGGCCGACGCGGCGATGGCGCGACTGCTGGCGTATGGCGTGCTGCGCGATCTGCGCCTGTTGCAGGCGATCGCCGGCAAGCTCGTCGACAAGCCGCTGGCGCAGGACGACGAGATTCACGCCCTGCTGCTGACCGGTCTCTATCAGCTGCGCACGCTGACGACGCCGCCGCACGCGGCGATCAACGAAACGGTCGCCGCCGCCGACGTGCTGAAGCGCGCGCAGGCACAGGGCTTCGTCAATGCCGTGCTGCGCCGCTACACGCGCGAACAGGCGCCGATCGAAGCACAGCTCGCGAACGACGCCGGCGTGCGCCACTCGCACCCGGACTGGCTCGTGCAGCGGCTGCGCACCGACTGGCCGCGGCATTGGGAGTCGCTGCTCGCCGCCAACAACACGCAGGGACCGCTGACGCTGCGCGTCAACCGCCGGCGCATGAGCCGCGACGAATACGCCAGGCGCCTCGCGGGGATGGGCATTGCGGCCCGCACCGACAGCGCCGCCCGCGAGTCTGTGACGCTCGCCGAAGCGCGCGCCGTCGAGAAGATTCCCGGCTTCAACGGCGGCCAGGTATCGGTGCAGGACGCGTCGGCACAGCTGGCGACGCCGCTGCTGCGGCTCGACGACGGGCTGCGCGTGCTCGACGCCTGCGCGGCGCCGGGCGGCAAGACATCTCACATGCTCGAAAGCGCCGACGTCGACGTCACCGCCGTCGATCGCGACGCGCAGCGCCTGATCCGCGTCGACGAGAATCTGCGCCGCCTGAAGCTGAGCGCGAAACTGGTCGCCGGCGACGCCGGCGAACCGCTGCGCTGGTGGGACGGCAAGCCTTTCGACCGTGTGCTGCTCGACGCGCCCTGCTCCGGCACCGGCGTGATCCGCCGCCACCCCGACATCAAGTGGCTGCGTCGCGAATCGGACATCGCCGGCCTGCAGGCGCAACAGCTGCGGCTGCTGAAAAGCTGCTGGGGCATGCTCAAGCCCGGCGGCCGGCTGGTCTATGCGACCTGCTCGGTGCTGCAGGCCGAGGGCGACGAAATCATCGCCCGCTTTCGCCAGCTGGCCGATCACGTCGTCGTCGAGCCGATCGCGGCGGACTGGGGCGAGGCCACCGCGCACGGGCGGCGCCTGGCGCCGGGCGGGGCCTACGACGGCTTCTATTACGCCAGCCTGCTGAAACGCTGACGTGCGGCGCGCCCGGCAAGAAAATCCGCCGCAGCGGGGCGATCCGGGGCGCATCTTGCGGTGCAGCATGGAGCGGCGTAAGGTGCGCGGCCCATGAAAATCGTCATCCTCGGGGCGGGGCAAGTCGGCTCGACGCTCGCCGAGAACCTTACCAACGAGCGCAACGACGTGACCGTCGTCGACACCGACACGGCCGCGCTCGAGGATCTGCAGGAACGTCTCGACCTGCGCACGGTCAACGGCCACGCCGCTTATCCGAGCACGCTGCGCGAGGCCGGCGCCGACGATGCCGACATGATCATTGCCGTCACCGAGAGCGACGAGACGAACATGCTGGCCTGCAAGATCGCCGACACGCTGTTCAAGACGCCGACCAAAATCGCGCGCATCCGCGCCACCGATTATCTGCGCGAGGAGCTGCTGTTCGGCGCCGACGCGATTCCGGTCGACATGCACATCTCGCCGGAACAGCTCGTCACCGACCAGATCAAGCGCCTGATCGAATATCCGGGCGCGCTGCAGGTCGTCGACTTCGCCGACGGCAAGGTGCGCCTGGTCGGCGTGCGCGCTTACTACGGCGGGCCGCTCGTCTCGCGTCAGCTCAAGGAACTGCCCGAGCACCTGCCGGGCGTCGATGCGCGCGTCGCGGCGATCTACCGCCGCGGCCGGCCGATCATTCCGGAAGGCGACACCATCATCGAGGCCGAGGACGAGGTGTTCTTCGTCTCGGCGAGCCACCACGCGCCGAAGATCATCGCCGAGCTGCGCCGCCTCGACAAACCCGTGCGCCGCGTGATGCTCGCCGGCGGCGGCAACATCGGCTTCCGCCTCGCGCGCACGCTCGAGGACAGCCGCATCCAGGTCAAGATCATCGAGCGCTCGCGCGAGCGCGCGCGCTACCTGTCCGAGAACCTGCGCAACACCGTCGTGCTGTCCGGCGACGGCGCCAACGAGGCGCTGCTGCGCGAGGAGAACATCGAGGACATCGACGTCTTCTGCGCGATCACCAACGACGACGAGGCCAACATCCTCTCGGCAATGCTGGCCAAGCGGCTCGGCGCGCGCAAAGCGCTGTGCCTGATCAACCGCCTGTCGTACGTCGAGCTGGTCGAAGGCGGCAGCATCGACGTGGCGATCTCGCCGCAGCAGTCGACCGTCTCGGCGCTGCTGGCGCGCGTGCGGCGCGGCGACGTGGTGCGCGTGCATTCGCTGCGCCGCGGCGCGGCCGAGGCGATCGAAGCCGTCGCGCACGGCGACCGCCACAACTCGAAAGTCGTCGGCCGCCGTCTCGAGGAGATCAAGCTGCCGGCCGGCTCGACGATCGGCGCCATCGTGCGCGGCGACGAGGTCATCATCGCCCACCACGACACGGTGATCGAGGCCGAGGATCACGTGATCCTGTTCATCGTCGACAAGAAGCGCGTCGCCGAAGTCGAAAAGCTGTTCCAGGTCGGCTTCTCCCTGCTGTAAATGCGCGCGGCGCTCACCAGCCCGTCGTACGCCGCCCCGCCGCGCCGCCGCTTCGCGGCCGTGCAGCGCATCATGGGCCTGCTGCTGATGGGCTTTTCGACGACGATGCTGCCGCCGATCGTCGTCGACCTGTGGACCGAGCAGACCACCTGGCGCGCGTTCCTCGAAGGCGCATGGACCTCGCTGGCGATCGGCGCGCTGATCTGGTGGCCGGTCCGTCACTCCCGCAACGAGCTGAAAGTCCGCGACGGTTTTCTCATCGTCGTACTGTTCTGGGCGGTGCTGTCGGCGTTCGGCGCGATCCCGTTCATCGAGACGCATGCCGGCTGGCACAGCTATACCGAAGCGCTGTTCGAATCGGTGTCGGGGCTCACCGCGACCGGCGCGACGACGATCGCCGCCGGCCTCGACGCGATGCCGAAGGCCATCCTCTACTACCGATCGCAGCTGCACTGGTTCGGCGGCATGGGCATCATCGTGCTCGCCGTCGCCGTGCTGCCGATGCTCGGCGTCGGCGGCATGCAGCTGTACAAGGCCGAGACGCCGGGACCGATGAAGGACGCCAAGCTGACGCCGCGCATCATGAGCAGCGCGCGCGCACTGTGGATCGTCTATCTCGTGCTGACCCTGACGTGCACCGCTGCATACTGGCTGCTCGGCATGAATCTGTTCGACGCCGTCTGCCATGCGATGTCGACCGTCTCGACCGGCGGCTTCTCGACGCACGACGCCAGCCTCGGCTACTACAACAGCCTCGGCATCGAAATCGCCGCGATGTTCTTCATGCTGGCCGGCGCGTCGAACTTCGCCCTGCACTATCTGGCCTGGGACAGCCGTTCGCTGGCTGGCTACGCGCGCAACACCGAGTTCCGCGCGTTCCTGGCGATCTACGTCATCCTCGCCGTCATCGTCTGCACGATGCTCTACGTGCACGGCGTCTACGACCTCGGCATGTCGATCCGCCGCGGCCTGTTCCAGGTCGTCGCCTACGGCACCGACGCCGGCTTCGCGACCGCCAATCCGAGCCTGTGGCCGAGCTTCGTGCCGCTGCTGCTGGTGCTGGCGACGTTCATCGGCTGCTGCGCCGGCGGCACCGGCGGCGGTGTCAAGGTGATCCGCCTCGTGCTGTTCGTGAAACAGGCCGGCCGCGAGATCACGCGCCTGATCCATCCGAACGCCGAAGTGCCGATCAAGATCGAGAACAAGATCGTGCCCGACACCGTCGTCTACGCGATCGGCGGCTTCTTCTCGATCTACATCGGCTTCACGATCCTGCTCAGCTTCGCGATGATCATGACCGGCCTCGATCCGACGACGGCGTTCGCCGCGGTCGCCTCCTCGATCAACAACGGCGGCCCCGGCCTCAACGAAGTCGTGTCGAACGTCTCGTCGGTCACGGCCTTCGGCAAATGGGTGCTGATCGTCGGCATGCTGATCGGCCGTCTCGAAGTGTTCACGCTGCTGGTGATCTTCACGCCGGCGTTCTGGCGCCGCTGAGCGCTGCGCCGGGGCCGGGATCAGCGCGGGACGAAACGCCGCCAGTCGAGCGCGACGGCGGTCCGCGTCGCGGGCTCGATCGAGGGAAGTGCCATGAGCGATCCTTGGCTTTCGTGCCACGCTTCTGTGCGGGCGGCAAGCTGATCACCGGCCGGTCATGGCGCGTTTGCAAACTGTAAGCGGGTGTTTCTTTCGGCCGGGCCCGCGCCGAACGCGCTTGGCGGCGCACGCAGCGCTCTGATCTAATTTCGTCTTGCGGCGCCAAGCCGCTCTCCCGATATCTCCCGCTTCCCGATACCTCGCCATGTCGGTCTTCACCAAAGTCAGCCACACGCAGCTGCGCAAGTTCCTCAAGCAGTATCCGGTGGGACCGCTGATCGGCTTCCAGGGCATTGGCGAAGGCGTCGAGAACACCAATTACTTCGTCGACACCGAGGACGGCCGCTGGGTGCTGACGCTGTTCGAGCGCCTCAACTACGCCGACCTGCCGTTCTTCCTCGGCCTGATGGACCATCTCGCCTCGCGCGGCTTTCCGAGCGCGATGCCGGCGCGCACGCACGACGGCAAGAATCTCGTCACGCTGAACGGCAAGCCGGCCGCGCTGGTGCGCCGGCTCGTCGGCCAGAGCGTGCTGTTCCCGAATCTCGAACAATGCAGCCAGGTCGGCCGCGCGCTCGGCGAGCTGCACGTCGCCGCGCATTCGTACGCCGGCCACTGCGACAACTCGCGCGGCGCGCTGTGGCGCGAACAGACCGGCCGCCTGCTGACGCGCAAGACGCGCGAGGCGAGCGTCCGCAAGCTGATCGACGACGAGCTCGCGCAGCAGATGTCCATCGACCTCGCCGCGCTGCCACAGGGCGTGATCCACGCCGATCTGTTCCGCGACAACGTGCTGTTCGTCGACGACCGCCTGACCGGCGTCATCGATTTCTACTACGCCTGCAACGACGCGCCGCTCTACGACCTCGCGGTGACGGTCAACGACTGGTGCTTCGAGCCGGACGGCACGCTGAACCCGGCGCGCTGGGACGCGATGGTCGGCGCCTACCGCTCGCGCCGCGAGTTCAGCGAAGCCGAACGCGCGGCGTGGCCGCTGGTGCTGCGCGCCGCCGCGCTGCGCTTTTGGCTGTCGCGCCTCTACGACTGGACCTTCCCGCGCGAAGGCGACGTCGTGCACGTCAAGGATCCGGACCAGTACCGACGCATCCTCGTCTATCACCGCGAGCACGCGCCGCCGGCGCTCTGAGCGCCGCGCCCTGCACACACAAGAAAGCCCGGTTCATGCCGGGCTTTTTTCGTGCCGCCGCGCGCCACCAATGGCCGGCGACTCCACGCCGGATCCTGTGCGCCGGCGCGCGCGAGTTGCATCGGATGCGGACCGGGCGTGCAATGCGCACATGAACGCGAGCCGAACGAACATCGTGGCGCGGCAGGTCGACATCACGACGTTGGCCGTCGACGCGATCGTCAACGCCGCCAACGAAAGCCTGCTCGGCGGCAGCGGAGTCGACGGGGCGATCCACCGCGCCGCCGGTCCGCAGCTGCTCGCCGAATGCCAAACGCTCGGCGGTTGCCCGACGGGCGAAGCGACGATCACCGCCGGCTATCGCCTGCCGGCGAAGCACGTGATCCACACCGTCGGTCCGGTCTGGCAGGGCGGCCATCGCGGCGAGCCGGAACGGCTGGCCCGCTGCTACCGCAACAGCCTCTCGCTCGCCGCGCGGCACGGCCTGCGCACGCTCGCCTTCCCGGCGATCTCCTGCGGCGTCTACGGTTATCCCCGGGAAGCGGCGACCGCAATCGCCGTGCGTGAAGTGCGGGCGCACGCCGCCGACGCCGACTTGCACGAGGTGCTGTTCGCCTGTTTCAGCGCCGACATGCTGGCGCTCTACGAGCGCGCGCTGTCGGTCTGATCCGCATCGCCGGCGCTGCGCCGCCAACCGCGGTTTGAGACAATGGCGCATGCAAGAGGCTGCCATCCCGAACCCGTCCGGCGACACGTTCTCCCTGTTCGTCACCTGCTCGCGCGGCATCGAGCCGCTGCTCGTCGCCGAGCTGACGGCGCTCGGCGCGATCGACGCACGCGAAAAGCGCGGCGGCGTCGCCTGTGGCGCGTCGCTCGAGACCGCCTACCGCGCCTGCCTGTGGTCGCGCCTCGCCAGCCGCGTGCTGCTGCCGCTGAAGACCTTCGCGCTCACCGACGCGCAGTCGATCTACGACGCCGCCCAAGGCATCGTCTGGCCGGACCTGTTCACCTCGCACAGCCGCTTCGCGATCGAGGTCGCCGGCCGCACGGCCGGCATCGCCAACACGCACTTCGCCGGCCTGAAGCTGAAGGACGCCATCGTCGACGGCTTCCGCGCCGCCGGTTTCGAGCGGCCCAGCGTCGATACCGACGACCCGGACATCCGCCTGCATCTACACCTCGATCGCGAACAGGGCACGCTGAGCCTCGACCTCGCCGGCGAGAGCCTGCACCGGCGCGGCTACCGCGCGCGCGGCGTCGAGGCGCCGCTGAAGGAAAACCTCGCCTGCGCGATCCTCGTGCGCAGCGGTTGGCCGGAGGCGATGACGCAGGCCGACGCGCCGCTGATCGACCCGATGTGCGGCTCCGGCACGCTGCTGATCGAAGGCGCATGGATGGCCGCCGACGTCGCGCCCGGCATCCTGCGCGCGCGCTGGGGCTTCGAGGCCTGGCTCGATCACAAGCCGGCGCTCTGGCAGCGCCTGCGCGACGAGGCGCAGCAGCGCCGCATCGCCGGCCTCGCCGCGCTGCAGGCGCGTTTTCACGGGCGCGATCTCGAACCGCGCGCGATCAGCGCCGCGCGCGCCAACGCCGAGCGCGCCGGCCTGGCCGGCCAGATCCGCTTCGAGATCGGCGACGCCATCGACCTGCGCGCGCCGCAGGGCGTGCCGCCGGGCGTCGTCGTCACCAATCCGCCGTACGGCGAACGGCTCGCGCACGAGGCCGAGCTGGTCAAGCTGTACTCGCTGCTCGGCGTGACGCTGCAGCAACAGTTCGGCGGCTGGCGCTTCGGCTTCTTCACAGCACGCGACGATCTCGCGCAGCGCCTCGGCCTGCGCGCGACGAAAATTTCCTCGCTCTACAACGGCGCGATCGCCTGCAAGCTGTTGAGGTTCGAGATTCCGCCAGTCGCGGCAGCGACGCCTTCGTCCCTCTCCCTCCGGGAGAGGGGAGGACCGTCCGCAGATGCGGACGGTGGGGTGAGGGCCGGCGATGCGGCGCCGGACTTCGCCAATCGCCTGCGCAAGAACGTGAAGCATCTCGGCAAGTGGGCTAAGCGCGGCGGCGTGACGTGCTGGCGCGCCTACGACGCCGACCTGCCCGAATACGCCGTCGCCGTCGATCTCTACGAAACCGTCGACGGCGAGCGCCATGCGCACGCGCAGGAATACGCCGCGCCGAAATCCGTCGACCCGGCGCGCGCCGAGAAGCGCCTGCGCGGCGCACTTGCAGGTATCAGGGCAGTGCTGGAGATTCCGCCGTCGCGCCTGCACTACAAGCTGCGCCAGTCGCAGAAGGGCGCGAGCCAGTACCAGCGGCAGAGCGACGCCGAGCGCCTGCACGTGATCGACGAGCATGGCTGCCGGCTGTACGTGAACTTCGACGACTACCTCGATACCGGCATCTTCCTCGACCATCGCCCGATCCGCCTGCGCATCCAGCAGGAAGCGGCCGGCAAGCGTTTCCTCAACCTGTTCTGCTACACGGCGTCGGCCAGCGTGCACGCCGCGCGCGGCGGCGCGGCGAGCACGCTGTCGCTCGACCTGTCGAACACCTATCTCGACTGGGCGCAGCGCAACCTGCTGCTCAACGATTTCCACTCGCAGCAGTACGAGCGCCCACCGCTACCCGGTGTGAAGCTCTCGCGCCACGCGCTGGTGCGCGCCGACGGCCTCGCCTGGCTCGCCGAGCGCGCCGCGCTGCCGGCGCCGCCGCAGTTCGACCTGATCTTCCTCGACCCGCCGACCTTCTCGAACTCGAAGAAGATGGACGGCACGCTCGACATCCAGCGCGACCATGCCGCGCTGATCCGCCGCACGATGGCGCTGCTCGCGCCCGGCGGCACGCTGTACTTCTCAACCAACCGCCACAGCTTCAGGCTCGACGGCCTGATCGCCGGCCAGTTCGACGCGCGCGATATCACCGCACAGACGCTGGACGAAGACTTCAAGCGCCCGCCGCCGGCACACAAGTGCTGGGCGATCCGCCGCCACGAAAGCGGCAGGCTGCCGACCTTCGCGCATGTCGCGGTCGGCGCCGACGATCCGTACGACGACGAAAGCGGAGCCGCGGATCAGTCCGCTGAAAACCACCGCTGAAAACCACGCCCGCCAGAGGCTCTCCCTTGTCATCCCTGCCCTTGCGCGGCCGTCGCGCCGCGATCGCTTTCATCTTCGTCATCGCGGTGCTCGACATCATCGCCATGGGCATCGTCATTCCGGTGCTGCCGGCGCTGATCGAAGCGTTCAGCGGCTCCAATGCCAGCGCCGGCTTCATCAACGGCGTGTTCGTCGCGCTGTGGGCGCTGATGCAGTTCGTCGCCTCGCCCGTCATCGGCTCGCTGTCGGATCGCTACGGGCGGCGGCCGGTGATTCTGCTGTCGGCGATCGGACTGTCCTGCGACTACCTGCTGATGGCGCTCGCTCCGAACCTGTGGTGGCTGGCGCTCGGCCGTCTCATCGCCGGCGTGACGTCGGCGAGCTTCACGACGGTCTACTCCTACATGGCCGACATCACGCCGCCGGAAGGCCGCGCCAAGGCGTACGGCCTGATCGGCGCGGCGTTCAGCGGCGGCTTCGTGCTCGGCCCGCTGCTCGGCGGTGCGCTCGGCGAAGTTTCACCACGCGCGCCGTTCTGGGCAGCGGCGGCGCTGTCTGCCATCGCCTTTCTGTACGGTGCCTTCATCCTGCCGGAATCGCTGCCGCGCGAGCGGCGCATGGCGTTCGCGTGGCGCCGCGCCAATCCGTTCGGCGCCTTGCGTCTGCTGCGCTCGCATCCGGAACTGTCGGGTCTGTCCGTCGTCAACTTCCTGATGTTCTTCTCGCGCCACGTGTTCTCCGCGGTGTTCGTGCTCTACGCGGGCTACCGCTACGGCTGGAGCGCCTGGGAAGTCGGCCTGCTGCTGGCGCTGGTCGGCGCGCTCGACATGCTGGTGCAGGGCCTGTTCGTCGGTCGCGTCGTCGGCAGGCTCGGCGACCGCACGACGATGGTCGTCGGCCTGTTCGGCGGGGCCATCGGCATCGCCATCATGGGCCTCGCGCCGAGCGGCTGGTGGTTCGTCGCGGCGATGCTGCCGGGCGCACTGTGGGGCCTGGCGATGCCGACGCTGCAGTCGCTGATGACGCAGCACGTTTCCGAATCCGAACAGGGCCAGCTGCAAGGCGCCAACATGAGCGTCGCCAGCATCGCCGGCGTGGTCTCGCCACTGTTCTTCGGCTGGATTTACGCGCTGTCGGTCGGCGCTGCGCCCGCGCTGCCATCGCCGGGGGCGGCATTCCTGATCGCCGCGCTGGTGCTGCTGGCGGCGGCGATCCTCGGCTGGTCGGTGGCACGGCAGGCGGAGCGCCGCAGCGTCGCCGCCGGCACGCCCTTGCCCTGACTCAACCCGGCGCGTCGAGCACGCGCTGCAGCATCCAGACGTCGAGCACCTCGCCGTGCTTGACGCCGCAGCGCTGCATCAGGCCGATGCGCGTGTAGCCGAGCGCTTCGTGCAGCGCGAGGCTCGCCGGATTGCCGGCGACGATGCGTGCGATCAAGGTCAGCACGCCGGCATCGGGGGCGATGCGCAGCAGTTCCGCGAGCAGCAAGCGGCCGATGCCGCGACCGCGTGCGTCGATGCGCACGTAGACGGCGTTTTCGGCGGTACGGTCGTAGGCCGGACGCGGTGACCATTGATAGAGCCGTCCCCAGCCTACGACGCCCGATGCATCCTCGGCGACGAGAATCGGATAACGATTGCCCGGATTGATGCGAAACCAGTCGATGCGCTCGGCTTCGTTCTTCGGCACCGTGTCGAAGGTCGCCGTGCCGTGCAGGACCTGCTCGTCGTAGATCGCGAAGATCGCCGGCAGGTCGGCTTCGTGCGCGGCGCGCAACCGCACGCCGCTCACGGCTTGTGCGCCGCCCAGAACTCGACGACGCCGCCCATCATCATCTCGACGGCGATCGTCACCAGCAGCAGGCCCATCAGGCGTTCGATCGCGGTCAGGCCGCGCGTACCGAGCACTTTGCGCAGGCCGGTGCTGGCGAGCATGATCGGCAGGCAGCCAATCCAGGCCAGCAGCACGGCGCCGATCCACGTCAGCCAGCGCTCCGGCTCGCGGCTCATCATCAGCAGCACCGTCGCCAGCGCCGACGGGCCGGCGACATACGGAATCGCCAACGGCACGAGGAAGGGCTCGACCATCGTCGTTTCCTCTTCGAGCGAGTTCTCGCGCGACGGGAAGATCATGCGCAGCGCGATCAGCATCAGGATCACGCCGCCGGCGACGGTCAGCGCCGGCTGCGACAGGCCGAGCAGACGCAGCAGGCGGCCGCCACCGAGCAGGAACACCAGCAGGATCGCCAGCGCGAACAGCATCTCGCGCAGGATGACCTGCCGCTGCCGCGCCATCGGCACGTGCTTGAGCGCCGACAGGAACAGCGGCACGTTGCCGAGCGGGTCCATGACGAGGAACAACAGCACGGCGGCGGAGAGGAAGGTCATGGCGGGAATGGTAAGCCGCGGATGGTTGGGCAGATACGGGTGGAAGACCTCAGTGCGCAGCCGTCATGAAGAACCGCCACGCTCATTACCCGGAACCGTCATTGCGAGGAGACCGAAGGCCGACGAAGCAATCCAGCTGCGAGACCCGATCTGCTGGCGTCACTGGATTGCTTCGTCGCTGCGCTCCTCGCAATGACGAGGTGGGACTAAAGGATTTCTTCGTAGAGATCGCGCCACTGCGGATTCAGCGCCTCGATCAGCGCCAGCTTGCGCGCACGGCTGCCGCCCTTGATCCGCTTCTCTCGCGTGATCGCGCTGTCCATCGTCTCGTGCGCTTCGTGCCAGACCAGCCGCTTGCAGGCGTACTGCTGCGTGAAGCCGGCGACTGCGCCGTGCTCGTGCTGCCAGACCCGTGCGACGAGATCAGACGTGACGCCGACGTAGAGCGTGCCGTTGCGGGCGCTGGCCATGATGT
The DNA here is from genome assembly GCA_047605265.1 of Solimonas sp. Taxonomy (GTDB): domain Bacteria; phylum Pseudomonadota; class Gammaproteobacteria; order Nevskiales; family Nevskiaceae; genus Solimonas. The sequence goes on from JASGFY010000006.1 coordinate 15,767, forward strand.
AGACGCTGGGCTGCTTCATGCGGCTACGTTACTTGATCCAAGCGCGGGACTGGATTGCTTCGTCGCTGCGCTCCTCGCAATGACGGATGAGGCGAACTGATTTACCTGAAATCGTCATTGCTAGGAGGCCGTAAGGCCGACGAAGCAATCCAGTCCTGCAGCCAGATCAGGCTGCGCTCCCGCGGACAGCGCCTCAGCTGCCGATCAACAAGCGCTGCGCCTCGCGATACTTGGCCGCCGACTTCTCGATGATCGCGGCCGGCAGCTGCGGGCCGGGGGCTTTCTTGTCCCAGTCCAGCGTTTCGAGATAGTCGCGGACGAACTGCTTGTCGAAGCTCGGCGGACTGATGCCGGGACGGTAGGTGTCGGCCGGCCAGAAGCGCGACGAGTCCGGCGTCAGCGCTTCGTCGATCAGGTGCAGCGTGCCGTGCTCGTCGACGCCAAACTCGAACTTGGTGTCGGCGATGATGATGCCGCGCGTACGTGCATATTCCGAAGCCTGGCGATACAGGCGCAGCGTGATGTCGCGAACCTGCGCGGCGAGTTCCTTGCCGATGCGTGCCTCGACGTCGGCGTAGCGGATGTTCTCGTCGTGCTGGCCGACGGGCGCCTTGTCGGCCGGGGTGAAGATCGGCTCCGGCAGCGCGTCGGCCATCACGAGACCCGCCGGCAGGGCGATGCCGCAGACGGCGCCGGTCTTCCGGTAGTCCTTCCAGCCGCTGCCGATGAGGTAGCCGCGCGCGACGGCCTCGATCGGCAACGCCTTCAGCCTGCGCACGACGTTGCTGCGGCCGGCGACCTGCGCCAGTTCGGCCGGCGTCAGGTACTGCGCCAGATCCACGTCCGGCGCGAGATGGTTCGGCAGCAGGTGCGTGAAGCGCGACATCCAGAAATTCGAGACGGCGGTCAGCACCGCGCCCTTGCCGGGAATCGGCTGTGGCAGGATCACGTCGAACGCCGACAGGCGATCACTCGTGACGATCAGCATGTGCGCGTCGCCGAGCGCGTAGATGTCGCGCACCTTGCCCTTGTGGATGCGCGGCACGCTGGTCAGCGTCGATTCGTAGAGGGCGGTGACAGACATGGCAGCGGGCCAGCGGATGGATGAGGCGCGCATTCTGCGATAATGGCCGCGCCATGACCAAGCTCGCCCCGCTGATCGCTCCCAGCATCCTGTCCGCCGATCTCGCCCGCCTCGGCGACGAGGTGAAGAACGTGCTCGCGGCCGGCGCCGACATCGTCCACTTCGACGTGATGGACAACCATTACGTGCCGAATCTGACGTTCGGGCCGATGATCGCCGAGGCGCTGCGCAAGTACGGCGTCACGGCGCCGATCGACGTGCATCTGATGGTCGAGCCGGTCGACGAGCTCGCCGCGCTGTTCGCCAGGGCCGGCGCCACGTACATCACCTTCCACCCGGAAGCGACGCGCCACGTCGACCGCAGCCTGCAGGCGATCAAGGCCGCCGGCTGCAAGGCCGGCCTGGTCTTCAACCCGGCGACGCCGCTCGACGCGCTGAAGTACGTGATGGACAAGGTCGACATGGTGTTGCTGATGTCGGTCAATCCCGGCTTCGGCGGCCAGAGCTTCATCCCCAGCGTGCTGAACAAGCTCGCCGAGGCGCGCGAACTGATCGACGCCTGCGTCGCCAAGAGCCCGGGCCGCGAGATCCGCCTCGAAATCGATGGCGGCGTGAAGATCGACAACATCCAGGAGATCGCCAGAGCCGGCGCCGACACCTTCGTCGCCGGCAGCGCCATCTTCGGCGCGAAGGACTACGCGGCGACGATCGCTTCGATGAAGGCGGAGATCGCCAAGGCCGGCTAGGCTGGCTCCGTCGCGCGGCGTGACAGCCGCGCCGTCATCACCAGCGCCGACGCGCACAACAGCGCGGCGGCCGCATAGACCGGCCGGTAGTCCTGCGCCATCACCAGCAGGCCGCCGAGCGGCCCGGCGAGGCTCATCGCCACGTCGCTGAACACCGTGTAGAGGCCCAGCGCGGCGCCGCGGTTCTCGTCCGGAACGCGGCGCAGCGCTTCGACGGCCAGCGCCGGAAAGACCAGCGCGAAGCCGCCGCCGGCCAGCGCGGCACCCGCCGTCGTCAGCCATGGCGAACCCGCGGCCGCGATCAGCGCGAGGCCGGCGGTCTCGAGGGCGAACGAGACGAGCGCGACACGGTAGCCGCCGCACCGGCGGATCGCATCGCTGAAGAGCAGGCGCACGCCGATCATCCCCACCGTGAACGCCGACAGCGCCAGCGCCGCGCCGTCCCATCCGCGACTCGCGAAGTGCAGCACGATGAAGCTGGCGATCACGCCGAAGCCCGCGCCGCCAAACGCCAGGCCCGTGCCGAACGGTGCCACCTGCACCAGCAGGCGACCGAACGGCAGCGGCTGACCAGGCACGACGGCGACCACGGCGCTGCGCCGCGCGAGTCCGGCCATCAGCAGCGCGACGATCATGCACAGCGCGCCGACCGCCGGCAGCCCGAAGCCGCGATCGAGCGCGACGCCGAGCGGTGCGCCGATGCCCATGGCGCCGTAGGTCGCGATGCCGTTCCACGAAATCGCCGTCGCCATGTATTCGGCGCCGGCGCGGCGCGTCGCCCACATGATCGCCGCGGTGGCGACGAAGCTCTCGCCAACGCCGAGCAGGAGCCGGCCGACGAGCAGCGCGGCGAGCGACGGTGCCGGCGACGCCGGCAGCGACGCGGCGACCGCCAGCAACGCACCGCTGCCGAGAATGCCGAGCAGCCCGAGCAGCACGGCCCGCCTGGGGCCGTGGCAATCGACGAAATGGCCGGCGTAGCCGCGGCTGACGAGCGTCGCCAGATACTGGGCGCCGACGACGGCGCCGACCGTGACGGTGCCGTAGCCGAGCCGGAAGTGCATGAAGCCCGGCAGCGCCGCGAGCTGCAGGCCGATCGTCAGATAGGCCGTGAACGTGCACAGCAGCGGTACGACGCTGCTGGCCGGTGGACGCACGTGGCGCATGAGGGGCGTTGCGGAGAAAAGGCGGGCTACTGTAGCGGAGCGAGCCGACACGCATGTGAACGGCGGCATCCCTCATTGCGAGCGCAGGATCCGCCCGGTGCTAGTCCGGTGATTGGCGCTGCGGCTTCGCGTATAGTGCGGCGCCCAGCCATTTCCGGCCTCACGAGATTCGCAAATGCTTCAGTCCCTGCAATGGACCGCGTACCCGCGCGGATGGTGGCGATGGCGCTGATCAGCGCTGCGGCAGCCCCTCGTTTCTCCGGGCCGCCCGTCCCTTTTCCATTTTCGTTTCAAGACTGAAGACCATGACGCACTACAACCGCATCGCGCTGACGCGCGAGCTGCCCGGCGACCTCGATACGCCGGTCGGCGCCTATCTCAAGCTCGCGCACAAGCCCCGCAAAAACGGCTATTCGTTCCTGCTGGAATCCATGGTCGGCGGCGAGCAGTGGGGCCGCTATTCGTTCATCGGCCTGCCGTCGCGCGAGGTGCTGCGCGTGGTCGGCCACGACATCACCGTGACGCGCGACGGCCAGACCGTCGAGACCGCGCACCTCAGCGACCCGATGCCGTGGATCCGCGACTACGCGGCGCGTCATCGCGTGCGGCCGGATGCGTCGCTGCCGCGCTTCTCCGGCGGCCTGGTCGGCTATTTCGGCTACGACTGCGTGCGCTACTTCGAGCCGCGCCTGGCCGGCACGGTCAAGGACGATCCGCTCAGCGTGCCGGATATCCTGCTGATGCGCGCCGAGGAAATCGTCGTCTTCGACAACCTGCGCGCGACGCTGACGATCGTCACGCACGCCACGCCCGACGACGAGGCCGACGTGACCCGCGCGCGATCGCGGCTCGACGAGATCGAGGCGCTGCTCGCGCGGCCGCTGCCGCCGCGCCCGCCGGCCGCGCCCGGCGTGCCGGAGCTGCCGTTCGAGTCGAGCTTCGGGCTCGAGCCGTACCGCCGGATGGTCCGCCACGTGCAGGACTACATCGCCGCCGGCGACTGCATGCAGGTCGTGCCGTCGCAGCGCCTGTCGGCGCCGTTCGACGCCGATCCGGTCGAGCTGTACCGCGCGATCCGCCGCCTCAATCCGTCGCCGTACCTGTACTGCATGGACCTCGGAGACCATCACGTCGTCGGCGCGTCGCCGGAAGTGCTGGTGCGCGTCGAGAACGGCCTCGTCACCGTGCGGCCGATCGCCGGCACGCGCAAGCGAGGCGCCAGCGCCGAGGAAGACGCGGCGCTGGCCGCCGAGCTGCTCGCCGATCCGAAGGAGATCGCCGAACACCTGATGCTGATCGATCTCGGCCGCAACGACATCGGCCGCGTCTCCGAGATCGGCAGCGTCAAGCTCACCGAACAGATGGTGATCGAGCGCTACAGCCACGTCATGCACATCGTCTCCAACGTCACCGGCCGGCTCAAGGGCGGCTTCGATGCCCTCGACGCGCTGGCGGCGACGTTCCCGGCCGGCACGCTGTCCGGCGCGCCGAAGGTGCGCGCGATGGAGATCATCGACGAAATCGAGCCGGTCAAGCGCGGCATCTACGGCGGCGCCGTCGGCTACCTCGGCTGGGACGGCAACATGGATACCGCGATCGCGATCCGCACCGCCGTCATCAAGGACGGCCAGGTCCACGTGCAGGCCGGCGGCGGCGTCGTCGCCGACTCCGACCCGCAGGCCGAGTGGGACGAGACGATGAACAAGGCCGCCGCGATGCTGCGCGCGGCGGCGTCGGTATCGGCGGCCGGGTGAGCGTCGCCACGCGCGCCGCGTCGCCGTGAAAAAACGCTCGCCGTCGTCATCGCCGCGCTGGTCGCCATCGCGGCCGCCGGCTTCGCATACGGGCATTGGCGCAACGCCTCCGTGTCCGCATCGGTGTTCATCGGCGCCCGCACCTGCGGCGTCGAACTACAGGGCGCGGCACTCATAGAAGCGATGGGCTGCGCCGAAGTCCTGCCGTATCTGCGCGCGCATCTTCAGGGCGGCGACGACGTCGGTGGCCCGCACGGAACGACAGCACGCGCTCATGCAGACGGCGCTGCATCGCAATGAGGATGAAGAGCCGCAGCGCTGAGCCGCGGCGACGGCAATCAGGCGCGTCCGGCCAGCATGCGCTTCGCGGTATAGACGAGCACCCGCTCGCCGCGCGTGTTGTGCACTTCGATCTCGCTGGTCACCACGGCGCGGTTGCTCTTCGAGGTTGGCTTGACCTCGGTGATGGTCACCAGCGCCCAGATCGTGTCGCCGACGCATACCGGCTTGAGCGCCTTGAGCGACAGCTCCAGCAATGCGAGCCCGGTGCCCTGGATCATGGTCTGGAACAGCAGGCCCTCGATCAGGCCCTGCGTCAACGCCGCCGGCACGGCGCGGCCGCTCATGGCGGCGCCTTCGAACTCGGCGTCGATGAAGATCGCCTCCAGCATGCCGGTGACCGAGATGAAGTTGACGAGATCGGTCTCGGTGATCGTGCGGCGGATGGTGCGGAAGCGCTGGCCGGCGCTGATGTCCTGCCAGTAGAAGCCCTGGCCGAGCGGAATCGGTTCTGCGACTGACGTCACGTCTGTTCCTCTTGCGGGTGATGCGGATAGTGCGGCCTATAACGCGACCTTCTCGAGCGGCGGCCGCGGCGGCGGCGACATTTTCGCATTGCGCCGCCAGCCTCGACGCCGGCTTCGGCCGACTGACCGCCGGGGCCGCCCGAATCTCAGTCGCGCTGCGTCGCGTAGACCTTGACGATCTCGTAGAGAAAGCGGCGGCCGTCGAGCAGCGACTGCACGCGGATGCGTTCGTCGAGGCCATGCGCGTGGCTGCCTTCGGCGTCATGGAACATGCCGGACAGACCGTAGCTCGGAATGCCGGCGCCGTTGAGGAAGCGGCTGTCGGTCGCGCCGGTCGACATCGTTGGCACCACCGTCACGCCCGGCCACATTCGCGCCGCCAGCTTCTGCACCGGCCCGAGGATGCCCGCCGTCAGCGGCGGCGGCAGGTTGATGCCGGTGCTCGGCTCCTCCTCCATCGTCACGCTCACCCGATCGTCGCCGACGACCCGGATCAGCTGCTCGCGAACCGCCTCCGGCGCAACGCCGGGCAGGATGCGGCAGTTGATGTTGGCGGTCGCGCGCTGCGGCAGCGCGTTGGCGGCGTGGCCGGCGTCGGCCATGGTCGCCACGCAGGTCGTGCGCAGCATGCTGTTCCAGCCCGGATTGCGCGCCCACAGCCGTTCGACGGCCGCGTCGTCCTGCGGATTCTTCAGCACCGCGCGCATGTCGGCGGCGACGTCGGGCGGCGACAGCCTGGCCTGCTGCTCGAAATAGCCGCGCGTCGCGTCGTTGAACGTGACCGGGAACGAGTACGCGCCAAGCCTGGTCAGCGCCGCCGCCAGTTCGTAGATCGCGTTGTCGTGCGTCGGCCGCGAACTGTGGCCGCCCGGATTGCGCGTCTCCAGCCGGTAGTCCTGATAAACCTTCTCGCCGGCCTGAATCTGCAGCGCAACCGGCTTGCCATCGGCATCAAGCTCGCCACCGGCGCCTTCGTTGAGCGCGAACGCCGCGTCGAGCACCTTGGGCCGTGTCTTCAGCAGCCAGTAGACGCTGTTGAAGTCCTGCGGCGTTTCCTCGCCGCAGGTCAGCGCCAGCTTGATGCCGCGCCGCGGCCTGAAGCCTTCCCGCTTGTAGCGGATCAGGCTGTCGGTGAACACCGCCGCCATCGCCTTGTCGTCGCTGGCGCCGCGCGCGTAGAACCAGCCGTCCTCCTCGACCAGCGTGAAGGGATCGCGCTGCCAGTCCGCGCGCTTGGCCTCGACGACGTCGAGGTGGGCGAGCAGCAGTACGGGCTTGAGCCCGGCGTCGCGGCCCGGCAGCGTCGCGACCAGCGCGCCGTCCTTCGGCCGGTCGTCCGGCGCGTAGATCTTCAGATCGGCGTCGCCGTAGCCGGCCGCCCTCAGGTGCGCCGCCATCTTCTGCGCGGCGTCGGTGCAGCTGCCGGCCGACAGCGTGGTATTGGTCTCGACCAGTTCCTTGTACAGCGAGCGGAACGCCGCTTCGCCGTCGTCGGCCGCCTGCGCCGGCGCATGAGCGAGAACGGCGCTGAGGGCCAGGAAGGCGAACGAGGCGCTGCGGATGGCAGGCATGCCGGTCTCCGGAGAATCGTGGGTTGACGACGGCGAGCCTAAAAAGCAAAAGCCCTCCCGCGCAAGAGGGCTTTTGACGTAATGAAGAAAAAACGTCCCCGCCTGGAGCCTTTCCTCAATTGCGGCGGATCATCGTCGCCCGATGGATGACAGGGCCTAAGCGCGGCGCAGGCGCGAGGCGTCCTGGCCGAACAGCACGCGCCGCGCTTCCTCGTCCAGCACCGGCGGCTGCGCGTTGACGGTCTTCGCCAGCACGTAGGCACGTTGCACCGCCGGCCGCGCGGCGATCGCCTCGAACCAGCGCTTCAGGTGCGGGAAGTCCTCGAGCTTCTGGCCCTGCCCCTCGTGCGGCACGATCCACGGATACGCCGCCATGTCGGCGATCGAATACGCGCCGGCGACGAACTCGCGGCCGGCGAGCCGCCGGTCGAGCACGCCGTACAGGCGGTTCGTCTCCTTCACGTAGCGCTCGATCGCATACGGCAGCTTGTCCGGCGCGTAGTTGCGGAAGTGATGGTTCTGCCCGGCCATCGGCCCGAGACCCGCCATCTGCCAGAACAGCCACTGCAGCGTCTCGAAGCGGCCGCGCGTGTCGGCCGGCAGGAAGCGGCCGGTCTTCTCGGCGAGGTACGTGAGGATCGCGCCCGACTCGAACAGCGCGATCGGCTCGCCGCCGTCGGCCGGCGCGCGGTCGACGATCGCCGGGATACGGTTGTTCGGCGCGATCTCCAGAAATTCGGGCCGGAACTGCTCGCCGCGGCCGATGTTGACCGGCACGACGCGGTACTCGAGCCCGGCTTCTTCGAGGAAGATGGTAATCTTGTGGCCGTTCGGTGTGGTCCAGTAGTGCAGCTCGATCATCGTTTTCTCCCTTTCAGTCCGCGCGTGAGACCGCGGTCGCCGGCGCCGCGTTCCAGCCGCCGCCGAGCGATTTGTACAGCGCGACCAGCGAGGCCGCCGTTTGCGTGCGCGCCTGTGCCAGCGTGTCCTCGGCGTCGAGCTGGCTGCGTTCGGCATCGAGCACGTCGATGAAGTCGGCGGCGCCGGCCTCGAAGCGCACGCGCGCGAGCTGCACGGCGCGCGTGCTCGCCTGCGCGCCGGCGTCGAGCAGGTCGAGCTTGCGGCGGCTCTCGCCGTAGGCGACGAGCGCGTTCGACGTCTCTTCGAGCGCCTGCAGCACACTCTGCTCGTAGCGCGCCAGCGCCGCGTCGGCGCCGGCGCGGCGCTGCGCGACGCGCGCACGCACGCGGCCGAGATCGAAGGCCGCCCAGCTGATGCTCGGCCCGAAGCTGTACGCCTCGCTGCCGCCGTCGCCGACCGAACCGAGGTGCGCGACCGAGAAGCCCGCTTCGCCGACGAAGCTCACGCGCGGAAAGTAGTCGGCGGCGGCGATGCCGATGCCGGCGGTCGCCGCCGCGAGCTGTCGCTCGGCGCTGGCAACGTCCGGACGACGGCGCAGCAGGTCTTCCGGCTTGCCGATCTGCACGAGACGCGGCAACGGCGGCAAGGCAGCGGCATCCGTCAGCTGCGCGTGCAGCGCCGTCGGTTCGAGCCCGCCGAGCACCGCGAGCCGGTGCTCGGCGTTGGCGATCGCGATCTTCAGGTCGGGAATGCGCGCCCGCGTCGTGGCCAGCTGCGCCTTGGCGCGCTGCTGATCGAGCTCGGTGCCGCGGCCGTAGTTCAGCCGCGCTTCGATATAGTTCAGGGTGCCGAGCTGGTTGTCGGCGTTGCCGAATGCGACGGCGAGCCGTGCCTGCGCGCCGCGCAGTTCGAAGTACGTGCGCGCGACCTCGGCGGCGACGCTGAGCTGGGCCGAGCGCAGATCGGCGGCGAGCGCTTCTTCATTGGCGCGGCTCGCCTCGTTCTCGCGGCGCACGCGGCCGAACAGGTCGAGCTCCCAGGCGGCATCGAAGCTGGCGCCGTACAGCTCGGTCCGGCGCTCGTCGCGCGTGTAGCCGGGCAGCTGGTCGGCGCTCTCCTGCGTCTTCGCCCAGCCGGCTTCGGCCGTCACCGTCGGCAGGTAATCGAAGAAGACTTCGCGGCGCAGCGCGCGCGCCTGGTTGAGATGGGCGAGCGCGATGCGCAGATCGTGATTCGCCGACAGCGCGCGCGCCTCGAGCGCGTCGAGCCGCTCGTCGCCGAACGTCGCCCAGAACTGCGCCGGCGGCTCGCCGGCGTCGTACAGCGAGACGTCGACGTCGGCATCGGCGTGCGCCGCCGGCAATTGCGGCGCGTGATAGTCGGGGCCGACGCTGCAGGCCGCCAGCGTGGCGCCCGCGATCGAGGTCAGCAGTGGTGTGAGCGCGCGGCGCGCACGGGGCGCGCCACGCTTCGATTCGGAGACAGGATGTGCGTTCATGCCAGTGCGGGATCGTCGAGCGCCGTCGGCGCCAGCGCGGGATAGTCGATGTAGCCGCGCGGGCCCGGCGCGTAGAGCAGCGAGAAATCCGGCTGCGCGAGCGGCGCGTGCCTGCGCAGGCGCTCGACGAGGTCCGGATTGGCGATGAAGGGCTTGCCGTAGACGATCGCGTCGGCGCGGCCGCCGGCGAGATCGGCGGCGCCGCTGTCGCGGTCGTAGCCGCCGTTGCGCAGCAGCGCGCCGCGATAGCGCCGGCGCACGATATCGGCGAGCGCTTCTTCCTCCGGCGCATCATGCCGGTCGTGGCGCAGATCGAGGAAGGCCAGCGCGCGGCGCTCGATCTCCTGCGCGAGGTACTGCACCAGCGCGCGCGGATTCGAGTCGCTGATGTCGTTGAACGACACCAGCGGCGAGATGCGCAGGCCGACGCGGCCGGAACCGAACACCGCAATCGCTTCGTCGATCACCGCGAGCAGCAGGCGCGCACGGTTCTCGATCGGCCCGCCGTACTCGTCGTCGCGGTCGTTGACGCCGTCGCGCAGGAACTGGTCGAGCAGATAGCCGTGCGCGCCGTGAATCTCCACGGCGTCGAAGCCGGCATCGCGCGCGCTATCGAAGGCACGGCGGAACTGCGCGACGATGCCGCGCACTTCGGTGGCCGTCAGGCGATGCGGCACATCGTAAATCCTGCCCGAGGCTTGCTCCTCGCCGCTGGCGCGGATCGCGCGGTCGGTGGAGGACACCGGCTGCGTACCGCCGTTGAGCGACGCCGGCGCGGCGCGTCCCGGATGGAAAACCTGCAGCGCAATGCGGCCGCCGGCCCGGTGCACAGCATCGGTCACCCGCTGCCAGCCGGCGCGCTGCGCTTCGTCATAAATGCCGGGAGCCTCGCCGAAGCCGCTCGTCCGCGGCGACACCGTGGTCGCCTCGGCGATGAGCAGGCCCGCCGTCGCGCGCTGTGCGTAATGCGTGGCCATCAGTTCGCCGGGCACATGACCGGGTTCGGCGCGCACGCGCGTCATCGGCGCCATGATGATGCGGTTCGGCAGCTGGAGGTCGCCGAGCTGCAGCGGCGAAAACAGGGTCGCGGTCATGGGGACTTTCCTTTTTGGGTGTTTGCGCACAGAAGGCGAGCGGGCGCGGTCTCACGCCGCCGCGGCGAGATGCGGCGCGACGAAGGCCGCGAGCCGCGACTTCGGCACGGCACCGACCTGCGTCGCGGCCAGTGCGCCGCCCTTGAAGAGCATCAAGGTCGGGATACCGCGGACGCCGAGCGCAGCGGCGGTCTGCGGATTCTCGTCGACGTTGAGCTTGACGATCTTCAGGCGCTCGCCGCTCTCGGCGGCGAGTTGCTCGAGCGCCGGCGCGACCATGCGGCACGGGCCGCACCATTCCGCCCAGAAATCGACGAGCACCGGCTGCTGCGCGCTCGCCTGCTTGACGTCCTGCTCGAAGCTGGCATCGGTGACATGGGAAATGCGTTCGTTCATGGCTGTGCTCCTGGTGAAATCGAAAGACCCGCTCATAAAGCGAGCGATGCTTCGTCGTCGACGATGTCGAGATGCCCGTGGCGGCGCACGATCTGCTGCCGGGCCGCCGCCAGCGCCGCCGCGTCGCGGCGCTCGAGCTGCAGCGCCTCGGCTGACAGGCCTTCGAGCTGCAGGCGCAGCGCCGCGTCGACCGCCTTCGCCCATTCCGGCGCGGCGACGACGACGTGCAGGCCCTGCCGCGCGAGCGAGCGCGCCTGCGCGAAGCGCTCGGCGCGCTGCGCGTCGGTGATCAGCGCGACTTTTTCCGTTGCTGTGCTCATTGTCGACTCCTTCGCGATCTCTCGATCGTCAGTGCTGGCCGGCGGCGTCGAGCGCCGCAGCCGATGGGGTGCGTTCCCGCAGCGCCGCGCGACGCGACGCGAGCCGGCGCAGCCCCACGTAGAACAGCGGCGTGAAGAACAGGCCGAAGAAGGTCACGCCGATCATGCCGAAGAACACGGCGATGCCCATCGCCTGGCGCATCTCGGCGCCGGCGCCGGTCGCGACCGCCAGCGGCAGCACACCGAAGATGAACGCGAACGAGGTCATCAGGATCGGCCGCAGGCGCAGGCGGCAGGCTTCGAGCGCCGCGTCGAGCGTCGAGGCGCCGCGCGCCTCCAGCTCGTGCGCGAACTCGACGATGAGGATCGCGTTCTTCGCCGCGAGGCCGACCAGCACGAACAGGCCGATCTGCGTGAAGATGTTGATCTCGCTCTTCATCAGGAACACGCCGGCGAGCGCCGACAGCAGCGTCATCGGCACGATCAGGATCACCGCCAGCGGCAGTGCCAGGCTTTCGTACTGCGCGGCGAGCACGAGGAACACGAACAGCACGGCGAGCGGCAGCACGATGGCCAGCGCCTGCGCCGCGCCGATCTGCTGATAGGCCAGTTCCGTCCATTCGATGGCGGCGCCCGGCGGCAGCGTTTCCCGCGCGACCCGTTCGAGCGCCGCCATCGCCTGACCCGAGCTGACACCCGGCGCCGGGCCGCCGTTGATGTCGGCGCTCGGGAAACCGTCGTAGCGCTCGGCCATGTTCGGGCCGAAGGTCTCCTTCAGCTGCAGGATCGAGCCGAGCGGCACCATCTCGCCGCCGGCGTTGCGCGTCTTCAGCAGCAGCGCGTCCTGCGGCCGCGCGCGGTATTGCTCGTCGGCCTGCGCGATGACGCGGAAGGTGCGCCCGAACCGGTTGAAGTCGTTGATGTAGTACGAGCCGAGATAGACCTGCAGGGTACGGAACACCACATCGAGATCGATGCCGAGGCGCTTGGCCTTGACGCGGTCGATGTCGGCGTACAGCTGCGGCGCGTTGACGTCGTAGGTCGAGAACACGCGCGCCAGCTCCGGCGTCTGCCGCAGCTTGCCGACGAAGGTCTGCGTCATGTCGTACAGCGCCGCCGGCCCCGAGTTGCCGCGATCGACGAGGCGCGCCTTGAAGCCACCGGAAGTGCCGAGGCCGAGAATCGCCGGCGGCAGCACGGCGATCACCATGGCGTCGTCGATCGCGCCGAGCTTATGGTTCAGCTCGGCGGCGATCTGCGGACCGCGCAGGCCGCGGCGCTCGCCGAAGTCCTTCAGCGGGAAGAACACCACCGCCGCGTCCGACGAGCGCGTGAAGCCGTTGATCGACAGGCCCGGGAACTGCACGGCGTGCGCGATGCCGGCCTGCGTCAGGCCGATTTCGCCGACGCGCTTGACGACCGCCCCGGTACGCTCGATCGACGAACCCGGCGGCAGCTGGATCACCGTCACCAGATAGCCCTTGTCCTGCGACGGGATGAAGCCGTTCGGCGCCTTGACGAAGGCGACGCCGGTCAGCAGCACGAAGCCGCCGTAGACGACGAGGCTCAGCACCGCGAGCCGCAGTACCTTGCGCACGCCGCGCTGGTAGCCGGAGGCGCCCTTGGCGAACGCGCGGTTGAACGGCCGGAACAGCCAGCCGAAGCCGCCGTCGATGACGCGCTGCAGGCGGTCCGGCGCGTCGCCGTGCTTGCGCAACAGCAGCGCGGCGAGCGCCGGCGACAGCGTCAGCGAGTTAAAGGCCGAGATGATCGAGGCGAAGGCGATGACCAGCGCGAACTGCCGGTAGAACTGGCCGTTGAAGCCGCCGACGAACGCCGGCGGCACGAATACGGCACACAGCACCAGCGAGATCGCGATGATCGGCCCGGCCACCTCCTCCATCGAGCGGTGCGCGGCGGCGCGCGGCGCCAGTCCTTCGGCGATGCCGCGCTCGATGTTCTCGACCACGACGATGGCGTCGTCGACGACGATGCCGACCGCGAGCACCAGGCCGAACAGGGTCAGCGTGTTGATCGAGAAGCCGAACGCCAGCATCGCCGCGAAGCTGCCGATGATGGCGACCGGCACGGCGATGATCGGGATCAGCGCCGCGCGCCAGGTCTGCAGGAACAGCACGACGACAATGACGACCAGCAGCAGCGCTTCGAGCAGGGTTTCGATGACCGCGTGGATCGAGTCGCGCACGAACACCGTCGGGTCGTAGATGATCGAGTAGTCCACGCCTTGCGGGAAGCTCTTCTTCAGCTCGGCCATCGTCGCGCGCACGCCGTCGGCAAGTTCGAGCGCGTTGGCGCCCGGCTGCAGGAACACCGGCAGCGCGACCGCCGAGCGGTTGTCGAGCAGCGAGCGCAGCGCGTACTCGCCGGCGCCCATCTCGATGCGCGAGACGTCGGCGAGGCGCGTGATCTCGCCGTCGGCGCCGGTCTTGACGACGATGTCGCCGAACTGGCGCTCGTCGTTGAGGCGGCCGTGCGCGTCGATCGCCAGCTGGAACGCCGGATGGTCTTCGAGCGGCGGCGCGCCGACGCTGCCGGCGGCGACCTGCACGTTCTGCTCGCGCACCGCCTTCACCACGTCGTCGACCGTCAGATCGCGCGAGGCGAGCTTCTGCGGATCGAGCCACAGACGCATCGCGTAGTCGCCCGAGCCGAACACGCGCACGTCGCCGGCGCCCGGCAGGCGCGCGAGGCGGTCGCGCACCTGGATCACCGCGTAGTTGCGCAGATAGAGGCCGTCGTAGCGGCCGTCCGGCGAATACAGGTGCACGACCATCGTCAGGTTCGGCGAGCTCTTGCGCGTCGTCACGCCGGCGTTGCGCACCTCTTCCGGCAGCCGCGGCAGCGCCTGCGCAACGCGGTTCTGAACCTGCACCTGCGCGCGGTCGACGTCGGTGCCGAGCTTGAACGTCACCGTCAGCTGCAAGGTGCCGTCCTGCTGCGCCTGCGAGTTCATGTACAGCATGTCCTCGACGCCGACGATCTCCTGTTCGAGCGGCGTGGCGATCGTCTCCGACAGCGTCTGCGCCGTCGCGCCCGGATAGCTGGCGGTGACGACGACGGTCGGCGGCACGACTTCCGGCAGCTCGGAGATCGGCAGGCGGAACACCGCGATCAGGCCGGCGACGAAGACCAGGAAGGAGAGCACGCCGGCGAAGATCGGGCGCTCGATGAAAAAATGCGTGAGTTTCATGGAAGGCTTAATTGATGGCGAAGGCCGTCGCGTCGCGCGCGTCGGCGGTCGGCTGCGGCGCGGCTTCGACGCGCGCCGTCACCGTCGCGCCCGGCTGCACGCGCTGCTGGCCGGCGACGATCACGCGCTCTCCCGGCTTCACGCCGTCGCGCACCACGCGCAGGCCGTCGTGCAATTCGCCGAGCGTCACCGCGCGGTACTCGACCTTGTTCTGCCCGTCGACGACGTAGACGAATTTCTTGCTCTGGTCGGTACCGATCGCGCGCTCGTCGAGCAGCGTCGCCGGATAGCGGCCGCTGCCGACCAGCTGCAGGCGCGCGAACAGGCCCGGCGTGAAGCGGCCGTCCGGATTCGGCAGCACGGCGCGCGCGCGGATCGTGCCGGTCTGCGGATCGAGCGCGTTGTCGAGGAAATCGATTCTGCCGGCGTGCGGATAGCCGTCCTCGTCGGCGAGGCCGACGAACACCGGCAGCGCCGCTTCGCGCTCGCTCGGCCGCTCGCCGCGGCTCGCCTGCGCGGCGTACTTCAGATAGCTCCGCTCGTCACCGTCGAAGTACACGTAGATCGGATCGACCGAAACCACCGAGGTCAGCACGGTCTGCCCGGCCGAGACGAAATTGCCGGCGGTGACGCTGGCGCGCGACACGCGGCCGCTGATCGGCGCCGTGACTCGCGTGAATTCGAGGTCGAGCCGCGCCGCCTCGACGGCGGCGCGCGCGGCGCGCAGGCCGGCCGCGGTCTGCCCGCGGTTGCTGGCGCGCGCGTCGTACTCTTCCCTGGAAATCGCGTGCGCGCCCAGCAGGTTCCCGGCGCGCGCCGATTCGCTCTCGGCGAGCTCGCTCTGCGCGACGGCGCGCGCCAGTTCAGCCTCGGCCTGATCGAGCCGCGCCCGGTACGGACGCGGATCGATCCGGAACAGCAGCTCGCCCTTCTTGACGAGCCTGCCTTCGTCGAAATCCAGGCGATCGATGTAGCCGGTCACGCGCGGCCGCAGTTCGACGCGCTCCACGGCCTCGAAGCGGCCGGTGTAGTGGTCCCAGTCGACGATCTGCTGCTGCACGGCGACGCGCACCGTGACTTCCGGTGCGGCCGGCGCCGGTGCGGTGTCGGCCTGCGACTGGCAGCCGGAGAGACCGATCGCCGCGAGCACCAGCAAGGCCAGCGGCAGCAGACTCAGCGTAGAATTGCTGATCGATGGACGGGTGTATGGACGGACTTGCGAGGTCATGCGTACGTCTCCAGCGATCGGAGCTCCCTGGCGGGGGGAAACACCGTTGGGGGGATGAGATTCACGACTTCCGCTGGTCCGTCGGTTGACGTCCGTGTCGAATCAGGGGAAGCTTCGTGCGTTACCGGTCAGTAACACTTCGATTGTAAGTTACCGATCAGTAACATCTGCGTCAAGGGGTTTTGGAGCGCAAGAGGTAAAAAGTTATGAGCGAAGACAAATCGCGGTCAGCGGCAACGCCGGAAGGTGGCGGCCGCGTCCGTGATCGCATCTTCAAGACGGCCCGCGAGCTGTTCTACCGGCAGGGCATCCGCGCCGTCGGCGTCGACGCCATCGCCTGCGGCGCCGGCACCAACAAGATGAGCTTCTATCGCAGCTTTCCGTCGAAGGACGATCTGGTCGCCGAATGCCTGAAGGCACAGGTCGTGGAATTCTGGGAACGTTGGGACACCGCGATCGTCCCGCACGCCGGCGACCCGCGCCGGCAGATCGAGGCGATCTTCGAAATGGTCATGAGCAAGTCCTGCGGCGAGGACGCCTGCGGCTGCCCGCTCAGCAACGCCGCCGTCGAGCTGCGCGAGGCGGAACACCCCGGCCACGACGTCATCCGCCAGTACAAGACCGAAATGCGCCGTCGTCTGCGCTCGCTCGCCGGGGAAGCCGGGGCCCGCGACGCGGCCGCGCTCGGCGACGCGCTGATGCTGCTGATCGAAGGCAGCACCGTCACCCGCCTGACCTTCGCCGGCCGCGGCGGTCCGCTCGTGCACTCGCTGAGCGCGGCACGCACGCTGCTCGACGCCTGCCTGCCGGGTGGCGCCGCGAAGAAACGCAGCAGGGCCCCGGCGGCCTGACGACCGCGCGGTGGCACCACCACCGAAACGCTGGCCGCGATATTCAGGCGTCGAGCGCCCGCTTCCAGCGCGCCACCGAAAGCCGGAAGCCGCATCTGCCTCCCCGCACGCGGCGGGAGGGCATCATTTCGTTGCCGCATCAGGCGCGCGGCCGCAGCGCAGGTTCGCCGACACGGCGATGTCCATCAGCTTCGGCGTCGCCAGATCCAGGCTGTTCATCAATGCCGCGTACTCGTCGGCATCGGCGACCTGCAGGCGCGGGTTGTGCGCGCGCTCCTCGCCGATCGTCGACACCGTGTGGCCGCGATAGTCGTGCGCCGGATAGACGAGCGTGTCGTCCGGCAGGCGCAGCAGCCGGTTAAAGATCGAGTCGTAGGAGCGGTAGGGGTCGCCGTTCTGGAAATCGGTGCGGCCGGTGCCGCGGATCAGCAGCACATCGCCAGTGAAGACGCGCGCGGCGTTCGCGGCGTCGCCCGCGTAGTGCAGGCTGAACGATTCGTCGGTGTGGCCGGGCGTGTAGAGCGCGCGCAGCGCGAGGCCGTCGAGCCGGATCGTCTCGCCGTCGCGGAAGCGCGTCGTCACGCATTCGGCGCGGCTGCGCTCGCCCATCGCCGTGACGCAGGCCGTGGCGTCGCGCAGCGCGCCGAGCGCGGTGACGTGGTCGGCGTGCGTGTGCGTGTCGATCGCCAGCGCCAGCTTCAGATCCAGTTCGCCGATCAGCCGCAGCAGTTCATCGGTCTGCTCCAGCACCGGATCGATGATCAGCGCCTCGCCGCCGGCACGCGAGGCCAGCAGATAGGTATAGGTACTCGATTCACGTTCGAACAGCTGGCGGAAGATCATGCGTTCTCGATCGCAACAACAGTGCCGACCGTCGGCGCCGTCGGCCGGCGCCGCAGCCATCAAGATGACGCACTCCGCGCATTCCCCTAGAAATCGAGGTTCAGCCGCACGCCCCAGGTGCGCGGCGGCGCCAGCGATTCTTCGCGGCCGAAGTCCGTCATGAACACGCCCGCATCGTAGCGTTCGTCGCCCAGGTTGTCGCCGAACAGGGTCACGCGCAGGCCGTAGTCGCGGATCAGATAGCTGATGCGCGCGTTAATTAGCGAGTAGGCCGGCTCCCAGCTGTCCGGATCACCCAAGCCTGGTGTCAGTCCGCACAGTGACATCAAGTAGCTTCAATGAGGCAGCGGCATGAAGCCGCGGATCACACGCACACGGACCCGAGCACGTCGGAGACGGTGGCGCTTCAATGAGGCCGCGGCATGAAGCCGCGGATCACATCGCGCGACGACGGCCGAAGCCTCGCTCAACGCGATGCTTCAATGAGGCCGCGGCATGAAGCCGCGGATCACCTCGGCATACATCCGGCAGAGATGCATCGTCATCTCGCTTCAATGAGGCCGCGGCATGAAGCCGCGGATCACCGGAATCAGGCGCCGGGCGTCTTGGCATCAACCCATTCCCTTCAATGAGGCCGCGGCATGAAGCCGCGGATCACCTTCCGATTCGATAACGACTGATTCCGGATTCTTGCCCTTCAATGAGGCCGCGGCATGAAGCCGCGGATCACAAGCTACAACCTCCACCGAAATGTCAACCTCATCAGAGCTTCAATGAGGCCGCGGCATGAAGCCGCGGATCACGTCGTTCGGGGCGGGCGTCGCAGAAGCGCAGAGCCTGCTTCAATGAGGCCGCGGCATGAAGCCGCGGATCACTAACCGCAACGCGCCGATTGAGAAATTCACATGGGCGCTTCAATGAGGCCGCGGCATGAAGCCGCGGATCACCATTGCCACGGCAGCCGAGAATGTGGCGATGACGGAGCTTCAATGAGGCCGCGGCATGAAGCCGCGGATCACGCGACCCCAAAGCCGCTATCCAAAATCCTGCCCAGGCTTCAATGAGGCCGCGGCATGAAGCCGCGGATCACTTACTGCCGGGTCCCGCTGGCCCCGATTGCCTGCCGGCTTCAATGAGGCCGCGGCATGAAGCCGCGGATCACGCCCCTGCCGGCGTTTGACGTCGCGCCAAGCGATCCAGCTTCAATGAGGCCGCGGCATGAAGCCGCGGATCACGGCCCGGATGCGATACAGGCGATATCACGTCCAGCCGCTTCAATGAGGCCGCGGCATGAAGCCGCGGATCACATCAAGGATGGCTATGACGTTCCCGGCTGCCGCCTCGCTTCAATGAGGCCGCGGCATGAAGCCGCGGATCACCGCCCAGCGAAATCAAGCAGCGTATCGCAGTAGCCGAGCTTCAATGAGGCCGCGGCATGAAGCCGCGGATCACGAGTGGGTCATCACCCTGCCGATCCCGGATGGCATCGCTTCAATGAGGCCGCGGCATGAAGCCGCGGATCACCCGCTGTCCAGATGGGGCGCCGCGCCATTGCGATAGCTTCAATGAGGCCGCGGCATGAAGCCGCGGATCACCGCGCCAGGCCATCGGTCGGATCGCAGATTCATGCGCTTCAATGAGGCCGCGGCATGAAGCCGCGGATCACATGTCCAGCCGCCGGAGCATCTACTCGCATGGACATGCTTCAATGAGGCCGCGGCATGAAGCCGCGGATCACCTGACGCCGTCACGATAGGTGCCGTCGTACCAATCGGGCTTCAATGAGGCCGCGGCATGAAGCCGCGGATCACCATGGGTCAACACGAGCAACAACCACAGATACAGCATAGCTTCAATGAGGCCGCGGCATGAAGCCGCGGATCACTCCCTAACCGTTTGGTGTGGGAGAATTGGGAAAGGTTGCTTCAATGAGGCCGCGGCATGAAGCCGCGGATCACGCTTTGGCTCACCTCGGTGAACAATCGGTCCTAAAGCTTCAATGAGGCCGCGGCATGAAGCCGCGGATCACTTTGATTTCTATTGGCCTGCTTTGGCTCACCTCGGTGCTTCAATGAGGCCGCGGCATGAAGCCGCGGATCACCTAAGAAACGTTTCGCCATACTCGCCGCATGCGTAGCTTCAATGAGGCCGCGGCATGAAGCCGCGGATCACCGCACGACTTCCGTTCCGACGTCCTCGATCTCGCCGCTTCAATGAGGCCGCGGCATGAAGCCGCGGATCACGCCGTCATCGCCGACGCGATGACGGTGCATCGCGAAGCTTCAATGAGGCCGCGGCATGAAGCCGCGGATCACTACTCAGACACTGCACCACTGCGATTCTTATCGCCCAGCTTCAATGAGGCCGCGGCATGAAGCCGCGGATCACCCAACTCACCGTCAAATCCGCCGGCGCATCCGAATGCTTCAATGAGGCCGCGGCATGAAGCCGCGGATCACCTGGAGATCACGATGGGCCTGAAATTGATATTGCTGCTTCAATGAGGCCGCGGCATGAAGCCGCGGATCACGTCACGATTAATGTTGCCCGTATAACCACCATCAGAGCTTCAATGAGGCCGCGGCATGAAGCCGCGGATCACGATCGACGGCCGGCTTGCCGATCACCGGCATCGCCGGCTTCAATGAGGCCGCGGCATGAAGCCGCGGATCACCAAGGATCGCCAACACAGCCAACGTTGCGGAGCCGGCTTCAATGAGGCCGCGGCATGAAGCCGCGGATCACCGCTTCATGGCGGAAATGGCGCGCGTTCCTGAGCTGGCTTCAATGAGGCCGCGGCATGAAGCCGCGGATCACCTGACGAGCGGAAGTTGCGTTTCTAACTGTGCTTCAAGCTTCAATGAGGCCGCGGCATGAAGCCGCGGATCACGACGGCGCCGGAGCCGGCTCATGCGTCATGCCGAGTTGCTTCAATGAGGCCGCGGCATGAAGCCGCGGATCACCTGGCGTTGACCAAGAGTGGCGGTCGCGAACTCCCCGCTTCAATGAGGCCGCGGCATGAAGCCGCGGATCACTCCGAACCTTGAACGGGCTGCGGCATTCCGGAAGCTGCTTCAATGAGGCCGCGGCATGAAGCCGCGGATCACATCCGCACGCCGCCGAAAAAGGACGAGGCGTTTTAGCTTCAATGAGGCCGCGGCATGAAGCCGCGGATCACATAGCAGCACCGCGCTTTGCCGGTCACGCCGTCCAGGCTTCAATGAGGCCGCGGCATGAAGCCGCGGATCACACGAGCTGGACCACTTCGTCAAACACGTGCTGCGCGTGCTTCAATGAGGCCGCGGCATGAAGCCGCGGATCACGTTACGAACTCCAGCGCGTAGCCGCGTCGATCCTCAAGCTTCAATGAGGCCGCGGCATGAAGCCGCGGATCACCTTCCACGCCTCCACGAAGGCGTGCAAGCACAGCTTGCTTCAATGAGGCCGCGGCATGAAGCCGCGGATCACGAAAAAGTCAGTAACCAATTCCGAAGCAGAAACGAAGCTTCAATGAGGCCGCGGCATGAAGCCGCGGATCACCCTTCGTCGATGACGACCTCCCTTTCTGAGTTGAGGCTTCAATGAGGCCGCGGCATGAAGCCGCGGATCACGGCGGCAAGTTCCTCCTCCGCGCGATTCGCGGCGCGGCTTCAATGAGGCCGCGGCATGAAGCCGCGGATCACGCGACATGCAGGTGGAGCGCATCAGGGAGTTGCGCGACGCTTCAATGAGGCCGCGGCATGAAGCCGCGGATCACCAGCGAGCAGCCGGACGCGGAATCCGGCATCGTGGAGCTTCAATGAGGCCGCGGCATGAAGCCGCGGATCACCGCAATCGCCTCATCAAGATTGGAACGGTCTGCCAAGCTTCAATGAGGCCGCGGCATGAAGCCGCGGATCACCTCCTAGTCCACATGCGGTTCAGACCCTGCTGATAGCTTCAATGAGGCCGCGGCATGAAGCCGCGGATCACCTCAGGATTACATCAAGGAATTGCTTGACTTGTCCAAGCTTCAATGAGGCCGCGGCATGAAGCCGCGGATCACAAACGCTATCGACGTGAAATTCACCATTAGCATCGCTGCTTCAATGAGGCCGCGGCATGAAGCCGCGGATCACCCCTAGGGCTGGTGTCAGTCAGCCCCATTACATCAAGGCTTCAATGAGGCCGCGGCATGAAGCCGCGGATCACCAACGCTTTGCCGTTCCGCGCGTATAATTTGATTTGGCTTCAATGAGGCCGCGGCATGAAGCCGCGGATCACGCGCCCACTGGCGGCCGGCGAGCGTGCTCTCGGCGGCGCTTCAATGAGGCCGCGGCATGAAGCCGCGGATCACCTGTTTTCAATCGCAGTCATGGCGTCAAAACTACTTTGCTTCAATGAGGCCGCGGCATGAAGCCGCGGATCACTGGTGATTACGAAGGTGAACAGAGGTTGGTCGATATGCTTCAATGAGGCCGCGGCATGAAGCCGCGGATCACTTGCGGGTCCGACCACTGCACGGCTTTGCTCGCCCCGCTTCAATGAGGCCGCGGCATGAAGCCGCGGATCACTGCGATGGCGGCCCGAGAAGTTGGGCCGGCTTGAATGCTTCAATGAGGCCGCGGCATGAAGCCGCGGATCACTAATGCTCTGCCGTTCCGCGCGTATAATTTGATCTGGCTTCAATGAGGCCGCGGCATGAAGCCGCGGATCACATCAAGTACAGCATGGGCGGGACCGCAACGAGCAAGCTTCAATGAGGCCGCGGCATGAAGCCGCGGATCACGAGCTCGCTCTGTGCTGTCGTCATGGCGTCAGCACCTGCTTCAATGAGGCCGCGGCATGAAGCCGCGGATCACTCGCCGACGTCGTTGAGATCGGCATCAACTGGGCCGGGCTTCAATGAGGCCGCGGCATGAAGCCGCGGATCACAGCCGGCGCACACGCAGCTGCTCTTCGCATACGAGTGCTTCAATGAGGCCGCGGCATGAAGCCGCGGATCACACGCTAAGTGATGTTAGCGGTGTCTTCGTGGCCGGCGCTTCAATGAGGCCGCGGCATGAAGCCGCGGATCACACGAGGGTGATGTTGCCGGCACGATCACCTGTCTCGAGCTTCAATGAGGCCGCGGCATGAAGCCGCGGATCACGAGGACGTGCGCAACTGGATCGTGCCCGACGTCACGCTTCAATGAGGCCGCGGCATGAAGCCGCGGATCACGGGCAGCACCGACGTGGGCCTGACAGGAAGCGCCGGAGCTTCAATGAGGCCGCGGCATGAAGCCGCGGATCACGAACCGGCTGCTCGGGAGATGCTGGCCGACCTCGCAGCTTCAATGAGGCCGCGGCATGAAGCCGCGGATCACCTGCCGGACGAAGAGGGCGTCCTGTGGAAGCGGCTCGCTTCAATGAGGCCGCGGCATGAAGCCGCGGATCACGGCCCTCGCATAACTCCTTGTATCGAGATATGCAGAGCCGCGTTTTGCGAGCGCTTGCACAGTCTGCCGGCTCGCGGCGCAAGCGGCAAGGTGCGATGACCGCCATAGTTGCGATAAGTCCTTCATTGTTAAAGAGCGAAGAGCGTTGCGAGCGCTCCCCGGGGTTTTCCCCAGCATCGGAGCGCTCGCGCACGGGCAGCATAAAAAAGCGATCAGACGATCGTCGGTTCCCGTGCCACTGGGTCGAACGACTTTCCCAAACTGACAATTCTGGGCTTGACCGCATCGGCCGGCCCCAGGTCCAGCATGACGACATGATCCTGCCCGTTGACGATCAGTCCGTCCAGCAAAGACATCAGCTCCGCGTGCCGGCGGGCGGACAAACGGCATTGGAAAATCGAGAACTGCAGCCATTCGCCATAGCCCTTCATCAGCTTGAATATCTTGCGCAGCCGTTTTTCATCATGGATGTCGTAGGCGACGATGTAGAGATGTTCTTGCATGAGGGCTCTCAGCGCGTGGTGAAATTCGGGTTTTCAACCATTTCGCCCTGGAGAAAACGGCCGAGCAGACGGCATTGAATCTCCAGCAGACGCCGATAGCTGACGCGGTATCCAAACAGCGGGTGTGTGATCTCGTGAGACAGACGCCGTTCGAAGGTGGCGATAAAGCGCTTTCGTCCTTCATCGCTGAGGTTGATGCGGCCGGCACCGCCGATGAAATCCGTGGGCCTGACCTCGCCGTTGTTGATGGCCTGCAGCACCGAGGAGTCGGCGATCAGCGGCCGGAACGGTTCCATCATGTCGAGCGCCAGGGCTGGACGACCATAACGTGCCTGATGGTAGAAGCCCCGGTACGGATCGAAGCCTGTCGTCGTCAGTGCGACGGTCAGCGTCCTCGCGAGCATGGCGTACGCAAAAGAGAGCAAGGCATTCACCGGATCGGTCGGCGGCCGGCGATTGCGCTGCGTAAAATCGAAGGAGAAGTTCTCGTCACCTTCGCGCTTGATCATCTTGGAAAAGGCGCCGAAGTAGATCGCGGCGCCGTTACCTTCGATGCCCAGCAGCTCCTGCAGATTGCGGGCTCTCGCGGAAGCCTTGATTGCATGATCAAGCTGATCGAGCAGGGGCTCTGCTGATCCTTCACCACGCCAGTTCCTGCGCAGCAGTACGCGACTGTTGACCAGCTTGGCCCGCACCCAACCCTTGGCCAGCGTCAGGCAGATGTTCTCGTTGTCCGCACCGCGGAACTGCGCGGTACGCAGCTCGACGTTCTTGTGCCCGAACCCCGTCGTGTATCCCAGAAACCAGCCGCCGTGACTGTGCCAGGAGACGGCGATCTCGCGCCGCATCAGCTCATGCAGCGTTGGCGTCGTCAGGTATACGTTCCCGAATAGCGCGAGATGCGACATTTCCGCGATGCGCGGCCGCGAGGCTACTTGATCGTTGACGGAAATCTCCAGGTTCTCGCCGTCCTTGGCGACCTTGGCCTTATTTGCCTGGACGTACACCGGCAGCGCTTCTGTCAGGCCGACGGCGATCGAGCGCGGCGGCGTTTCACTGCGCCGCAGGAAGTTCACTTCATCCGGAAGACAGATACCGACGAGCGAGCAGCGCGGGCACTTGGGCGAGTCTTCCAACGGTGGCGGAATCCGCCCACCGAGCGCCACGCCACGCAGCCCGTGAATCGCCGATAACGTGAGATCGCGCAGTTCTTCATCAAACGTCACGCTCACCCGTTCGCGGGACTCCGCGAAGTACAGAACGCCTTCTTCGCAGACATAGCCCTCGCTTTCGAGAATCAGGCCCTGCACGCAGAGCTGCACGCGCTCCGGGTCATACGCGCCGCGCGGCACGTGTGGACGTTTGCCACGCTTGTAATCCACCGGGCTAACACGGCTGCCCTCGCCCTCGATCAGATCCATCTTCGCAACCAGGCCCAGCCGGTTCGACGACACCATCACCGAGCGCGCATGAATACGCTCTTCCGCGGTGGCCTCATCGGGGGCCGGCAACTCTCCGGACGGCACGTCCACGCGCCGATGGCGATGCCGGCCGTCGACCGTATCGCGTGAATCAGCCCATTCGCCCTGCACCCACTCCAGATAAGCCAGACGTGGGCAGTACACGTACTCGTTGATCATCCGCGCCGGCAGCAGCGGCTGATCGCCAGTCAGCTCGGGAAACGGCAGCGGCAACTCGTATTGCGCAGGCGCATCACTGGCCATTAGGCACCCCCGTGCCACGCTGATGGCAACCCCTGACATGAGAGATTATCATCCACTTCATGAGAGATTATCACCAACGCTGGCTGGAAATCCGACTCCACGACGCACTGGCCGACACCCCTGTCGTTCTGCTCAACGGCGCGCGCCAGTCCGGCAAGAGCACCCTGGCGCAGGCCGCCGCTGAAGCGGCGGGCGGCACGTATCTCACGCTGGACGACCCCACCTTGCTGGCCGCCGCCGCGAGCGATCCCGTCAGCTTCGTCGAGCGCAGCGAGAGGCTGCTCGTGATCGATGAAATCCAGAAAGCACCGGCACTGTTCCCCGCCATCAAGCGCAGCGTGGATCGCAAACGTACGCCAGGACGATTCTTGCTGACCGGCTCCGCCGATGTCTTCATGCTGCCGCAATTGTCCGAATCGCTCGCCGGCCGCATGGAAGTGCTGACGCTGCAGCCTTTGGCGCAAGGCGAAATCGAAGCCACACCGCCGGCGCTGATTCCTGCCCTGTTCGCTAATCGACCACCCACAACGTTGCCAGCCACGGCGGGCCATCTGGAAAAACGGCTCGCCGCCGGCGGCTTCCCCGAGGCCCTGCAACGCAACCGTCAGGAGCGACGACGCGCCTGGTTCGATGCCTACGTCACCACCATCACGCAACGCGACATCCGCGAGCTGTCCAACATCAGCGATCTGACCGCTCTGCCCCGTCTGCTCAATCTGCTGGCCGTGCGCAGCGGCAGCCTCCTGAATGTCGCCGAACTGGCGCGTGCCTCGGGCGTCGCCCAGGCCACCCTGCATCGCTACCTCGCGCTGCTGGAAACCACCTTCCTCTTCCAACCCCTTCCTGCCTGGCACGCCAATCTCGGCAAGCGTCTGATCAAAGCGCCCAAGGCCTATCTGCTCGACAGCGGACTCGCCTACGCCCTGAGCGGCACTGACGCCAGCTCCCTCACCAATGCGCCGCACTACGGCGGCCTGCTCGAAACCTTCGTGCTCGGCGAACTGCGCCGCCACTGCGCCGCCCTGCCCTCGCCACCGCGGCTCTTCCATTACCGCAGCGCCGGCGGCGTCGAAGTGGACTTCGTAATCGAAGACGCCGCGGGGCACTGCATCGGCATCGAAGTCAAAGCCACGAAATCGCTCGGTGAAAAGCATTTTTCTGGCCTGCGCGATATGCACAGCACGCTCGGCAAGCAGTTTGCGTCTGGGGTGGTGTTGTATGGCGGGGAGCAGGCGGTTCAGTTTGGGGAGCGGTTGTGGGCGGTGCCGGCATCCTCTTTGTGGGCGAACAGTCCACCGCCGTAGTGCAGTGTCTTGCCCAGCAAGACTGGGCCTGGCACGGCCACATTGAACTTCAGCATCAGGCCACCTTTCCCATCGCCATGCACTTTCAAAGGCTTGGGCAACTGACGGCGCAGCACTTCATTGAGCACATCGTCGTGCAAGGAATCTGCGCCATTGCGCTTGGCGTGACGGGTGGGCGCGTAAGGCGTGGCGGTTTCCCACTGCGCAGAAACGGAAAACAGCGGATCAGTACCAGGATGAACAGTCGCTGCTTCCAGCTTCAGTTTGCCTGCCTGCGCCGCGCGCAATTCAGTCAAACCGGCCAGCGCGCGCGCCAGCGTTACCAGATTGTCACGCTCATCCTTGGAAGATTCTCGATGCTCGACAACATGCGGGGCGATCACCAGCAGGCGGCTTCGTGCCAAATCAGGAACGAAGGCAAGATGACCGTGACCACCACGCCGCGCGGCGCTGCCATCGGCCTCGTGTCCGCTAAAGAACATAGGCAGTTCTTTTCGTTCGCCGATTTCGCTTTGTACCCGTGCCATCACTGCGCGTCGCAACGCACGCGCCAATGCCAGCGGATCGGGATCGGCGCCCAGACCATCAACAATGCTGAAAGCAAACACACTTTCAGCCGCACGTATCAAGGGCGCAGGCGGTGCCATCAATCCCAAACCAGCATAGCGGCCATTGCCCAGTACCAGCAGGCCACTGATCGTTTCGGCAAATTCGACCTCTACATGCCAAAGCTGGTGCTTGGGAAAGCGCGTGCCCTCGCAAAAGCGTTCCGCACGTTCGCCACGGGCCTCGAAGGGCTCGCGCTGCAAGCGAACAGCCGCCACCTTTGCGCGCAGCCCGACATGGCGCAACGCCTGCACGACGGCGTGAATGCTGCGATCACGCAGGGCCAGAGGCGTGACACTGCGCCAGACGCGCGCCGCCACGTGCTCGCCCAGACCGTAATGCGTGAGCACGGAACGGTCATCGGCCTGCACCAGTTCAACCGGCGATGCCAGGATTTCACCGGTTTCCTCGTCCGCCACCGGCGCGGTTATTTCCAGCCCGGCAAAGCTCCAAGCCAGGTCCTGGGCCTTGATGGGGCAATCCGGCGGCACCTGCACCAGCATGCGGCGGATGGCATGGTCGGCATGCGTGTGGCCGATGGAAGGCAGCGGCACGATGCGCACGCGCAGGGCTTTGTCGGCATCCGTGGCATCGCGACCAACGAGCACTTTCTCGACCACGCCGCTGCCATTGAAGTGCGGCTTGAGCCGTGCGCAGGCCGCATCGCGTAGCGCTTGCACCAGTGCCGCCGCGCCCCTGAGTGGCCAAGGTGCGAAGGGTGCGCCGGGCGCAGTGGTGCGGCGAAGTTCGAAGAGCAAGTGAGTCGCCGGGCTGTCGTAGCGCACTGACTTGAATTGCGGCTTGGGCGCGTTGGCGAATTGGGTCCTACCGTTGCTGCGTGTGAAGCGGCGCGCGTTCGCGGCGTGGCGGTCGATCAGGCTTTTCAGCGAACCGTCTTCGGGGCAGTCCAGCACAAGGCCACTGCCGCCGGAGCAGGGGCGATAAATCGTGCCGGGATGCTGGTTCAGCCGCTCGTCGGCCTCGGCCTCATCGAGCACTTCAGCCACGGCCCAGGCCATGTCCACGCCGCGGCCAAGTTGGTAGAGGTCCTGAGCGATATCGCAGATGCGCCGGGCCTGGTTGATGTTTTCCTCGCTCACGTCGAAGCGCCAGACGTAGAGCAGCGGCACGGAGACGTCGAACAGGTGTGGGCGGATGTTTTTTATGGCAGTGCGAATCTTCCCAATCTTTCGAAGATCACCACCAACCTTCGCTGTGTCCATGTCGTTGTTCGGCATGAACAGCTTAAAACCCGGTTGCCCAAATTTCGCAGCGGGTGTCGCGATCACCGGCTTGTCTCGTTGCTCCAACCACCTCAGTGCCGCCCTACTGGTGTCGCCCAACAAGGGGTTGCACGCAGCCACCAGCGCTTGGAATAGCCGCGCAGGCGAAGGCGGCCAGTCGCCCGCACCGTGATAGCGGCCGTCGTGAAAGCGAACGGAGACAAGAAGGGCGCTGGTCATGACGCAGACGATTCCTCTTCTGCGTCCTTCTTTGCGATGATCTTCTTGGCTTCCTTGATGTCGAACTTGAAGACCGCATCAGTCGGCGGCCAGTGCTCGGAAATTAAGGCCGTCTTCTGCTTGGCATATGCAGAAAGCGTCTTCTGTGCACTGTCCGAAACCAAATCGACTTCCATCTCTGCGCCCCGGCGCGGCACCTGACACCAGATCTCATCGCCCGCGTAGCGCAACTGGCAACCCTCGCGCAGAAACAAATCCTGATCTGCCGTGCCGGCAAGCAGAGCCAGCGCCAAGAGATAACGGCGCAAGTCCGCACTCGAAACTTGCGGCTTTCCGTCGGCCGCGGCCAGCTCGCCGGAAATTGCGCGCAGTGCAACGAGATTGACCGTGACGGTACGCTCAATGGCACCGTTGACAAGAACGCCACCTAAGGTGCGACGTTCAGGATTCGGCGAGCCGTTACGGAACTCCAACATCTGCTTGGCTGCGTTCTGGCTGACTTTCCTGAAAACTGCTGGGGCATCGGCGAAGCCCTTTTCGGATAGCTTCGTTTTCCTTGCCCTTGCCTCTTTCTCGAGTTCTTGCTGTTGCTCGGCATCCAGCGTCTTCCACGTCGAGTTGAACTGAGCCGCAGAAAACAATGGCTCGACATTCCAAGCACGAATGATGGAGCGCACAAGACGCGGACGCTTCTCGCCCGTGCCGTCACGCGAATCCCAGACACCGAACAACAGCGATGTCGGCGCCACCGCGCACAAGGGACCGGCATTGCCGTGTCTGTTCAACACATCAAACGCCGGGGCGACTATTTTTAGAAGCTCTGGCGTCGCCTTGACAACTGCGTCGGCACTACGATGCGCCAGGTCGAGTAGCGACTGCCGCCGCTCGTACTTTTCGCCGTCTGCTTCCTTGACGTTGAGGACGATTTCGATCTGCGGAACCAACCCCGTATACTCCGCCCGCTTGAACATCGGCTCCATGCGGTTGGCCTGCGAGCCCACGCTGTCGATGGTCGCCACCTTGGTGCCGTCGGAAAGGGTATCGATGTTGTAGCCGATGTCCGCGTAGGTCGGCGGAAAAATCACACCACCTTCGCCTTCCACCGGTAACAGCTTCTGCTTCAAGTGCAAGCCAACCGGGCCGCTGGGGTCAGTGGCCCATTTGTCAAGCAATTCATTGGTCAGTTGGACACTCATGATGCGCTCTCCTGTTGGGGAAAAGTGATGACGATGTGGATGGCTGGCATGACTATTCCTCGATGACCGTGGTGATGCAGCGCGCTTGGTTTTCCTGCCCTGGCCAGCCGAGATTCATACGGAAACGACGTTGCAAAAACGGCATATCCTGCGCGCCCAGCGCGGCGCGAATAAGCGACGGGGGGAAACGTTCGGCATGCTTTGACGCATTGCCGATGACGCCATAGCGATACAGCAGCTTGTTACGCCGCTCAGGCCGCTGCGGGCGCGCATGGGTCAGGCCGATGGCGGCAAATAACTCCACCAGCGGGTAGCCAACCATGTCCATGTCGTCGTGTTCGTTCGGGGAAAAGCCGGCATCCAACGGGATGTAGTCGCGGCGCCAGTCGAGGCGGAAACTGCTGCTCTGCGGCGCGGCAAGCGCGAACGGATCTGCATGCGCCGCAACGGCCTTATCCTTGGCCAGTTCCACGGCATCGCGCCACAAAGCAGCACCCGGGTAGCCGCCAGAGCCAGCCCAGAACTTCACGTTGTCGCGCACGGTCGCGTCGCCCCAATGGTTAACCTGGAAAGTCACGCTGTCTTTGCTCATTTCGATCGGCAATGTTGCGGGACTGTTCGGCTGCGGGTAGGGAAAGGCTTCATCCGCGTCAAGCTCGCGCGTTACCACCTTCCACTTCTGCGTGTTCACACCCTTTGACGATGACAAGGCATTCACTTGTGCCTCCACCACGAACGCAATGGCCGTCTTGATCGGATCCTCCTCTCCCGCCACAGCCAAGTGAAAGACGACTTGCCGGGCATCGCTCCAATCGAACCCGGCCTCGGCATCGCCCAGCAGCACCTCGGCCAGCTCCATAAAGCCCAGGCAGGCGAAGACCTGGCCGGGATTGAACAAGTTCACCGGTATCCTGGACTTGGCCATCACTTGCCCTCCTGCTCATCGTTGTCGCGCGATGCCTGCGCATCGGCGGCGCGCAACAGTGCCTCCCACCATGCCAGGCCCCACGGCCCCCAGCACTTCTGCAAACGGGCGTAGCGCAGGGCCACGTCGCGGGCGCGTTCTTCCAGCTTGCTGGGCGGTGCGTCTTCGCAGCCAGCGGTGCCGATCAAGGGCCGCGCTTGGCCATGGTGGGCGGCGATCAGGTGCAGGGCAAGGTCTTGCAGTTCCTGCGACAGCTTATTGAACTCGGCGTCGTCCAGTGCAAGAGGGAGCGAGCCGAATTCATGTCGGTAACCACCCAGCACGGCCTGGTTGATCGGGCCGCGTGTCTTGGCCAACGGCTCATTGACACCCAGCTTCTTCGCATCGCGCTCAGCGCGGAAGGCGCGCTGCCAGTTCTTCGCCCGCTTGCCTTCGTCGTGCAGGCGCGCGGCGACGCACAACATGTCGGCGAACTCGTCAGACAAGCCCAGCCGTCGGGCAATGGCGCGGGCTTTCTCCGCCGCCCAGGATTGATGCTGGACCAGCGTTTGCGGCCGGCCTTCGGCGCGGTCATCTTCGTTGTTGGAGCTGTCGCGCCATTTCTGGATGGACAGCCAGCGTGTGGCCTCACCGTCTGCACCGCGATTCAGCACGAAGCGCAGGCTTTCGCGCCAGACTTTCGTGTCTTCGTCGTCTTCGCCGTGCTCGGAAATGCGGAAGCGAATGACGGGTTTGTCGTCAACTGGCGGCCGCCACTCGGCATCGCCATCGGCGGTGGGCAGCGCATCGGCGGCGGCATCGTCCAGCAAGCCATCCTGGAGACCAGCGAACTCGGCGCGCACGACCAGCGTCTTGCCGAGGATGTCCCGCTCGATACGTTCCAGCCGCTTTTTCTTGTCGTCACTGTCTCCCGCCAGCTCCCATAGCTGGATGCTGTGAATCCATGCGCCATCGGGCTTCAGTACCAGTGCCACCACATCGCCGGATTTCACGGGCATCTCGTTTTCGGCGATTTTTTTCAGCTTGGCTGCTCGTGCTTGCAGCCACTTCATCACGCGGTAGGTTTCGGTCTCCAGCGTTTCGCTGGCGTGGATGGGGGCAGCCTCGAAGAAGTCTTCGATCTCTTTCTTGGTCGCGGGCTGCCCCTCACGTAGCGGCAGGAATTTGCGCCACACCACGGTGGTTTGCGGATCGTCCGTCACCCAGCCGCGCAACCAGGGCTGCACTTCGGGCCGTCCGGTGTGTTCGGGCAGGGAAGTCATGCTCCAAGCGTCCACCAGCGCGCGGTTGAGTGCCGGGCGCAGCGGCGCGGACGAACTGGCATCGGCGATGAGTTGGGCAAGCCGTTCGTCCGTGCGGACGCGCTCGCTGAGCTGGCGTAGGGCTTCAGGGCTGACATCGAAGCTACTATCTGGCCGCTTTGGCAAAGCTTCCCCGAACGGCGCTTGCTGCTCCTTTCGGTCAGCGACCAGTTTCTCGTGTTCCTCGATGGCCTTCTTGTCCTTGTCTTCGGGACCCTCACCCTTGTTCCTTTTCTCCAGCGCAATCTTCGCTGCTTTTTTCGGCTCCGGTTCCGGCTCCAGTAGCACCACAATTTCCGCTTGCCGACCCTCACCTCCACGCCGGTTAACTCGCCCTAAGCGCTGCACCATGCGCTCCCAAGCCACGAGATCGCAGACCATGTGGTCGGAATCCAGATCAATACCAACCTCACCAGCCGAGGTCGCCACCAGAAATGCGGGCGCGGCTTGCCTGCTGCTGCCGGCGAGGAAGCCCAGTTCCTTCAAGCGCGTCTCCGCATCGTCGCGCTCCTTCACGCGCCGTGCGCCTACGAAAAGCTCCGTTCTGCCCGCGGTAGGCGACCCTTTGGCCTTCTTGATGAGGGCGTCCAGGGCGTCCTTGGTCTTCTCAGCGTTCTCACGCAAGTTGCAATAGACGATCACGCGCACGGGCTGCTCGCCTTCACCTGACAATGCCCAAGCTTGTTCGGCCAAGGCCACTGCCAGTTTTTTGTCGCCCAGCGCCTGCAAGGTCAAGCGCTTCTTGGCGAACAAGCGTTGATGCGCCAAAGGCTCCTTGACTTGGTCGAAGTCGCCAGGTTCCAGCAGGAAAGGCTGTGCGATTGGCCTGCGCCCGGTAGCCGACAGCGGCAGCAATTTGAATGGCGGCACCAGCGCACGTTCGGCCTCGGCCCTGGCGCCATAGCGGACGACATCGCCGGCAATCTCCGCCAGCAACGCCTCGAATGGCGGCACCAGATGCGCCTCGTCCAGCAGCACCAGCGTGTCAGCGCCCAAGAGACCAGCGTGGTAGGGACGCATCTTGCGGCTGACCCCATAGCCTTCAAACAGCAGGCGCGAGCCGATCATGTCCACCGTACCGACGACGATGGCGGGCCGGGACGGGTCTTGCAGCCATTCGCGGTTATCAACGAACTGGCCGCGCAAAGTGGAGATGGGCAGGGCTTCGCCTTCGCTCAAGCCAAGCGCTGCGCGCAATTCCTTGGCTTCGGGCTTGCCAAGATTCGTGCGCAGGTCTTCGGCGAACTGCGTAGCTTGGTCCACGACCGCGCGCCGATCCACGACATAGACCAGTCGGCGCGGCAAAAGGAGCTTGCCCGCTTGCATCTGCTGCGCCAGCGCCGCCAGCCAGATCGCCATGACTGCCGTCTTGCCTAGGCCGGTGGGCACGCTGACGGCCGAAGGCAACAGGCCCTTGACAAAGTGGCCCTGGAACAGCCGCTTCTGCCAGCGCATCGGAGAATAACCAGTCAGTACCTTGAACTCGTCCTCGAACCTGGCATCACTTTCTGCATCATTCTTGATCGAATCTCTCATCGCTCGAATCTCCAACTCAACCGATGCTCTGCCCCCTTCGCGAGCAAGTGCGAAATCGTCAGGTTTACCTGGATTAGCTGCGAGCGTGACCAAGAACTTCGACGACGCATCAACGGGATTCCTCCCTACGCACAGACTTCGCACGATAAAGACCGCCAGGCTCATTTGATGAGCTTCGGTCCACAGTCTGATCTTTCCCTATCGTTCCAATGCGTTCCGCGCGACCGTTAATGTCGCTACCGGCACCTTCCTGATATTGCTCCGCCGCAAGCCGCAGCCGCTCAGCAACAATCCGCCGAAGCTCCAGCGGCTCCAGCACCTCGACATCCGGCCCATGGCGCAGCAGGTCCATGACCAGCTCCTCGCTGCGGTGATACGGCAAGCGGCGTATCAGGCGGCCGTCCTCGTCGCGCTCATCCATCTGCTGCGGATGCCAGCGCTCGGCGGCCACCCAGCGGGCCGCATGCGCGGAGAAGCGCAGGGCGGCAATGGCGCTCGGCTGCCCGGCGAAGATGCCGTAGCTGGTGGCCAGCACCCCGTCCAATTGCGCCGCTGCGACCTCGCGCGCTGCCTCATCAAGAGCTTCCACGGCGATGATGCGCTCCAGCGCGAAAGTGCGAAGGTCCTCGCGGCGGTGGCACCAGGCGTCGAGATACCAATTGTCGCGGTAGAGCGTCAGCCGCTGCGGCGAGACGACGCGCTGCTGCATGCGATCGTCG
The DNA here is from genome assembly GCA_047605265.1 of Solimonas sp. Taxonomy (GTDB): domain Bacteria; phylum Pseudomonadota; class Gammaproteobacteria; order Nevskiales; family Nevskiaceae; genus Solimonas. Next base: position 49,892 of record JASGFY010000006.1, read on the forward strand.
GCGCGCGCGTGGTAATCGATGCGCAGCCTGCGTCGGCGCACGAGCGCATCGGCGACGATGTGGAATTGCGAACCGGGATCGCGCGCTGCCATGCGCAGAAGGCGCAAGCGCGAACGCCAGTCCGGAACGCCGACACCCGAACGCCTGAGCAGGCGTTCGATCCGGCCCCGAAGCGGAGCCAACGCTTCCGACAGCAGACCCAGCGGTTGCTGCTCCAGCACTTCTTCGACGATCAGCAGGGCCGCCAGCTCCTGCGAACTGAACCAGAGGCCGGGCAGCTCGTAGATACCATCGCCTTCGTAGCGGTAGCCGCCCAGCTCGCGGTCGTAGAGCAGCGGCATGTGGAAGCGGTTGCGCAAATCGCGCAGATCGCGTTTCAGCGTCGCCGGCGAGCACCGATGCCCTTGCTCGTGGAGCGTTTCGATCATGGTGTCGACGGACACCGCCGTGCTCCGCCCGCGCAGCAAGCGGTGCAGCACAAAAATTCGCTCGAACTGGTCCATGCTTCCCCCGAAGCCCCCCGGCCGACCAAGTCTAGCAAGCGATACGGGCTGTATAACCGTGACGCTTTGACTTAAAGTGTTAGACCCTTATCCCTTTTGACTGCAGCATCGGCAATGACTCTGCACCCGAAAAACTGGCGACGCTGAAGCGAGCGCCAAGCGTTACCACAACCGGGTATCACTCGGGCCGCGCACTCTTCCGCGCATGAGGCCCGATAGAAACACAATGGGTTAGCTGCCATGCTGCTGATGATCGACAACTACGATTCGTTCACCTACAACCTCGTCCAGTACTTCGGGGAGCTCGGAGCCGAGGTCCAGGTGCACCGCAACGACCGGATCACGGTCGAGGCCGTCGCCGCGCTGAAGCCACGCCACATCGTCCTTTCGCCGGGGCCGTGCACGCCGAACGAGGCCGGCATCTGTCTCGACCTGATCGAGAAGCTGCAGGGCCGCTTCCCGATCCTTGGCGTCTGCCTCGGCCACCAGTCGATCGGCCAGGCTTTCGGCGGCGTGGTGAAGCGCGCGCACGACGTCATGCACGGCAAGACCAGCGCGATCCATCACCGCAATGGCGGCGTCTTCCACGGCCTGCCGTCGCCGTATCAGGCGACGCGCTACCACTCGCTGGTCGTCGAGCGCGACACGCTGCCGGACTGTTTCGAGATCACGGCGTGGACGCAGCATGCCGACGGCACGCCGGACGAGATCATGGGCCTGCGCCACAAGACGCTTCCGATCGAAGGGGTGCAGTTCCACCCGGAATCGATCCTCACCGAGCACGGCCACCAGCTGCTGAAGAACTTCATCGAGCGCTACTGAGGCACGGCCACATGAGCACCATCACGCCCCAGGAAGCGCTGCAGCGCACGATCGAGCACCGCGAAATCTTCCACGACGAGATGATCGGCCTGATGCGGCAGATCATGCGCGGCGAGGTGTCGCCGGTGATGACGGCGGCCATCCTCACCGGCCTGCGCGTCAAGAAGGAAACGGTCGGCGAGATCGCCGCCGCCGCGCAGGTGATGCGCGAGCTGTCGAACCGCGTCGAGACGCCGGCCTACGAGCATTTCGTCGACATCGTCGGCACCGGCGGCGACGGCGCGCACAGCTTCAACATCTCGACGGCCTCGATGTTCGTCGCCGCCGCCGCCGGCTGCCGCGTCGCCAAACACGGCAACCGCAGCGTGTCGAGCAAGTCCGGCAGCGCCGATGTGCTCGAAGCGTTCGGCGCTGCCATCGATCTCGCGCCGGCCCAGATCGCGCAGAGCATCGCCGACTGCGGCATCGGCTTCATGTTCGCGCCGAACCACCACCCGGCGATGAAGGCCGTCGCGCCGGTGCGCAAGGAAATGGGCGTGCGCACCATGTTCAATATCCTCGGCCCGCTGACCAATCCGGCCGGCGCGCCGAACATCCTGATGGGCGTCTTCCATCCGGATCTCGTCGGCATCCAGGTGCGCGTGCTGCAGCGTCTCGGCGCACAGAACGCGATGGTCGTCTGGGGCCGCGACAACATGGACGAGATCACGCTCGGCGGCGCGACGATGGTCGGCGAACTGCGTGACGGTGAGCTGCGTGAGTACGAGATCCATCCGGAAGACTTCGGCATCGCGATGGCCGGCAGCCAGAACCTGCGCGTCGCCAACGCCGAGGAGTCGAAGGTCCGCGTGCTCGAAGCGCTGGACAACCAGCCGGGCATCGCGCGCGACATCGTCGCGCTGAATGCCGGCGCGGCGATCTATGCCGCGCGCCGCGCCGAATCGATCGCCGACGGCATCGCGCTGGCCCGCGCCGCGCTCGCCGATGGTTCCGCGCGCGCGCACCTCGACCGGTTCATCACCACCACGCAGCGCCTCAAGGCCGCTGGCTGATCGCTCCACGGACGACATGGCAGACATTCTCGACACGATCCTCGCGCGCAAGCGCGTCGAGATCGACCTGCTGAACCGGCGCTACATGCGCGACGCGCTCGAAGATCTCGCGCGCAGCGCCGACGCGCCGCGTGGCTTCATCCGGGCGCTGCGCGCGAAGGTCACGGCCGGCGGTGCCGGCGTCATCGCCGAGGTCAAGCGCGCATCGCCGAGCAAGGGCCTGATCCGCGAAGACTTCGATCCGGCCTGGATCGCCCGCGAGTACGCCGCCGGCGGCGCCGCCTGCCTGTCGGTGCTGACCGACGAGAAGTTCTTCCAGGGCCACAATGCCTTTCTCGTGCAGGCGCGAGGCGCCTGCGCGCTGCCGGCGATCCGCAAAGACTTCATCATCGACGAGATGCAGGTGATCGAAGCACGCGCGATCGGCGCCGACGCCATCCTGCTGATCGCCGCCGCCCTCGAACCGGCGCACCTCCAGGCGCTGCACGAGGCAGCCCGCCGCTGGCAGCTCGACGTGCTCGTCGAGGTGCACGACGGCGCCGAGCTGGAGCAGGTGCTGCAGCTCGGCCTATCCGGCGGCTGGCTGCTCGGCATCAACAACCGCAGCCTGCGCACCTTCGAGACCCGGCTCGAAACGACGCTGGATTTGCTGTCGCGCATCCCGACCGGCGTGCCGGTCGTCACCGAGAGCGGCATCGCCACGCAAGCCGACGTCGCACGCCTGCGCGCGCACGGCGTCCACCACTTCCTGATCGGCGAATCGCTGATGCGGCAGGACAGCCCGGCAGCGGCGCTGCGGGCGCTGATCGGCTGAGGACGCTTTCGCGTATTACCTCCCTCGGCCGCCTCTCCCCCATCGCATCGCGATGCGCGGAGGCCCGCCGCGATCAAGCCGCGGCCGGCTTTTGCACGCCGAGGATCAGGATGTTGCGGCCCTGCGCCGTGACCATACCGTCTTCTTCGAGCTTCTTCAGCACGCGGCCGGCCATTTCGCGCGAACAGCCGACGAGACGCGCCAGCTCCAGGCGGCTGGTGCGGATCAGCGTGCCGTGCGCGTGCGACTGCGCCTCGCGCTTCCTGGCGAGGTCGAGCAGGATGCGCGCCATGCGGCCGGCAACGTCGAGGAAGGCGAGGTCGGCGAGGCGGCCCGTGGTATCGCGCAGGCGGCTGGCAAGCTGACCCGCGATCTCGAACATGATGTCCGGGTACTGGCGGTAGAACGTCAGGAAGGCCTGGTAGCTGAGTTCGCAGGCCAGGGTCGGCGTGCGCGTGCGGACGATCGCCGTGCGCGCCCGCTGCTCGGGGAACAGGCAGAGTTCGCCGAAGAAATCGCCAGGGCCGAGGTAGGCCAGCACGATCTCGCGACCGCTCTCGGCCTCGAGCAGGATGCTGACCGAGCCCTCGAGGATCAGATACAGAGATTGCGGCGCATCGCCGGCGTGAATCATCGTGTGCTTCGGCGAAAAACTCCGCTTGTGCGCCTGTTGCACGAAGGCCTGTACGACCGGCTTGCTCAACATGGACATTGCCCCGCTCCCTGAAACGGTTGCCGTCTGCCTGATTGCTGCGAAAATATCACAACCTTGCATCGAATCATGCGGAGAATGCCTTGAAAGCACGCGTCAAATGGACGGAGAACGCCACCTTCGTCGCCGAGAGTGGCAGCGGCCATGCCATCGTTCTCGACGGTCCTCCGGAGATCGGCGGTCGCAATCTCGGCCCGCGCCCGATGGAGATGGTGCTGATGGGCGTCGGCGCCTGCTCGGCCGTCGACGTGACGCTGATTCTCAAGAAATCACGCCAGCAGGTCAGCGACTGCTGGGTCGAGCTCGACGCCGAGCGCGCCGAAAGCGAACCCAGGGTCTTCACGAAAATCCACATGCAGTTCGTGGTCGTCGGCAGAAATCTGGCCGAGAACCACGTCAAGCGCGCCGTCGCGCTGTCGGCCGAGAAATACTGCTCGGCGTCGATCATGCTGAACCGCGGCGGCGTGGCGATCACGCATGGCTACGAGATCCGCGAGACAGCCTGAGACACTGCCCTGCCCGGCGCCGGCCGGCTTCCGTGGCTTCACGCAACGGTTATGGTTTTGGCGCATAATCCGCGCCTTCAAAAAAGAGCCGCGCCCCCGGGGAAATCCCAAGCGCGTTCGGCATTCTTGACATCTGGAGCAGCAAATTGGCCAAGGCCAAGCCGAAACGGACCGACAATCCGAAGCTGAAGCTGCTGGGCTTCAACAACCTGACGAAGTCGCTGTCGTTCAACATCTACGACATCTGCTACGCGCGCAGCAAACAGCACCAGCAGGAATACATCGAATACATCGATGATGCCTACAACGCCGAGCGCCTGACCGCGATCCTCACCGAGGTCGCGCGCATCATCGGCGCCAACATCCTCAACGTCGCCCGCCAGGACTACGATCCGCAGGGCGCATCGGTGACGATGCTGATCTCGGAAGGCCATCTCGACGGCCTGCCGACGCCGGGCAAGAAGAAGAACAGCGACAAGGAATCGGTCGTCGCGCACCTCGACAAGTCGCACATCACGGTGCACACGTATCCCGAGACGCATCCGGACAACGGCATCTCGACCTTCCGCGCCGACATCGACGTATCGACCTGCGGCAAGATTTCGCCGCTGAAGGCCCTGAACTACCTGATCAAGTCGTTCGAATCGGACATCGTGGTGATGGACTACCGCGTGCGCGGCTTCACGCGCAACGTGCGCGGCGCCAAGCATTTCATCGACCACTCGGTGGAATCGATCCAGGACTTCCTGAACACCGACATCAGGAACCGCTACCAGATGATCGACGTCAACGTCTACCAGGAGTTCATCTTCCACACGAAGATGCGCCTCAAGGAACTCGACCTCGACACCTACCTGTTCGGCGAAGGCGTCACCGAGCTGCCGCCCCGCGAAGCCAGGAAGATCCGCGACAACGTCAACCACGAGATCAGCGAGATCTTCTACGGCATGAACATTTCCCGCTGAGCGGAAGCCGCAGGAAAAACAACAAAGGCCGCAGCGATGCGGCCCTTTTCTGTGGCGAGCGGGCGAGCGGCGACTTACGAGGCGAGTTCAATATCGCCGCCGCCGAGCGCTTCGCGCGACAAACCATATCTGCGCAGCTTCTCGACCAGCGTCGTCCGCCGCGTGTGGAGCAGCTTCGCGGCGTGCGTGACGACGCCCCCGGAGTGGCTGAGCGCCTGGCGGATCAGCGCCAGCTCGATCGCCTCGATGTGATCCTTGAGATTCAGCCCCTCGGCCGGCAGTACCGACGGCGAAGCCGCGCCGGCCGGCTGCGGCGCCCGGATCGCCAGCGCGGCGGCGACGACGCGCTCCTCGCCGCATGCGAGCTCGCCGTCGTCGGCGGGCGCCGGATGGGCGCAGTAACGCTTCGGCAGATTCGCTGCGTCGACCACGGCGTGCGGATGCAGGACGGCGAGGCGCTCGAGCAGATTCGACAGCTCGCGGACGTTGCCCGGCCAGTGGTAACGGCGCAGCGCATTGATCGCATCGGGCGCCAGCGACACCGCGCCAAGGCCGCTGCGTTCGAGCGACTGCAGAAGGTCGTCGATCAGTAGCGGCAGGTCTTCGGTACGCTCGCGCAGCGGCGGCGTCTCGATCGGAAACACGTTGAGGCGGTAATAGAGATCCTCGCGGAACGTGCCCTTGACGATAGCGTCCTCGAGGTTGCGATGCGTGGCGGCGATCACGCGCACGTCGCAAGGCGAGCTGCGGTTGGCGCCCATGCGCTCGAAGGTGCGCTCCCGCAGCGCGCGCAGGACCTTGATCTGCATCTGCAACGGCATGTCGCCGATCTCGTCGAGGAACAGCGTGCCGCCGTCGGCCATCTCGAAGCGGCCACGGCGCAACGTCAACGCGCCAGCGAACGCGCCCCGCTCGTGACCGAACAGCTCGCTCTCGAGCAGTTCCGACGGAATCGCCCCGCAGTTGACGGTGACGAACGGCCGGTCGCGGCGCGCCGAGCGCTCATGGATCGCACGGGCGACAATCTCCTTGCCGGTGCCGGACTCGCCGGTGATCAGCACGGTGGTATCGAACCCGGCGACCTGATCGATCAGCTTGCGCAAGCGGCGGATCGCCGCCGAGTTGCCGCTCGGACCGTCGTAACGCTTGGCGCTGGTGTCCTGTTCCATCTGCAGCAGGCTCGCGCGCCTGAGATGTTCGGACAGCGACGCATAGCGCACCGGCACGTCGAGCGGCAGGCAGGCGCCGGCGTCGAGTCCGTAGCGGTTCAGCAGCGCTTCGTGGTGCGGCTGCAGCACGATCAGCGGCGGATGGCGGTGGTCGCGGCGCAGCCAGCCGACGAAGGCGTCGAGACCGGCATCGGCGGCATCGCCGACGATGACCGCCAGCCAGTCCTGCGGACGGTGATCGGCGAGATCCAGTTCACCGATCACGCCAACGACGCAGGCGCGGTAGTCGATGAATTCGAGGATGGCGCGCAGCGCTTCGCCGCGGGCCGCATCGGGCTCGATGACCAGGACGCGCGATTCAGACATCCGCCCTCTCCCGCAATAGACGACGAACCATCTTGATCACGTCGTGATCGTAGTTGCGTTTGTTGATGAAGCCTTCGGCGCCCACCTGGGCGACGAACTCGCGATGCGCGGCATCGTCGTAGTGCGAAGCGATGACGATCACCGGCGGAGCGTCCTGCGCCTTGATCAACCGCGTGGCCTGCAGCCCGCCCATGCGCGGCATCGCCAGATCCATGATGATGAGGTCGGGACGCAACTGCTCGGCGGTGCGAATGGCTTCTTCGCCGTCGTATGCCTCACCGACAATCTCGATCTCCGTGAATCCGGCAAGCAAATGCCGCGCCAGAATCAGGAACGGCCGATTATCGTCGACCAGCAGGGTCCTCACCTTCGTCACCACGACACTCCCTGAAACCTTCGCTTGGTTCCGGTCTGACCAATGCCCCCTCCATGCCGATGCTGTCGACGATTTCGCACAAGGTCAAGCGGGTCACGTCTTACATCGTGGCGTAATCGAGCCCCGCGCATATCGCATGCCGCATCAGCGCGTTGGTGCCGTACAGGCCGAGCGCCTGCATCAGGCGCGCACGGTGCGTCTCGACCGTCTTGACGCTGATGCCCATGAGACCGGCGATCTCCTTCGTCGACTTGCCGAGGCCGATCAGCCGCAGCACCTCGCGCTAGCGCGGCGTCAGCTCGACGGCGCCTTCGCCGCCCTGCTCGCCGCGCCGCTCGATCGCCTTGCCCCAGCCGCGCTTGCCTTTTCGCGCGCCGCCGAAGGTGGTTTCGTCGAATTCCAGAGTCCCATCGAACGGTTCACGCAGGTGTTCGACCCAGGCACAGCAAGCTCGCAGCACGCGGTAAAAGCGCTCTCGCGCAGCGGCACTGACCGGACTGCGGAAACGCTGCCGGTACGATGGAACGCCCAGCACAAACAACTCCAGCAACTGCTGCTTGACCGCATTGGTAAGCGCACCGAGTTCCAGGCCGAGGTCCAGCTGAAACGATGGCCGCAAGCTCGACATTTGCTGCTCTTTCAGCAGCGCGCAACAACGTCACTGCCTCTGTGGCAACAGTTCCCCTGAATGGCGACGCATTTGGCTCGCGTAACGGCAATCTCGCCGCTGCAAGTCGCATTATGTGCTGGCGCAATAAGCTCAGATTTGTATGCGCAGCATGGCGCTCACCACACGACGCCCACATCGAACCAACAAATTCAATCGAAGGGGTTGTGCAGCACCATCGTGTGCTCACGATCGGGGCCGGTGGAGATGATCGCCACTTCGGTCTCGGTCACTTCGGCAATGCGCTTGAGGTAGCGGCGCGCGTTCTCCGGGAGGTCTGCGTACTTCGTCACGCCGTAGGTGTTCGCCTTCCAGCCTGGCAGCTCCTCGTAGATCGGCTCGACTTTCGCGAAGCCTTCGGCGCCGATCGGCGGCACTTCGACCGGCCGGCCGTCGACCTTGTAGCCGGTACAGATGCGGATCACGTCCAGCTCGTCGAGCACGTCGAGCTTGGTCACGCACAGGCCGGTGACGCTGTTGTTGAAGATCGAGCGGCGCGCGGCAACGGCGTCGAACCAGCCGCAGCGGCGCGGCCGCTTGGTGACGGTACCGTACTCCTGGCCCTTGTCGCGGATGTGCTGGCCGACGTCGTTGTCGAGTTCGGTCGGGAACGGGCCGGAGCCCACGCGCGTCGCATATGCCTTGACGATGCCGAGCACGTAGTCGATCTCGCGTGGGCCGATGCCGGTGCCGGTCGCAGCACCGCCGGCTGTGGTGTTCGACGAGGTCACGAACGGATACGTGCCGTGGTCGACGTCGAGCAGCGCGCCCTGCGCGCCTTCGAGCAGCACGTTGTCGCGGCGCTTCAGGTGCAGGCGCAGCAGCTCGGTGACGTCGGCGACCATCGGCTTGATGACGTCGGCGTAGCCGAGCAGCGAGTCGAGCGTCTGCTGGAAGTCGACCGGCTCTTCCTTGAAATAGTTCTGCAGCACGAAGTTGTGATAGCCGAGCAGCTCGCCGAGCTTGGCGGCCAGCAGCTCGCGCGAGAACAAATCGCCGACGCGCACGGCGCGACGCGCAACCTTGTCCTCGTAGGCCGGGCCGATGCCCTTGCCCGTCGTGCCGATCTTGTTCTCGCCGCGCGCGCGCTCGCGCGCCTGGTCGAGACGCGCATGCACGGGCAGTACCAGCGGCGTCGCCTCGGAAATGCGCAGACGGTCGCGCACCGAAGCGCCGGTGGCTTCGACCTTCTCGATTTCTTTGACCAGGTCCGGCAGCGACAGCACAACGCCGTTGCCGATCAGGCAGGCGACGCCCGGCCGCATGATGCCGGACGGGATCAGATTCAGCGCCGTCTTGATGCCGTTGATGACGAGCGTGTGGCCGGCGTTGTGGCCGCCCTGAAAACGCACGACGGCCTGCGCGCGGTCGGTCAACAGATCGACGACCTTGCCCTTGCCCTCGTCGCCCCATTGCGCGCCGATGATGACGACGGTCTTACCCATGCTGCATCTCCTGGCGCGCAACGGGGCGAGGCCCCGTCATGTGATGGTCGGCCGCGTCCGGACGCGGCCTTGGCGCGCCGATGATGACGACTATCTTGCCCATGAAATCTCTTCCGGTGATTGACTGCGCCCTGCGGCGCGCGGATTTTACGCGCCGAGGCGCAGCAATTCATTGAGGTCGGCCGAGAAGCCGGTCGCCGGCCGCGGTGCGCCGAACTCGTGGCCGACACCGTCGTAGCGGCCGCCGCGCGCGATCTCGCGGCCGTGACCTGGCACGAAGGCGGCGAACACCATGCCGGTGTGGTAGCGGTAGCCACGCAGTTCGGCGAGATCGACGTGCACCGGCAGCTTCGGCTTCTCGCGGCCGAGTTCTGCGACCGTGCGCTCGAGCAGGCCCAGCGCGGCCTCGACTTCGACGCCGCCCCCCTTGAGCACGCTGCGCGCGCGGCCGAGCACTTCGTCGGGCGCCCCGTTGAGGTCGATCAGCTCGCCCATCAGCCGAGCGATCGCCGGCTTGAGGCGGCGCTCGCTCGCGAACTCGGCGAGATCCGGATTCGACTTGCGCTGCACGATGTCGAACAGCGCCGCCTCGTCGTCGGCGTCGAGCTTGAGCCGCGCGACCACGGCGCGATAAATGCCGACGTGGCCGAGATCGACGTGAACGTTCTTCACGCCGGCCAGCTTCAGCGTCTTCAGCATCACGCGCAGCACTTCGAGGTCGGCGGCCAGGCCCGGCTCGCCGAAGATCTCGCAACCGACCTGGCGCGGCGAGCGCGGCCCGCCAAGGCTGCCCGGCTGCGAGCGCAGCACCGTGCCCAGATAGCAGAGACGGACGATGTCCTCGTCGCGGTAATGACGCGCGGCGATACGCGCGGCCTGCGGCGTCATGTCGGCGCGCAGGCCGAGCAGGCGGCCGTTGGCCGGATCGGTCAGCGTGAACATCTGCTGTTCGAGATCCTGCGCGGTGCCGGTCAGCAGCGCGTCGAGATGCTCGATCAGCGGCGGATGCACGAGCTCGTAGCCGCTCTTGCGGTAATGGTCGAGCAGCTTGCGGCGCAGGTCTTCGAGCTGCCACGACACCGGCGGCAGGGCTTCCTCGACGCCGCTCGGCAGCATCCATTTCTTCATGTTCTGTGGTGTCTCAAACCAACTGCAGCACTGCGATGCCGGCGGCCATGCTGAACAGGCCGATCGTGCGCATGCGGCGGTTCTCCATCTGCGCGATCGTGAACAGCGTGCGCCGCCATTGTGACGGCGCCACGAACGGCAGCAGGCCTTCGATCACCATCACCAGCGCGAGGGCCCGTACCAATTCGGTCCAGTCCAGATTCACGGTGCGCCGTTCTTGAAGTACTTGAAGAACGGGCTGTCCGGCTGCAGCACCATCACGTCGCCCTGGCCGCCGAGGCTGTCGCGGTAGACGTTCAGCGTGCGGTAGAAGCTGTAGAACGCCGGATCCTGGCCGTAAGCCCTGGCATAGATGTCGGCGGCCTTGGCGTCGCCCTCGCCCTTCAGCGTCTCAGCCGCCTTGTAGGCGTTGGCGAGCGTGACCTGCGCTTCCTGATCGGCCGCGGCGCGGATCTTCTCTGCCTCTTCGGCGCCGCGCGCGCGCAGATCGGTCGCCACGCGCGCGCGCTCGGCGCGCATGCGGTCGTAGACCGAATCGCTGACCGTCTGCGGCAGGTTGATCGACTTGATGCGCACGTCGACGATGCTGATGCCCAGATCCTTGACCTTGCCGCCGACGCTGTCGCGCAGCGCCGACATGATCGCGTTGCGCTCGTCCGACACCGCCTGCTGGATGGTGCGCGAGCCGAACTCGTCGCGCAGGCCGCGGTTGACGATGCTGGCGAGACGGTCCATCGCCACCAGTTCCTGGCCGTTGGTGGCGCGGTAGTAGGTCGCCGCGTCGGCGATGCGCCACTTCACGTAGTAGTCGACCTCGACGTTCTTCTTCTCGATCGTCAGGAAGTTCTCGGTCTGGTTGTCGAGCGTCAGCACGCGGCCGTCGAAAGTCTGCACGCGCTGGATGAACGGGATCATCACGTGCAGGCCCGGCGCATAGTTCTCGCCGCGCAGCTCGCCGAACTGGAACAGCACGGCGCGCTCGCGCTGATCGACGACGAAGAAGGCATCGCTGATGGTCCACAAGGCCAGCAGGACGACGCCGATGATGGCCAAAGTCGTGTTCTTCATTGGCGGCTCCGGTCGCGCGAACGCTGGCTGTCGCTGGACGCGCCGCCGTCGCTGCGCGGTATGACCTGATACGAGCGGCCGGCATCGGACGCTGGATCGGCATCGCTGCCCTTCTGGGCGTTCTTGAGAATCTGGTCGAGCGGCAGATAGATCATCGGGCTGCCCTTGTCGACGTCGAGCAGCACCTTGCTCGACCCGCCGAGTACGCTCTGCATCATGTCGAGATAAAGGCGTTCCTTGGTGACCTTCGGCGATTTCTTGTACTCGGCGACGAGCTGACTGAAGCGCGCCGCGTCGCCCTCGGCCTTGGCGACGACCTGCTCGCGATAGGCCGTCGCCTCGGCGATCTGCCGCGCGGCGGCGCCGCGCGCCTTCGGCAGGCGGTCGTTGGCGTAGGCCTCGGCCTCGTTCTTGGCGCGCTGCTGATCCTCGCGCGCCTTGATGGCGTCGGCGAACGCGGCCTGCACGGGCTCCGGCGGCTGCGCCTGCTGGAGGTTCACCTCGGTCACGACGAGACCGGCCTTGTACTCGTCGAGGCGCTCCTGCAGCAGGCGCTTGGTCTCGTCGGCGACTTCCTCGCGGCCTTCGGTCAGGATGAAGTCCATCGCGCTCTGCCCAACGACTTCGCGCACCGCCGCCTTGGTCGCCTGCTTCAGCGTCAGGTCGGGCTCGGTAACCTGGAACACGTAGTCCTCGACCTTCGACACGCGGTACTGCACCGACAGCTCAACGTCGACGATGTTCTCGTCCTTGGTCAGCATCGTCGCTTCCTCGCGCACCGAGCGCACGCCGGTGACGTTGACGGTCTCGACGTTGTCGACCGGCCACGGCAGATGCCAGTGCAGTCCCGGACCGGTGGTGCCGACGTGATGGCCGAAGCGCAGCACGACCGCGCGTTCCTGCTCATCGACCGAATAGAAGCCCGACGCGATCCACAACACGGCGATCGCCAGCGCGATGACGCCGAACAGGCCGGACGGCAGCTTCTTCGCCGAACCGCCGCCGCCCTTGCCGCCGAAGCGCTCCTTGAACCGCTTCAGGGTGTCGTCGAGCGGATTCTGTCCGCGTTCGCCGCGCTTCGGACCCTGATTCCACGGGTCGCGGCCGGGACCGGGCTCATTCCAAGCCATTGAAGACTCCTAAGCTGATATTTCCTGCAGTGCCCGCGTGGTCAGTGTGCGGACGGGACTTGGCGGCTCGTCGCCGAGACGCTCGGCATCCTGCCGCCGGCTGTTGCGGGCAGTCTCCTGACGAGCCGCAAATTCTAGGGAGATAGCTCCCATTCCTCAATGACATGCGGGGCCGGCGGCGGCGTGACGCCGGCCGCGGCGCAAAGCCCGCGCAGACGTTCGTACGGCATCGCCACGCGCAAGTGGAAATTGCCGCTGTCGTCGATCGCTTCGGCGCGCACCGCATGGTGCGTGAACAGCTGCGCGCGCAGCCGCGCCGCCGACGGCGGCAGAACCAGCTCGCTCTCGTGGAGCAGCGGCTGCAGTCGCTCGAGAATCGCTTCGCGCAACAGGTCGAGCCCGAGCCCGGTGCACGCCGAGACGTAAACGCGCGCGGGCACACCGTGCTCGTCGCGCTCGATGCGCGGCAACTCGCCTTCGCGCAGGTCGATCTTGTTGAACACCTGCAGGCGCTGCACCTCGGCGGCCTCGATCTCGCGCAGCACGTCCTCGACCTGACGGACGCGGCTCATGCGCTCCGGATCGGCGGCGTCGACGACGTGCAGCAGCAGCGAGGCGTCGCGCGCCTCTTCGAGAGTGGCGCGGAATGCCGCGATCAGATCGTGCGGCAGATCGCGGATGAAGCCGACGGTGTCGGCGAGCAGCACCGTCTCCCCGCTCTTCACCGGCAGCCGGCGCACGGTCGTATCGAGGGTCGCGAACAGCTGGCTCGACGCGAACGTCGCGTCGCCGGTCAGCGCGTTGAACAGCGTCGACTTGCCGGCGTTCGTGTAACCGACCAGCGACACCGTCGGCACGCTGTTGCGCTCGCGCGCCTTGCGGCTCTGCGCGCGCCGGCCGCGCACGACCTCGAGATGGCGCTTGAGCGTGGCGATGCGGTCGCGGATCAGGCGGCGGTCCATTTCCAGCTGCGTCTCGCCGGGACCGCGCAGGCCGATGCCGCCGCCGCGCTGGCGCTCGAGATGCGTCCAGCCGCGGATCAGGCGCGTGGCGATGTGCTGCAGCTGCGCCAGCTCGACCTGCAGCTTGCCCTCGTGCGAACGCGCGCGTGTGGCGAAGATGTCGAGGATCAGTCCGGCGCGGTCGAGCACGCGCGCCTTCGCGATCTTTTCGAGATTGCGCTCCTGGCTCGGCGACAGCGCGTGATTGAAGATCACCAGTTCAGCGCCGTTGGCGGCGACGGCGTCGGCGATTTCCTGCGCCTTGCCGGAACCGACGAACAGCCCCGGATCCGGCTCGCGGCGCGAGCCGCCGATCACCTCGATGATCTCGGCACCGGCCGAGCCGGCGAGCTCGATGAACTCCTGGCGGTCCGACTCGAAGTCGGCGCCGGGAAACTCGAGATGGACCAGCAGTGCGCGCTGACCCGCTTTCGGACGTTCAAACATGCGTCACGACACCGCCGCCGCGGGGGCGCCGACGGTGCGCGAACCGGCAGCGATCAAGCGGACGGCGTCTCCGCGGCGTCGCCTTCGCTCTCGGCGTCGTAGATGCGCACGGCACGGGCCGGTACGACGGTCGAAATGGCGTGCTTGTAGACCATCTGGCTGACGCTGTTGCGCAGCAGGACGACGAAGGAATCGAACGATTCGATCTGGCCTTGCAGCTTGATGCCATTGACGAGATAGATGGAAACCGGGATGCGTTCTTTGCGCAGGGCGTTCAAAAACGGTTCTTGTAGCGTATGACCTTTCGACATCGGATTATCCCTGTTGTGTGCCCGGACTTACCGTGGCCCGGGCATGGTTATCGTGAGCCAGTCTAGCACCGCTCACGCCGTTGCGCGCTTGTTTGCCGTCGCAAAATGCGCTAAAGCGGCTTCTATGAGGTCGGATCGCGCCGGATCAAGCCAGATCAGCCCGCGCTCCGCGCGCAGCCAAGTCAGCTGGCGCTTGGCGAACTGCCGCGTCGCCGCGACACCGCGCCGGACCGCCTCGTCCCGCGAGCACTCCCCGTCGAGGTGCGCCCATAACTGCCGGTATCCGACCGCGCGGATCGACGGCAGTTCCGGACGCAGGTCGCTGCGCGCGTGCAGGCGGGCCACTTCTTCGAGAAAGCCGTCGGCCATCATGGCGTGGAAACGCTGTTCGATGCGTGCATGCAGCTCGGCGCGCTGCGGCGGATTCAGCGCCAGCTTCAGCCAGCGCTCGCTCTCCGCCGTGCCGCGCGGCTGCGCGTAGAACGCGGTCGGCGTCATGCCGCTGACCTCGATGATCTCCAGCGCGCGCTGCACGCGCTGCTGGTCGTTCGGGTGCAGGCGCGCGGCGGTCGGCGGATCGAGCGTCGCCAGCCGCGCATGCAGCGCCGGCCAGCCGTCGCGCGCCGCTTCGGCCTCGAACCGCGCGCGCACCGCCGGATCGGCGGAGGGCAAGGCGCTGAAGCCCTCGGTCAGGGCACGGAAATAGAGCATGGTGCCGCCGACCAGCAGCGGCAGCCGGCCACGCGCGCGGATCTCGCCGACCAGCCGCCGTGCATCCTCGGCGAAGCGCGCCGCCGAGTACGGCTCGGCCGGATCGAGGATGTCGATCAGATGATGTGGCACGCGCGCGCGCATCGCCGCATCGGGTTTCGCCGAACCGATGTCCATGCCGCGGTAGACCAGCGCCGAATCGACCGACACGATCTCCACCGGCAGCCGTTCCGCGAGCGCCATCGCCAGCGCCGTCTTGCCGGAAGCGGTCGGGCCCATCAGCAGAATGACGGGCGCATGCGAAGCGGAATTCATCGATCGATTATCGCCCGGCTGTGCCGACGCCATCCCCGACGCAGCCTTATCTCTCGACCCGGCCCCAGGCCGGCGCTCTGCCGGCCGCACTGAAACGCTTGCGAGCCATGCTCGCAAAGCAGCGTTTCAGCGCCCACGCAGGAATAGACGGTCCAGCTCCGCCAGGGTGATCTGCATCCAGGTCGGCCGGCCGTGATTGCACTGGCCGGCCAGCTCGGTGCGTTCCATGTCGCGCAGCAGCGCGTCCATTTCGGCCGGCGTCAGGCGGCGGTGCGCCTTGATCGCCGCCTTGCAGGCGACGTCGGCGAGTACGCGGTGCTGCGCGTCGAGCGCTTCGCCGAAATGCGCCGACGTCTCGCGCCGGGTCTCGTCGCCGGCCAGCTCGCGCAGCAGGCCGCCGACGTCGCTGCGCGCCAGCAGCGGCGGCACCGCGCGCACGAGGATGCTCGCCGGGCCGCCGCGGTCGAACTCGAAGCCATAGGCGCGCAGCGTTTCGCGCTGCGCTTCGAGCGCGTCGGCCTCGTCCTCGGCGAGCGTCACGACTTCCGGTACCAGCAGCGCCTGCGCCGGCACACCGCCGTCGGCGAGCTGCCGCTTGAGCCGTTCGTACAGCACGCGCTCGTGGGCGGCGTGCGCATCGACGAGCACGAGCCCGTGATCGTTCTGCGCAAGGATGTAGATGCCGTGAACCTGCGCGAGCGGCGTGCCGAGCGGCCGCGCGTCTTCCGCCGCCGCGGGTGCGGGCGTGATGGGCGATGCCCTCGCCGCACCGCCACCGTAGTAGGCCGGCGCCGCCGGCTCGCGCAGATCGAGGCGCGCGGCCGGCCGCCACTGCGGCGGCGCAGCCGGTGCGTTCTCGCGCGCGACGTATCCCGGCAGCGCGGCGGGCGCCGGATCTGGCGCCGACAGCGCAACCTGATGATGTCGCTCCGGCTCGGGCCGCAGGCGGCGCAGCAGTTGGTGCACGGCGCCGAACAGCAGATCGTGCACGCGCGACGCATCGCGGAAGCGCACCTCGGTCTTCTGCGGGTGCACGTTGACGTCGACCGCCGCCGGATCGAGCTCGAGATAGACGATGTACGCCGGATGGTGCGTCGAATGCATGACGTCGGCGAACGCGCGCTTCAGCGCGAACGCCAGCAGACGGTCGCGCACGAGGCGGCCGTTGACGTAGACGTACTGCAGATCGGCGTTCGGCCGCGCGAGGCCCGGCAGGCCGATCCAGCCATGCAGACGCATGCCGAGCCGTGACTCGTCGATCGCCACCGACTGCGCGACGAATTCGTCGCCGCAGATCGCGCGGATGCGCGCGAGCTTGCCTTCGTCGCCGACCGCCGGGACCAGATCGAAGATGCGGCGGTTGTTGTGGCGCAGCGCGAAGCCGACGTCGAACCGCGACAGCGCGATGCGCGACACGGCCTGCTGCAACTGGCGGAATTCGGTCGCCTCCGACTTCAGGAACTTGCGGCGCGCCGGCGTGTTGAAGAACAGGTCGCGCACTTCGATGGTCGTGCCGGCCGGATACGCCGCCGGCCGCGGCTCACTGCCTTCGATGTGCGCGGCGCCGGCGAGCTCCCAGGCATGCCCGGCGTCAGCGGTGCGCGAAACGAGCTTGAGCCGCGACACCGACAGGATGCTCGGCAGCGCCTCGCCGCGGAAGCCGAGCGTCGCGACGCGCTCAAGGTCGTCGAAGCTGGCGATCTTGCTCGTCGCGTGCCGTGTCAGCGCCAGCGCCAGCTCGTCGCGCGCGATGCCCTTGCCATCGTCGCGGATGCGGATCAGCGCCGCCCCGCCCTGCTCGATCTCGACGTCGATCGCCCGCGCGCCAGCATCGAGGCTGTTCTCGATGAGTTCCTTGACGACGGCCGCCGGACGCTCGACGACTTCGCCGGCGGCGATCTGGTTGACGAGGGTGTCGGGGAGAACGCGGATCATTCGATGAGTCTACCGTTGTCCCCTCTACCCCAACGCCCCTCACCCCAACCCTCTCCCCACTGGCGTGGGGGCGAGGGGGTTCATTTCGCGATCTTCTCGGCCCCGCCCATGTACGGCTTCAGCGCATCGGGAATCGCGATCGAGCCATCCGCCTGCTGATAGTTCTCGACCACGGCGACCAGCGTGCGGCCGACGGCGAGGCCGGAACCGTTGAGCGTATGCACCAGCTCCGGCTTCTTCGTCTCCGGATGGCGGTAGCGCGCGAGCATGCGCCGCGCCTGGAAATCCTCGCAGTTCGAGCACGAGGAGATTTCCCGGTAGCGGTCCTGGCTCGGCAGCCAGACTTCGAGGTCGTAGGTCTTGGCGGCGCCGAAGCCCATGTCGCCGGCGCACAGCGCGAGCACGCGGTATGGCAGCTCGAGTTTTTTCAGGATCGCCTCGGCGTGGCCTGTCAATTCTTCGAGCGCGTCGTACGACTTCGCGGGCTCGACGATCTGCACGAGTTCCACCTTGTCGAACTGATGCTGACGGATCATGCCGCGCGTGTCGCGGCCGGCGGAGCCTGCTTCCGAGCGGAAACACGGCGTGTGCGCGACCCATTTCCTCGGCAGCGATTCGGCTTCGAGTATTTCGTCGCGCACGAGATTCGTCACCGGCACCTCGGCGGTCGGAATCAGCCGCCACGGCTGCTCACCCTTCAGCGCGAACAGGTCGTCGCCGAATTTCGGCAACTGGCCGGTGCCGCGCAGCGTCGTGTCGTTGACGATGTACGGCACGTAGAGTTCTTCGTAGCCGTGCTCGCGCGTGTGCACGTCGAGCATGAACTGGATCAGCGCACGGTGCATGCGCGCCAAGCCGCCGCGCAGCACCGTGAAGCGCGCGCCCGTCAGCTTCGCCGCCGCCGCGAAATCCATCTGGCCGAGCGCCTCGCCGAGATCGGCGTGATCCTTCGCGCCCGCGGACGGACGCGGATGGCCCCAGCGGCGCAGCTCGACGTTGTCGTGCTCGTCGCGTCCGTCCGGCACGGACTCGTGCGGCACGTTCGGCAGGCGCGCGAGGAAGTCGTCGAACTCGGCTTGCAGCGCCGCGAGCTGCGCCTCGTTGTCGGCGAGCGCGGCCTTGATGCGGTCCATATCGGCGAGGACCGGTGAGGCATCCTCGCCCTTCGCCTTCGCCTGGCCGATACGCTTGCTGCCGGCGTTGCGCTCGGCCTGCAAGCCCTCGGTCGCCGTCTGCCAATCCTTGCGCCGCGACTCCAGATCAGCGAAGCGCGCGAGATCGAAAACGAAGCCGCGCCGCGCAAGCTGTGCGGCGACGAGATCGGGCTGGGCGCGCAGGCGCTTGGGGTCGAGCATCGAAATCACGAAGCGGAAAAACGGGCCGGCATTGTAGCCGGCCCAAGCCACTTCAACCGATCCATGCACCACCGGGCACTGTCCCAGTTTGAAATTGATGCAGCAAAGAAGCCGCCTGGCCTGTACAGTCCCCGAAAAAACCGCAGAGAAGAGATACACGGATGACTGAACGCCAATTTATTGATTTCGACCAATTCTCGAAGGCGCTGCCAGAGGTCGTAACCGCGCTGAGAACGATCACCCGGGCATCCAGCGAAGGCGTGGACAAGGGCCTGATCGAATTGATTAAAGTACGTGCCTCACAGATCAACGGCTGCGCCTTTTGCCTTCAACTTCACTTGAATTGGGCACGCAAGGCCGGAGTCATCCAGGCCAAGCTCGACCGCGTAGCCGTATGGCGCGAAGCGATGGGCTTCAATGTTCAGGAGCAAGCCGCACTTGCCTGGACCGAAGCCTTGACCGATCCACTCCGGCGCGCACAGACCGAAAATGCCCGGCAGGCGCTGGACGCTGCCTTCGACAACGAGCAGGCATTGCGCCTGACGGTGGCGATTGCAAGCATCAATGCCTGGAATCGCATCGCCGGCCCCCTTGGCTTCACACCGCCATCGGCAGAATAGCTCGGGACGAGCATTCTGGATTTCAAACCGAACCATTAGCTCTTGTTCATGGCCGTCAGCGTGCGGCGAGCCAGCGGATCGAGGCGATGCCGAGCAGCGTCATCGCCAGCGAACCGCCGACGTGGGCGGCGATGCCGGCCGCGAGCATGCCGAAGCGCTGCTGCTGGATGAGCGTGGCGATTTCGGCCGAGAACGTGGAAAACGTCGTGAGGCCGCCGCAGAAGCCGGTGGTGATGAGCAGCCGCCATTCGGGCGCGAGGCCGGGCACGGCAGCGAAGTAACCCATCGCGGCGCCGATGACGTAGCCGCCGACGAGATTCGCGGTCAGCGTGCCGGGCGGAATCGGTGGAAACAGGCTGTTGAGCAGCATGCCCAAGCCCCAGCGCAACCAGGCACCGAGCACGGCGCCGATCGCGACGGCGAGAAGTCCCGGACCACTCATCAACGTTCTCCAGACAGGTGAAGCCACTGGAGCGGAAGCGGTGGTGTTTGAACAGACCTACCGCCCGCGCTTTCGGGGCATGGTAGGCATCATCAGCCCGACGAGGCCGGGCGGTTCGCGGAGGAATGCCATCTCCGTGCGCGCACGATAGCGGGCGCGCAGCGGACGGTCAACGCGGCTTGCGCGCGGCGCGCAGTTGCGCGAGCCGCTCGCCGATCTTGATTTCGAGGCCGCGCGGCACGGGCGCGTACAGCTCGGTGCCGAGCAGTTTCCCGGGCAGGAAGGTCTGGCCGGCCGCAACGGCACCTGACTCATCGTGGTCGTAGCGGTAACCCTCGCCGTAGCCGAGGTTCTTCATCAGCTTCGTCGGTGCATTGCGGATGTGCATGGGCACTTCAAGGCTGCCGGTTTTGGCGACGAGTTCGCGCGCCGCGTTGTAGCCGGCATAGACGGCGTTGCTCTTCGGCGCGCAGGCGAGATAGACGACGGCGACCGCGAGCGCGAGTTCGCCTTCGGGCGAACCGAGGCGTTCGTAAGTGTCCCAGCCGTCGAGGCAGAGCCGCTGCGCGTGCAGATCGGCGAGGCCGATGTCCTCGATCGCCATGCGCGTGATGCGGCGCGCGAGATAGACCGGATCGACGCCGCCGTCGAGCATGCGTGCATACCAGTAGAGCGCCGCGTCGGGATCGCTGCCGCGCACGGATTTGTGGAGCGCGGAAATCTGGTCGTAGAAATTCTCGCCGCCCTTGTCGAAGCGGCGCAGGCCGCGGCCGATCAGTTTTTCGAGCACGGCGTCGTCGCGGGTCTTTTCGGCGCGGCCGAGTTCGACGGCGGTTTCCAGCAAGACGAGGCTGCGCCGCGCGTCGCCGTCGGCAGCCTCGGCGATACGGTCGAGCCAGTGCGCCGGCAGCGCGTCGGCGGCGAGGCCGAGACCGCGTTCGGCGTCCGTCAGCGCGCGCACGAGCAGATCGCGGATCGCGGTTTCGTCGAGGCTGCGCAGCACGAACACGCGCAGCCGCGACAACAGCGCGGCGTTCAGTTCGAACGACGGATTCTCGGTCGTCGCGCCGATCAGCGTGAGCGTGCCGTCTTCGACATACGGCAGCAGCGCGTCCTGCTGGCCCTTGTTGAAACGATGGATTTCGTCGATGAACAGCACCGTGAGCCGCGGCGCCAAACCCGAACGCAGCGCCTGCGCGTGCGCGACCGCCTCGCGGATGTCCTTGACGCCTGCGAGCACGGCCGAGAGCGTCAAAAACTCCGCATCGCTGTACCGCGCGAGCAGGCGCGCGAGCGTGGTCTTGCCGACGCCGGGCGGCCCCCAGAACACCATCGACGGCACACTGCCCGCTTCGAGCAGCACGCGCAGCGGCCCGACGCTGCCGAGCAAGTGATCCTGGCCCACGACCTCATCCAGCGTCCGCGGACGCATGCGTTCCGCGAGCGGCCGCGCCGAATCTGGACGGGTCCCCGCCATGTCAGTTACAGCGCGCCTCAGTGATCCGCGCCGTCGTCGATCACTTCCGCGCCCTTCGGCGGCGTGAAGCGGAACAGCGCGGCGTCGAGCCTGACGCCGGTCTTGACGTCGCTGAACTGGATGTCGGTGTTGCCGCCGAGCGCGTCGTAAAACTTCATGCGCTGCGGCACGCCGTCCTTCAGCCACAGTTCGATCGACTGGAAGTCGCTATTGGTCTCGCCGCCCCTGGGCTTGAGCCTGACGATGTCGGCACCGTCCTTCCGGCCGCCGGATTCGACGGCGAAGGCGTCGCCGAGCAGGCTCTTCTGCGCGAGCAGCGCGGCCGGCGTGCCCTTCAGCACTTGATCGGCCGCGCGCACGGTTACCTGCTGCAGGTCCGGCTCGTAGTTCCAGATCTTCGCGCCGTCACAGATCATCTGCTGTTCGTACGGTTTGTCGTAGATCCAGCGGAAGCGGCCGGGCCGCGAGAGATCGAACTGGCCGCTGCGCTGCGCCAGCACTTCGCCGTGCTCGTCGGTCTGCGTCTGCGCGAAACGCGCGCTGAGCGTCTGCGCGCCGTCGACGAAGCGCTTCAGCGCATCGTCGGCCGGGCCGGCTTGCGCGCCGGCGGCGAACATCGAAAGACCCAGCGCCAGTGCCGCAAACAGCTTGTTCATGAGGATTCCGGAGTGGGGACGCGCCACTATCGAATGGCGCGCTGAATCGAATCTGACATCGAATCTGACTTGGCGGCGGTGTCAGTCGCGGCCGCCGGGCGCGAGGATCTCGCGATTGCCGCCCGGCCCGCTCGGACCGACGATGCCGGCCGCTTCCATCTGCTCGACCATGCGTGCCGCGCGGTTGTAGCCGATCTTCAGCCGGCGCTGCACCCAGGACACCGAGGCTTTGCGCGTCTCCAGCACCATGGCCACGGCCTGGTCGTAGAGCGGATCGGCCTCGGCATCGTCGCCGCCGCCTTCGGCGGGGCCCGCCGGCGCCTCGTCGGCGCAGATGTCCTCGATGTACTGCGGCTCGCCGACCTGCTTGAGATAGGCGACGACCTTGTGCACCTCGTGGTCGTCGACGAAAGCGCCGTGCACGCGGTCGAGCCGGCTCGCGCCGATCGGCCGGAACAGACCGTCGCCGTGGCCGAGCAGCGTTTCGGCGCCCATCTCGTCGAGGATCGTGCGCGAGTCGATGCGCGAGCCCACCGAGAACGCCAGCCGCGACGGAATGTTGGCCTTGATCAGGCCGGTGATGACGTCGACGCTCGGCCGCTGCGTGGCAACGATCAGGTGGATGCCGGCGGCGCGCGCCTTTTGCGCGATGCGCGCGATCAGTTCCTCGACCTTCTTGCCGACGACCATCATCATGTCGGCCAGTTCGTCGATGACGACGACGATGTGCGGCATCGGCCCCAGCGGCTCGGCGTGCGGCGGCGCGCTCGCCGCGTCGAACAGATCGTCCGGCTGGACTTTCAGCGGATCGTGGATCGGCTCGCCGGCGGCGGCGGCGTCCTCGACCTTGCGGTTGAGCCCGGCGAGATTGCGCACGCCGAGCGCCGACATCAGGCGGTAGCGGCGTTCCATTTCGGCGACGCACCAGCGCAGCGCGTTGGCGGCATCCTTCATGTCGGTGACGACCGGCGTCAGCAGATGCGGAATGCCTTCGTAGACGGAAAGCTCCAGCATCTTCGGATCGATGAAGATCAGGCGTACCTGATCGGCGGTCGCCTTGAACAGCATCGACAGGATCATGCCGTTGATCGCCACCGACTTGCCCGAGCCGGTGGTGCCGGCGACCAGCAGATGCGGCATCTTGCCGAGATCGAACGTCACCGGATTGCCGGCGATGTCCTTGCCGAGCGCCAGCGTCAGCGGCGACGGCGAGTTGCGGTATTCGGCCGAATCGATGATCTCGCGGAAGCTGACCATCTCGCGCTTCTGGTTGGGGATTTCCAGGCCGACGAACGACTTGCCCTGGATCACCTCGATGACGCGCACGCTCGACACCGACAGCGAGCGCGCCAGATCGCGCGAGAGATTGGTGATCTGCGAGCCTTTCACGCCGGGCGCGGGCTGAATCTCGAAGCGCGTGATGACGGGGCCCGGCGTCGCGTTAACGACCTCGGCCTTGACGCCGAACGAAGCGAGATGGCGCTCGACGTCGCGCGACAGGCGCTCGAGTTCCTCGGGCGTGTATTGGCGGCCGGACGGGCGCGGCGGATCGAGAATCGTCAGCGGCGGCAACGGATCGCCGTCGAACGCCGGCACGGCGACCGGCTCCGGCTTGCTCTTCGAGGCCGGTCTGGCCGCCGGCAACGGAGCGGGCGCGGACGCCGCGAGGTCCGGCGCGGCCGTCACCGGCACCTGCGGCAGCAGACCGAGCTGTTCTTCCTCGCTGCCGAGCAGGGACGGCGCCTTGCGCCTGCGCTTCTCTCGCGACGGCGTCTCGTCGAGCGCCGGCAGCCCGAACAGCGGCTCGATGCGCGGCGCCGGCTCGCGCTTGTCCTTCTCCTTGCGCCGCTTGCCCGGCCGCTCGTCATCATCGACGGCGACGACCGGCACCTCGCCGTCCTCGCCTCCGGCGCCGGCCGCCAGGCGCGCCGGTCTCTCGATCTTGCGCGCCGCCAGCGCGAACACCCAGCCGCCGACGCGATCAAGAATATCGACCCAGGAGAACGTCAGCGCCAGCGGCGCGGCGACGATCGCGAGGGTCAGCAGCAGCAGGCTACAGCCGAAGGCGCCGAGCGCCGACGTAAGGCTCCGCGCCACCGCCTGCCCGGCGATGCCGCCGCTGCCCTGCGGAGCCCAGCCCGGCGATGCGCCGATGTGCAGCGCGGACAAGGCCGCGAGGGCGATCAGCAGCACCGCCCAGGCGGCGACACGCACGCCGCGCGGCATGCGCGCACCGGGCGCCGCCTCGGCGAAGATGCGGATGCCGATCAGAAGCACGGCCCACGGCAGCAGGAAAGCGACGTAGCCGCACAGCGACAGCAGCACGTCGGCGATCCACGCGCCGATCGGCCCGGCCAGGTTGTGGATCGGCTCGCCGCTGCCCGACGACGACCAGCCCGGATCGTTCGGATTGAAGCTGGCCAGCGTCACCAGCAGGAACAGCGACAGCCCGAGACAACTGAGCATTGCCGCTTCGCGAGGCAGGCGCTCGAGCCAGCCGGGACCTGCTGCTTCATCGGTAGCGTGAGGTTTGGCTTTGAACATGCTCGAAAATGCGATCCGCGCGGCGTGGCGGCGGACCCGGAGGAATATCCTGGCAGTATACCGATCGGGGCGTTTGCCGCCGAGACTTGAAAGCGTGCGCGAAACCTTCATATTGGAGTCGTGTCAAAGTTTTAGCGCAGGAGCCGCAACCCGAACCATGAGCCAGCAGATTCGCCACTTCGTTTTGACGCCCGAGGGCGGCCTCCGCGAATTCAGCGCCGATGAAGCCGCGCTGATCGCGGCCGGTACCGACCGCCTGCCGGAATTCGCCAATCAGGATCTGCGCTATCTGCAACTGACGCTGCAGGACAATGCGCGCAGCGGCGAACTGAAGATCCAGACCGCCGGCGCGCGCATCCATTTCGATGACGAAGGCCGCATGACCGAGGCCGGACCGCCGGCCGATGCCGAGCCGATCACGCACTTCGAACACGACGCCGTCGTGCAATGGGTGCTGCGCGACGTTCCCGCGGCCGCGCCGACGTTCCACTGAGAATCGAGGCACGAACGCGGCCGTCAGCCGCCCGGCGGCAGTGTCTTGCCGTCCGGGGCGCCGCATGGGCCGTTCCCGCAGGCACGCCGCCTGCGTATGCTAGAGCAGCACCCGTGGAGGCCGCCTCGAACCGGAACCGATGGAAAGCCCGATCCGCCTGCATTGGCTGGACCCGCGCAATCCGCACCAGCCGTTCCCGCCCGTGCATCTGGCGATGCGCGACCCGAACGGCTTGCTCGCCATCGGCGGCGACCTGTCGACGACGCGTCTGCTGAGCGCCTACCGGCAGGGCATCTTTCCCTGGTACAACCCGGACGAACCCATTCTCTGGTGGTGCCCCGACCCGCGCACGGTGCTACTGCCGTCGGCAATGCATGTCTCGCACAGCTTGAAGAAAGCGATTCGTCGCGCCGACTACGCGGTCACTCTCGACCGCGCCTTCGATGCCGTGCTCGCCGCCTGCGCCGCCGAGCGGCAACGCAGCCGCGGCACCTGGCTCGGCGACGACATGCGTTACGCCTACCACGAGTTGCAGCACAAAGGCCATGCGCACAGCGTCGAAGTCTGGCGCGACCATCAACTGATCGGCGGGCTCTACGGCGTCGCGCTCGGCCGCGTGTTCTTCGGCGAATCGATGTTCTCGCGGGCGACCGATGCGTCGAAACTGGCCTTGTACTGGCTCTGCCGGCAACTGCAGCGCTGGCGGTTCGAAATGATCGACTGCCAGATCAGCTCGGGCCATCTGCTGAGTCTCGGCGCACAGGAAATGCCGCGCGCACAGTTCCTGCCGCGACTCGCCGTCGCCGTGCAGGCACCGTCGCAGCCGCAGCGCTGGCAGTTCGACGCCGACGTGCCGTCGGCGGCGCAGCACGGACCGTCGCCATGACGCAGTCGCTGCGCCTGTTCCTCAGCACCGAACATGCCTGCGGCTACCTGCCCGGCCTGCTCGCGCGCAGTGCCTTCGTCGATCCCGAAGCCGGGCTCGGCCCGGCGCACTACCAGCGCCTGCTCGAATTGGGCTTCCGCCGCAGCGGCGATCATACCTATCGCCCGCACTGCCGCGAATGCACGCGCTGCGTGCCGGTGCGCATCGACGTGCAGCGATTCGCCACCGACCGCAGCCAGCGCCGCTGCCGGCGCGACAATGCCGACCTGCAGCTGACGATCGAGCGCAAGCTGACGGACGAGCATTACGCGCTGTACCGCCGCTACCTGCAGACGCGCCACTTCGGCGGCGGCATGGATCCCCAGGACCGCAAAGCCTTTCACGCCTTCCTCGAATGCAGCTGGCTCGACGTGCGCTTCTGGTGCCTGCGCTGGCATGGCGAGCTGCTCGGCGTCGCCGTCGTCGATCACCTGCCGCAGGCGCTCTCGGCCGTCTATACCTTTTTCGATCCGGGCGAGCAGCGCCGCGGGCTCGGCACCTTGGCCGTGCTCGAACAGATCCAGCAGGCACGCGCCACCGGGCTCGATCACGTCTATCTCGGCTACTGGGTCGAACACAGCCAGAAGATGGACTACAAACGCCGCTTCCGCCCGCTCGAAGCCCTGCTGGGCACGCGCTGGATCGATCTGCCGGCCACCGGACTCCCCGGAAAACACGCCTCGGGTTGATGAAGAGGAGGGCTTTCCCGATAATGCCCGCCTTCTAAAAGAACCGAAGGGCCCACGGCCGCAGGCCGCAGCTAAAGAGTGCATGGCGAAAGAAGATCACATCGAGATGGCGGGCGTCATCCTGGAAACGCTGCCGAACACGACGTTCCGCGTGAAGCTGGAGAACGGCCACGTCGTCGTTGCCCACATCTCGGGTCGCATGCGCAAGAACTACATCCGCATCCTGACCGGCGACAAAGTCAAGGTCGAACTGACTCCGTACGACCTGACCAAGGGTCGTATCACGTTTCGAGACAAGTGACCCCGCGGCTGCGCCGCAATGGTCATCCTGCGAAAGCGGGGATCCAGTCCGAACCAGGATCGTCGCGCAGCTCTGGATTCCCGCTTGCCGGGAATGACAAACAAAAAGCCCGCCTCCCGGCGGGCTTTTTTCGTTTGCCGCGTCTTCGTCAGCGCGAGTTGTAGCCGACCACGAACATCACGTTGCGCGGCTCGCCGTAGTACGACTGCCGCCAGCCGGTGTCGGGACGATCGAGGTAGTACTTGTCGAGAAGGTTGTTGACGGTCAGCGACGTCTTCCAGTGCTGCGCGAAGCCGTAGCTCAGCTGCGCCGCGTAGACGGCGTAGCTGCCCTGGTGCCAGGTGGTCGTGCCGTCGACCGAGTAGATGCGGCTGCGGAACTTCACGCCGGCGCCGATGCCGAGCCCGTCGGCGAAGCCTTGCGCGATGCGGTAGTCGCTCCACAGCGAGAACGTGTGGCGCGGGAAGAAGGTGTTGAGCGCCGTGCCTTGCGTTCCGTCCGCCGCGGTGATCTGCTTGTTGTCGTTGTAGCCGTAGCCGGCGTTGAGGTTCCAGTTGGGCAGCAGCTGACCACCCAGCTCGGCCTAGAAGCCCTGGCTGCGCACCTTGCCGGCGGCGACGGCGGCGTCCGGATGGTCTTCATCGCGGCCGTACAGCGCGCGGTTGATGTCTTCGATGCGGTAGAACGCCAGGCTGCTGTTGAGGCGGCCGTCGAAGTGCTCGCCCTTGACGCCGACTTCCCACTGGTTGCCGCGGCGCGGCGGCAAGAACTGCTCGTTCGCGTTCTTGTCGCTCTGCGGATTGAACACGCTGCAGTAGCCGCCGTACAGCGAGAACGCCTTCGTCACGTCGACGATCGCCGCCGCGTACGGCACGAGCTTGGCGGGCTCGCTCTGGTCCTCGCCGCCGGCGCTGAGGTCTTCGCTGCGATACCAGCCGACGCGGGCGCCGCCGATCAGCGTCAGCGGCGTCCACGGCTTGATCCGCGCCTGCGCGTAGACGCCGCTCTGGATCAGCGCCGAGCGCGACGGCGCGTCGATGGTGATGTCCGGCTTGGCGACGTGCACGTCCGGATCGAAAATGTCCTGCAGGAAGGTATCGCTGCCATAGGTGTCGGAGTTGTAGGCGCTGTTGTTGCGGTAGCGCTGGAAATTAGCGCCGAGCAGTGCCTGCTGTGTCTGCCCCCACAGCTCGAACGGCTGGGTCCACTGCGCGTCGACATTCGTCTCGCGCTCGGTGAGCCATGAGAAATACGACAGCATCAGCACGTCGTCGGCGCCGCCCGTCTCGCCATGGCTGTCGGTGCCGGCCTCGCCGATCAGGCTGCTGCCCCAGGCGATCTGGCTGGCATTGCGGCGGTCGGCGTAGTTGGCCGCGAGCTTGAGACTGCCGCCGTCGTCGAGATGATGCTCGAGCTCGACGAAGCTGCGGTCGGTGCGCTGCACGGAGTGATTCCAGTCGGCGCCGAAGTAGGTCGAGCGCGACAGATGCGGATACGTGCCGTCGGCATAGGCGGAAATACCGTAGAACGGCCGGCTGGTACGCTTCTGCCAGCTGTTGCCGACCGACAGCGTGGTGTCCAGCGCGAGGTCGTACTCGAGCGTCGCGTAGACCGTGGGGATGCGCTGGTAGACGTAGTCGACGAAGCTGTCGCTGTCCTGATACGAGGCCACCAGGCGCCCGCGCAGGTCGCCGTCGCCGAGTAGCGGGCCGGTCACGTCGAGGTCCCCGGCGTCATTGTCCCAGGATCCGGCATAGGCGTGGCCGCTGTAGTTGAAATCGCGCTCGGCGCGCTTGCGCACGAGGTTGATGGCGCCGCCGGGGTCGCTCGCGCCCTGCAGCATGCCGGCCGGACCGCGCCAGACCTCGATGCGGTCGTACATCGCCAGCGCGAAGTTGTTCTCGTAGACGCGCACCGACGACGACACGCCGTCGATCTGGTAGCGAGTGATCGTGTAGCCGCGCGACTCGATCGCCGACGAGGTGGTGCCGTAGTCCATCACCTTCATCGCCGTGGTGTACTGCATCGCGTCTTCGATCGTCGCGAAGTTCTGGTCCTCGATGCGCTGCCGCGTAACGACGCTGACCGAGTTGGGCGTCTCGCGCATCGACTGCGCGCTCTTGCCGATCGTCAGCTTCGGCGAGGTGTACGAGCCCGTGCCTTCGGTCGTCGTGTCGTCGACCTCGGCCGTCACCGTGACGGCGCGCAGCGGCGTCGCGCCCCGCACGTCCGCCTCGGCGACGACCACGTACAGATCGCCCTGCGCCTGCGCGACGAGGCCGCTGCCGGCGAGCAGGCGGTCGAGCGCCTCGTGCACCGGGAACTGCCCTTTCAGCGTCGCCGCGCGCTTGCCGGCGGCGACGTCGCTGGCGAACACGATCTGCGCGCCGGACTGCCGCGCCAGGTCGGCGAGCGCCCGGTCAAGCGGCTCGGCCGGGATGTCGACCGCGAACGTGCCGGCCTGCGCGTACGAGGCGGCGGCCGCGAGCAGGCCGGCGGCGAACAGCAATGGCCGCGCCGGCGAGGCGCGGCGGACGGTATGACTCACGCGAAACTCCCTTTGGATGACGGTGGCTCCAAAGGCAGATGCCGTCCCGGCCGCGCCGCGACCCTACCCCGGCGCGCCGCGGGGCGAGACGAGCTGTGGCGCCTGCGCGGGCGCCGCGGCCGGCGCGGCGTCGATGCGCACGGCGCCGTCGGCGCCGCGTTCGACGCGCACCGGCAACATGCGCGGCAGGAGATCGAGCAGATCGTCGCTGCGCGCGACCGAGAACACGCCGGACAGCGGCAGCGCGCCGAGGCGCGGCTCGGTCAGCGTCAGCGGCGCGCGGCGATAGCGCTGGATCTCGGCGAGCACGTCGCGCAGCGGCGTGCGCTCGAAGACGAGGCGCCCCTGCGTCCAGGGCAGGCCGCGCGCGGTATCGACGCGCGCTTCCGCCGACACCTGTCCGGCGCGCACGCGCGCGCGCTCGCCGATGCCGAGCAACAGCTCGTCCCCGCCGTCCGCTGCGGCGCGCACGGCGACGCGGCCGCGCAGTACGGTGACCAGCGTCGACGCCCCGCCGTCCGCCTCGCGGACATTGAAGGCCGTGCCGACCACGCGCACGCGCGCGTCGCCGGCCGCGACCCGGAACGGCCGCCACGCGGCGCGCGCGACGTCGAACAGCGCCTGCCCGTCCAGCACGGCGCGGCGCGAACGCAGGTGCCAGCTCAGCTCCAGGCGGCTGCCGGTGTCGAGCGTCACCGTGCTGCCGTCGCGCAGCGCGAGGCGCCGCTGCTCGCCGATCGCAGTCTCGTAACGCTCGTGTCGGTAGGCCGGGTCGCACCACAGTGCGGCGCCGGTCAGGACGAGCAGCAGCGTCGTGACGGCCGCCGCGCGCCGGCGGTGCGGGCGCGCGGGCGGCAGCGGGAAGCGCTCGCGCAAGGCCTCGCGATGCCGCGCCAGCGCCTGCTCGGACAGCCGGTCGGCGGGTGCGGGCGCGTCTTCCGCGGCGGCGGGCGGCGGCCGGCGAGCGTCAGTCACGACGACCGTCCGCGCACGTCAGCGCCGCGCGGCAGGCGAGCATGCCGAGCCGCAGCTGCTTCTCGACCATCTTCAGCGATATGCCGAGCCGCGCGGCGACCTCGGCCTGCGGCAGCTCATGGAGCTTGTGCATCACGAACACCTCGCGCCTGCGCGGCGGCATCGCGGCGATGGTCCGCTCGAGGCGCCGCAGCTCCTGCTCCGCGTCGAGCGCCCGTTCCTGCGTGGCCGCCGCGCAGGCCACGTCCGGCAGCTCGGCGACGCTCTCGATCCAGCGCCGCCGCCGATCCTCGGCGCGGCAACGGTCGACCGCCGTGTCATGGGAGATGCGCCGCAGCAGCGCCAGCGGCGTGTGCGCGTCGCGCTGCGGCTTTTCGAGCAGTTGCACGCAGACGTCATGGACCACTTCGCGCGCGAAGCCGCGGTCGCCGAAGCGACGGCGCAGCTCGTCGACCAGATCCTCGTAGTGATGCAGCAGGCTGGACAGCAACGCCGGCAGCGGCGACACCGCCTCGCGGCCGGCACTCATCGCGCAAACCGCCGCGGCGAAATCGCATTCCCTGCCCCGCGGCGGAGCGCACGGCCAACACATCGCACTTGAAATTCTCCCGAGAGGTAGCGCCCCCAAGCCCGTCTCGCGAATGCGACGTGTACGCGGCGATTGTCCGGATCGCCGCGCGGCGCTGTCAACGCGGCGCGGCGCGGCTACTTGGTCTGCCCGGCCTCGGCGTCGCCGATCTTCCGCCGGGCCTGATCGTTGGCGGCGAGCGCGGCGTCGACCTTGTCGGCGACCGCGTTGCCCGCATGGCCAGCCGCCTCGGTGTTGCGGATGCCGCGTGTTTCCTCGCGGCCCTGTGGCGGCACGCCGTCGACGTGCTGCGGCTTGTCCTTCGGGTGGCAGGCGGCGAGCCACACGGCGGCGGCCGCGGCCATAACGACAGAATGTTTCATCGCGCACCTCCGGATCGAATGACGAAAGTCTAGCGCGCCGCGCATCCGCTGCCGCACAATCGCGCTCGCTCGCGCGGCCGGAGCCGGCGACGCCTTCCAGAGACGAAATCACCAAGGACAGCAGGGAACAGCGATGAACGATTCCGGCGCAGCGGCAGTGGTCAATTCCCCGCACCGCGTGCTGTTCGCGAGCCTGATCGGCACGACGATCGAGTTCTTCGACTTCTACATCTACGCGACCGCCGCCGTCCTCGTCTTTCCCAAGCTGTTCTTCCCGGCGTCCGATCCGGCGTCGGCGACGCTGCAGTCGCTGGCGACGTTCGCGATCGCCTTCTTCGCGCGGCCGATCGGCTCGGCGCTGTTCGGCCACTTCGGCGACCGCATCGGCCGCAAGGCGACGCTGGTCGCGGCGCTGCTGACGATGGGCCTGTCGACGGTGGTCATCGGCCTGCTGCCGACGTACGCTACGATCGGCGTGCTTGCGCCGCTCGGCCTGGCGCTGTGCCGCTTCGGCCAGGGCCTGGGCCTCGGCGGCGAATGGGGCGGCGCGGTGCTGCTCGCCACCGAGAACGCGCCGCCCGGCAAGCGTGCGTGGTACGGCATGTTCCCGCAGCTTGGCGCGCCGCTCGGCTTCATCTGCTCGGGCGGCATCTTCCTGATCCTCTCCGAGCTGCTCAGCGACGCGCAGTTCTTCGCCTGGGGCTGGCGCATCCCGTTCATCGCCAGCTCGCTGCTGGTGCTGATGGGCCTCTACGTGCGCCTCAAGATCAGCGAGACGCCGGCGTTCCAGAAGGCGCTGGCGCGCGAGGAGCGCGTGCGCGTGCCGATGCTCACCGTGTTCCGCGAGCATCCGCAGGCGCTTGTGCTCGGCACGCTGATCGCGGTGGCGACCTTCGTGCTGTTCTATCTGATGACGGTGTTCGCGCTGAGCTGGGGTACGACCGCGCTCGGTTATCCGCGCCAGCAGTTCCTGCTGATCCAGCTGTTCGGCATCCTGTTCTTCGCAGCGACGATCCCGTGGTCGGCGACGTTCGCCGACCGCCACGGCCGCCGCCGCACGCTGCTGTGGGTCAGCGCCGGCATCGCCGCGTTCGGCTTCGTGCTCGCGCCGCTGTTCGGCGCCGGCCTGCCCGGCGTGCTGCTGACGCTGGCGCTCGGCCTGTCGCTGATGGGCCTGACCTACGGCCCGCTCGGCACCATCCTGTCCGAGCTGTTCCCGACCGCCGTGCGCTACACCGGCGCGTCGCTGACCTTCAATCTCGCCGGCATCGTCGGCGCGTCGCTGGCGCCGTACATCGCCACCTCTCTGGCGAAGACCTGGGGCCTGCAGTTCGTCGGCTATTACCTCAGCGCCGCCGCGCTGCTGACCTTCGTCGCGCTGTGGCTGACGCGGGAGACGAAGGACGCGGAGATCGCGTAGTCATTCATTGATCCCCTCCCCGCTTGCGGGGAGAGGGATAGGGTGAGGGGGGCACGCGATCGAGTGCACGGCGAACGAAAGCCTCTCACCCCAACCCTCTCCCCGTGCGGTGGTGAGAGGGAGAAAAGCACGAGGAGAGAAAATGCTCGGCCTGACGCGTTACCAGTGGATCGTGCTGTTCACCGCCTGGCTCGGCTGGGGCTTCGATCTGTTCGACAGCATTCTCTTCAACTTCGTCGCGCCGAACTGCGTGCCGACGCTGCTGCATCTGCCGATCGGCTCGCCGGAAGCCAGGCAGGCGACACTGTACTGGACCGGCATCCTGACCTCGCTGCTGCTGCTCGGCTGGGCCGCCGGCGGCGTGCTGTTCGGGCACATCGGCGACCGCATCGGCCGCACGCGCACGATGCTGCTGACCATCCTCCTGTACGCGCTCGGCACCGCGGCCTGCGCGTTCGCGCCGAACATCTGGGCGCTGCTCGCGTTCCGCGTCGTCGCCAGCCTCGGCATCGGCGGCGAATGGGCGGCGGGCGCGGCCATGGTCGCGGAGGCGATGCCGGAGGACCGGCGCGTCGAAGGCGGCGCGCTGCTCTACACCTCGGCCGCCTTCGGCACCACGCTGGCCACGCTGCTGAACCTGCAGATCGCCGGCCACTGGTTCGCCGACCGGCCGGAAGTATCGTGGCGCTACGTCTTCCTCTGCGGCCTGATTCCGGCCGCCGTCGCCTTCGGCGTGCGCCTGTTCGTCCATGAACCGGAGCGCTGGACGCACGCGGCGCGAAACGCCGCGGCGCCGCACCTGCGGGAGCTGTTCTCGCCGCAGCTGCGCCGCGTCACGCTGAGCGGCTTCCTGATGGCGCTGACCGCGCTGATCGCCTGGTGGAGCTGCAACGCCTTCCTGCCGACCTTCGCGACCGGCCTCGCGCAGGTCGAGGCGGCGCTGCAGGGCTACGACCGCAGCGCGACGCTGAAGCTGGTCGAGGACTGGAAGTTCACGGCGACGATGGCGTTCAACGTCGGCGGCCTGATCGGCACCCTGCTGACGATCCCGGCGGCCAAGCGGCTCGGCCGCAAGCCGATGTTCGCGATCTACTTCGCGGCGTCGGCGTCGGCGATCTTCTTCACCTTCGGCGCGCCGCTGGCCGCACACACGCGGCTGTACGGCTACTTCCTGATCGGCCTGTCGGTGTTCGGCGTGTTCGGCAGCTTCACCTACTACCTGCCCGAGCTGTTCCCGACGCGGCTGCGCGCCACCGGCGCCGGCTTCTGCTACAACATCGGCCGCGTCATCGCCGCCGCCGGCCCGTTCCTCGTCGGCCTCTACGGCTCGAGGGTCGCCGGCGGCGCGATCGGCGTGCTGTTCTGGATCGGCGTCGTACCGCTGCTCGGCCTGCTGCTGATGCCGCTGGTCGTCGAAACGCGCGGCCGCGCGCTGGTCGACTGAGTCCCTCTCATCGATCGAGGATCGTCATGAGTGAAACAAGCCTGCACGGCGGCTGCCTCTGTGGCGCGGTGACGTACACCGTCGATCCGCCGTTCCAGCGCATGGTCCACTGCCACTGTTCGCGCTGCCGCAAGGGCACCGGCACCGGCCACGCGACGAACCTCATCGTCGACCAGCAGCAGTTCCGCTGGCTGGGCGGCGAGACACTGATCGCACGCTTCGATCTGGAGAGCGCCAAGAGCTTCGGCAAATGGTTCTGCGGCCGCTGCGGCAGTCCGCTGCCGCGCCTGCGCCGCAACGGCACGGTGATGGTGATTCCCGCCGGCTCGCTCGACGACACGCCGCCGCTGCAGCCTAGCGACCGCATCTTCTGGTCGTCGCGCGCCGAATGGAGCTGCGGCGCCGGCGGCCTGCCGGTGCACGACGAATATCCACCCACGTGGTAGCGCCCGGCGCATCCGCGTCACGCATTCCGCAGCGCGTCCGCGCTGTGTTTCGCCGGAGTCCCCATGCAGACGCCTGACTATCGCCGCTACGTGCTCGCCCTCGTCGCCGTCTACGCCGTGCTGTGGGCCGTGCTGGCGATCGCGCCGAACGACCGCCACGACTGGCTGCTCGAAAACGCGCTGGTGCTCGCCTTCGGTCTCGGCCTGTGGGCGTCGCGCAGGGCCTTCGTGTTCTCGCGCGTCTCGTACACGCTGATCTTCGTCTATCTCTGCCTGCACGCGGTCGGCGCGCACTACACCTATGCCGAAGTGCCGTACGAGAGCGCCTGGCAAAAGCTCACCGGCCACAGCTTCAACGCGATGCTCGGCTGGGACCGCAACAATTACGACCGCATCGTGCATTTCAGCTACGGCTTTCTGCTCGCGTATCCGCTGCGCGAAGTGTTCCTGCGCGTCGCCGACGCGCGCGGCTTCTGGGGCTATTTCCTGCCGCTCGACTTCACGCTGTCGACCTCGGCGCTGTACGAGCTGGTCGAATGGGGCGCGGCTGAAATGTTCGGCGGCGATCTCGGCGCCGCCTATCTCGGCACGCAGGGCGACGTCTGGGACGCGCAGAAGGACATGGCCTGCGCCGGCCTCGGCGCGCTGCTGGCGATGCTGATCACCGCGGCGCTGAACGCCTGGCTGCAGCGCGACTTCGCGCGCGAATGGAGCGCCAGCCTCAAGGTCAAGGACACGCGGCCGTACGGCGAGAACGAGATCGCGCGCATGCTCCACGAACAGCCCCCGCGCTGACACCGCCGGCCGGCGCTGCGCGCTGCGCATCTATCGCCAACGCTGCGCGTCTATCGATCTACGAAAGCGCTATTGGACGGCATCGCGCGCCATTCCTAGATTACATGGGCACGCGCAGTATCCGCCGGCCGCCACGGCCGACGGATTTTCGCGCGGCGGCCTGCGTCACCGCCGCGCGATCAGACCCGGGAGTTGTCGAATCGCGTCGTGCCGCCTGTGGACGGGCCAACGGTCGGCGAGGGCCGTTGGCCTGCTCCACGCGCGTTATGCAGAAGGACGTCTCCACCACCAGGAAACCGAAATACAGATGAGCAAGAAAACCGTAGGCATCGTCGTCGTCGGCATCATCGTCATCGCCGCTGCCGCGTACGCCATCCGCCACAACGGCGCGTCAACCGAAGCCGCCCCCGATGCCGCTGCGGAACCGGCAGCCGCCGGCGCACCGGCCACCGATCCGTCCGCAGCACCCGATGGCGCACCACAGGCCGATGCCGATGCCGATGCCGCCGCCGCCAGCAGCGCGCCGGCCGAAGCACCGCCCGCCGACGCCCCCGCCACGCAGCCGGAAACCCCACCGTCGGGCGACACGCCGGCGCACTGAGCGTAGCTGTCGAATCAGGCCCCCTCCCCCCCCGACGCACGTCGGGGGAGAGTTTGGCTGCGCGTGCGAGGACCACAGCCGCGCGCCGGAACACCGCCGCGAAACACCGCCGCCGGTTTTTCACGTGTGTTTTTCAGCCGCGCTGGCCGAGCCAGACGCCGGCCGCGGCCAGCGTGAAGCCGAGCGCATCGTGCCAGCCGAAACGCGCGCCGAGCAGCAGCGCCGCGAACAAGGCCGTCACCGGCGGCACCAGATAGAACAGCCCCGCCGTGCGTCCGGCCCCGCCATGCCGCAGCAGCCAGAGATAAAGCAGCAGGCCGGCGCAGGAGTTGACGAGGATGGCCCACGCCAGACCGCCGTACAGCTCGATGCCAGGGTGCAGTTGCAGACGTTCGAGCCCCCACGCGAACGGCAGCAGCACGATGAGCGACGCGAGCAGTTGCACGACCAACGCGAGACTCGGATCGAGCGTCGTCGCGTGGCGCTTCTGATAGATCGTGCCGCCACTCAGGAACAGCAGCGCCATCACCATGAAACCGTAGCCGAGCACCGAACCCGGCGCGTGCAGATCGGGCACGACGACGAACAGCACGCCGATCAGGCCCAGCACGAGACCGACCGCCGCGCCGCGCCGCAAGCGCTCGCCCAGCAGCAGGGCCGCGCCCAGCGCCGTCGTCAGCGGCATCAGGCCCGTGATCAAACCTGCCGCGGCCGGCGGCACACCCACGCGCAGCGCCGCGTACGTGAAGCCGAAGAAACCCGCCTGCAACAGCACGC
This sequence comes from Solimonas sp., assembly GCA_047605265.1. GTDB lineage: Bacteria > Pseudomonadota > Gammaproteobacteria > Nevskiales > Nevskiaceae > Solimonas. The sequence goes on from JASGFY010000006.1 coordinate 86,794, forward strand.
CGGCCACCGCCGCATGCATGAGCATCCGCGCCGACGCCATCGGCGCGCGCCGCCACAGCAGCCAGAGCGCGATCAGCGCCGCCGAACCACCGAAGCGTACGACCGCCAGCGTGAACGGCCCGCTGCCGCGCAGCGCGAATGCCGCCGCGACGTAGCCGGTGCTCCACAGAAAAACGAAAGCGAGTCCGCCGGCCATCTGCACACGCGCCGACTGCGGGATTGAAGTCGCCATCACCCATCCATGCCCATCGCCATGAACGGCGACATTGCATTGTAGTCAGCGGCCCGATCCGGCATCCGTCACGTGCGCATGCGAACTGCGGCATCATGCGGCGGCATCTTCCCGACGCGACGAAGCTGCGCCAAGCCGATCGGCGCATCGATCCGGGCATTCGCGCTCGCCGATCCCGCTCTTCCCGGAAACTCGAACCCTCACATGAAAGACGCCATCCTGCACAACCCGCGCTGCTCGAAAAGCCGCGAGACCCTCAAGCTGCTGACCGATCGCGGCATCGATCTGCCGGTCGTGGAATATCTGCAGCAGCCGTTGTCGAAGCACGAACTGCGCGAGCTGTGTGCGCTGCTCGGCGTCAGGCCACTGGAGATCGTGCGCACGAAGGAGGCGCTGTTCGGCGAGCTGGGGCTGGCGAAGGACAACGGCTACCGCGATGAGCAGTGGCTGGACGTGCTCGCCAGCCATCCGAAGCTGATGGAGCGGCCGATCGTCGTCTATCGCGGCCAGGCGGCGGTCGGGCGACCGCCGGAGAACGTGCTGCGGCTGCTGTGATCAGGTGCGCGCGCCGACGCGGCGCGCGAGGCGGCGCAGCACCGGCCGCAGCGACAGATACAACAGCGCCGCGACGAACGGGGCCAGCAGCGCCCAGACGGCGATGCCGCCGAGGGCGACCTTGCCGTAATCGATCACGAACTGCAGCGGATCAGCCTTGAAGCGCGCGGCGAGATCGCCGGCCGACAGGAGCGGCACGTGCGCCTGCCGGAACAGCGTTTCGCCGGCGCGATAGAACGGCAGCAGCAGCGCCAGATGCAGCGGCGTCAGCAGATAGTTGGCGAGCTGTATCACCGGCTGGTTGAGACGCAGCCGGACCGCCGCGAGCGCGCAGAGGAGCGTCGTCGCGCCGAACACCGGGAACACGCCGAGCGCGCCGGCGAGCGCCAGCGTCAGCGCGATGCGGTCGGCCGAGATGCCCTGGCGCAGCTGCGCAATGATCGGCTCGAAGAGGCGTCGGCCCCGGCACGGCCGCGCGGCGTTCAAACCGCCCGCCCGCGCCGGAGCCGCACCGCAAAGGGTCTAAGCAAAGAATGCCGGATGGCTTCCGGCGCGTGGCGTTCGCCTCTACTCTGCCCGCCTGTGTTGCATGGCGGGTCGCCACGCGGCGCCACGCCAGCCGGAGCAGACGGAATGGACATCATCGAAGAACTGGATTGGAAGGGCCCCGTGCTGGTCGTGCCCGGCCTGCGCGGCAGCGGCGAGTCGCACTGGCAGAGCCGCTGGGAGCGGCGCAACGCGCGGCTGCGCCGCGTCGAGCAGGCCGACTGGAACACGCCGGACCTCGACGTCTGGGCACGGCGCATCGTCGAGACCGCGCTCGATCTCGACGGCCCGGCGCTGGTCGTCGCGCACAGCTTCGGCTGCCTCGCGGCGGTGCGCGCGCAGGCGTTCCAGTCGAGCCTGATCGCCGGCGCCCTGCTCGTCGCCCCGGCCAATCCGGACAAGTTCGGCGCCGCGGCGCGGCTGCCGCGCGGGCCGCTGCTGTTCCCGAGCACGCTGATCGCCAGCCGCAACGATCCCTGGATGCCGTACGACGATGCCGAGCGCTGGGCGGCGCGCTGGGGCAGCCGCTTCATCAGCGTCGGCGACTGCGGCCACGTCAACGCCGACTCCGGGCTCGGCGACTGGGAAGACGGCCAGATGCTGCTGGAGGATCTTTGCCGCCGCGTGAACCGCACGCCGCGGCGCCTGCCGCCGGGCCCGCCACCGATCGTCGGCCCGCTGCGCTGGGCAGCCTGAACCGCCGGCGCGCTCAAGGACGGGCCAGCGCTTCGAGCGACGGCCATATCGCATCGAGAATCTTCGGCTCGGCAGCAGCGAGCGGATGGATGCCGTCGTCCTGGAACGCCGCCGGATCGGTCGCGATCGGCGCGAGCAGGAACGGCACCAGCGGCGCACCGTGCTCGCGGGCGACGAGCGCGAAGCTCGCCGCGAACGGCTCGACATAGTCGGGTCCGTAGTTCGGCGGCAGGCGCATCTCGAAGATCGCCGGCCGCGCGCCGGCCTGCTTCGCCAGCGCCGCGATCCGGCCCAGGTTGTCGCGCAGCGTGGCGACGGGCAGCGCGCGCAGGCCGTCGTTGCCGCCGAGTTCGACGAGCACGACGGCCGGCCGGTGCTGCGCGAGCAGCGCCGGCAGCCGCGCGAGGCCGCCCGCTGTGGTCTCGCCGCTGACGCTGGCGTTGACGACGCGCGCGCGATAGCCTCGATCGTCGAGGCGCTGCTGCAACAACGCGACCCAGCCGCGCGACTGCGGAATGCCGTAGGCCGCGCTCAGGCTGTCGCCGAGCACCAGCCACACTGACTCATTGGCCGGCGCAGCAGCCGGCGCCTGCGCGCGGACCGCGGCGGCGGCCAGCAGCACCACGAAAACCAGGAAGCGTTTGAGCATGGCTTCGGACTTCGCCGTTCGCGCAAGAGGAGTGGGCAAGGAGGTTAGCAGCGGCGGCGCGCCGCTGACGATCCTCGACGCGGTCGATCTCGACGTCGCCGCCGGCGAATCGCTCGCCATCGTCGGCAGCAGCGGCTCCGGCAAGACCACGCTGCTGTCGCTGCTCGCCGGCCTCGATCTGCCGACGCGGGGCGAGATCGCGCTCGCCGGCCGGGCGCTGAACGGGCTCGACGAGGACGCGCGCGCCGCGCTGCGCGCCGGCCGCGTCGGCTTCGTGTTCCAGTCGTTCCAGCTGCTCGCCGGCTTCACCGCGCTGGAGAACGTCATGTTGCCGGCCGAGCTCGCCGGCCTGCCCGACGCGAAGCCGCGCGCGACCGCGGCGCTCGAGCGCGTCGGCCTGGTCGCGCGCCTCGAACACTATCCGTCGCAGCTGTCCGGCGGCGAGCAACAGCGCGTGGCGCTGGCGCGCGCGTTCTGCGGCGAGCCGGCGATCCTCTTCGCCGACGAGCCGACCGGCAATCTCGATACCGCGACCGGCGCGCGCGTCATCGAGCTGCTGTTCGAGCTGAACCGCGCGCGCGGCACGACGCTGATCCTCGTCACGCACGACGCCGCGCTCGCCGCGCGCTGCACGCGGCGCGTCACGCTCGCCGGCGGGCGCCTGCAGGCATGACGATGCCGCCGCGCGCCTCAGTCTCTTCCGCGCACGCGCTGCAGGTGATGGCGCCAGGCGGTCGCCAGCATCGCGCCGAACGTGGCGGTCAGCACCAGGCTTTCCTGCCAGCTGTCGAGCGGCTCGTCGTCGCCGGCGATGATGCCGAGGCTCAACAGCACCAGCAGCAGATGCGTGGCGAACACCGACAGCGAGGCGCGGCCGAGCAGCGCGAGACAGCGCAGACCGCGGAACAGCGACGGCACCAGCCACGCGGCGCTGACCGCCAGCATCGCGAAATCAAGCACGCGCAGCGGCTGCAGCTGTGCCTTGCCGAACAGCGTGGTTTCGACGTCGGCGCGCGCCGGCCAGAAACCGCCGACGTCGTGATACCAGGCAAGGAAACCGAGCGCCGCGACCAGCGCCGCCGCGCGCATCGCCGGTGTCAGCCGCAGCTGGCCTTGCCGCGACGGATCGCGGTTCGCCGCGCCGGCCCAGAGGCCGCCGACCCACAGCAGCTGCCAGGCCCACCAGTTGAACGCGCCGAGCGCGTGTTCGGGAATTGTCGGCACGTGGATGCCGGTGGCGGCGTTGAAGCCTTCGAGCACCAGCCGGCGGCCGCCGCACTGCGCGAACAACCAGACCAGGCCGGACAGCACGAGCAGCTTGCGCCAGCCTTCGCGCTGCGCGCCGGCGAGCAGCCAGGGCGTGGCGATCACGAACACCGTGTACATCGGCAGAATGTCGAGCAGCGGCGGCTGGTAGACCAGCAGCGGCGCCGCCCACAGCGCCGTCATCGGCTGCTCGAAGAAGAACGTCAGCAGGCCGTACAGCGCCGGACGCTGGCCGTAGAAGCCGATCGCGGCGATCACCGTGAACGCGAACGCGAGCAGGCCGAGATGCCAGAGATACAGGCGGCGCGCGCGCAGCAGCAGGCTCGTGCGCGCCGCGGCGCGCTGGCCGGCCGCGAACTTCGGCGCGTAGATCGCGCCGGTGAGGAAGGCCGACAGGAACACGAAGCCGTCGGCGGCGGAGACGAAGCCGAAGGCCTGGCTGCTGTACGACGAGAAGCGCGTCGGCAAGTGCGTCAGCGTCATCAGCACCAGCAGCAGGCCGCGCAGGGCATCGAATTCGAGATGTCGGCGCATGCCGGGACCCCAGGGAAAAACGCGGCCACCATACGGAGACCGCGGCCCCTCGACAAGCCACCGGCCGACGATCGCGCGGCGGGAGCCGCCGCATGAAATCCCTTTCGTTCGCCCTGCGCCGCCTGCGCCGCGGCTGGCGCTCGGGCGAGCTGCTGATCGTGCTGCTGGCGCTGACGATCGCCGTTGCCGCGAGCGGCTCGGTGCATTTGTTCGCGGCGCGCGTGCAGCAGGCGATTGCCGCACAGAGCGGCGATACGCTCGGCGCCGATCTGGTGTTCAGCGGCCGCGATCCGCTACCCGCCGATCTGCTCGCGCGCACGCGGGCGCCCGGCCTGCGCGCGCTCGACGTCACGCAATTTTCCAGCGTGGTGTTCGCCGGCGCGGCCTCGTCGCTGGCGTCGATCAAGGCGGTCGACGACGGCTATCCGCTGCGCGGCGAGCTAGGCCTGGCGCCGCAGCCATTCGGCGAGGCGCGCATCGCGCGCGGCGCGCCGTCGCGCGGCGAGGCCTGGGTCGACGCGCGGCTGTGGCAGGACCTGCGGCTGTCGCCCGGCGCAACCGTGCAGGCCGGCCGCCTGCAACTGCGCGTGACGGCGGTCGTCGACAACGAGCCCGATCGCGGCAACGGCTTCGCCGATCTCGCGCCGCGGCTGCTGATCAACGCCGCCGACCTGCCGGCCAGCGGCCTGCTCGTGCCCGGCAGCCGCGCGCAGCACAGCCGCTACGTCGCCGGCGACCGTGAAGCGCTCGCGCCGCTGCGCACGCTCGACCTACCGCGCGGCGTGAAGCGCACGACACCGCAGGACGCGCGGCCCGAACTGCGCAACGCGATCGCGCGCGCCGGCCGGTTCCTCGACATCGCCGTGCTCGCCGCGACGCTGCTGGCCTGCGCCGCCGTCGCGCTGGCGGCGCGCCAGTACGGCGACAAGCTGCGCGACGAGATCGCGCTGCTCAAATGCCTCGGCGCGCGGCGGGTTTTCCTGACGCGCGCGCTGCTGCTGCAGCTGCTGTTGCTCGGCCTCGCCGGCGGCGGCGGCGGCGCGGCGCTCGCCTGGCTCGCGCAGGAGGTTCTCGCGCGCGTGCTCGGCGATCTGATGCAACTGGCGCTGCCGCCGGCGCCGCTGCTGCCGCTGTCCGGCGCCGTGGCGCTGGGCCTGCTCCTGCTGCTCGGTTTCGCCGCGCCGCCGCTGCTCGCCGCGCGCAACACGCCGCCGCTGCGCGTGTTCCAGCGCACCGACGGCGGCTCGCCGGCGACGCGCGCCGTCACGCTGGCGGCGCTGGCAACGGCGGCGGCGCTGCTGTGGTTCGCGACCGGCGACGTCAGGCTCGCCACGTTCGTGCTCGCCGGCAGCGCCGCGACGCTGGCCGCGCTGGCGCTCGCGGCCTGGCTGCTGGTGCGCGCCTTGACACCGCTGCGCCGGCGCGCCGGTGGCCGCGGCGGCTTCGCCTGGCGCTTCGGCCTTGGCAACATCGCGCGGCGGCGTGGCGCGACGATCGCGCAGGTCGTTGCGCTCGGCCTGTCGCTGCTCGCGCTGCTGCTGGTTTCGGTCGTGCGCGAGGATCTGCTGTCGAGCTGGCGCAAGAGGCTGCCGGACGACACGCCGAACCAGTTCCTCATCAACATCCAGATCGAACAGCTCGATGCGCTGAAGGCGTTCTTCGCCACGCACGGCTACGGTGACGTCGAGCTGTGGCCGATGGCGCGCGGCCGTCTCGTCGCATTGAACGGGAAAGAAGTCACCGCAGAATCGTTCCCCGATCCGGAAACGCAGCGCTGGATCAACCGTGATTTCAATCTGTCGTGGAGCAACACGCTGAATCCGGACAACCGCATCACGCAGGGTCAGTGGTGGGGCGAGGCCGGCCAGGGCCGGCCCTGGCTGTCGGCCGATCAGTACGCGATCGAGCGTCTCCACCTGAAGCTCGGCGACACCCTGACGCTGGACTTCGCCGGCACGCAGCAGACCTTCGCCGTGAAGAATTTCCGTACGGTCGACTGGGACAGCTTCAAGCCGAACTTCTTCCTGATGGCGCCGGACGGCGCGGTCAGCGACGACGTGCCGCGCCAGTACCTGACGAGCTTCCATCTGCCGCACGAGCAGCGCGCACTGCTGCGCGAGCTGGTCACGCAGTTCCCCAACATCAGCGTGCTCGACGTCGACGCGCTGATGGCGCAGGTGCGCGGCATCATCGACCGCATCGTCCGCGCCGTCGAATTCATCTTCCTGTTTACGCTCGCGGCGGGGCTCGCGGTGCTGCTCGCGGCGATCGAAGGCACGCGCGCCGAGCGCGTGCGCGAGACCGCGCTGCTGCGCACGCTCGGCGCGCGCAGCGGCCTGATCGCGCGCGGCCTCGTCGCCGAATATCTGGTACTCGGCGCGCTCGCTGGCGGGGTCGCGGCGCTCGCCGCGCAGACGCTGGCGTGGACGCTCGCCGCGCAGGTCTTCCACATCGCCTACGGTCCGCGGCCGCTGCTGTGGCTGATCGGCATGCTCGCCGGCGCGCTGATCGTCGGCCTGTTCGGCTGGCTGTCGCTGCGCTCGACGCTGCGCACGCCGCCGAGCGTAGTGCTCAGGCAGGTCTGAGCATCAGCGCGCCTCGCGCTGCGCGAAGACTTCACCGGCGACGGTCAGCGTATTGGCAACGGCCGCGCCGCCGGCATAGAACATCAGCTGCAACAGCGTCTCGGTGATCTGCTCGCGCGTCCGCATCGATGTACGCGCGCCGCCGCGGCAGGGCGTGGGCCCCATGCAAACGGCAGCAATGCCGGCGAGCTCCCGCGCGGCGCGCTGGCCGGACTGGGTATTTTCCCGCCAGCGCTTTCGGTCGTTTAGAATTGCGGCCCCATTTGCGGTACCGCCCGTTCTTTTCCGGAGTTGTCCACATGAAGAAGCCCGTCAAGGTCGCCATCACCGGCGCCGCCGGCCAGATCGCTTACTCGCTCATTTTCCGCGTCGCCAGCGGCTCGCTGCTCGGTCCGGATCAGCCGGTCATCCTGCAGCTGCTCGAAGTGCCGGTGCCCGAAGTGCTCGAGAAGCTGAAGGGCACCGTGATGGAGGTCGACGACTGCGCCTTCCCGCTGGTCCACTCGGTCGAAATCCACTCCGATCCGATGTCGGGCTTCGAAGGCACCGACTACGCCCTGCTGGTCGGCGCGCGTCCGCGCGGCCCGGGCATGGAGCGCAAGGACCTGCTGACCGCCAACGGCGGCATCTTCGGACCGCAGGGCAAGGCGCTGGCCGCCAAGGCTTCGAAGGACGTGCGTGCGCTGGTCGTCGGCAATCCGGCCAACACCAATGCGCTGATCGCCGCGACCGCCGCCGCCAAGGGCGGCCTCGATCCGAAGCAGATTCACGCGATGGTGCGCCTCGACCACAACCGCGCCGTTTCGCAGCTCGCCACCAAGACCGGCGTGCACGGCAACGACATCGAGAAGGTCATCATCTGGGGCAATCACAGCTCGACGCAGTATCCGGACATCAGCCACACGACGGTCGGCGGCAAGTCGGCCAAGTCGCTGGTCGACCAGGCCTGGATCGAGAAGGACTTCATCCCGGTCGTGCAGCAGCGCGGCGCCGCCATCATCAAGGCGCGTGGCCTGTCGTCGGCCGCCTCGGCCGCCTCGGCCGCCATCGACCACGTCCGCGACTGGGCGCTGGGCTCGAACGGCAAGTGGGTGTCGATGGGCGTGCCGAGCGACGGCAGCTACGGCATCAAGCCGGGCATCGTCTACGGCTATCCGTGCATCACCAGGAACGGCCAGTACGAGATCGTGCAGGGCCTGTCGGTCGACGAGTTCTCGCGCGCCCGCATGGACGCCACCGAAGCCGAGCTGCGCGAAGAGCGCGCGGCGATCGAGGAACTGCTCGCCTGAGAGCGGCACCGCGGCACGAAAGGGCCACCTTCGCGGTGGCCTTGTCCGTTCTGGCGCCCCGCCGTCGAAAGTCCGTCCGCTTCTCGACATCGATTGCGGCCCGCGCGCGCGAAGCGCCACGCAGACTCGGGGCAAGCATCGAACGAGGGAAGGCCATGGACCTGCAGCTGACCGGCAAGGTCGTCATCGTCACCGGCGCGACCGCCAACATCGGCCGCGCGATCGCGCTCGACTTCGCCGCCGAAGGCGCGCGGCTCGTCGCCGTCGGCCGCGACGAAGCGGCCGGCGCGCGCCTGCTCGCCGACGCGCG
>JASGFY010000007.1:0-95281 GCA_047605265.1 Solimonas sp.
GCGGCGCCGCCGGCCACGCCGGCGCTGCTCGCGGTCGACGCCGGGCAGGCGGCGGCGCATCTGGCCGCGGCAGTGCGCGTGGCGACCGTCTCGCCGAGCGCCGAAGCGCCGAACGACGCTGCCTTCGCCGCCTTCGCGGCGCTGCTGCGCGCGCAGTATCCGCGCGTGCATCAGGCACTGGGCGTGGAAACGGTCGGCGCGCACGGCCTGCTCTACCGCTGGCAAGGGCGCGACCCGTCGCTGGCGCCGGTGCTGATGCTCGCGCACCAGGACGTCGTGCCGGTCGACGAGCCGTCGCGCTGGCGGCATGCGCCGTTTTCGGGCGACATCGCCGACGGCTACGTCTGGGGCCGCGGCACGCTCGACGACAAGGGCAGCCTGATCGCCCAGCTCGAAGCGGCCGAGGCGCTGCTCGCGCAGGGCTACGCGCCACGGCGCACGCTTTACTTCGCCTTCGGCCACGACGAGGAGAGCGGCGGCCTCGACGGCGCGCGCAGGATCGCCGCGCTGCTCGCGGCGCGCGGCGTGCGCGCGCGCTTCGCGGTCGACGAGGGCGGCGCGATCACGCGCGGCGTGGTCGCCGGCATCGCGGCGCCGGTGGCCTCGATCATGGTCGCCGAAAAAGGCTACGTGTCGTTCGAGCTGCGCACGTACGGCGACGGCGGCCATTCGTCGATGCCGCCGCCGGTCACAGCGATCGGCCGCCTGGCGCGCGCCGTCGCCCGGCTCGAAGCCCGGCCGATGCCGGCGCGCCTGACGCCGGCGACGGCGCAGATGCTCGAGACGCTGGCGTCGCACCTGCCGTTCGCGCAGCGCCTGGCGATCGCCAACCGCTGGCTGTTCGGGCCGCTGCTGCTGCGCCAGCTCGCGCGCCAGCCGGTCACCAATGCGCTGATCCGCACGACGACCGCGCCGACGATGTTCAACGCCGGCGTCAAGGACAACGTGCTGCCCGGCGAGGCGCGCGCCGTCGTCAACTTCCGCCTGCTGCCCGGCGACAGCATCGACCGCGTGCAGCGGCACGTGACCGCGGCCATCGACGATCCGGCGGTCGAAGTGCGCACGCAGCGCGAGTCCGGCGACGAGCCGTCGCCGGCGGCCGACGCCGGCGGTCCCGGCTACGCGCTCGTGCGCGCCAGCGTCGCGTCGGTCTATCCGGACGCGATCGTCGCGCCCGGCATCGTCGTCGGCGCCACCGACCTGCGCCACTACGCGGGCGTCATCGACGAGCGTTGCAACTTCCTGCCGGGCCGCCTCGACGCGCGCGATCTCGAACGCATCCACGGCATCGACGAGCGCGTGTCGGTCAGCGAGTTCGCCGACATGGTGCGTTTCTACGCGCAGCTGCTGCGCAGCGCGTCGGCGTCGTGAAGCTTGCCGTCAAGGTCACGCCGAAAGCCTCGCGCAATGCCGTGCTCGGCTGGCATGGCAAGGCGCTGAAAGTCGCCGTTACCGCCGTGCCCGAACGCGGCAAGGCCAACGCCGCGGTGCAGGCCCTGCTTGCCGCGGCGCTGCGCGTGCCGAAGACGACGATCACGCTGCTGCGCGGCGACACGCAGAGCCAGAAGCTGTTCGAGATCGCCGGGCTTGACGAAGGGGAAGTCCTCAAGCGCCTGAACGCCGCGCTCGCCTAGACTGCCGGCATTTATACGACCATGAAACTCCATGAGCACATGAGCACTTCCGCCGACCGCATGCCTGCCGGCATCCCGTTCATCGTCGCCAACGAATTCGCCGAGCGCTTCTGCTACTACGGCGTCAACGCGATCCTCACGGTCTACCTCGTCAACTTTCTGCACTTCGGCGATGCGCAGGCGACGACCTGGCAGTCGCTGTTCAAGTCGGCCGCGTATTTCTTCCCGGTGCTCGGCGCGATCGTCTCGGACGTGTTCCTCGGCAAGTTCAAGACCATCATTCTGTTCTCGCTCGCCTACGTCGCCGGCTGCACGACGCTGGCGCTGGTCGGCTCGCCGGGCGGCATTGCCGTCGGCCTCGGCCTGATGGCGTTCGGCACGGGCGGCATCAAGCCCTGCGTCTCGACCAACGTCGGCGATCAGTTCACGACGCAGAACCAGCACCTCATCGAGCGCGCGTTCAGCTACTTCTATTTCTCGATCAACGCCGGCTCGTCGATTTCGATTCTGCTGTGTCCGTGGCTGCTGAACCACTACGGGCGCCTGCCGGCGTTCGGCATCTCCGCGATCGCGATGGGTCTCGCGACGCTCGTGTTCTGGCTCGGCCGCAAGCGCTTTGCCGTCGTGCCGCCGGCCGGCCGCGCCTGGCTCGGCGAGCTGTTCTCGAAGGACGGCCTCGCGCTGATCGGCCGCCTGCTGGCGATCTACGTGTTCGTCGCGCTGTTCTGGGCGCTGTGGGACCAGTCGAACGGCCAGACCTGGACCCTGCAGGCGATGAGCGATCTCATGGACAAGCGCCTGTTCGGTTTCCTCGCCGGCGTGCCCGGCGGCGCGGCGCTCGCCTCGCTCGAAATCCTGCCGGCGCAACTCCAAGTGTTCAACGGGCTGTTCATCCTCGCGATGATTCCGATTTTCAGCTTCGGCGTGTATCCGCTGATGGGCGTTTTCTTCAAGGTCACGCCGCTGCGCAAGATCGGCATCGGCCTGTTCGTCACGGCCTCGTCGTTTCTCGTCGTCGCCTGGATCGAAGCGCAGATCCAGAGCGGCCGCGTCGTCAGCTTGTGGTGGCAGGTGTTCGCCTACGTGATTCTCACGGCCGGCGAAGTACTCGTCTCGATTACCGCGCTCGAGTTCAGCTACAAGCAGGCGCCGCTGAAAATGAAAAGTTTCATCATGTCGCTGTTTCTGCTCTCGATCAGCATCGGCAATCTGTTCACCGGCGCCGTCAACTACTACATGGTCAGGCCGCTGCCGGCGACGCAGGTGGAGACCGGCGCGCAGACCTTCGCGCGTTTCGCCGATGCCTCGAAGCTGGTCGAGGGCCAGAAGATCGATTTCGCCGGCGACACCGGCGTGACCGTGACCGTCGAAGGCAAGGCGCAGCCGCTCGCGGGCACCTGGCTGCTCGACGGCATCGACGTCGCGAGCGGCCGCGCGCAACTGCTCGACGCGATCCACCGCCAGCCGGTTGCGAGCGAAGGCGCGTACAAGCCCGACGGCGCGCAGGCCAGCACCTACGCGCTGGTCGGGCCGGCGTACTTCCTGTTCTTCGCCGAGGTGCTCGGCGCCGGCGCGCTGCTGTACATCGTCGTCGCCGTGCTGTACCGCGAAAAGACCTTCGTGCGCGGCGCGGAGGCCTGAGCCGCCTCAGGCGTGGCTGACCGGCGCGAACGGGTGGTACTGGTACAGCCAGGTCTCGGACAGCGTCTGCTCGCCGCTCTTCAGATACAGGCGCATGTCGACCGGCTCGTCGCCGGTCGTCGTCAGGTCGAACTGCGCGCGCCAGTGGCCGGCGACGCCGTCCGGCACGGCTTCGGTGAACACGTACGAGAACGTGCCGCGCGAGGCCCATAGCACGGCTTCCGGCCGGACGCCGAACGGCAGCTTCGCGAGCGGGCCGCCGAGGAATTCCACCATGAACTTGCGTACGCCGAGCGGCCGCGGCTTGCCCGGCTCGCCGCCGTTGCCGAGGCGAGTCGCCACACAGCGCGCGAGCGGCGTCGGGTACGGTTCGTCGGCGCGCCAGTGCAGCCGGTACTGGAGCCGGTATTCGCTGCCGGCGGTCGCCGGCGCCTTGGGCACCCACATGGCGACGATGTTGTCGTGGATCTCGTCGTCGGTCGGGATCTCGATCAGCTGCACGGCGCCCTCGCCCCAGTCGCCGACCGGCTCGACCCACAGGCTCGGGCGGCGGTCGTAGTTCACGCCGTCCTGGTAGTGGTCGAAGTTGCGGTCGCGCTGCAGCAGGCCGAAGCCGCGCGGATTCCTGTCGCCGAACGCCGAGGCCATCGTGCGCGGCGGATTGTTGAGCGGCCGCCAGATGCGCTCGCCGCTGCCGTTCCACAGCGCGAGGCCGTCCGAATCGTGCACTTCCGGCCGCCAGTCGATGCCGGTCGCCTTCACCGTCTCGGAGAACCAGTACATCGACGTCGCCGGCGCGATGCCGAGGCGCGCGATGTCCTTGCGCACGAACAGCGCCGCTTCGATATCCATCAGCACCGCGGCGTTGCGCTGCATGACGAAGCGGTAGGCGCCGGCGATGCTGGGGCCTTCGAGCAAGGCGAACACCGTCACCTCATCGCTGCCGTCTTTCGGCGGCAGGAAGAAGAACTGCGTGAAGCTCGGGAATTCCTCCGGGCGATCCGGCTGCGCGATGTCGAGCGCGATGCCGCGCGCCGACAGGCCGTACTGGAACAGCTCGCCGATCGCGCGGAAGTACGAGGCGCCGAGGAAGGCGACCCAATCGTTCTTCTGCCACGGCAGCTTGCCCTGGTCGCCGAGCCGCCCGTCGTTCAAACGACTTTCCTGGAAGCGGAAGCCGGCGAAGCCGGCGCCCTTCGGCAGCTCGTGCGCCGGGCTGTCGGCCGGCATGTCGAAGTAGGCCGGGTCGTAGACGATCTCGCGCGCGCGCGCGCCGGCGGCGTCGAGCACGTGCATGTGCACCGGCACCTGGAAATAGCGGCCGAGGTGGAAGAACGTCACCGGATACGGGCCCGGGCCGTCGATGAACAGCGCTTCGGCGGTCTTGAAGTGGATCTTGCCGTGCGCTTCGTAGTCGATGCGTTCGAGCACGTCGCGCGGCAGCTTCGGCGGCGGCGCGTACGGCCGGGCGGCGAGCGCCCTGGCCTGCGCGACGAGCGCGTCGTACGAGAACGCCCTGGCCTTGCCGAGGCGCAGGCCCTGCGCGGCGCAGGCTTCCGGCGTCAGACCGAAGGCGGCGAGCGCGGCGAGCGAAGAAGAGGCGGCGATGAAACGGCGGCGGCTGAGCATGCGTCGCGATCCTTAGTTGTCCGGCGGCTGAAAGGCTCCGGGCTCGGAGCCGCGCCGGATTTTTACAGATCGGCCGATGAACCGGCTATGAGCGCGTCGTGCGAGAATGGGCGGCATCCCGCAACTGGCCTGCACCGATGTCCGCCGTCGCCGAATTCCCGATCGCCTTCCCGGCCGCCGCGCCGCCGCCGGAGGAACGCCGCGAGCAGAACAAGCTCGCCAAGCGCCTGCGCCGCCAGGCCGGCCAGGCGATCATGGACTACAACATGATCCGCGACGGCGACAAGGTGATGGTCTGCCTGTCCGGCGGCAAGGACAGCTACACGATGCTCGACCTGCTGCTGCAGCTGCAGGCTAGGGCGCCGGTGAAGTTCCACCTCACCGCCGTCAACCTCGACCAGAAGCAGCCGGGCTTTCCCGAGCACGTGCTGCCGGAGTACCTGAAGTCGCTCGGCGTCGACTGGCACATCATCGAGCAGGACACGTACTCGGTGGTCAAGCGCGTCATTCCCGAGGGCAAGACCATGTGCTCGCTGTGCTCGCGCCTGCGCCGCGGCGCGCTGTACAGCTACGCCGCCGAGCACGGCTACACCAAGATCGCGCTCGGCCATCACAAGGACGACATCGTCGCGACGTTTTTCCTCAACCTGTTCCACGGCGGCAAGCTCGCGGCGATGCCGCCGAAGCTGCAGTCCGACGACGGCCGCAACGTCGTCATCCGCCCGCTCGCCTACTGCCGCGAACGCGACATCGCCGAGTACGCGCGGCTCAAGGAATTCCCGATCATTCCCTGCAATCTCTGCGGCTCGCAGGAGCAGCTGCAGCGCAAGCAGGTGCGCCGGATGATGGAAGCCTGGGAGCGCGAGCATCCGGCGCGCATCGAGCAGGCGTTCGCGGCGCTGACCAACGTCGCGCCGTCGCAGCTCGCCGATACGAAGCTGTTCGACTTCGCCGCGCTCGGCGGCGACGGCGGCGCTGCCGCGAACTGGCTGATCGGCAATCCGGCCGGAGCCGCGGCATGAGCGCCGTTCCGTCGGCCGTCGCCGCGCGACGCCCCCGCCGCCGTTCCGGCCGCGGGGGCTTTTTGCTGCTGTGCGGCGCGCTCGCGCTGGGCATCGGCGGCTTCTCCGCCGGCGCGCGTGCCGCCGAACCCGAACCGGTGGCGCTGCCGGCGCCGGATGCCGCGCCGGTCGCGCACGATCCCGCACCGTTTCCCGCACCGTTCCTCTGGGAAGTGCACGGCGGCGGCACGACGCATTATCTGCTCGGCTCGGTGCACCTGCTGCCGCAGGCCGCGCACCCTTTGCCGGCGGGCCTCGAAGCGGCCTATGCGAAAGCCGGCACGCTGGTCTTCGAGAGCGATCTCGCCGCGCTCGACGCACCGGAGATGCAGAAGGAGCTGCTCGCCGTCGCGCGCAGCAAGAACCTGCGCGACGAGGTGTCGCCGGAGTTGTACGCGCGCGTGCAGGCGCGCGCGCGCCAGTACGGCCTGCCCGACAACCTCTGCGAGCCCTACGCCGCCTGGTTCTGCGCGATGACGCTCGACGTCTTCAGCTTCCACGCCAGCGGCTTTGACGCCGCGCAGGGCCTCGACCAGCACTTCTACGAGCGCGCGGCCGCCGACGGCAAGCCGATCGAATGGTTCGAGGCGCCGCGCGAGCACCTGAAGCTGTTCGCCGGCATGGACGGCGAGCTCGGCCGCGAATTCCTCGAAGCGACGCTGGACGAAGATGCGAATCCGGACGAACAGCCGGCCGCGCTGTTCAAGGCCTGGCAGGACGGCGACAGCGGCTTCGTCGAGAAGCTCGTGGCCGATATGCAGCACGACGATCCGCATCTCTACGAGCGCCTGCTCGCGGCGCGCAACCGCAGCTGGATGCCGGCGCTCGTCGCGCGCCTGCAGGGCGCCGAGCCGCAGCTCGTCATCGTCGGCGCCGCCCACCTCGTCGGTCCCGACGGCCTCGTGCCGGCGCTGCGCCAGCGCGGCTTCGACGTGCGGCCGTACAGCGCGGCGCGGCCGGCGCCCGAGCCGGCGCCGGCGAAGGATCCCTGAACCGGCGGCTCGGCTGGCCGCAGCGCTCAGTCGCTCGGCAGCTGGAACGAACGCAGCTTCGGCAGCCCGGCCTGCCCGGCGATCGCGCCGGCGGCGCCCGAACCGCCGTCGAGCGGCACTTCCTGCGTGCGCTCCATCGGCGACTCGCGGTGCTCGAGCGTCGCCGCCTCCATCCATTCCTGCACGGCCGGATGCAGGATCACGCTGTGCATGTAATCGCGCTCGACGCCGTCGAGCGGCACGTCGTAGATGAAGAAGCGGATCGCGACCGGCGCGTACATCGCGTCGGCGATGCCGAACTTGCCGAACAGCCACTCGCCGTCGCTGCCGTGCCGGCGGCGCGCCTCGCGCCAGATCTGGCGGACGCGTGCGATGTCGGCTGCGACGGCCGCCGAGACGGCGACGCGGCCCGGCGCGCGCGTGGCGTTGAACGGCAGCTCGCGGCGCAGATCGGCGAAGCCGCTGTGCATCTCGTGGCTGATCGAGCGCGCCGTCGCGCGCGAGGCCGGATCGAGCGGCCAGGCGCGCGGCAGCGCGAAGGTTTCGGCGAGGTATTCGCAGATCGCCAGCGATTCCCAGACGCGCACGTCGCCGTGTGCGAGAGCCGGCACGCGGCCGCTCGGCGAATGCGTGAGGATGCGCGCCTGCGTCTCCGGTGTGTCGAGGGCGATGAGCGCTTCGCCGAACGGCAGCCCGTGGTGGCGGATCAGCAGCCACGGGCGCAGCGACCACGACGACAGCCTCTTGCTGCCGATGTAAAGCGTCAGCGGATGCATCGGATACCTCTTCGGGCAAGACATGCGGCGCGCCGGGCCTGCGGGGCAGGTACTGTTCAGGCGGCACATGGGTAATACTGCGGGCCTGCCCGGCAATTATCAAAAGAGCGCTCACCCGTTCCCCCGTCGACGCCCGTGCCGTCTTTCCGTGCCCTGCTGTGCTGCATCGTGCTGCTGCCGCTGGCCGCACGGGCCGAGATTCGCGTCGAGGTGGCCGGCGTCAGCGGCGAGCTGAAGAGCAACGCCGAGGCGTATCTGACGATCCGCGACGAGGCCGCGAAGAAAGATCTCGACCAGGCCACGGTCGAGCGCCTGCACCGCCAGGCCGGCCCGGAACTGCGCGAGGCGCTGCGGCCGTTCGGCTACTACAACCCGTTCATCGACGCGCATCTCGAAGGCCAGGCCCCGCAGTGGCGGGCGACGTACACCATCGATCCCGGCCCGCGCACGACGGTGACCCGCGTCGAGATCGAGATCAGCGGGCCGGGCGCCGGCGGCTTCGAGCGCGAGCAGGGCCGCATGCGCCGCCGCCTCGCGGAAGGCCAGCCGCTGCTGCACAGCGAGTACGGCGAAGCCAAGGCCCTGCTGTCCAGCGCCGCCTACGCCAAGGGCTATCTGGACGCGCACTACACCCTCGCCGAGCTGCGCGTGAAGCCGGCGGACAACACCGCCGAGGTGGTGCTGCACTTCGAGACCGGCCCGCAGTACCGCTTCGGCGAGTTCACCATCGTCCAGCAGGAAGGCGCGCGCCGGCTCGACGACGCTTTCCTGCACCGCTACATCCCGATCGAGCCGGGCGCGGTCTACGACCCGCAGAAAGTACTCGACGCACAGTTCGCGCTCGTCGACCTCGGCTATTTCGACAGCGTCGAGATCGTGCCACTGCGCGACCAGGCGGTCGACCAGCGCGTGCCGCTGACCATCAACACCACGCCGCGCAAATCGCAGCACTACGAGTTCGGCCTCGGCTACGGCACCGACACCGGCGCGCGCGGCTCGGTCAGCGCCGACTTCCGCCAGCTCAACGCCGCCGGCCACACGCTGCATCTGGAAACGCAGATCTCGCAGATCAAGGACGAGGCGGCTGCCGAATACCGCATCCCGCTCGGCACCAAGGCCGGCGAGCTGTTCACGATCACCGGCAACCTCGGCGAGCAGGACTACGACGCCGGCACCAGCTACCTGCGCGGCATCGGCATCGGCCTGGCGCGCACGCCGGGCCAGTGGCAGCGCAAGCTCTATCTCAAGTATCTGCACGAAAACACCAACTTCGACGACGACGCGGTCATCGCCGATCTGGTGATGCCGGGGCTGACGCTGAACCGTGCCGAGCTCAATGACTCGATCTACACGCGTCGTGGCTGGTCGCTGTTCGCCGACGTGCACGGCGCCGCGCACAACGTGCTGTCGTCGACCAGCTTCGTGCAGGTGCATGCGATCGGCAAGGCGGCGTGGCCGGTGCTGGACCGCTCGCGGCTGCTGCTGCGCTACGAATACGGCGCCAACTGGGTCGAGGACTTCGGCCGCCTGCCGGCGTCGCAGCGCTTCTTCGCCGGCGGCGACGAGTCGGTGCGTGGTTACGCCTACCAGTCGCTCGGCCCGGAGAATTCCGCGGACGAGGTCATCGGCGGCAGCTTCCTGACCACGTTCAGCGCCGAACTCGAGACGCCGGTCTGGAACAACTGGGGCGTCGCCGTGTTCGGCGACGGCGGCGGTGCCGCCGATCACGCCGCACCCGACCTACATTACGGCGTCGGCGCCGGCCTGCGCTACCGTTCGCCGGTCGGCACGATCCAGCTCGATCTGGCGCACCCGCTCGATCGCGACGAATCGCCGGTGCGCCTGCACTTCGGCGTGCGGGTCGGCCTGTGAGCGCGCAGGAGACGGCGCGCATGAACGCCACGCTCCGCCATGGTCTGTGGCTGGCGTTCGCGATCGCCCGCGCGACGGTCGGCATCGCACTGGCGCTGGTCGTCGGCGTGCTGGTGTTCGCGCTGTTCACCGGCCCCGGCGCGTCGCTCGGCCTGCGCATCGCCGAACGCGCGACCGGCGGCATGATCGCCGCCGACGGCGTCGAGGGCGCGCTGTGGGGACCGCTGAAGATCGCCCGGCTGACGATCACGCTCAACGGCGCCGACATCGAGATCGACGACGTCACGCTCGACGCCGACCTGCCGCAGCTCGCGCGGCGGCGCATCGACGTCCGCCGGCTGCAGGCCGCGCGCGTCGCCGTCACGATCAAGCCGGGATCGGACCAGGACGACGAAACGCCGTCGGGCGGCGCGCTCACGCAGCTGCCGTTCGCGCTCGCCGTGCACGACGCGCGTGTCGGCGCGCTGCGCATCGCCACCGGCGGCGGCAGCGAACCGATCGCGATCGACGATCTCGCGCTCGCCGCGACGTGGACCGGCGACCGCGTCGTCGTCGAGCGGCTCGCCGCGACGACGCCGTGGGTCGGTCGCGCGCGGCTCGACGGCATCGCCACGCTGCATCCGGACGCCGTCGAAATCCGGCCGCTGCACACCGAAGGCTTCGCGGTCGCGACGATCGAAGGCCGTTTCGGCTACGGCACGGCGAGCGACCTGCATCTGCGCTGGCAAAAGATCGCGTGGCCGCCGGACGGCGCAGCGGATGGCGCCGCCGATGTCGCCAGCGGCGGCGGCGAGGCGCACTGGCGCGGCCTGCCCGACGATTACCAGTTCGATCTGAACGGCGCGCTGAGCCTGCCGAACCTATCTCTGAGCGTCAGCACGCAAGGTTCCGGTTCGCTGTCGGCCGTGCGCCTCGCGCGGCTCGACGCACAGGCGCTCGGCGGCACGCTGCACGCGCAGGCCGACGTCTCGTGGCACGACGGCCTGCGCATCGACGGCAGCGGCCGCGTCGCCGGCATGAAGCCGGAGCTGTATACCCTGCCGGCACTGGGGAAAGAACTGCCCGGCGTTGTCAACGGCACGTTCGAGGCGCAAACCACGATCGCCGACGGCAAGCCGGACGTGCGTTTCGGCGCGCGCCTGCAGAACTCGAAGCTGCGCCACTATCCGCTCAGCGCCGAAGCCAGCGGCCACTACACCTGCGACACGCTGCACTTCGACGTGCTGAAGGCCAGCAGCGGCCGCGTCGCGATCGACGCGCGCGGCCAGGTGCTGCCGACGCTGGACGCGCAGGCCAAGGTCGATGCGCAAGACCTCGCCGACGCCTGGCCCGCGCTGGCCGGCGCGCTGCGCGGCACGGTCAGCGCGCGCGGTCCGCTGCCCGGACCGAAGGCGCTCCCGGCGGTCGTCGCCGATCTGCAGATCGACCATTTCGGCTACGGCGGCGTGCAGATCGCGGCGGCGCAGCTCAAGGCCGATGTCGATCCGCGGCGGCGCATCGATCTCGATCTCGACGTGCATGACGCCAACGCCGGCGCGTCGGTGAAGACCGCGAAGCTGGCGATCCACGGGCCGGCCTCGGCGCACGACATCGCGCTGTCGGTCGACAGCGACCGGGGCACGGTCGAACTCGCGGCGCACGGCGCGCTCGACGTCGATCGTCCGGCCTGGGCCGGCGAGATCCGCAGCGGCCGCATCGCGCCGGCCGGGCTGGCGCCCTGGACGCTCGAAGAGCCGACCGCGCTCGGCGCAGATGCGCGGGACGTCACGCTCGACCCGCTGTGCTGGACCGCGGACGGCGCGCGCGTCTGCGTCGGTGTCAAGCGCAACGGCGAAGCGCGGCGCATCGATTTCGCGCTGTCCGACTTCGCGCTGAAATACCTGCAGCCGCTGATCGGCGGCCCGGACATCGACCTCGTGCTGCAGGCCAGCGGCTTCGCCGAGCTCGGTCCGCGCGGCCTGCAGGACGTGCGGCTCGACGTCGCCACCGACGGCGGCCGCTGGCAGCTCGGCGGCCTGCCGGCGATCGAGCTGAAGCCGGCGCACCTGAACATCGACGACCAGAGCGCCGGCGGCACGAAGGTGCGCCTCGAACTGCCGTTCTCGACCGGCACGGTCCGCGGCGAGGCGACGCTGGCGGCCGGTCCGGCGTTCATGGCGCGCGCGCTGTCCGGCACGCTCGACATCGACATGCCCGATCTCGGCTGGCTGCGCCTCGTCAGCACCGAAGTTGGGCGCTCGGCCGGCGAAGGGCAGGGACATTTCCAGCTGGAAGGCACGCTCGCCGCACCGCGCTTCCGCGGCCACCTCGAGCTGAAGAACGGCGAAGTCGACCTCGTCACGCCGGGCATCGCGCTCAAGCAGATCGGCCTGCGCGCCGACGCCGCCGGCGACGGCGACATCACGCTCGACGGCGAGGCAACGTCCGACGGCGGCACGGCGCGCCTGAGCGGCGTCATCAATCCGCTCGTCGATCCGCTGAAGTTCGATCTCAAGCTGACGGGCGAAAAATTCCAGGCGATGAAGACGAGCGACGCGCGCGTCTGGGTGTCTCCCGACCTGCACGCGACGCTCGCCGACCGCCAGCTGCAGGTCGACGGCACGGTGCTGGTGCCGAAAGCCGAGATCACGCCGAAGAATCTCGGCGACGGCAGCGTGTCCGCGAGCGGCGACCAGGTCATCGTCGGCAACGATCCGGGCGCGCAGCAACGCAAGGACCTGCGCATCAACGCCACGGTCACGATGAAGCTCGGCGACGACGTGCGTTTCGACGGCTTCGGCCTGAAGTCCCGGCTCAAGGGCCAGGTGCAGGCGATCGAGCAGCCCGGCGTGACCACGCGCGCGCACGGCGAGATCAACCTCGTCGACGGCAAGTACAAGGCCTACGGCCAGGACCTGACGATCGAGACCGGCCGCCTGATCTTCAGCGACGGCCCGGTCACCGAGCCGGCGCTCGAAGTCCGCGCGACGCGCAAGCCGACCGACGAGGTCACCGTCGGCCTCTACGTGCGCGGCACGCTGAAGAAACCGGAGTTCAAGCTGTTCTCGACGCCGGCGATGACGCAGCAGCAGCAGCTGGCCTGGCTCGTGCTCGGCCATCAGCTCAGCAGCACGTCGAGCAGCGACAAGGAAATGGTCAACAGCGCCGCGACCTCGCTCGGCCTGGCCGGCGGCGAATGGCTAGCGAACCGGCTCGGCAGCAAGATCGGCATCGACGAAATCACCGTCGGCACCGACCCCAACGACACCACCGCCACCAACGACCAGGCGATGTTCACCGTCGGCAAATACCTGTCGCCGAAGCTGTTCATCAGCTACGGCGTCGGCCTGTTCCAGCAGGGCCACACCTTCCGCCTGCAATACGACATCGGTCACGGCTTCAAGGTGCGCACCGAGACCGGCACCGAATCGGGCGGCGACGTGCTCTACAGCTTCGATCGCAAGTAGCGCGGCGCCCGCGCGGCGCCTTCAGCCGCTCAGCAGCGCGCGGGCGATGCCGGCGCCGCCGACGACGATGCCGATCACGACCATGGCCAGCGTCAGGCGCTCGACGGTGCCCGGACGGTGCGCCGGCCGGCAGGCGCGGCACAGTCCGAGCGGACGCGGCAGAAATGGTTCGTGGCGGATTCGCGTGTACATGGGTCGCTCCAGTGGCGACCGCCTATTCTGCGCATCGGCCTGTCAGATAACAGATACATATCTGTGTATTTACACGAGCACAGATAATGTACAGAATCGCCGCTCGACGCCCGTAGCGGGCGTCCGGCGAGGATCCGGCGATGGACGATGGACACAGAAGCGGCGCGGGCCGCGCGCTCGACGCGCGTGATCCGCATTACGCGGCCGTCGCCCAGCAGCTGCTCGCGCAGATCGCCAGCGGCGGCTTGCGGCCGGGCGACCGCCTGCCGTCGGTGCGCGAGCTGGCGCGCCAGAGCGGCCGCAGCATCACCACCGTGCTGCGCGCCTACGAGCATCTCGAAGCGCTGGGCGCGATCGCCGCGCGGCCGCGCTCGGGCTATTTCGTCAGTGCCGGCCGCCACGCGCAGAGCCTGCCGCAGACGCTGGCGGCGCCGGCCGGCGCGCCCAGCCTGATTTCGGGCGATCTGGTTTCCGATTTCCTCGACGCGCGCCGCGCCGGGCCGCTGACCTTCGGCGACTCGGTGCCGGTGCCGGCGCTGCTGCCGGTCGCCAGCCTCGGCCGCATCGCCCGCCAGCTGCTGCGCGACGCCCCCGAGCTGGCGATGCCCTATCTGATGTCGCCCGGCCTCGAACGCCTGCGCCAGCAGTTCGCCGGCCGCCTTGCCGCGTGTGGCGTGGCGGTCGGCGCCGACGATGTCGTCATCACCACCGGCGGCATGGAGGCCATCAATCTGTGCCTGCGCGCGCTGACGCGGCCCGGCGACACGCTGCTGATGGAAGCGCCGACGTTCTATGGCCTGCTGCAGGCCGCCGAGGAACACGGCCTGCGCGTCGTCGAGCTGGCCAACGATCCGCTGCGCGGCATCGATCCGGACGACGTGCGCCGCGCCGTCAGCCGCCACCGCATCGCCGCCGCGCTGTTCGTGCAGAACTTCAACAACCCGACTGGCAGCCTGCTGCCGGACGACGCCAAGCGCGACATCGTGCGCACGCTGGGCGCCCGCGGCATTCCGCTGATCGAGGACGACGTCTACGGCGAACTCGGCTTCGTGCACGGCCGGCCGACGCCGCTGAAGGCCTACGACGAGGCCGATCTGGTGCTGTACTGCGGCTCGCTGAGCAAGACGCTGGCGCCGGGCCTGCGCATCGGCTGGATCGCCAGCCATCGCCACGCGCGCGAGCTGACGCGGCGCAAGTTCACGCTGTCGTGCGCGTCGGCATCGCTGCCGCAGCTGATCGCCAGCCGCTATCTCGACACCGGCGGCTACGAGCGCCACCTGCGCGGTTTGCGCGCGCAGCTCGCGCGTTCGATCGCGCGTGTTTCCGAAGCGGTGCTGCAGGTCTTTCCGGCCGGCACCAGCGTGTCGCGGCCGCAGGGCGGCTTCGTGCTGTGGATCGAGCTGCCGCGCAACGTCGATTCCGTCGAGATGTTCCGCCACGCGGCGCGCGCCGACATCGCAATCCGCCCCGGCACGCTGTTCTCGGCCACCGCGCAGTACGCGCATCACATCCGCCTCAACTGCGCGATGCCGTGGAGCGACGCCGTCGCGCAGGGCATCGCCACGCTCGGCCGCATCGCCTGCACGCTCGCCGCCGGCCAGCGCTGAAGGCCGCGCCGGTCCTTGCTCAAAATGCAATGAAGCTCGCGGCGACCGGCATTGAACGAATCGGTCGCGGAGCTAGGCTTGTCTGGCACCGCTGCGGCGCCCGTTGCAGCCCAGCCCCCCGCCGCGACGCCAGCTGGCGACAGAGAAAGTGAGATGAGTTCAAGTTCGACGGTAGCCGTCCCCTTCCCAAGTCGGGCTCCGCCGAACGTTCACTTTCCTCGCGATGATGGCTCGCGGGTGCCGTATGCGGTGTTTTCGTCGCAGGAGATTTACGATCTCGAACAGGAGCGCATCTATCGCGGGCCGACCTGGAATTTCGTCGCGCTCGATGCCGAGCTGAAGAACGTCGGCGATTTCAAGAGCACTTTCGTCGGCGACACGCCGGTCGTCGTCACGCGCACCGAAGACGGTTTCGCCGCCTGGGTCAACCGCTGCGCGCACCGCGGCGCGATGGTCTGCCGCCAGCTGCGCGGCAACGCCAGCTCGCACACCTGCGTCTATCACCAGTGGAGTTTTTCGAGCGAAGGCGATCTGCAGGGCGTGCCGTTCCGGCGCGGCCAGAAGCAGATGAGCGGCATGCCGAAGGATTTCGATCCCGGCAACCACAGCCTGCACAAGCTGCGCGTCGAAACCTATCGCAGCCTAATCTTCGCGACGTTCAGCGAAACGGTGCAGCCGCTGGTCGACTACATCGGACCGCAGATGCGGCCGTGGGTCGATCGCATCTTCCACAAGCCGATCGAGTACCTCGGCTGCACGCGGCAGTACTCGCGCTCGAACTGGAAGCTCTACCTCGAAAACGTCAAGGACCCGTACCACGCCAGCCTGCTGCATCTGTTCCACACCACGTTCAACATCTTCCGCGTCGGCATGAAGGCGCGCTCGATCGCCGACGAGGCGCACGGCCTGCACAGCATCATCACCGCAACCAAGCAGAACCACGAAACGGCGGGCTCCGAAACAGCGAGCGCCTACCGCGAGCAGAAGATTCGCTCGATGGACGACGGCTTTCATCTCAAGGACGAGTCGGTGCTCGGCATGATTTCCGAGTTCGACGAGGACTGCACCAACCACATCCAGCCGATCTTCCCGCAACTCGTCATCCAGCAGATCCACAACACCCTGGTCGCGCGCCAGCTGTTGCCGAAGGGTCCGAACCATTTCGAGCTGGTCTTTCACTTCTTCGGCTACAGCGACGACACGCCGGAGCTGCGCGCGCTGCGCATCAAGCAGGCCAATCTCGTCGGCCCGGCCGGCTACATCTCGATGGAAGACACCGAGGCGACCGAACTCGTGCAGCGCGGCACCGCGCGCGACGGCGCGGCGAGCTCGGTGATCGAAATGTCGCGCGACAACCCGGCGCAGACCGACACCATCATCACCGAGAGCCTGATCCGCCGCTTCTGGGTCGGCTACCGGAAGCTGATGGGCCTGTGACGAGCGATTGACGAACCCCATGACCGCCACGCCCCCCGCCACGCTCGACGACGTGCTGCTCTGGTTCGAGCTGAACCAGCTGCAGGAACGCTACGTCGCCACGCTGGACAGCGATCGCCTCGAAGACTGGCCGCAGCTGTTCACCGAGGACGCGCACTACGAAATCGTGCCGGCCGAGAACGCCGACGCCGGCCTGCCGATCGGCATCATCTACTGCGACAGCCGCGGCATGATGGAAGACCGCGTCGTCTCGCTGCGCAACGCCAACATCTATGAAGTCCATGCCTACCGCCACGCGCTGTCCGGCCTGACGATCACGCGCAGCGGCGCCGACACGGCGACGATGCGCAGCAGCTACATCGTCGTGCAGACGCGGCAGAACGGCGAATCGTTCGTCTACCAGGCCGGCCGCTACGAGGACGAGGTCGTGCGCACCGGCGCCGGCTGGCGTTATCGCAGCAAGCGCGTGATCTACGACACCTCGCGCGTGCAGACCCTGCTCGCGACACCGATCTGACGATGACAACCTGGCATGACGTCGGCGCCGCAACCGACTTCGAGGACGGCTGCCCCGCCGCGGTGATCGCCGGCGGCCAGCCGGTGGCGATCTTCCGCGTCGGACACGAGCTGTTCGCGCTGCACGATCTGTGCACGCACGGTGCCGCGCGCCTGTCCGACGGCTTCGTCGACAACGGCTGCGTCGAATGCCCGCTGCATCAGGGCCTGTTCGATCTGCGCAGCGGCGCCGTGCGCAGCGCGCCGCTGACGGTGCCGGTGCGCAGCTATGCCGTGCGCGTCACCGACGGCGGTCGCGTCGAGGTTGAGTTCGCGTGAATGCCGCCGTCACGCTGCAGCCCGCCGGCCGCCGCTTCGACGTGATGGCCGGCGAGACCGTGCTCGACGCCGCGCTGCGCGCCGGCATCGCCGTGCCGTACCAGTGCCGCAGCGGCGGGTGCGGCAGCTGCCGCGCGCAACTCGTCGACGGCCGCGTCGAACACCGCGGCGACATGAACCCTGCGGCGCTCGGCGCTGACGACATCGCCGCCGGCGCGCGCCTGCTGTGCTGCGCGCAGGCCGATGGCGAGGCGACGCTGGCCTGCGCCTTGATCGACGGCATCGCCGGCTTTGCGCTGCGCCGCACGACGGCGCGCGTGACCGGCATCGAGCGCGTCGCCGACGACATCGCCGTGCTGTGTCTCGAACTGCCGGAAGGCCAGGCGCTGCAATACCGCGCCGGCCAGTACGTGCAGATTCTGCTGCGCGACGGCCGCCGCCGCAGCTACTCGCTGGCGAGCGCCGCGGATGCCGGCGGCAGCCGCCGGATCGAGCTGCACGTCCGCCGCCGTCCAGGCGGCGCGTTCACCGATCACGTCTTCGGCAAGCTCAAGCCGCGCGAGATGCTGCGCATCGAGGGGCCGTTCGGCACCTTCTGCCTCGATGAAAGCTCGACGAAGCCGCTGCTGCTGCTGGCGACCGGCACCGGCTACGCGCCGGTCGCGGCGATCGTCGAAGCGCTGATCGCCGCCGGCCTGCGCCGGCCGGTGACGCTGTACCGCGGTGGCCGCGACAGGGCCGATCTGTATCGCCACGAACAGTGCGAGCACTGGGCCGCGAGCCTGCCCGATTTCCGTTACGTGCCGCTGCTGTCCGGCACGCCGCCGGATCGCTGGCGTGGCCGCCGCGGCCGCGTGCCGCAGGCCGTCTGCGACGACCATGCGGACCTGTCCGGACACGAGGTCTACGCCTGCGGTTCTCCGGCCATGATCGACGCCGCGCAGGCGCTGCTGAGTGCTCGATGCGGTCTGCCGTCATCGGCCTTCTTCGCCGACGCCTTCACGGCGTCGACCTGATTCCGGAACTGCCGATGTCCGATCCTGAAATCCCGTCGCCTGCCGCCAGCGGCGCCTACACCGACTTCGCCAGGGCGATGAGCTACGGCGACTATCTGCAACTGCCGACGCTGCTGTCGGCGCAACGGCCGCTGAGCACGCAGAGCGACGAGCTGCTGTTCATCATCATCCATCAGTCGACCGAGCTGTGGATGAAGCTGGTGCTGCACGAACTGGACCTGGCGATCGCCGGCGTGCGCAACGACCGCCTGCAACCGGCGCTGAAGAACCTCGCGCGCGTCGGCCGCATCCAGGCGCAGATGATCCAGTCCTGGGACGTGCTGTCGACGATGACGCCATCCGAGTATTCGTCGTTCCGCGGCGCGCTTGGCCGCTCGTCCGGCTTCCAGTCGTACCAGAACCGCCGCATCGAATTCCTGCTCGGCAACAAGCAGGCCGCAATGATCGAGCCGCACCGCCACGACGCCGCGATCAGCGCCGTGCTCGACGCCGCGCTCGCCGCGCCGAGCCTGTACGACGAAACCCTGCGCCTGCTGGCGCGCCGCGGCTTGCCGATCGACGCCGCCGTGCTCGATCGCGATTTTCGCGAGCCGCACCAGAGCAACGACGGCGTGCGCAACGCCTGGCTGACGATCTATCGCGATCCGCAGCGCTGGTGGGATCTCTACCAGCTCGCCGAGAAACTCGTCGACGTCGACGACTGCTTCCAGCAGTGGCGCTTCCGTCACATGACGACGGTCAAGCGCATCATCGGCTTCAAGCGCGGCACCGGCGGCACGGCCGGCGTCGCGTACCTGAAGAAGGCCACCGACATCACGCTGTTCCCGGAACTCTGGGATTTGCGGACGGCGCTGTGAGCGCGATCGAAGCGAGGCCGCGATGAGCCGCAGGCTTTACGACATCTCGCCGGCCCTGCAGGCCAGCCTGCCGATGTGGCCGGGCGACACCGTGTTCAGCGGCGAGCGCACCTGGGCGATCGGCGCGCAGTGCCCGGTCAACGTCTCGCGCATCACGCTGTCGACGCACAGCGGCGCGCACGCCGATGCCCCGCTGCACTACGCCGCCGACGGTGCCGCCGCCGATGCCTTCGATCTCGAACGCTATCTCGGGCCGTGCCGCGTCATCGACGTGCGCGGCTGCGGCGCGCTGGTGCAGGCCAAGCATCTCATGCACGCGCTCGCCGACGTGCCGCCGCGCGTGCTGCTGCGCACGTATGACGTGGCGCCGCAACAGCAGTGGGATCACGCCTTCAGCGCCGTTGCCGCGCAGAGCATCGAACTGCTGGCGTCGCGCGGCGTGCAGCTGATCGGCATCGACACGCCGTCGATCGATCCCGAAACCTCGAAGACTCTGGACGCGCACCACGCGATCCACCGCCACGGCATGGGCATTCTCGAGGGCCTCGTGCTCGACGAGGTGCCGGCCGGTGATTACGAACTGATCGCCCTGCCGCTGAAGCTGGCGGGGCTCGATGCCGCGCCGCTGCGCGCGGTGCTGAGAACGTGGAACTGAACGCTGAGATGATGACCCCCGACGCCTTCACCGCCCTTGATCGCCAGGACCCGCTGCGCGCGTTCCGCGATTATTTCGATCTGCCCGACGGCGTGATCTATCTCGACGGCAACTCGCTCGGCGCGCTGCCGCGCGCGACGCCGGCGCGCGTGCAGGAGGTCATCACGCAGGAGTGGGGCGAGGGCCTGGTGCGCAGCTGGAACGCCGCCGGCTGGGTCGATGCGCAGCGCCGCGTCGGCGACAAGATCGGCCGCATCATCGGCGCCGGGCCGGGCGAGACGCTGGTCGCCGACTCGACGTCGGTCAATCTGTTCAAGATGCTGTCGGCGGCGCTGAAGCTGCGGCCGGGCCGCACGCGCATCGTCTCCGAGATCGGCAATTTCCCGACCGACCTCTACATCGCGCAGGGCCTTGCCGCGCTGCTCGGCGGCGGCGTCGAACTGCTCGCCGTGCATCCGCACGAGATCGACGGCGTGCTCGACGAGCGCGTCGCCGTGCTGATGCTCACGCACGTCAACTACGCGACCGGCGCGATGTACGACATGCCGAAGCTGACGCAGCGCGCGCACGATTGCGGCGCGTTGATGCTGTGGGATCTCGCGCATTCGGCCGGCGCGGTGCCGGTCGATCTCGATGCCGCGAGCGCCGATTTCGCCGTCGGCTGCGGCTACAAATACTTGAACGGCGGTCCCGGCGCGCCGTCTTTCCTGTTCGCCGCGCAGCGCCACCACGCCGGACTGCAGCCGGCGCTCAGCGGCTGGTTCGGCCACGCCGCGCCGTTCGCGTTCGAAGGCACGTACAAGCCCGCCAGCGACATCATGCGGCTCGCCGTCGGCACGCCGCCGATCATCAGCCTCGCCGCGCTCGAAGTCGGCGTCGACCTGATGCTCGACGTGCCGATGCGCGCCATCCGCGACAAATCGGTCCGCCAGACCGAGCTGTTCATCGAACTCGTCGAGCAGGAGATTCCCGAGCTGCGCGGCGCGCTCGTCTCGCCGGCCGATCCACTGCGCCGCGGCAGCCAGATCTGCCTGCGCCACGCCGACGCCTGGCCGATCATGCAGGCGCTGATCGCGCACGGCGTGATCGGCGATTTCCGCGCACCGGACATCCTGCGCTTCGGCTTCACCCCTTTGTACCTGGGCTACGCCGATGTCTGGAAAGCCGTGCGCACGCTGCGCCACGTCATCGTCAGCGGCGAGTGGCGGAAGCCGGAGTTCCAGGCCAGAGCGAAAGTGACCTGAGGACCTGCCATCAGCTTCGGGCGGATGTCCGCGGCTTGCGGGCCGGCCGCGCCGGATGCTGGCGCGGCGCCCGGCGATTCACGCCGCATTGCACCTCGTGATCTTCAGAAAAAATCGAGGCGACCGCGCGCAAGTTCTTGAAGTGAGCGTCCCGACCGGCGGCGGCGTGTCCGGTATGATGTTTGCATGCTCTAAAATCACGCTTTTTGCGCAGAGCCGACGCCATGCAGCAGCCGAACTTCAAATATCTCTACGAGGCCGCCAGGCTCGGCTCGATGCGCGCCGCCGCCGACAAGCTCGGCGTCGCGGTGTCGTCGATCAGCCGCCAGATCGCGCAGCTCGAAGCCGAGGTCGGCATGCCGCTGATCGAGCACGGCCGCCGCAGCGTGCAGCTCACGGAAGCCGGCGAGCTGACGATGAAGTATTACGGCGAGCAGCTGTCGCAGCGCGAAGACTTCGAGGCGCGCCTGTCGGACCTGCGTTCGCTGCGCGCCGGGCACATCACGCTGGCGGTCGGCGAGGGCTTTCTCGGCGAGGCGCTGTCGAACGTGCTGAGCCGCTTCATCGCCCGTCACGCCGGCGTCTCTCTGACCGTGCACAGCAGCAACTCGTCGAACGAGGTCGTGCGCATGGTCGCCGAGGACGAGGCGCATCTCGGCCTCGCCTTCAACACCAGCGACGATCCGCGCATCCGCACGCAGATTTCGACGTGCCAGCCGCTGTGTATGATCGTCAAGCCGACGCATCCGCTGGCCGGCCGCGAGAGCATCCGGCTCGCCGACCTGATGTCGTACAAGGTCTGCCTGCTCGAATCGGCGCATCGCACGCGGCAGATGCTCAAGAAGGCCGAAGCCGCCGAGGGCGTGACGCTCGATCCTTGCGTGACGTCGAACTCCATCGGCCTGCTGCGCGACCTGCTGCACGCCGGCGACTTCGTCACGCTGATCTCGGTGCTGGCAATGGCGCGCGAGCTGATGCGCGGCGAGTTCGTCGCCGTGCCGATCGCCAACACCGCCTTCGAGACCGCGCCGGTGACGCTGATCAGCCGCATCGGCCGGCGCCTCGCGCCCGGTCCGCAGCAGCTGCTGTTCCTGCTCGACGGCTACCTGCGCGGCCTGCCGAGCTTCGGCGAGCTGCATCCGCCGGAACGCGCCGCCGCCTGAGCGCCGCTGGCGCGCAGCACCCGGCGGCGTGCAGTCCGCCGGGTGCTGCCGAGCGTCGCGAACACGTTGCCGGGGCCGCAACGAACTTGTTCCCCGATGCCAATCCCGATCGCCGATTCTTCGCACGCACCCGGCGCCGCGCTCCGAACGCGCCGGGGCATACGCCCCCCAGGAGAATCACGCGTGCATCCGGCCGACCGACCGCAGTCACCCAATGTGGGGGCCAGCTTCGAACTCTATGACCTGCGCGTCGAGGTCGTGGCGCCGCCGGGGGCGCGCATCTATTGCGGCGCCAAGGTCGGCGACTGGTTCGAGCTGCGCGGCGAGATGCTGCACCTGCCGCCGGGCCAAGCGTTCTCGATCTACTCGCTGTCGGCGATCCTGCCGCTGCTGCCGGCCAAGCAGCGCGAGACCGATCCGCACGACTGGATGACCTCGGACGCCGAAGTCGCCTGCCCCGATCCGAACTGCCCGAGCCGCTTCCGCATCACGCGCCTCGGCAAACGCCGCTTCCTGCGCGCCGACACCACGGCCGTGCCGCTGCCGGGCGAGGGCGCCGCGAAAAAAACCGCCAGTGCCGCGCTGCCGCCGATCCCACGCATCGCGCTCGCGCCGGACTACGAGATCTCGCGGCTGATCAAGGGCGGCTGGCATCTGGCCGGCGACCACGGCGACATCGATCCCGAGCAGGCGCTGCACGACATGGCCGCGTTCGTCGAGTCCGGCATCACCACCTTCGACTGCGCCGACATCTACACCAGCGTCGAGCAGAAGATCGGCGATTTCCGCAGGCGTTATCCGTCGCTGACCCGACAGCTGCGCGTGCACACCAAGTTCGTGCCGGACCTCGCCGATCTCGACAAGGTCGACGGCAAGCTCGTGCGCTTCGGCATCGAACGCTCGATCAAGCGCCTCGCCGTCGAGCGCGTCGACCTCGTGCAGTTCCACTGGTGGAACTTCGACAAGCCCGGCTACGTCGAGGCGGCGATCGAGCTGGCGAAGCTGCAGAAGGAAGGCAGGATCGACCGCATCGGCGTCACCAACTTCGACGTCGCGCATCTGCAGGAACTGCTGGCCGCCGGCGTGCCGGTGTTCGCGCACCAGCTGCAGTATTCGCTGCTCGACCAGCGCCCGGAGAACGGCATGGTCGAGCTGTGCCGCCAGCACGACATCGCGCTGCTGTGCTACGGCACCGTCGCCGGCGGCTTCCTCTCCGAGCGCTGGCTCGACAAGCCGGAGCCGGTCGCGCCGTTCGCCAACCGTTCGCTGGTCAAGTACAAGCTGATCATCGACGACTTCGGCGGCTGGGAGCTGTTCCAGACCCTGCTGCGCGTGCTCGCCGGCATCGCCGCCAAGCACGACTGCGACATCGCCACCGTCGCCACCGCCGCCGTGCTACAGCGCGAGCGGGTCGCCGCGG
The DNA here is from genome assembly GCA_047605265.1 of Solimonas sp. GTDB lineage: Bacteria > Pseudomonadota > Gammaproteobacteria > Nevskiales > Nevskiaceae > Solimonas. The sequence goes on from JASGFY010000007.1 coordinate 23,477, forward strand.
CGATCGTCGGCGCGACCAACACCGCGCACCTGCCGGCGCATCGGCGCATCGGCGCGGTCACGCTCGATGCCGGCGACCTCGCGCTGATCGACACCGTCGCGCGCCACCGCAAGGGGCCGCTCGGCGACGTCTACCAGCTCGAACGCGACATCACCGGCCCGCACGGCCGCATCATGAAGTACGACCTGCACAAGTAAGCCGCGCGACGCGTCCCGCTGCCATGCACGGCAAGACCTGGTCGTCCAACCTGCTGTTCCTGATCGCGGCGATCGGCACCGAAGCCGGCATCGCCAACGTCTGGAAGTTCAGCTATCTCGCCGGCGCCAACGGCGGCGGGCTGTTCGTGGCGCTGTACTTCATCGCCGTGATCGTCATCGCCGCGCCGGCGCTGATGGCGGAGATGCTCATCGGCCGCCTCGGCGGACGCAGTGTGATGGGCAATATGCGCATGCTCGCCGAGCGCCACGGCGCGTCGCGCTTCTGGCAAAGCTTCGGCGTGCTCGCGCTCGTCTGCATCTTCCTGATCCTCGGCTACTACCTCGTCGTCTGCGGCTGGATGCTCTACTACTTCGTGCTGTCGCTGACGCACGGTTTCGCCGGCACCACGGTGCACAGCGCAGCGGCGATGAACGCGAAGATGATGGCGAGTCCGGCGGCGATGCTGGCGTGCTCGGGCGCCTTCGTACTGGCCACGTCGTTCGTCGTCGCGCGCGGCATCAACCGCGGCATCGAGCGCGTCGCCGGCGTGCTGACGCCGCTGCGCTTCGCGATCCTGCTCGGCCTGTTCGCCTACGCGGTCTGCTTCGCCGACGTCGGCGCCGCCGCCCGGTTCCTGTTCACCTTCGACCTGTCGAAGCTGAACGGGCACATCGTCATCGTCGCCGTCGGCCAGGCCTTCTTCTCGCTCGGCATCGGCGTCGGCACGATGATGACGATGGGCGCCTACATGCGCGCCGAGTACTCGATCCCGCGCACCGTGATGACGGTGGCGATCGCGCAGGGCCTCGTCGCGCTGCTGTCCGGCCTGTCGATCTTCCCGCTGGTCTTTCATTACGGGCTCGAACCGGCACAGGGGCCGGCGCTGATCTTCGTCACGCTGCCGGTGGCCTTCGCGCAGATGCCGGGCGGTGCCGTGTTCGGCGCGCTGCTGTTCATGCTGCTGTCGTTCGCGGCACTGACCGCGACCATCGTCATGCTCGAAACCATCGTCGCCTTCCTCGAGGAATACACCGCGCTGTCGCGGCCGGCGCTGGCATGGCTGAGCGGCCTGGCGCTGTGGCTCAGCGGTTTCTTCACCGTGCTGTCGTTCAACCGCTGGCGCGACGTGCATCCGCTGCAGTGGCTGGGCCTGACGTCGGACAAGACCATTTTCGACCTGCTCGACTACCTGACGTCGAACCTGCTGATGCCGGCCGGCGGCCTGATGGTCGCGCTGATGGCCGGCTGGGCGCTGAGCCGCGACACCGTGCGCCGCGAACTCGGCCTCGGCGACGGTCCGGCGTTCCGCCTGTGGCGCGGCGCCGTGCGCTATGTCGTGCCGGTCGTCGTGCTGATCCTCTTCATCTCGATCCAGTAGCCGCCCGCCGCCCATCGCAGCGCGCGATCCGCAAGTCCGGACGCGCTCCCTTCCCGCGCGGCGCGGGCGTTTCATTCCCCACAGAACAGCAAAGGAGCTTCCCCGTGCTCATCGGCACCCCCAAGGAAATCAAGATCCACGAATACCGCGTCGGCCTGACGCCGGCCGGCGTGCGCGAACTCAAGCTGCGCGGCCACGACGTGCTCGTGGAACAGAACGCCGGGACGGCGATCGGCCTGAGTGACGATGCCTATGTTGCCGCCGGCGCCGAACTCGTCGCCACGCCGGACGAAATCTTTGCGCGCGCCGAGATGATCGTGAAGGTCAAGGAGCCGCAGCCGGTCGAGTACAGGCAGCTGCGCGCCGGCCAGATCCTCTTCACCTACCTGCATCTCGCGCCCGATCCCGAACAGGCGCAGGGCCTGCTCGACGGCGGCTGCGTGGCGATCGCCTACGAAACCGTCACCGATGCGCGCGGCGGCCTGCCGCTGCTCGCGCCGATGAGCGAAGTCGCCGGCCGCATGGCGATCCAGGCCGGCGCGCATGCGCTCGAAAAAGCGCAGGGCGGCAATGGCGTGCTGCTCGGCGGCGTGCCCGGCGTGGCGCCGGCCGACGTCGTCGTCATCGGCGGCGGCGTGGTCGGCTACAACGCCGCGCGCGTCGCCGTCGGCATGGGCGCGCGCGTGACGATCTTCGACCGCTCGACGCCGCGCCTCGCCGAACTCGACGCGCGCTTCGAAGGCCGCGCGACGACGATGTACTCAACCGCCGATGCGCTCGAACAGGCCGTCGCCGGGGCCGACCTCGTGATCGGCGCCGTGCTGATCCCCGGCGCCGCCGCGCCCAAGCTCGTCACGCGCCCGATGCTCGGCCTGATGAAGCCCGGCGCCGTCGTCGTCGACGTCGCCATCGACCAGGGCGGCTGCTTTGAAACCTCCAGGCCGACCACGCACACCGACCCGACCTACACCGTCGACGGCATCGTCCACTACTGCGTCGCCAACATGCCCGGCGGCGTCGCCCGCACCTCGACGTTCGCGCTGACCAACGCCACGCTGCCGTACGTGCTCGCGCTCGCCGACAAGGGCTGGCGGCAGGCGCTGCGCGACGACGCGCATCTGCGCGCCGGCCTCAACGTCGCCGAGAGCAGGCTGACGCATGCGGCCGTGGCCGAGGCGCTGAAGAAGCCGGTGGTCGACGCCATCGTCCTGCTGGGCAGCTAGGCACACCAGCGCCCGATCACCTTCTCCAGCACCGCCATCGGCATCGGCCCCGACGTCAGCACGAGGTCGTGGAAATGGCGGAGGTCGAAGCGCTGGCCCATCTTCCGGCGCGCGGCTTCGCGCGTCGCGACGATGGTGTTGGCGCCGACCTTGAAGCTGCAGGCCTGGCCGGGATAGACGCAGTAGCGTTCGATCTCGCGCGTCGCCGAGATCGGCGGCTCGCCGATGTTGTCGACCATCCACGCGATCGCCTGTTCGCGCGTCCAGTGTTTGTGGTGGATGCCGGTGTCGACGACGATGCGCGCAGCGCGGAACAGGCTCGATTGCAGATAGCCGATGCGGCCGACCGGGTCGTGCGCGTAGACGCCGAGTTCGTCGGCCATCTGTTCGGCATACAGCGCCCAGCCTTCGGTGTACGACGAGAAGCGCACGACCTTGCGGAACAGCGGCAGCGCGCCGGCGTGCTTGAGCACCGAGCCCTGGAAATGATGGCCGGGGATGCCTTCGTGATACGTCAGCGTCGGCAGGCGCCACAGCGCGAGGTCTTCCGGATGCTTGAGGTTCAGCGAGAACGTGCCGGGCTGATCGCCGGCGCCCGGATCGTAGTACGCGCCGGGCGCGCTGCCTTCGATGGCGACCGGCGTGCGGCGCACGATGATCGGATCGACGTTGATGGTGCCGAACGCGCGCGGCAGACGCGCACGCACGTCATCGAGGAGGGCCTGCGCCTTCGCCAGCAGCTGCGCGCGGCCTGCGTCGCTGTCGGCGACCTGGAAACGTTTGTCCTTGTTCAGCGCGCCGATGCGTTCGCCGACGCTGCCTTTCGTGTAGCCCTGCTTGCGCAGCGCGACGTCGAGCTCGGCGAGCAAGGCTTTCACCTGTTGCTGTCCGCTGTCATGCAGCTCGGCGGCCTTCAGCGCCGTCGTCGTGTTCGAGCGCAGCGAGGTGTCGTAATACGCATCGCCATCCGGCAGGCACCAGACGCCGGCGCTGTCGACGGCCTTGCCGCGCAGCGCCTGCAGCGCGTCGATCTGCCGGTTCAGCGCCGGCGCGAGCTGCTGCGTGAAGATCGTCGCGGCCTGCGTGCCGAAGTCCGGCAGCCCGGCCTCGCGCGCGCGCTGCAGCGCCGGCTCGATCAGCGGCGTCGTCAGCGGCGCCATGTCGCGCAGGCCGGCGATCTGCGCGACGGTCCTGTCGATGATGAAGCCGGGCGGGATCACGCCGAGACCGGCGTCGTGCGCGATGCGCTCGGTTTCCTGATCGAGCGCGGCCGTCAGCGCCGACAGGCGTGACAGATACGCATCGACGTCGCTCTTCTCGGCCAGCGGATGACGGCCGCCGATGAAATCCGGCAGCCAGTAGTACGCGCCGTTCATCTGGCTGACGACGTACGGACTCGGCCGCAGATCGACGTCGACATAGCCGTACCAGGCCAGCGTGTCGCGCAGGTCTTCGTAGACGAACTGCGCGACATCGTAATCGATCGCGGCCGACGGCGACAGGGCCTTGCGGTCGATCGCCGCGAGTTCCTTGAGCCCCTGCGCGACGGCGCCGCGATCGCGCTCGATCGCGGCGAGCGAGCGATCATCGAGCCGACTGCGCAGCGCGGCGTTCGCGCCCGTGTCGTAGTCGTAGGCGGTCGCCGTTTCCGGCGAGCGCTGCAGGAACAGCTCGGTGTGACGCTGCAGCAGCGCTTCGAGCTGCGCATCGGCGCTACCGGCGGCGGCGAAGACGGACAGCGGCTTGAGCAGACCGAGCGCGGCCGTCGCGGCGGAGGCTTGCAGGAAGTGGCGACGTTGCATGTCGGGATGGTTCCAATGTGGGATGCATGGAAACTTCGCATCGTCCGTCATTGCGAGCGCAGCGAAGCCTACGTCCTCGAAGGAGGAAATCCAGCTACGCAGCCTGATCGAGCGTTGCGACTGGATTGCTTCGCTGCGCTCGCAATGACGATTCGGATTGTCGCGGAATTTTCCTGATACACCGATAAACGAAAACCCGCGGACTCCGGACGACGGGGCCCGCGGGTTCGGTACGACGACAGCCCGTTCAGAAGAACTTGTAGTTCAGCGAGAGACCGAAGCTGCGATACGACGGCTCGACCTGCACGCCGCTGTAGAACGCCTTTTCGTAGGCGTTGTTGTAGTAGTTGTTGTCGAACAGGTTCTGCGCGTAGGCGATGACGCTGACCTTGTCGTTCTCGACGCCGATGCGCAGGTTGACGTTGTTGTAACCCGGCGACACGAACGGACTGTCGCTGTAAAGCAGCGCGTACGGCGACGACAGCATCGAGCTGCGCACGCTCCACTCGCCGCGGACGAAGGCGGCGTAGTCGAGGAAGGCCGGCACCGTGTACTGCGCCTGCGCGCCGCCGGTCCAGCGCGGTGCGGCGATCATCGGCTTGCCGCTGGCATCGAAGGTGCTGCCGTTGACCAGCGCGTTCTGGTAATCGTCGAACTTCGCGTCGAGATAACCAGCCTGCACGCTGACGCGCAGACGGCGCGTGACCGCCGCATCGGCCGACAGCTCGATGCCCCGGCTGCTCGCGCTCGACGCGTTGCTGATGCCGCTGACCGAATCCAGCTCGCCGTCATCGGTCTCATACTGGAAGTTCGACGCCACCTGCACGTTGCGCCGGTCCATGTAGAACGCGGCCGCGTCGAGGCGCAGGCGGTGCTCGAACAGTTCGAGCTTGGTGCCGATTTCGTAATTCCACAGCGTCTCGGGCTTGTAGTCGTTCTTGAGCGAAAGCTCCGAAGTCTGCACGCCGCCGGCCTTGTAGCCCTTCGAGATCGTCGCGTAGCTCATCCAGTCCGGGTTGTACGTGTAGTTCAGCGTGACGCGCGGCGAGAAATCGTCGAACGTCGCGTGGCGCGCGGTGTCGTTGCTGACCGTGCCGCTCGAGCTGTCGATAATGTGGCGGTGGATGTCGTCGTACGAGTAGCGGCCGCCGGCGACCAGCGCCCACGCCTCGTTGAAGTGCCACGTCGCCTGCGCGAAGGCGGCGGCGTAGTTCGCGCTGGAGCTGCTGAAGGTGCCGGTGATCTCCGTGCCTTCGTCGCCGTACGACGATTCGCTGCCGTTGTAGGTGATCTGGTCCGTGCTGCCGGCATCGCGACCGTAGATCGCGCCGAGGCTCCAGTCGAGGCGCCTGTCGCCCTTCGACTGCAGGCGCAGCTCGCCGCTCGTCGATTCACGATCCAGGGCGAAGTTCTCGTAGAAATAGTCGTGGCTGCCGCCGTCGACGTCGCCGTAGTTGAAGACTGTGGTGTTGAGGTGGCCGATCACCGCCGTCAGCTGCGCGCCGTCGAAGTCGTAGGTCGTGCGATCGTCGTAGTACTGGAACTTGGTGCCGACGCTCTGCGGCCGGTTGTAGTTCACCTTGTCGCGATTGTTCGGATAGAAGCCGACGCCGTCGTCATCGGCCAGGCCGTAGCCGGCCGAGCCGCTGTAGTAGACGGCCGCCCAGGTCGCGGTCATGAAGCCGGTCGGCACGCCGGCGCGCATGCCGGTGTCTTCGTTCGAGTAGCTGTACGTGAAATCGGACGTCAGGCGCTCGGTCGGCGTGTAGCGCGCGGTGACGCGGCCGGACTTGTAGTCGGAGTCGTTGCCGCCGCCGATCGCATTGATGTTCTTGATCCAGCCGTCGGATTTGTCGAGCTGGCCGGCGGCGCGCACCGCCAGCACGTTGTCGATGATCGGCACGTTGACGATCGCTTCGGCGTGGCGCGTGTCGAAGCTCGAATAGCCGATGCCGCCGTCCAGCTCCCACTGGTTGGTCGGCTTCTTCGTGGTCACGTTGATCGCGCCGCCGAGGGCGTTGCGGCCGAAGTACGTGCCCTGCGGGCCGCGCAGCACTTCGATCTGATCAAGATCGAGGATCTGCGGATTGCTGGTGCCGGCGATGACGTTGAAATCGTCGATGTAGAACGCGTACACCGACGAGCGCACGTCGTCGTACGTGCTGATCAGGTTGGTGACGCCGCGCATGCTGAGATCCTTGCGGTCGCGCGAGCCGTTCGAGACGAACGCCACGTTCGGCGTCATCGCGAAGTAATCTTCGACGCCCTTGACGTTGGATTCCTTCAGGGTCTCCGCGTTGATGGCGGTGATGCTGACCGGCACGTCCTGCAGCGACTGCGCGCGGCGTTCGGCGGTGACGACGACTTCGGCCAGCGCCGCGTCGTCGTCCGATACGGTTTCGGTCGTTGCCGGCGCGGTCGCCTCCTGCGCGAAGGCCGGCGCGGCGGCAAAACCGCTGGCCAGCAGGCCGAGCGCGATCAGCTTGAGCGAAGGCCGCGGGCGATGCGGTGAGGTGCCACGTGCTACATGACGATGCATGGTGAAGCTCCCAGACGTGAGTGCGTTGTGCGGGGACCGCCGGGCCCCATGCCCGGCGTGCGCCCGATGAATGTCGGAATCAGTTCTGCGAACAACCCGGCATCTGCCGGGCCTGCTCGGGCGTGAGATCGGTGCGGACGAGCGCGAGCGAGGCGATCTTGCCGCCGCGCAGCACGGCGTGGCCGGCGGCGATCTCGCACGACGGCTCGCCCTTGTTGCGTGCGCGGATCAGGTGATAGGTGTAGATCTTGTTGCCTTGCTGGAACTCCTCCATGAACGGCAACACGATCTCGACCTCGTCGATCCTGGCCTGGATCGCCTGGAAGTGTTCGGCCCACTCCTGCACGTTGTGGATCGCCACGCGGCCGTCGAGGATCAGCTGCGCGTCCTCGGTGAAGTACTGGCGGAACGCGTCCGGCGTGAACGAACCCTTGATCTTGAAGGCGCCGTTCCACCACTTGAACATCCGGCTCAGCTCGTCGCTGCCGGGTGCCGGCGTCGCCGCACCGGCGCTGCCGGCCGACAGCAGGCCGGTGATGGCGAGGGCCGCGGCGCCGAGATGGCGCTTGAACGTGGAGGGGCGCGCTGGCGCGGCGTTGCGTGGCGTCATGAAGTTCTTCCTGCGTGCTCTGGGTAATGGGTGACGGCGTTCACGGGGCGGCGTCGTTGCGGACCACGGCACCGCCCTTCATGACGAAGTCGATGCTGCGCAGCGCCCGGATGTCCTGCAGCGGATCGGCCTGCACGGCGACGATGTCGGCATAGCGTCCGACGCTGATCGCGCCGACGTCGCCTTCCATCTTCAGCATGCGCGCCGGCTCGGTCGTCGCCGCGCGCAGCGCCTGCAGCGGCGTCATGCCGGCTTCGACATAGAGTTCGGCCTCGTGCACGGTGGCCGTGGTGCCGCTGTTCGGCTCGTACGGAAACTGGTCGGTGCCGAGCGCGATGTTGACGCCGGTGCGAATCGCGCTGCGCATCATGCGCATGTGATCCTGGCCGGTGCTGCGCACGCGTTCGAGATACCACGGCGGCGAGCCGATCTTTTCGAAGAACTCGAACACGCCGGGCTGGTCGACCACCATCGTCGGCGTCAGCCAGGTGCCTTGCGCCTTCATCTTCTTCAGCACCTCGTCGCTGAAGTGGTAGCCGTGCTCGAAGCCGTCGATCCCGAACTGCAGCGCCTGCAGCGCCGCCGGCGTCGAGCCGTTGTGCGCGGTGATCTGCACGCCGTTGCGATGCGCGACCTCGATGATCGTCTTCAGCTCGTCGTCGGTCATCGGCGCGGCGCTGATGTCGCCGTGACTGTCGGCGATGCCGCCGGAGATCGCGATCTTGATCCACGTCGCGCCGGCCTTGATCTGCTCGCGCGCGGCCCTGGCGAGACCGTACGGTCCGTCGGCTTCGAGCGAACCGTGACCGCCGGTCGGCACGATGATCGCGCCGGCGGTCTGGATGCGCGGGCCGAGCGTGCGGCCGCTGTCGATCGCGCGCTTCAGCGCGAAGTCGTTGCCGTGATCCTCGCCGGTCAGGCGCACGGTGGTCACGCCCGAGTACAGCGACTTGCGCGCGTTGTCTTCCATGCGCAGCACCTCGTCGGCGTCGCTCTCGCTGGCGAGCGCCGCGCCGGCCGCACCCGGCAGCTTGAGGCCGAGATGCACGTGGCAATTGATGAGGCCGGGAATCAGCCAGCGACCGCTCATGTCGATGCGTTGCGCGCCCGCCGGAATGTCGACGCTGGCGGCCGGACCGACCGCCGTGATGCGATCGCCGTCGATCAGCACCGTGGCCCGCTCGATGCGCGTGCCGCCCGTCACATCGATGACGGCGCCGCCGGTCAGCGCGACGATGCTGCCGGCCGCCGGATGCGCCTGCTCGAACACCGCCGTCGGGCGCGCCTCGGCCCCGCCGCCGCCGGCGACCAGCGCCGCCGTCGCGGCGGCGAGTGCCGGGCTGAATAGGGCGCGGCCCCTGACCAACCGCTTCACAAACTGCCTCATGTCCTGTCCTTGCGGGGTCTCCGGAACCGGCAGCCCGCTTCATGGTCCGATGGGGGTGCGCGGCCGACGCGTCGTTCACGAGCGTCGACACGGATCGCCGTTGATCTGCATCCCCTGTCCATCTCGGACGCGCGAATTCTTTGGCGCGGGCGGGGAAACTTCGATAACGGCCGGCCGGCAGTTCGTTGCGCGACGTGCAACGGCTCGCGGCGTGCTTCATGTGGAGGCAACGTCACCCCCGTTTGCCCGAAAACGGGCGCGCGCTGCGGTTTTCAGCGCGCGCTGCCCATCAGCTGCGTGATCTTGCGGGCGAGCACCAGCAGCACGCAGCCGGCGGCGACGTCGATCGCGCAGATCATCAGGAAGCGCGTCGGCGCGCTGGCCAGCGTGTCCTCGCCGAAGGTGCCGGCGACGACGCCGGACAGCAGGTTGCCGAGCGCGACGCCGGCGAACCAGGTGCCCATCATCTGGCCGGTGTAGCGCTTCGGCGACAGCGCGGTGATCGCCGACAGGCCGATCGGCGACACGCAGAGCTCGCCGAAGGTGTGCAGCATGTAGGTCAGCAGCAGCCACACCGGCGCGACGCGCGTGCCGCCGCCGCCCTGCACGACCAGCCAGGCTGCCCAGGCCATGACGACGAAGCCGATGCCGACCTGGATCAGGCCGAGGCCGAACTTGGCCGGCAGCGACGGTTCGAGATTCTTCTGCGCGAGGCGCACCCACATCGCGCCGAACACCGGCGCGAACACGACGATGTAGAACGGTCCGAGCGATTGATACCAGCTGGTCGGATGCTGGCCGTCGGCAAACCATGAGCCCAGCCAGGAGCGGTCCGTGTAGTCGCGCGCGAACAGGTTGAACGTCGAGCCGGCGAGTTCGTAGCCGAGGATGAACACGGCGACGCTGACGAAGAGGATGAGGATCACGGCGACCCGCTGCGCCTCGTCGCGCGTCAGCTTGCCGAACGCGAAGACGTAGCCGAAGAAGCCGGCCGCCATCAGCACCATCAGCAGGCCGGTGTAGCGCGCGAGCACGACCGGTTCGACCGGCACCACGCCGCCGAACATCAGCGCCAACAGCAACGCGAGCGCGCCGCCGCCGGCCAGGAGCACGCGCAGGCTGCGGCGGCGCTCGGCCGGCGTGCTCGTCACCGGCACCTGCGGCAGATGGCGGCGCTGCAGCACGAACTGCGCGAGGCCGGCGAGCATGAACAGGCCGGACACCGCGAAGCCGGCGCGCCACGACACTTTCTCGCCGATCGTGCCGATCACCAGCGGCGCGAGCACGGCGCCGAGATTGATGCCGATGTAGAACAGCAGGAAGCCCGCGTCGCGGCGCGCGCTGCTCTGCCCGGCGTAGAGCTGGCCGACCATGACGCTGACGTTGGACTTCAGCAGGCCGACGCCGAGCACGATGACGATGAGGCCCAGGTAGAACACGCTGACGTTCTGTGCGGCGAGCAGAAAGCTGCCGCCGGCCATCAGCAGCGCGCCGGCAATCACCGCGTTGCGCTGGCCGATCAGGCGGTCGGCGATCCAGCCGCCGGGCCACGAGAACAGATAGACGCAGCCGATGTAGAGGCCGTAGATCGACGTCGCCGTCCGGTCGTCGAGGCCGAGGCCGCCGTCGACCACGGCGGCGGTCATGAACAGTACCAGCAGGCTGCGCATGCCGTAGAAGGTGAAACGCTCCCACATCTCGGTGAGGAACAGCGTCGCCAGGCCGCGCGGATGGCCGGCGAGGCCGGGGGAGGTGGGAACGGGGTCCATGGGCAGAGCGGTTCGGGGCGGAAACGGAAGGATCAGGCGGCGTCGATCAGCGCAGCTGTCCGAGCACGCCGTGGATCGCGGCCGGCAGCTCGCGGCCGAGGCGCGTCGCGCGTTCCGGCGACCAGCCCTGCACGCGATCCTGCCACCACGAGGTGTCCTTGAACGGCTGTTCGAGCAGCACCGACAGGCAGTCGTATTCCTCGGCGATCCAGTTCCAGGCCATGCGCAGATCGGCCTGCGGCGGCGGACCGCCCGGATACGGATGGCCCAGCTCGTAATCGGGCGACACGGCGTTCCACGCCCGCTCGAAGTTGCGGAACAAGGTGTTCAGCCGCTCCGAGCGCGACGGAATTTCGAGCGGACCGCCGACGAACACGCAGCGCAGTTCCTCGTCGCCGTGGCAGTCGATGCAGAAGTCGACGCCGAGCCGCTTCATCAGCGCCTGCGCGTGGAAGACCTCGGGGCTGCGTTCGAGGCTGGGCGACGCCCATTCGCGGTTGAGATTGGTGCCGACGCCGTTGGCGCGCGTGTGGCCGAGCACGCTGCCGTCCGGGTTGAGATTGCCGATCACGTGGAACACGGCACGGTCGAGCAGGCTGGTGACGAGCGGATCATGCTCGTCGAGCAGGCGCTCGACGGCGCCTTCGACGAAGTAGCCGCTCATCGTTTCCGACGGATGCTGGCGCGCGATGATCCAGCAGGCTTTCTTGCCCGGCGCCGGCGTGCCGATCGTCATCAGGTCGAGATCGCTGCCGAGCGCGCTGCGACCGAAGGTCTCGATCTTCACGCGCGGCGAGCGCTGGCAGCGCGCGACGAAGTCCATCTCGCGCTGGATCGGGTACGGCGCCCAGCGCGCGTAATAGCAGACGTCGTGTTCCGGCACGTGCGAGAACACATAGTCGCGACCGTTGAGCTGCGCCGGGATGCGGAACCAGTGCCGGAGATCGTAGGAGGCGTGCGGGCCGGTGCCGGTCCAGGCGTCCTCGTAGCCGTCGCGGCCGTCGAGGCGCGCCGCGGCGTCCTCGGCGACGTCGACGATGCGGTAGCCGACGTTCCGGCCGCGGATGCCGCTGGCGCGGAAGTAGTACCAGCCGATCGCCAGAAGATCGTCGCCCGGATCGCGGACCAGGCGCAGGCGGATGTCGGCCGGATCGCTTTCATCGACGACTTCGATGCTGCCGGACGGAATCCGGCCGCTGACCGACACGCTCATGCGGCGTTCCTCAGTTTTTCGGTGGCGGCGGCGTCGATCGCACCGTCGCGGATGATGACGCGGTACAGCGTCTCGGCGGCGGCGACCGAGACATAACCTTCGAGCACGTCGTCGAGCACCAGCGCCGGATCGCGCTGCGCCGGATCGCCGTAACCGCCGCCGCCGCCGGTCAGCGCGATCGCCGCGTCGCCGGCCTTGATCTGCGCGCGATGGGTGCTGACGCGGCGTTCGCGGTCGCTGCCGGCGTGGATCACCATGCCGTTCGGCTCGGCTTCGCAGCCGCCGGCCAGTGCCCACGGACGGGTCTTGGTCTTCTTCGTCACCGAGAGGAATTCGCCGTCGCTGATGAAGCGGATGCGCCGCGTCTCGCCGAGGCCGCCGCGGTAGCGGCCGGCGCCGCCGCTGTCGGTGCGCAGTTCGAGCGCTTCGATGAACATGCCGGTCTTCATCTCCATCACCTCGACCGGCGTGTTGCGCACCAGGCTGCCGGAGATGTGATTGGTGGCGTTGGCGCCGTCGTGCTGCGCCGTCGCCCCCCAACCGATCGCGTCGTTGTTGCTGACCGCGTAGAGCTGGCCGGCCTCGTTGTGGCCGACCATCATGAAGCCCATGACGTCGCCGCCGGACGACGCGGCCAGCGTCTCCGGCATGCCCTGCGCGAGCGCCTTGTAGACCAGTTCGAGCGCCAGATGCGCGGTCCACAGCGTGTACGTCGCCGCCGGATAGACGGCGTGGAACAGATTGCCGGGCGGCGCAATCACTTCGAGCGCGCGGAAGTGGCCGGCGTTGCTCGGCACGTTCGGCGTCGTCAGCGACTTCAGCACCAGCTTGCAGACCGTCTCGGTGAGGCCGAACGGCATGTTGATCGGGCCGCGCGTCGCCGGCGACGAGGCGCTGAAGTCGCAGTGCATGCCGGCGTCGTCGATCGTCACCGTGACCTGGATCGGCACCGGCGTGTCGGTGATGCCATCGTCGTCGACGAGATCCTCGGCCGTCCACGTGCCGCGCGGCAGCTTCGCCAGTGCGGCGCGCGAGAGGGCTTCGCCGTGCCGGAGGATCTGCTGCGTGGCCTCGGTGAATTTTGCGGCGCCGAACTTCTCGTGGATTTCGATCAGGCGGCGCTCGCCGATGCGCGTCGAAGCGACCTGCGCTTCGAGATCGCCGATGACGAGGTCCGGCATGCGCGAGTTGAAACGGATCAGCTCGAAGATCTCGCGGTCCGGCTTGCCGGCCTTGTAGACCTTGAGGCCCGGCATGATCAGGCCTTCCTGATGCATGTCGGTGGAATCGAGCACATAGCCCGGATCCTTGGCGCCGAGGTCCATCCAGTGCGCGCGGATGCAGGTGTACGCGAACGGCGTGTCGGCCGCCGGCGCGAACACCGGCGCGAACAGCGTGACGTCCATCGCGTGCGCCGAATTCCAGTACGGATAGTTCATCAGCACGATGTCGCCGCGCTGCAGGTTTTCCCTGCCGATGTATTCGACGCCCTTGCGGATCGCGTAGTCGTTGGCGCCGAGGAACAGCGCGAGGCTGGGAGCGTCGGCGATCAGTTCGAGATCGGCGTTGTAGACCGAGATGCCGAAATCGAGGACTTCGTAGATGACCGGATTGAATGCCGTGCGGATCAGCGTGCGGCGCATTTCCTCGGCGGCGGACAGCAGATAGCTGCGGATGACTTCGGTGGTGGCGGCGTCGAGACTCATGCCGTCTTGCTCCGGATGATGAGATGGCCCCAGGCATCGATCGTGACCCGCTGATCGGAATGCACCACGGTGGTCGACGTGCCTTCGTCGATGATCGCCGGTCCGTCGATGACGTGGCCCGGCGCGAGCCGGTCGCGCGCATAGACGCCGAACGCGGTGCGCGCGCGGCGCGCGAAGCAGAACGCATCGCGCGTGCCGACGCGCGCTTCGGCGACATCGCCGGTCGCGGCGGGCAGCCGGCGCAGCTGCGGCTTTTCGAGCTGGCCGCTGGCGCGCAGGCGCAGCGTGACGATCTGCACCGGCTCGCGCAGCGCATGGCCGTAGCGCTCGGCATGCAGCGCGTTGAAGCGCGCGGCGATCGCTTCGATGCCGTCGGCGGCGGTGACGGCGACCTCGATCGCATGCTCCTGGCCGAAGTAGCGGCATTCGACGAAGCGTTCGAGCCGCTGCTGTCCGGCGGCGACGGACTGCGCAGTCAGCCGTTCGCGGCCGCGCGCCTCGAGATCGGCGAAGCCGGCTTCGAGCGATGGCCAGCTCGCGGCATCCAGCGCCGACAGCTGCGTCTGCGAGAAGTCGGAAACGATGTCCGACATCATCATGCCGAACGCCGAAAACGCGGCCGGCACGTTCGGCACGATCAGCTCGGTCGCGCCGATCTCGCGCGCGATCAGCGGCGCGATCATCGGGCCGGCGCCGCCGAACGCGAGCAGCGCGAACTCGTGCAGATCCTTGCCGCGCTCGACGGTGATCTCGCGCACGGCGCCGACCGTCTTGGCGGTCAGCACCTCGAAGATGCCGGCGGCGGCGGTCGTCGGATCGCAGCCGAGCGGATCGGCGACCTTGGCTTTCAGGCCGGCGAGCGCGGCGTGCGCATCGAGCGCGAGCTTGCCGCCGAGGAAGGCGCCGGCATCGAGATAGCCGAGCACCAGGGCGGCGTCGGTGGTCGTCGGCTCGGTGCCGCCCTTGCCGTAGGCGATCGGGCCCGGCACGGCGCCGGCGCTGCGCGGCCCGACCTGCAGCAGGCCTTCCTGCACCCAGGCGATCGAGCCGCCGCCGGTGCCGATGCAGCGGATGTCGAAGATCGGCATCAACACCGGGAAGTGTTCGAGCGTCGCTTCGTGCATGACCAGCGGCTGGCCATCCTCGATGACGCTGGCGTCGAGGCTGGTGCCGCCGTAGTCGAGCGTCAGCAGGCGCTTGCGATCGAGCGTGCGCGCGAGCTGCGTGGCGCCGATGATGCCGCCGGCCGGGCCGGACATCACCGTGAAGATCGGCGCGCGCTTGGCGATCTCGGCGGTCATCGCGCCGCCGCTCGAACGCATGACGAGGAAGCGGCCGGTGAAGCCACCGTCGGCGAGCGCCTGCTGCAGCTCGCCGATGTAGCGCTCGAAGATCGGGCGGATGTAGGCGTCGAGCACGGTCGTCGCGGTGCGCTCGTACTCGCGGTATTCGCGGGTGATCTCGCTCGACGCCGACACGGCGATCTGCGGAAACGCCGCGCGCACGATCCCGGCGGCGCGGATCTCGTGCTGCGGATTGCGGTAGGCGTGCAGGAAGCAGATCGCCAGTGCCTCGATGCCGGCCTCGCCGAGCGCCTGCGCGGCGGCGCGCACGGCAGCCTCGTCGAGCGGCGTGATTTCGTGGCCTTTGGCGTCGAGCCGGCCGCCGACGCCAATGCGATGACGGCGCTTCACGACGGGCTTCGGCCGCTGGTAGGCGTAGTCGTACATCTGCGCCGGCGGTACGTCGGCGCGGCCGATCTCGAACAGATCGCGGAACCCTTCGTTGGTGATGATGCCGGTAGCGACGCCGCGGCGTTCGAGGATGGCGTTGAGGCCGAGCGTGGTGCCGTGCACGAACACGTCGGTCTCTTCGAGCGGCGTGCCGAGGCGTTTGATCGCCTCGACCACGCCTTCGACCGGACGCGCCGGCGTGGTGGGTGCCTTGGCGAGATGGACGTCGCCGGTTTCCCGGTCGAATTGAATGGCATCGACGAAGGTGCCGCCGATGTCGATGGAGATGCGGTACCGCTTCATGAGCAAATCTGTCCGTTCGGGAAGCGCGCGGGGGCACGCGGAAACGGCCGGAGCCGGCTGCGGTCGGCCGACAGGATAGCCCCGCCGCCGCGGGCGCGGCGGCGGGGACAGCCCGCTTAGTAGCGGATCTCGATTTCCACGCCGACCTGGCGCGGCTCGTTGTAGCTGCGGTAGGCACTGCCGACCGCAGCGACCGTGCGCTCGTCGGTCAGGTTGCGGCCGACCAGCGCCAGCGTCCACGCATCGTCGGCGGCGCGGCGCAGCGCGACGCGGGCATTGATGAAGTCCTTGGCATCGACCTTCTGCGTCGCGCTGTTGGCGATGTCGTAATACAGCGAGCCGCGGTGCTGCCAGTCGACGCGACCGGTGACCGCCAGGCTGGAGCCGATGGGCTGCGTGGCTTCGGCGCCGAGCTGCGTGGTCAGCGGATAGACCTGCGGCACCTGATTGCCCTTGAAACTGGTGCCGTCCTGCGTGAACTCCTCGATGCGCGTGTGGTTGTAGCCGACCGAGCCGTTGATCTTCAGCCAGTTCATCGGCAGCGCGACGAATTCGAGTTCGGCGCCGTCGACCTGGGTCTTCGGGATGTTGGTGATGACGCGGTAGATCGCATCGCCCGTCACCACGACCGAATAGAAGAACTGCTGGTTGTCGAAGTCGGTGTGGAAGGCCGCGGCGTTCAGCGTCAGGCGCTTGTTGAAGAACTGGTTCTTGACGCCGAGTTCGTAGTTCGTCGACGTTTCGTTTTCGTACACGCGCAGGCCGGTGGTCAACGGCGTGTCCGGGTTGAAGCCGCCGGTGCGGAAGCCCTTGCCGTAGCTGGCATAGCCCATGGTCTGCGGCGTGAAGTGGTACGACAGCGCAAGCTTCGGCTGCGGCTCGTGGAAGTCGTGCGAGCTCGGCTCGCCGGTGACGAGGTTGGTGGCGTCGGCATAGACCATGTCGTAGCGCAGGCCCAGGGTCGCCGTCAGCTTCTCGGTGATGTCGTAGTCGGCCTGGCCGAACAGTGCCCAGCTCGTGTAGCGGTAGCGGTTGGCGTCCGGGTCGTTGGAGGAGAAGTCGTAGCTGCCATCGTCGTTGACATCGCCGTAGAGCGTGGTGTCGTCGACGAAGTAGCGCTGGCCCCAGGCGCCGACGTTCCAGCGCAGCGGACCGCTGCCGTTCGACGTCAGGCGCAGTTCCTCGCTCCACGAGGTGGTGTCGTTCTCCCAGGTCTGCACATAGGCCGCCGTCGACGAGAAGTCACCGTCGGCGAGCAGATTCTGGTTGGCCGCGTTGTAGGCGCTGATCGAGGTCAGCGTGAACGCGTCGAAGTCATAGTCGGCCTTCAGCGAGTAGCTCTGCAGGATGCGCTTGTCGGCGCCGTCGATATCGGTGCTCGGGTTTTCGCTGTAATTGTCGATCGATCCGGTGCCGGCATTGACCAGCCACAGCGCGCCGTTGTCGCCGTCGGTGAGATGCGCGCGCAGGTCGAGGCTCAGGCGCTCGCTGGGCGTGTACAGCAGTTGGCCGTTGTAGCTGCGTTCGCTGATGCGGTCGACCTTGCTGCCGTCGTAGTCGTTGGTGATCAGGCCGCCGAAGTTCTCGCTGAACACCGACGCGCGATAGAACAGCTGGTCCTTGATGATCGGGCCGCTGATCGTCAGCGTGCCAGTTGAGTCGTTGCCCTGGAAGTAGCCAAGCTTGGCCTGCGCTTCAAAGTCATTGGTCGGCTTTTTGGTGACGATGTTGATGGCGCCGGCGATCGCGCCGGCGCCGTACAGCGTGCCCTGCGGGCCGCGCAGCACTTCGATCTGCTGGATGTCGACGAGCTCCTGCTTGAGGAATTCCTGGCCCGGCTGCTGCACGCCGTCGACGACGATCGCGAACGGTGACTGGCCACCCTGCACGGTCGTGAAGCCGCGGAACGACACGGTCTGGATGCCGGGGCGCAGCTGGTCGGTGATGACCAGGTTCGGCGTCAGTGCGGCGACGTCCTGGATGTTCTTGACACTGGCGGATTCGATGTCGTCGGCGGTGATGACGGACGCGGATGCTGCGACATCCTGCAGCTTTTCGCTGCGCTTCTGCGCGGTGACCACCACCTCGGGCAACGCATCCGCGCTCGCCGTCGAGCTGCCCGAATCGTCGGCCGCCCAGGCGCCGCTCGCGCTGATGCCGAGGCCGGACGTAATGCCCAGGCCGGACAAAATGACCTTGGGAATAAGGTTCCGCTTGAAGGAGTGCTTCCGCTTGATCATGGACATAACGATCTCTGTTGGCCGACTTTGGGACGGATTCATTTTTCGTTCGGGGCAAGCAACGATCAATTACAGAAACCGCGGACCTATTTGCGTCAGTTGCAACGCCCCGGCAATGATTCGTTCCGGGGCGGAAAGGCCGGCTCTTGCACCGAAATGTCAATCTCTTTGGGCACTTCCAGCGCAGCCCGTAACGAAATGTTCTCGCTGGAACTGCCCACCAGCACGTCGAAACGGCGTGCGTCGACATGCCAGGTGTTTCGCACAGGGTCGAAATAAGCGAACGATCGCGGCCACAGATCGAGGCATACGCGGCGCATTTCCCCTGGCTGCAGCATGACCTTGGCAAAGCCCTTCAATTCCCGCTCAGGACGCTCTACCGCGGGATTGTTTTCGTGGAGATAGAGTTGTGCGACGTCGGCAGCGGCAATGGACCCGGTATTGGTCACCTCGAAGCTGGCCCGATAATGCCCGGGCTCGGCGGAGACGCCGTCGACTTTCAGCGAGCGATAGCGGAAGCTCGAATACGACAAGCCGTAACCGAACGGAAACAGGGCCGGCGAATGTCCGCCGCGGCCGTAGCCGCGATATCCCACGAACACGCCGTCGCCATAGACGATGCGGTTGCTGCCCGCGACCGGATAGTAATAGGCCAGGCTTGGGTTGTCGCGCGCATTTCGCTCCCAGCTGATCGGCAGGCGGCCTGACGGAGAAATATTTCCCACGAGCAGCTGCGCGATGGCACGTGCACCGGACTGGCCCGGATACCAAACCTGCAGCAGACCGCGAACGTCGCTCAGCCAAGCGTGAACATCAACTGCACCGCCTGAGGTCAGTACCACGATCACGTTGCGGTTGCGTGCGGCTAGCGCCTTGATCAGAAGATCCTGCCCGGGCGGCAGCGCAAATGTCCGATCGGCCCCTCCCTCCTCGTTCGCCTTCTCATTGCCGACGGCGACCACGACGGCATCGGCCTGCGTCGCCAGCCGCATCGCATCCTGACGCACCAGCGTCTCGTCGTCGACGATGCCCATGCGGAAGAACGGCTCGCCGAACTGGGCGCCTCCGAGTTGCTCGACTTCGATGTGATGCGCGCCCTTCTCCAGCGTCAGCGACACCTGATTGACCAGCGCGCGGGGAATCTCGCGGTTATCGATGACGTCTTGGCCGTCGACCTTGACCCTGAATTTGCCGCTGCATTCGACAAACAGCGTGTACGCACCGCGATCGGACGCACGGAACCAGCCGTTCCAGCGCCGGCCGCCGGCCGACCAGGTCGGCAGCAGCGCCGCATATTGCTGCTGGTTCATTTGGTAGAGGCTGCGCAGGTCGTCCGCATCGCCGAATCCGGGCCGACCTTCATTGACGTACGGCTTCACGGCGACCGAAACAGGCTTTTGCGAAAAGTCGTTTCCGGCGTAATTCTCGACCGTGATCCCGCGTGCGCCGCCGTCCCGCCCGGTCCAGAACGGGGTCTGAAGGGCCATCAGCTTCAGCGACGCAATGCCCTGGTCGTAATAGACCGTCGTCGCGTCGCCCAGGGCGTCCGCCATCGCCGCCACCAGCGCCGAGCGCTCGAAAGGCCTTACTTCGCCACTGCCGCCCCCGGACGCCGGGACTTCGGCAGCGCCCGGTCCGATCACCGCGATGGAGCGGAGCTTGTTGCGTGGCAAGGGCAGCAGTCCTGCGTCGTTCTTCAGCAGCACCAGACTTTCGCCGGCCGCCTCCAGTGCGACGCGCCCGCCCTCGACGTTGTACTGCGACGGTTGCGCACGCGTATCGTGACCGCCCATCCAGCCGAAACGCAGGGCTAGACCGAGCAGCCGCTTCACCTTGTCGTCGATCACCGACATCGGCAGAGTGCCGTTGCGCAGCAGCGGCGCGAGCGCAGCCTCGCTCATGTTCTCGGCGTACGGCATCTCCAGATCGAGTCCGGCACGCGCCGCTGCGGGACCGTCGTGCGTGCCGCCCCAGTCGGACATGAGCACGCCCGGAAAGCGCCACTGCGCCTTCAGGACCTCCAGATTCAGCCTCGCGTTCTGGGACATGTGCTCACCGTTGGTGAGGTTGTAGCCGCCCATGACGGCGCCGACATCCGCGTTCTTGACCGCCGCTTCGAACGCCGGGAAATAGATTTCCCGCAATGCCCTTTCGCCGATTTCCGAGTCGGTGGTAAACCGCGCGAATTCGGAGTTGTTGCCGACGAAATGCTTGATCACCGCGCTGACGCCTTCGCTTTGCACGCCGTCGATGTACGACACCGCAGCCTGCGAGGCGAGCCATGGATCTTCGCCGAAATACTCCCAGTTCCGGCCATTGTTGGGAGCCCGATAGATGTTGACGCCCGGCCCCAGCAGAAATTCCGCCCCGCGTGCGCGGGCGTCGCGTCCCAGCTGCCGGCCGACGTGCTCGATCAGCTCGGGATTCCAGCTCGCCGCCAAGCCGATACCGGCGGGATAGGCAGTCGCCAGTCCCGGATTGGTGCCGAGCGTGCCGTTCGTCAGGTGCAAGGCCGGAATGCCGAGCCGCGGAATGGCGGGGGTCGACAGCATCGTCTCGCCACCGAGCAACGACAGTTTCTCCTGCAACGTCATCCGCGCGACCAGCGCGGCGGCACGGGCGGAGACGTCCACATCCGATGGCAGCAGCGGCGCAGCGAACGTGATGCCACCCCAAGCCAGCATGGCGGCTGAGGCCATCGTCGCTATCCGTTTGCCGCGCATGGAATCTCCGCCTCGGAACTGCAGCGCCGTTGATCCGCAAAGAAAGAAATACGATCTGCATTGGGCGCGCGGCCCTGCGCGTAATCAATAACCTCAGGCGCCACGCTTGTTTGCGTGAGGCGCAAATCTTTGCGGCCATCGCAATGATGTGGGCGGACACGGCGAAGGCGCATGCGCTTTAATAAATCCTCCGGCCAGGGAGCTGCCCCTGCGACAGATGCCCGGCCACGAGCGAGGAACTTCAGTGCCGTCGATCCGATCGCTGTTCGCGCGTCTCGTCGAACGCAGCCCCTACCGCACCGTCGGCGCCGATGATCAGCGCGGCTGGTGGTTTCTCGTCGCGATCCACGTCGGCGTCGCGATCTGCGTGCCGCTGTTTGCCTTCGGCGGACAGCTCGGCCGCCACATGCAGTTCGCCGAACTGATCGCTGCGGTCCTGTGCGGCGCCCTGCTGACGGTGGTGCTGGCGACGGCGACCGGCATGATCGGCATGAAAGCCCGCGTGCCGACGGCGATCCTCGTGCGCCGCACGTTCGGCGGAAACGGCGCCAAGATCGTTGCACTGACGCTGATCATCGCCTCGTTCGGCTGGTTCGGCGTGCAGACGGAGATGCTCGTCAACAGCGTCTGCGCCTTGCTGAAGATCGACCGTGGCGCCGGCGGCACGCGCCTGGCGCTGACCATCGGTGCCGGCGCCCTGATGAGTTCGACGGCGATCATCGGCGTGCGCGCCCTCGGCAAGGTCACCTACGCGGCGGTGCCGCTGCTGCTGATCGTCATCGCCGTTCCCGCCACGATCGCGCTGAGCCGCCAGGATCTGCTGCCGTTGCTGACGGCGGCGCCGGCCGAAACCGCCTACGGTTTCGGCACCGTGGTGTCGGTCGTCGCCGGCAGCCACATGAGCGCGGTCGCCATCTCGCCGGATCTGACGCGTTTCCTGCGCACGCCTCGCGATGTCGTCACCGGCACCTTCGTCAGTTTCGCCGTCGCCCTGCCGGTGCTGCTGCTGTTGTCGGCGCTGCTCGCCGTCGTCTACGGCAGCGCCGATCTGGTCGCGGTGATGGTCGCCGCCGGCGTCGGCGCGCCGGCGCTGCTCGTCATCGTGCTGGCGACGTGGACCAGCAATGACAAGAATCTCTATGAGTCGGCGCTGTCGCTGTCGGCACTGTTCCCGCGCATCGAGCGCTGGCAGCTGACGGCGATCGCCGCGCTGATCGGCACGGCGATCGCGTGCGCCGGCATCTTCCAGCACTTCATCGGCTGGCTGATCCTGCTGGGTCTTGCGATCGCGCCGGTCGCCGGCGTCTACCTCGTCGACTATCTGACCGCGCGCCAACGCTATGCCGACGATGCGGTCGTCGTCGGCCTGCGCCTCGCGCCGTTCGCGGCCTGGGCCGGCGGTTCGCTGTTCGGCTGGCTGTGCCTGCCCGTCGAATCCAGCGGGCCCGGTCTGCTGACACTGACGAGCGTGCCGACGCTCGATGCGCTGCTGTTCGCCGGCCTGCTGCAGGCACTGTTCATCGGTGCGCAGCGCCTGCTCGCGCACGGGCGCGCCGCGGCGCGGGCCTGAGGCCAGACAACGGCTCAGCGCGCGAGCAAACGCTCGCGCAGGAACACGCCGATATCGGCGATCTCCTCCTCGCAGACCTCGTGCGCCATTGCGTAGCGGTGCCAGCGCACGTCGTAGCCGCGTTCGGCGAGACCCTGGGCGGTGCTCTCGCCCCAGGCGTACGGCACGATCGGATCGTGCCGGCCGTGGGCGATGAAGACCGGCGTCGCCTGGCCGGCGACGGTCGCCTCGGTGGCCAGCGTCTCGAGCAGCGGCAGGTACGACGACAGAGCGATCAGGCCGGCGATCGGCGCTTCGAGCCGCAGGCCCGTATGCAGCGCGATCGCGCCGCCCTGCGAAAAGCCGGCGAGCACGATGCGCGCGTCGGCGAGGCCGGCCTCGCGCTGCGCAGCGATGTAGCCGAGCACGCGCTGCTGCGACGCGCGGATACCGGCGTCGTCCTGCTTCGGTTCGGCGGACAGGCCGGCGATGTCGTACCAGGCGCGCATCGGCAGGCCGCCGTTGAGCGTCACCGGCCGCACCGGCGCGTGCGGGAACACGAAGCGGATCGCGCCGTCGCGCGGCAGGTCGAGTTCCGGAATGAGCGGTACGAAGTCGTTGCCGTCGGCGCCGAGGCCGTGCAGCCAGATCACTGCGGCGCGTGCCGGGCCTTCCGGTTCGAGGGTGACATCGAGATCGCTGTGCAGGCGTTTCATGGGCTTCGATTGTCGGCCGGGATGCAGCCCCCTGCCAATGGCGCCGGAGACCGGCGGCGGCGATGCGATGGATGACGGTACACTTCGCGTCCTGTCCGGTGATCCGCCATGCCGAAGACGATCGTCCCGCTCTGCCTTGCCGCGCTGCTGTCCGCCTGTGGGCAGACGGGGGCCCTGTACCTGCCCGAAAAAGGGCCGCCGAAGCATCACAGCAAATCGCCGCCGGTGAAGGTGGTGAAACCGGGCAGCGCCGACGATCAAGGCACGCCGCAGACCGCGCCGGCGACGACCCCCGCGACGACCACGGACTCGCCGACGCCGACCGAGCCGAAAAAGCCGGACGACGACGATACGTCGGCCACGACGACACCGGCGCAGTAGCCGGCCGCTGTTCCAGAACGCCCTCACGCTTTCACTAAGGCCCCGTGGACCATTTCGAATTCCGCAACGGCGCGCTGCACGCCGAAGAGCTGCCCGTTACCGACCTCGCCGAACGCTTCGGCACGCCGCTGTACGTCTATTCGAAGGCAACGCTCGAGCGCCACTTCCACGCGTTCGACGACGCGCTGGCCGGCATCGACCATCTGGTCTGCTACGCGGTCAAGGCCAACTCGAATCTCGCCGTGCTGCAGACGCTGGCGCGGCTCGGCGCCGGCTTCGACATCGTTTCCGGCGGCGAGCTGCAGCGCGTACTGCGCGCCGGCGGCGAGGCCGGCAAGGTGGTGTTCTCCGGCATCGGCAAGAGCGAGGACGAGATCCGCCTCGCGCTGTCGGCCGGCATCCATTGCTTCAACGTCGAATCCGAATACGAACTCGATCTGCTCGACGCCACCGCGCGGCTGATGAACAAGCGCGCGCGCATCGCCCTGCGCGTCAACCCGGACGTCGACGCGCAGACGCATCCGTACATCTCGACGGGCCTGAAGAGCAACAAGTTCGGCGTCGATTTCGAGACGGCCGAACGGCTCTACGTGCGGGCATCGACGCTCGCCGGCATCGAGATCGTCGGCATCGCCCACCACATCGGCTCGCAGCTGCTGCAGGTGTCGCCGCTGCTCGATGCGCTCGATCGCGTGATCGCGTTCATCGGGCGGCTGCGCGGCCACGGCATCACGCTGTGCCACGTCGATCTCGGCGGCGGCCTCGGCGTGCGCTATCGCGACGAGCGGCCGATAGCCCCGCGCGACTGGGCGCAGGCGCTGCGCCCGAAGCTCGAAGCGCTGGGCCTGAAGGTTCTCACCGAGCCGGGCCGCGCGATCGCCGGCAATGCCGGCATTCTCGTCACGCGCGTGCTCGGCCTAAAGGGCAGCGACGAAAAGCGCTTCGCGATCGTCGATGCGGCGATGAACGACCTGCTGCGGCCGACGCTGTATCAGGCGTGGATGGACATCGTGCCGGTCGTGCCGCGTCACGACCTCGAGGCGCAGACCTACGACGTCGTCGGCCCGGTCTGCGAATCCGGCGACTGGCTCGGCAAGGACCGCGCGCTGGCGATCGCGCCGGACGACCTGCTCGCCGTGCGCACCGCCGGCGCCTACGGCTTCACCATGGCGTCGAACTACAACACGCGCGGCCGCGCCGCCGAGGTGATGGTCGACGGCCGCAGCGCGCACCTGATCCGCGCGCGCGAGACTTTCGACGACCTCGTGCAGAACGAACGCCTGCTGCCCTGAGATAGCGCGATGACCGAGCCCACTCGCAAGCCGCTGATCCTCATCGACGGCTCGTCGTGGCTGTTCCGCGCGTTCTTCGCACTGCCGCCGCTGAGCAACGCGCGCGGCGAGCCGACCGGCGCGGTCTACGGCATGGGCAACATGCTGCGGCGCCTGCTGAAGGACTATGCGCCGGAGGAGATCGCCGTGATCTTCGACGCGCCGGGCAGCAATTTCCGCCACGAGATCTACGCCGACTACAAGGCCAATCGCGACGAGACGCCGGCGGACCTCACGGCGCAGTATCCGGCGATCGTCGAGATGCTGGAGGCCATGGGCCTGCCGGTGATCGCCGAGCCGAACGTCGAGGCCGACGACGTGATCGGCACGCTGACGAAGCAGGCCGGCGAGCGCGGTCAGCCGGTGCTGATCGTCACCGGCGACAAGGACATGGCGCAGCTCGTGCACGACGGCGTGCACCTGCTCGACACCATGAAGAACCGCACGCTGGACCGCGCCGCGGTGATCGAACGCTTCGGCGTGCCGCCGGAGCGCATCGTCGACTATTTGGCCTTGATGGGCGACAGCGTCGACAATATTCCGGGCATCGACGGCGTGGGTCCGAAAACGGCGGCGAAGTGGCTCAACGAGTACGGCACGCTGGACGACGTCGTCGCCAACGCCGACAAGGTCAAGGGCAAGATTGGCGAGAAGCTGCGCGCCGCGCTCGGCCAGCTGCCGATGGCGCGCGAGCTGGCGACGATCCGCTGCGATCTGACGCTGCCGATCGCCGTCGACGCGCTGAAGCCGCGCGCGCCGGATCTGGCGAAGCTCGCGAACCTCTACACGCGGCTCGGCTTCAATCGATGGGTCGATGAGCTGCGTCAGCAGAACGGCGAACTGCCGCCGGCCGACGAACGCCAGGAAATGCCGACCTCGGTGATCTCCTCGGCGCCCGAGGTGCCGGAAGCGCCGCTCGCCGACGCGCCACCGCCGCCGTCGCAGCCCACCGTCGCGACGCTGGTGACCGACGAAGCGGGCTTCGCGGCGATGCTCGCGCAGCTACAGGCCGCGCCACTGATCTGCGTCGACACTGAGACCGACAGCCTCGATTCGAACCGGGCGAATCTGGTCGGCATCGCCTTCGCCGCCGAGGCCGGCAGCGGCTGGTACGTGCCGCTCGCGCACGATTATCTCGGCGTGCCGGAACAGCTGCCGCGCGATCGCGTGCTCGCGCAATTGAAGCCGCTGCTCGAAAACCCGGACAAACCCAAGCTCGGCCAGCACATCAAGTACGATCTCAACGTCTTCGCGCGGCACGGCGTGAACGTTGCCGGCGTCGCGCACGACACCATGCTGCAGAGCTATGTGCTCGATGCTGCCGGCAACCGCCACGACATGGATACGCTGGCCGGGAAATATCTCGGCCACAAGACCGTCGCCTTCACCGACATCGCCGGCAAGGGCAAGAACCAGCTGACGTTCAACCAGATCGCGCTCGACGTCGCCGGCCACTATTCGGCCGAGGACGCCGACATCACGCTGCGCCTGCATCAGGTGCTGTATCCCTGCGTGGCGGCGAGCGCGGCGCTGCACAAGGTCTACCAGACCATCGAGATGCCGCTGGTGCCGGTGCTCGCCGAGGTCGAACAGGCCGGCGTCAAGGTCGACGTGCCGCTGCTCGGAAAAATCTCGCTCGAACTCGCCGAACGCATGGACGCACTGCAGCGCGAGGCCTTCGTCGAGGCTGGCACCGAATTCAATCTCGGCTCGCCGAAACAGCTCGGCCAGATTCTCTACGAGCAGCTCAAGCTGCCGGTGCTCGGCAAGACGCCGAAGGGCGAGCCGTCGACCGCCGAGGACGTGCTCGAAAATCTCGCCGCCGAGCACAAGCTGCCGCGCCTGATCCTCGACTGGCGCGCGCTGCAGAAGCTGCGCTCGACGTACACCGAGCAGCTGCCGCAGGCGGTCAACCCGAAGACCGGGCGCATCCACACCTCGTACCATCAGGCGGTCGCGGCGACCGGACGCCTGTCGTCGTCCGATCCCAATCTGCAGAACATCCCGGTGCGCAACGCCGAAGGCCGGCGCATCCGCCAGGCCTTTATCGCCGAGCCGGGCCATGCGCTGGTGTCGATCGACTACTCGCAGATCGAACTGCGCCTGATGGCGCATTTCTCCGGCGATCTGCTGCTACAGGGGGCGTTTCGCGACGGCCTCGACATTCACCAGGCGACGGCCGCCGAGGTCTTCGGCCTGCCGCTGGAACAGGTCGGCAGCGATCAGCGCCGCGCCGCCAAGGCCATCAACTTCGGCCTGATCTACGGCATGTCGGCGTTCGGCCTCGCGCGCCAGCTCGGCATTGCGCGCGGCGAGGCGCAGAGCTACATCGAGCGCTTCTTCGGCCGCTATCCGGGCGTCCGTCATTTCATGGACAGCACGCGCGTCAACGCGCGCGAGACCGGCTACGTCGAAACGCTGTTCGGCCGCCGCCTGTACCTGCCCAACATTGCCTCCGGCAACCAGGCCCTGCGCCAGTACGCCGAGCGCACGGCGATCAACGCGCCGCTGCAGGGCACGGCCGCGGACCTGATCAAGCTGGCGATGGTCGACGTCGCCCGTTTCCTGAAACGCCGCGCGCCGGACATCCGCATGATCATGCAGGTCCACGACGAACTGGTGTTCGAAGGTCCGGAGGCGCGCCTGCGCGAACTGGCGCCGGAAATCGCCGGTCGCATGGTGCGGATCGCCCAGCTGCAGGTGCCGCTGGCCGCCGATTTCGGCTTCGGTTCGGAGTGGGATTCCGCGCATACCGCATCCGGCCGCGCAAGCAGTGGAAAATGAAGGGAATTTGGTGGCGGAATACTTCACCCGGCGCCAACTGACGTCCACATCAGTCATCTCAAACCATTGATTTCAATGGACACGGCTGACGCATTGCGGCAGCGCAAAAAAAGCCGCGAACCGCCCATTGAACTTCCCCGGCAGGGCCGCATCTAAGTCTGCGAGCGGTGATTCTCCCTGTCGCCGCTCCCCGCCTCCACTCCCTGGGCGGGTCCGGCATCCCCCAAGCCGGAAAGCGTGGCCCGGTGATCCCCCCAATCACCGGGCTTTTTTATGGCCGCCCGTCAGCGATGACCCGCTCGGAGTCCATTTAATCACCGGAAATTTTCACGGCGACGTGAACTTTGTGCCTTGCCTGCTCGTCCAATCCTGCGAGCGGCGATTTTCCCCAGTCCCGCTCACCCCGTCTCCCACTCCCTGGACGGGTCCCCGGCTTCCCCCCGCCGGAAAAGCGTGGCCCGGCGATTCCCCCCCAATCGCCGGGTTTTTTTGTTTTTCTCGTGAAGCGTCCGATCCCGGCCTTTGGCGCATCGCGAAAAAATTTTCGCGCGCTTTTGAACTTTGCCGGCCTCGCCACCTCTAAATCTGCGAGCGGCGATTCTCCCTGTCCCGCTCCCCGCCTCCCACTCCCTGGGCGGGTCCGGCACTCCCCCAAGCCGGAAAGCGTGCCCGGTGACTTCCCCCAAGGTCACCGGGTTTTTTATTGTGTGCCGCCTTTCAGTCTCGGGGCAGCGCTCCGCGCGGCGGCATGGCATCAGCCCGGGCGCAGCGCCGTCGGCGCCGCCTGCGGCTTGCGGCGGAAGAGGCAGCGGCGGATCCCGTTCTCGAAATCGTCGACGATTTCGTAGACGACCGGCACCACGAGCAGGCTCAGCACGGTCGAGGTCATCAGGCCGCCGATGACCGCGACCGCCATCGGCGAACGGAAGCCGGCGTCGGTGCGGCTGATGTTGAGCGCCATCGGCAGCATGCCAGCGACCATCGCCACGGTCGTCATCACGATCGGCCGCGCGCGCTTGTGGCAGGCGTCGATGATCGCGTCGAAACGCGACAGGCCGCGCTGGCGGCGCGCGGCGATCGCGTATTCGACGAGCAGGATCGAGTTCTTGCTGACGATGCCGATCAGCATCAGCAGGCCGATCAGCGAGGCCAGCGACAGGTTCATGCCGAAGATCACAAGCCCGCCGAGCGCTCCGCCGGCCGCCAGCGGCAGTGCGGTGAGCACGGTGAACGGCTGCGCGAAGTCGTGGAACAGCAGCACCATCACCGCGTAGACGCAGAAGATGCCGGTGAGCATGGCGATCGCGAAATTGCCGAACAGATCGTTCATGAACTCGACGTCGCCGCCTTCGCCGCGCCGCACCTGCGGCGGCAGATGCCGCATCGACGGCAGCGCCTCGACCTGCTTGTTGACCTCGCCGAGCGGACGGCCCCCCAGGTTGACGGTCAGCGTCACGTTGCGCGCGCGATCGTAGCGGCTGATCTGCGCGGGACCGCCTTCGACCTGCACGCTGGCGACGTTGTCGAGCGGCACCGGGCCTTTTGCCGACGCGATCCGCAGCTGGCGGATCGTCTCCAGATCGCGGCGCGACGCCGGGTCGAGCAGGGTGCGGATGTAGATCTGGCGCTCCGGCAGATTGAGCTTGGGCAGGATCACGTCGTAGTCGCCGGAAGTGGCGATGCGCACCGCGTCGCCGATCGCCTCGGCGGTGACGCCGAGCTCGGCGGCGCGCGCGAAATCCGGACGGATCACCAGCTCCGGACGCAGCAGACTCGCCGACGAGGTCGCGCCGCCGAGACCGGGGATCGTGCGGATTTCGCGCAGCACCTGGTTGGCGGTGGCCTGCAGCATCAGCGGGTCCTCGCTGGTCAGCTGCACGGTGAGCTGCTGGCCGTTGCCGTTGCCGCCGACGGTGACGCGCACGCCCGGCAGCCTTGCGAGGCGCTCGCCGATGACGGTCTCGACCTGCTGCTGCGAGCGCTCGCGGTCCTTCTGCGGCGTCAGGGGAATCAGCACGGTGAGGGTCGTGACGCTGCCGCCGCTCTGCACCGTGCTGCCGGCGGTCACGCCGTTGCCAACGATCGTATAGACGTGCTGGATCTCCGGAATGTCGCGCAGCGCTTCCCAGGCGCGCTGGTTCAGCGCCAGCGTCTGCTGCAGCGTCGAGCCCGGCGGCGCCTCGACGGTGACGAGCGACAGTGCCCCGTCGTCGGCGTTGAGGAAGGTCGACGGCAGCAGCGTCACCAGCCACAGCGACAGGAGGAAGAACGCCGCCGCGCCGCCGCTGGTCAGCCACGGATGGCGCAGGCAGGCGCGCACGGCCTTCATGTAGCGCCGCATGACCCAGCCGTCGGCCTGGCCCTCGTCGTGCCCGTGCCGGCCGAGGCCGGCGGCGCTGAGCATGTAGGCGGCCATCATCGGCGTCAGCAGGCGCGCGACGATCAGCGAGGCGAGGATGGCGATCGCCGCGGTCCAGCCGAACTGCTTGAACACCAGGCCCGAGATGCCGGGCATCAGCGCCACCGGCAGGAACACCGAGACCAGCGTCAGCGAGGTCGCGATCACCGCGAGGCCGATCTCGTCGGCGGCGTCGAGCGCGGCCTGCCTCGGCGTCTTGCCCATGCGCAGGTGGCGCATGATGTTCTCGACCTCGACAATGGCGTCGTCGACGAGGATGCCGATCACCAGCGTCAGCGCCAGCAGCGTGATGGTGTTGAGCGTGAAGCCGGCCCAGTGGACGAAGGCGAAGGTCGGCAGGATCGACAGCGGCAGCGCCACCGCCGAGATCAGCGTCGCGCGCCAGTCGCGCAGGAAGATCCAGACGACGATGACGGCGAGGATCGCGCCTTCGAGCAGCGCCTGCATCGAGGCCTCGTACGAGTGCTCGATCGGGCCGACGGTGTCGTAGACCTTCTTGAACGTCACGCGCGGGTATTGCTTCTGCAGCGCGTCGACCTCGGCGGCGATGGCCCTGGCGACTTCCGCCTCGGCCGAGCCGTTGGCGCGGTAGGCGCGGAACGAGATCACCGGCTTGCCGTCGAGCGTGGCCGCCTGGCGCGGCTCGGCGACGGTGTCGCGCACGGCGGCGAGCTGGTCGAGGCGGACGCGGCGGCCGTCGGACAGCGGAAAGCTGAAGGCGGCGAGCTGCTGCGCGGTCTGCACGTTGCCGATCGTGCGCACGGCCTGCTCGAGCCCGCCGAGATCGCCGCGGCCGCCGGGCGCTTCCTGCTGCATGTAGCCGATCTGCCGCGACACTTCGCCGGCGGTGACGCCGTAGGCCTGCAGCCTGGCCGGATCGAGCTCGACGCGCACCTCGCGCTGCACGCCGCCGAAGCGCGTGACCTTGCCGACGCCGGCGATCGGCATGATGGCCTTGCTGACGACGTTGTCGACGAACCACGACAGGTCCGTCGCGTCCATGTTGTCGGCGCTGACCGTGTAGGTGGCGATCGAGCTGCCGTTGGTGGTGACGCGCTGCACCGTCGGCTCGAGGATGTCGGCCGGCAGCGCCGAGCGCACGCCGGTGACGGCGTCGCGCACGTCGTTGAGCGCATCCTGCACGTTCTTGCCGATCTCGAACTCGATGAAGGTGTTCGAATCGCCGTCGGAAACCGTCGACGTCACATGGCGCGCGCCCGGAATGTTGGCGGTGGCGTCCTCGATCTTGCGCGTGACCTCGGTCTCCAGCTGCGACGGCGTCGCGCCGGGCAGCTGCACGTCGACGATGACGCCGGGAAAATCGAAGTCCGGCATCTTGGCGATCTGCAGCGCGCGGAAGCCGAGGAGGCCCGCCACGGTCGCGAGGAAGAACAGCAGCACCGCCGGCGTCGGCCGATGGATCGACCAGGCCGAGAAGTTGATGTTCATTGGCCCTCCACGGCGATCAGGTCGCCGTCGCCGATGAAGCTGCCGCCGCTCCTGACGACGCGCGTCGCGCTCGTCAGCGCGTCGCCGCGCACGGCGATCAGCTCGCCCTGGCGCGCGCCGGTGTCGACCTTGAGCTGATGGACGAGGTTCCTGTCGTCGACCGTCATCACGTAGCTGTGGCCGTCGCGCAGCACGATCGCCGATTCAGGCAGGGCCAGCACTGTCTGCCGGCCGACCTCGAACGCGCCTTCGACGAACTGTCCGGCCGCCAGGCCGGCGTTCTTCGGCAGATCGACGTAGACCAGCGCGTTGCGCGTCTGCAGATCGACGGTCGGCGCCAGCTGGCGCAGCGTGCCGGCGACCCGCGCGCCGTCGCCGGGGCGGCGCAGTTCGACGTGCATGCCCGGCTTGAGGCGGCCGAGCACGTCGCCCGGCACTTCGGCGCGCCATTCGAGGCGCTGGCCGCGGATCAGGCGGAACAGCTCCGTGCCCGCCGCGACCACGGCGCCGACGGTGGCCGTGCGCGAGGAGATCACGCCGTCGTCCGGCGCCACGACGCGCGCGTAGCGCAGCTGCAGGCCGGCGACGTCGGCCTGCGCGCGCGCCAGCTTGAGCTGGGCATCGGCGGTCGCCGCGGCGGTGCGGTACTGCTGGATGTCCTGCTGGCTGATCGAGCCGGTCTGGTCGAGCTGCTCGGCGCGCTCCGCGTCGGCGCGCGCCTTGGCCAGATTGGCTTCGGCCTGCGCGACGTTGGCGGCCTGCTGCGCGGCTTGCGCCTGCAGCGTCGCCGGATCGAGAACCGCCAGCACGTCGCCCTTCCTGACCATGTCGCCGACGTTGACCTTGACCTCGAGCAGGCGCGCGCCGCCGACCTCGGCGCCGACCACCGCCTCCTGCCAGGCGGCGACGTTGCCGCTCGCGGTCAGCCGCTGCGGCCAGTCCTGCAGCAGCGGCGACACGATCTCGACCGTCATCACCGGCTTCGGCGCTTCCGGCACGCCCTCTTTCTTGTGGCAGGCGACGAGCGTCGCCAGCAGCGGCGCGGCGACGACCAGGCGCAGCAGCGCGCGGCGAGCGAAGAAAGGCACGTTCGTGAGAGGGGCGTTCATGCGCCAGCTCCTGCTGGGGTCTGCGGGGCGGCGTTCGCGCCGCGGTTTTCGGCCGGCGCCGCGCCGGCGGCGGGCGCGTCGTTCCAGCCGCCGCCGGCCGCCTTGTACAGCGCGATCCACGACTGGCTGATCTCGAGCTCGACGGCCGCCAGCGACTGTCGGCTGTTCAGCGCCAGGCGGCGCGTGTCTTCGAGGTCGAGCAGCGAACCGGCGCCGAGGCGGTAGCGGTTCTCCTGCGAGGCGAGCAGCGCGCTGTAGTTCCGCTCGGCCTGGCGCGCAGCCTCGGCGCGGCGCACCGAGGCGTCGACGCGCGTCAGCGCGTCCTCGACTTCCTGCACGGCGACCAGCACCTTGCTGCGGTACTGCGCGAGCGCCTGATCGTATTGCGCGCGCGCGGTCTCGACGCGCGCGACGCCGGCGCCGCCCTCGAAGATCGGCAGGCTGATCTGCGGCGACCACGACCAGCTGCGCACGTCCTGGCCGGTGTGCTCGAGATGGTTGATGCCGATCGAGCCGCCGAGGCTCAGCGACGGCAGCCGGCTGGCGACGGCGACGCCGATGCCGGCGCTGGCGGCGGCCAGCGCACGCTCGGCGGACATCACGTCGGGACGCTGCGACAGCAGCGCCGCCGGCACCGCCGGCACCAGCGGGCGGGCCGGCACCGGAATGCCGCCGCGCGCGTCGTCCTGCGACGGCGCATCGGCGCCGACCGTCGCGAACCGCGCGTCGAGTTCGGCGGCGCTTAGCGCGGTGAGCTGGGCGAGACGGTTCAGATCCTGCTGGCAGACGCCTTGCTGGGCGATCAGCTGATTCTCGCTCTCGTAGGTGCCGGCGCGCGCCTGCGCCTCGTCAGCCGGGGCGACGAAACCGGCCTTCAGCTTCAGCGACGTCAGGCGCTCGGTCTCGCGACGCGATTCGAGCGCGTCGCGGTACAGCGCCACCAGGCGTCCGCAGTAGCGAAACTCGACGTAGGCATCGGCGACTTCGGCGGCCAGCGTCACGCGCGCCTCGTTCCAGTCGGCCTGCGCCGCCTGCAGGCGCGCCCGGCTTGCCTCGAGCCCGCGCCGCGCGCCGCCGAACAGATCGAGCTCCCAGCTCGCGTCGAGCGAGCCGTTGAACAGCGTGTACGGCGCCGTCTCCACGCCGCTGGTGTCGCTGGAACCGGAGCCGCGCGTCATCAGGCCGGTGGCGCTGGCGCCGGGCAGCAGGCCGGCGCGCGACGTCGTCACCGCGGCGCGCGCCTCGCGCACCGCGCCGATCGCCGCGGCGATCGTCGGATGACGCGCCTCGGCAAGATCGACCAGCTCGGCGAGCCGCGGATCGTCGAACTGCTGCCACCACTGCGTCATCGACGACAGCTCGCCGCCGTGCGGCAGCTGTGCGTGCCAGCCCTGCGGCACGGCGTCCTCTTTCGGCGGCGCCCGGTAGTCGGGGCCGACCGCGCACGCGCCGAGAAGCGCAGTGAGCCCGGCGAGCAGCGAACAGCGGATCTGCTTGTTCATGGATTTGAGCGAAGGAACCCGGTTGCTTAGATGCGCGAAGGGGCGGTTTTGGATGAAAGGCGAGAGCACGAGCGGTGCCAGCTCGCGCGGCGCGAAGAATGCTATTGCGGTCAATACCTTGCCGTTCGGCGCGAAACGCGGGCACACGATGCGGCGGCGAAATTCGCCACGTCTTTGCGCTTTTTCATAAGAAGTGGATAGCGTGTGAACGCTCCCCCGCGCGCCGGCCACAGCTTTGGCGATCCGCCGCTTCCCTGGCAACCGGTGAACTTCCTCAGGCGCTCGTGGCCGCAGGCGCGCGCCGGCCGCGCGCGTGCTTCAGCCCGGCGTGTCGGTCAGCCAGCCGCGCAACACCGCGCGGACCTCGTCGACGCCGAGCTTGCTCTCCGACGAGAACAGGCAGGCC
Source organism: Solimonas sp. (assembly GCA_047605265.1). Taxonomy (GTDB): domain Bacteria; phylum Pseudomonadota; class Gammaproteobacteria; order Nevskiales; family Nevskiaceae; genus Solimonas. The sequence continues at coordinate 57,947 of JASGFY010000007.1, forward strand.
TCGGTTTCCGGCAGCGCGGCGATCGCCTTGCGCACCTGCAGCAAGACGTTCTTGGCGGCGCCGAAACTGAGCTTGTCGGCCTTGGTCAGCAGCAGCAGGCAACGCAGGCCGCGATGCGCCGACCATTCGAGCATCTGCGCGTCGAAGGCGGTGAGCGGATGGCGGATGTCCATGATCTGCACGATGGCGCGCAGGTTCGCGCGGCCCTGCAGGTAGTCGCCGATCAGGCGGCCCCAGGCCTGGCTGACGTCCTTCGGCACGTCTGCGAAGCCGTAGCCGGGCAGGTCGGCGAAGCGGCCGCCGGGCACGCTGAACAGATTGATCAGCTGCGTGCGGCCCGGCGTCTTGCTGACGCGCGCCAGCCGCGCCTGGCCGCACAGCGCGTTCAGCGCGCTCGACTTGCCGGCGTTCGAGCGGCCGGCGAAGGCGATTTCCGGCAGGCCGTCGGCCGGCAGCTGCGTCAGCCTCGCGCACGACAGCAGGAATTCGGCGCCGGCGAACGGATTCGGCGTGCCGCGATCACCGGCGACGGCGGACTTGGAAGGAGAACGGCTGGTGGGCATCGGACGGATGGGCGGCGGCAATGGCCGCGAGCATAGCCGCCAAACGCCGTCGGCGGCAGGCCGCGGGCGCGGCGGCCGCGTGAAATATCGCCGGAGGACCCTGTAGAATCGGTGGGCTTTTGTTGATTCCAACTCGCTGCGGCATCTGGCTGTCCGGTGATCAGCCGCTGCGTCCTTTCTGGGGAGTCTGTCGAATGAAGCGCGTTTTGCTGGCTGCCGCCCTGTGCGCACCGCTTGCGGTTTTCGCCGAAGGCGCAGCCAAGGATCCGTACACCCAGGGCAGCGCCGAAGCCGGCGCGTCCAAGGCTGCGGTCTGCACGGCCTGTCACGGTCCGGGCGGCAACAGCGCCAATCCACAATGGCCGAAGCTCGCCGGGCAGAGCGCGCGCTTCATCGCCGAACAGCTGCATCAGTTCAAGGACGGCAAGCGCCAGAATCCGCTGATGCAGCCGCAGGCGGCCGCGCTCTCCGACGACGACATCAAGGACCTCGCCGCCTACTTCGCGGCACAGCCGGCCGCGCCCGGCGTCGGCAGCGCCGACGCGATCCCGGTGGCGCAGAAGATCTATCGCGCCGGCGACGCCGCGCGCGGCCTGCCGGCCTGCGCCGCCTGCCACGGGCCGACCGGCGCCGGCGTGTCGCCCGCGGCATATCCGCGCATCGGCGGCCAGCACTCGGTCTACGTCTCGGCGCACCTGAAGCAGTACCGCGACGACGCCAAAACCGAGCTGCCGGAAGGAAACCACAAGATCATGGCGACGGTCGCCGGCAAGCTCACCGATCAGGAGATCGAAGCGCTCGCCTCGTACGTCAACGGTCTCCAGTGAATCCCGGATCGATCCTGATGCGCGACCCCACGCGCCGCCTGCTGCGCGGCCTGTTCGCCGCCGCGCTTTCGCTGAGCGCCTTCGCCTGCTCGGCGGCCGACTCGGCCAAGTTCGAGGAAGGCAAGCAGTACCAGCCGGTTCGCGAAGCGACGGCGCCGGCCGATCCCAAGCGCATCGAGGTCGCCGAGTTCTTCTGGTACGGCTGCCCGCACTGCTACGCGTTCGAGCCGACGCTGCACGACTGGGAGCAGAAGCGGAAGCCCGCCGACGTCGATCTGGTCCGCTACCCGAATTCGCTCGGCCATCCGATCGGCCTGCTGCACGCGAAGGCGTTCTACACCGAGCAGGCGCTGAACCTGTTCCCGAAGCTGCATCAGCCCCTGTTCGACGCGATCCACAACGACCCGCGCGAGCTGGGTTCGGAGCAAGCCCTGGCCGCGCTGTTCCAGCAAAAGGCCGGCATCTCGGCGGACGTGTTCGCGGGCACGTTCGACAGCTTCGTCGTCGACGCGCAGGTCAACAAGGCCGAGCTGCTGGCGCGCTCGTACGGCGTCACCAGCACGCCGACGCTGGTCATCGGCGGCCGCTACATGACCGGCCCGGCGACGGCCGGCGGCCTCGACCAGACCATCGCGGTGATCGAATTCCTCGTCGACAAGGTGCGCAAGGAACGTGGCATCAAGAAGTAGCGCAGCCGCCGCGCGTTCGCCGGCCCGGCTCGTCGCCGGGCTTTCTTTGGGCGCTGTTTCCGCAGTTCGTCGCGAAAAAACGGCGTAGGCTTCGCGCCCGCTCTCTCCCCCGCCGATGAGCGGCCGGCCGTCATGCGCGCAGGCTTGATCGCCGCCACCAACCTTGTATCGGATCTGGGGCCTGTTCCCGCTGTACTGGCGCTTGCTGCATGCGGTGCCGGCGACGCAGATCATGGCGCATCGCATCGTCTGGAGCTCCGCGTTCGTCACCGTCTGGCTCGCGGCGCGCGAAGGCTGGGCCTGGCTGCGAACGCTGACGCCGCGGCGGCTGGCGATGTTCGCGTACGGCGCGCGGCGCATCCCGCTGGGCATCATCGGCGTGCTGCCGTTCCACGAGCCGTTCGGCGGCGCGCGGGCGCTCGGCTTCTACGCCATCTGGGCGGCGCTGTTCGTGTTCGCGCTCGACGGCTCTTGCGCAGCCGGCGCAGCGTCCCCACTGCCTGAGGAGCCGTGCGACGGCGGTTTCCCCTAGAATCCGGACCCACCGCAGACCAGACCCAGGCGCCGCCGACGGTGCCGCCACCAGGACCGAACATGTCAGCTGCCCAGCTCCACCCCGACTTCATCAACGCCACGAAAAAAGAAGAGGACGACAAGAACCGCAAGGTGCCGGGCCTCGAGGAGCGCCTGTTCAAGGCGCGCACCATCCTCATCTACGGTGCCATCAACCAGAAGCTCGCCGAGACCTTCAGCGCGCGGCTGCTGGCGCTGTCCGCCGATTCGGACGAGCCGGTCAACATCTACATCAACAGCCAGGGCGGTCACGTCGAGTCCGGCGACACGATCCACGACATGATCAAGTTCGTGAAGCCGCCGGTGCGCGTCATCGGCACCGGCTGGGTCGCCAGCGCCGGCGCGCTGATCTATGCGGCGGCGAAGCCGGAGAACCGCTACAGCCTGCCGAACACGCGCTACATGCTGCACCAGCCGTCCGGCGGCGCCGGCGGCACGGCGTCGGACATCGCCATCATGGCCAAGGAGATCGTCCTGATGCGCCAGCGCCTCAACGAGATCTTCGCGAGCGCCACCGGCCAGCCGCTCGATCGCATCCAGCGCGACACCGAGCGCGACTACTGGATGGGCGCGCAGCAGGCCAGGGAGTACGGCCTGGTCGGCAAGATCATCAGCAGCGCCGAGCAGATCGGCAGCTGATTCGGGCCAGCCGGAGCCGAAACGCGAAGAGCCGGCGCGAGCCGGCCCTTTTCGCTGACGGCACCGTCGCCCGCTACGTGACGTTCGACTGCTGGTAATTCTCGAGGCCGATCAGGCGGATCAGGCGCAGCTGCTGTTCGAGCCAGTAGGCGTGATCTTCCTCGGTGTCGCGCAGCTGCGGCAGCAGCAGGGCGCGCGAGACGAAATCGCGTTCGCGCTCGCACAGGGCGATCGCCGCCTGCAGGTGACCGCGCACTTCGTATTCGGTCGCCAGATCTTTTTCGAGCATCTGCTCGACGGTCTTGCCGCTTTCGAACGGCAGCGGCCGCATGTCCGGATCGCCGCCGAGGAAGAGGATGCGGCGCAGCAGCACATCGGCGTGCTGCGTCTCTTCCTGCATCTCGTGGTCGAGACGGCGGTACAGCGCCATCAGGCCGATGTCGGCATAGCGGCGGGAATGGATGAAGTACTGATCGCGCGCGCTCAACTCGCCGCGCAGCAGCGCCTTCAGGCAATCGACGACGACCGCAGACCCTCGCATGACGTTTGACCCGGTTGAATGGGTGCGCAGTATGCCTACGTGGGAATTCCGCTGACGAAACGCAAACGGCAGCGAGAACAATTTGCGACGCCGTGAACGACGAAGCCCGGCGCATGGCCGGGCGTCGTCCCCAAGGGCGTGATTCAGCGGCCGACCATCTTCGCCGGCACAACCCACTGGTCGAACTGCTCCGCGGTGACGTGGCCGAGCGCCAGCGCCGCCTCGCGCAGGCTCGTGCCTTCCTTGTGCGCCTTCTTGGCGATCTGCGCGGCCTTGTCGTAGCCGATATGCGTGTTGAGTGCCGTCACCAGCATCAGCGAGCGCTCGACGAGCTCCTCGATGCGCGCGCGGTTCGGCTCGATGCCGGCGGCGCAGTGATCGTTGAAGCTGACCATGCCGTCGGCGAGCAGGCGCACGCTCTGCAGGAAGTTGTGCGCGACCAGCGGCCGGAACACGTTCAGCTCGAAGTTGCCGGACGCGCCGCCGATGTTGATCGCCACGTCGTTGCCCATGACCTGCGCGCTCAGCATCGTCACCGCCTCGCTCTGCGTCGGATTGACCTTGCCCGGCATGATCGACGAGCCCGGCTCGTTCTCCGGAATGCTGATCTCGCCGATGCCGCTGCGCGGTCCGCTGGCCAGCCAGCGCACGTCGTTGGCGATCTTCATCAGCGACGCCGCCAGCGTCTTCAGCGCGCCGTGCGCATGGACCAGCGCGTCGCACGAGGCCAGCGCCTCGAACTTGTTCGGTGCGGTGACGAACGGCAGGCCGGTGAGCCGGGCGATTTCGCCGGCGACCGCTTCGGCATAGCCCTTCGGCGCGTTGAGGCCGGTGCCGACCGCGGTGCCGCCGAGCGCCAGCTCGTACAGATGCGGCAGCGCCGCGCGCACGTGCCGCTCGCCGTGATCGAGCTGCGCGACCCAGCCGGAAATCTCCTGGCCCAGCGTCAGCGGCGTCGCGTCCTGCAGATGCGTGCGGCCGATCTTGACGATGCCGTCGAAGTCCCTGGATTTCCGCGCCAGCGTCGCGCGCAGTTTCGCGATCGCCGGCAGCAGGCGATGCGTCAGCGCGTCGACGGCGGCGACGTGCATCGCCGTCGGGAACACATCGTTACTCGACTGGCTGCGGTTGACGTCGTCGTTCGGGTGCACGAGGCGCGCTTCGCCGCGCTCGCCGCCGAGCAGCTCGCTGGCGCGGTTGGCGATGACCTCGTTCATGTTCATGTTGGTCTGCGTGCCCGAGCCGGTCTGCCAGACCACGAGTGGGAATTCATCCGGATGCTGGCCGGCGATCACCTCGTCGGCGGCGGCGGCGATCGCCTGCGTCTTCTTCTCGTCCTGCAGGCCGAGCGCGTGATTGACGATCGCCGACGCGCGCTTGACCTGCGCGAGCGCGCGGACGATCTCGCGCGGCTGCCGCTCGCCGGAGATGTCGAAGTTCTGCAGCGAGCGCTGCGTCTGCGCGCCCCACAGCCGGTCGGCGGGGACTTCGATCGGGCCGAAGGTATCGCGTTCGATTCTCTTGGAGCTCATGTCGTTCTCGATGCGGGCGGCGGGGAAGGAAGAGAGTGCGCCGATTCACTCGTCGGGCCAAGGCGATGACAGCGCCCGGGCATGAAGACTGTGCGCCGGGTCCAGATCGAGCCGCGCCATGCGCCAGCGCAGCTGGCTGAGATGGCGGCGCCGCGCCTCGCTGCCGGCGTGCTCGGCGAGGATCGCCAGCGGCTTGTGCAGGGCGTCGACGCACAGGCAGCGCCAGTGCATCGGCAGCGCGCGGTCGTCGGCCGTGTTGAGCAGCAGGCCGGCGCAGCGGACGTGGAGATCCCAGCACGGCAGGCCGTGCTGCCGGTGCAGTTCATGCGCCAGCTGCAGATAGCGGTCGATGTGCCGCGGCTCGTCGGGATCGCAGCCGATGCGGATCTTGCGGCCGGCGTGCCGCCAGCGTTCGACGGCGTCGGCGAAAGACCGCGTGCCGCCGGCCGTCGGCGACGAGGGAGAATCCTGGGCGGGATGGGCCATGCGCGGCTCCAGTGGCGTGGACGAAGCCCTGGCGATGCGGCGCGGCTGAGGCGGAACGGCGCGCATTCCATCATGCGCGGCCGGCGCGCGCAATCGCGCGCACGCCAAAGCTCGGTGCGCAGGCTTCAGTGCGGGTCCGGCAGCGCGTCGGCGTCGAAGCCGCGCGCGCGCAACAGCGCGACGAGCAACGCGCTGTCACCGTGCATCGCCAGCACGCGGCGCGCGCCGGTCTCCTCGATCGTGCGCAGCAGCGACGGCCAGTCGGCGTGATCGGACAGCGTGAAGCCGCGGTCGTACTTCGCGGCGCGCCCGCCAAACGGTTCGCCGGGGGCACCCATCCAGCCGGACGCGAAGCCGGTGCGGTACGGCGCCAGCCGCTTCAGCCACGGCGTGCCGAACGCGTGCGGCGGCACGAGAACCAGCGCGCCGCGGAAGTCGTGGCTGCGCACGCATTCGTTGACCGATTTCGTCGGCAGCATGGCGATGCCGGCGCGACGGTAATGGCCGACGAGCTTGGTCATCGCCTCGTGCAGGTACACGGTGTTGTTGGCCGTCGCGTCGGTGTGGCGCGCCAGCTCGGCGAGCACGCGCTGCGCCTTGCCGAGCGCGTAGCAGAACAGCACTGACGCGAAGCCGTCGGCGCGATTGCGCATCCACCATTCGTGGATCTCGGCGCTCGCGTGACCGGACGGCGGCCATACGTACTCGGGCGACGCGAAGGTCGCTTCGGTGACGAAGGTATTGCAGCGCACGACCTCGAACGGCGCGCAGCTCGGATCGTCGTCGCGCTTGTAGTCGCCGGACACGACCCAGACTTCGCCGCCGGCCTCGATGCGCACCTGCGCCGAACCGAGAATGTGTCCGGCCGGATGCAGCGACACGCGTGCCTCGCCGAGCTCGAACGTCTGGCCGTAGTCCTGCGGCTTGACCTGCGCGCCGGCGCCGAGCCGCGCCTTCAGGAGGCTGTAGCCCGGCGCCGCCGTCCAGTAGCGCGCGCAGCCACTCTTCGCGTGATCGCCGTGCGCATGCGTGACGACCGCGCGCGTGACCCGTTTATGAGGATCGATGTAGAAATCGCCGGCCGGGCAGTAGAGGCCCTCGGGGCGCGGCACCACCAGATCGCTCATCCGCCTTCGCCGATCGCCGCCAGCAGCCGCTGCAGCGCCCCGCGATTCGCGGCGACGACGGCGTGGCCCGCCTCGCCGATCTCGCGGCGGCGGCGTTCGTCACGCAGCAGCACGCGCAGCGATTCGGGCAGGGAGCCGGCGCTGACCTGGATGCCGCCCTGCGCGTCGAGCAGCAGGTCGCGCGCCGGCACGAAGTTGTGCATGTGCGGGCCGAACAGCACCGGCAGGCCGAGCGCCGCCGGCTCGAGCACGTTGTGGCCGCCGACCGGCACCAGCGAGCCGCCGACGAAGGCGACGTCGCTCGCCGCGAAGTACGCGAACATTTCGCCCATGCTGTCGCCGAGCAGCACCTGCGCGTCGATCGCCGCGCCGCCGGCCTCGAGCGCGCCGAGCGCGCTGCGCCGCCGCAGGCTGAAGCCCTCCTTCTCGACGAGCTTCGCGACGGCGTCGAAGCGCTGCGGATGGCGCGGCACCAGCATCAGCAGCGCGGACGGTTCGGCACGCAGCAGCTCGCGATGCGCGGCCAGCGCGATCTCGTCCTCGCCCTCGTGCGTGCTCGCGGCGACCCAGACCGGCCTGGTTCCGGCGGGCCGGCCGCCGCACAGCGCGCGCAGCCGCGCGCCGAGCGCGAGCTGCGACTCGGGGACCGCCTGGTCGAACTTGATGTTGCCCATCACGCTGACGCACGCCTCGGGCGCGCCGAGCGCGCGGAAGCGCTCCGCGTCGGACTCGCTCTGCGCGGCGACGTGGGCGACGTCGGCGAGCGTGCGGCGCGCGAAGCCTTTGATCCACGAGTAGCCCTTGAACGAGCGCGGCGACAGGCGCGCGTTAGCGATCGTCAGCGGAATGCCGCGCGCGGCGGCGGCGCGCAGCAGGTTCGGCCACAGCTCGGTTTCCATGACGACGATCTTCCGCGGCCGCGTGCGAGAGAGAAACCGCGCGACGACGTCGGGCAGGTCGTACGGCGCGAAGGTATGGCGCACGTCGGCGCCGAGCGCGGCCTGGACGCGTTCCGAGCCGGTCGGCGTGGTCGTCGTCACCCAGACGCGGCCCTGGCCGTGCCTGGCCACCAGCGCGCGGATCAGCGGCAGCGCGGCCAGCGTCTCGCCGACCGAGACCGCGTGCACCCAGACGGCGGCCGGCTCGCGCGGCGCGGCGACGAAGCCGAAGCGTTCGTTCCAGCGCTGCCGGTAGGCGGCAAGTTCGCGGCTGCGCCACAGCAGGCGCAGCAGCACGAAGGGCGTCAGCAGATAGAGCAGAACGGTGTAGAGCGCGCGCATGGGCGGCGAGCGTACCCGCGCCTTGCGGCCGCTACAATGCGCGCTCCCTCACCGCCGCGCCTCATGGCCGCCCCGAAGCTAACGCCTCGACACTTCCGTCCGCGCTACTGGCCGACCTGGCTCGGCATCGCGCTGATCTGGCTGTTGAGCTGGCTGCCGATCGACCTGCTGCTCGCCGTCGGCTCGGGCCTCGGCTGGCTCGCCGGCCGCGTGCTCGGCGGGCGCCGCCGCGTGGTGCGCGTCAACATCGACCTGTGCTTCCCGCAGCTCGACGCGAAGCAGCGCGCGAAGCGGGTCGATGCGCATTTCCGCGCGCTCGGCGCCGGCCTGTTCGAGGCGGCCATCGCCTGGTTCGCGCCGGACTGGCGGCTGCGCCGGCGCGGCGAGGTCGTCGGTCTCGAACATCTGCACGCGGCCACCGCCGACGGCGCCGGCGTGCTGCTGCTGACCGGCCATTTCACGACGCTGGAAATCGGCGCGCGCTACCTGTGTCTGGCCGGCGTGAAGTTCCACGCCATGTACCGGCCGTACAATAACGCCGTGCTCGACTACTTCATGCACCGCTGGCGCGAAGGCCGTTCCGGCCTGCCGGCGCTGCCGCGCGACGATCTGCGCGGCCTGGTCAAGGCGCTGCGCCAGGGCCACGCGATCTGGTATGCGCCGGACCAGACGCTCGATCCGCGCATCAGCGTGTTCGCGCCGTTCTTCGGCGTGCCGGTCGGCACCATCACCGCGACGGCGCGCCTCGCGCAGATGGGTCGCGCCAGGGTCGTGCCGTACTTCCCGCAACGCGTCGGCGGCCGCTACCGCGTGACCTTCTTCCCGGCGCTCGAAGACTTTCCGACGGGCGACGAGCTGGCCGACGCCGCGCGCATCAACCGCGTGCTCGAGGACGGCATCGCGCAGGCGCCGAGCCAGTACTTCTGGGTGCATCGGCGCTTCAAGCGCGTGCCGCCGGGCACGCCCAGTCCGTATCAATCTCCCTACAAGCGTCGCGCCTGATCCGCGGCGGAATGCGCGATGGGCCGGCTGCTATAGTGGCGCACGGCTCAACATCGGGGACCCGGATACGCATGAACGGCTTTCGCAAGGCCGCGCGGGCGGCTCTCCTGGCGGGTGGCGTCGTCATCGCGCCGACGGCGCTCGCCGCCAACGTCACGCAGGACGCGCAGGCGCTGATCGACGCCGGCAAGGCCAGCGAGGCGCTGAGCAAGCTCGACGATCATCTGGCGAAGAATCCGCAGGACGCCGAGGCGCGCTTCACCAAGGGGCTCGCCCTGGTCAAGCTGGGCCGCAACAAGGACGCGATCCGCGTGTTCGCCGACTTGACGCGCGACTACCCGCAGCTGCCGGAGCCGTACAACAACCTCGCCGTGCTCTACGCCGCGCAGGGCGAATACGACAAGGCGCGCGACGCGCTGCAGGCCGCGGTCGTCAAGCATCCTGGCTATGCCACCGCGCACGAGAATCTCGGCGACATCTACGCCGCGCTGGCCGGCGCCGCGTACGGCAAGGCCGCCTCGCTCGACGCCGCCAACCAGGGCGTGCGCCGCAAGCTGGCGATCATCAACCAGCTCGACACCGGCTTCGACGGTGCCGGCGCGCCGCAGCCGGTGGCGCCGACCGTCGCGGTCGGGGGGACGCCGGTACCGGCGACCAGGGCGGCGCCCGCCGAATCGCCGAAGAGCGCCGAGACCGAAGCGCGGCACGAGGCGGCGATCGCCCAGGTCAACCGCTGGGCGCGCGCCTGGGCCGACAAGGATCTCGACGCCTATTTCGCGATGTACGCGCCGGAGTTCGCGCCGGAAGGCGGTCTCTCGCGCGAGACCTGGGAGGCGCAGCGCCGCGAGCGCATCCAGAAGCCGCAGCGCATCGCCGTGCGCGTCGATCATCCGCAGGCTGCCGACATCGAGGACGGCGCCGTGCGCGTCACCTTCCGCCAGGGCTACGAGTCCGATTCATTCAACGATTCGGTCAACAAGGTGCTCGAACTGGTGCCGATCGGCGGCGCCTGGAAGATCGTCCGCGAGTACACTCGCTAGAGATTCGCCTGTGGGCCTGGGGGACGCGGTATCTTGATGCATGTGTTTCCGTCCGGCCGCTGCTGCTCGCCGCCGCCCTCTTCAGCTGCGCCGCGCAGACCGCCGCCGCAGAGCCGCCCGAGCAGCAGTTCAGTGCCGTCATCGATCTGCTGTCGGCCAGCAAGGCCAAAGACGCGCTGCATGCGTTCGAGCAGCTGACACAGGGCACGCCAGCGAACGCGCGGTGCCGAAAGCCGGCACGATTCCGGATTCGGTACTGCGCCTGGCCGCCGCCTTCCGGCACCTGATCGTCGTCGACCTGCCGCGCGCGCGGCTGTATCTGCTGCAGAACGACGGCGGCGAGCTCAAGCTCGTGCGCAACCAGTACGCGGCGATGGCAAGAACGGCTGGGGCAAGCAGAGCGCCGGCGACAACCGCACGCCGGTCGGCCTCTACCACGTCACCGGCTGGATCGACGGTGCGAAGCTGCCGGCCTTCTACGGCGCCGGCGCGTTCCCGCTGAACTATCCGAACCTCTTGGGACCAGTTCAAGCGGCGCACCGGCTCCGGCATCTGGCTGCACGGCGTGCGGGGCACGACCGACACGCGGCCGCCGCTGTCGAGCGAGGGCTGCGTGACGATGGCCAATGCCGACCTGCTGGCGCTCAAGCCTTACATCGAACTCGGCCAGACGCCGGTGCTGCTCAGCGACGTGCTGAGCTGGCAGACCGCCGAGCAGACGAAGAAGGACCGCGAGGCGTTCATGGCGCGCATCGAAAAATGGCGCAAGGCGTGGTCGTCGAAGGACACGGACGCGTATCTGGATTTCTACGGCAGCGAGTTCACGACCGAGGGCATGCATCTCAAGGACTTCGTCGCGCACAAGCGCCGCGTCAACGCGCAGAAGAAATTCATCGACGTGCAGTTGTCGGACATCAGCCTCTATCGTTATCCGGGCAGCGACGGTGAGCTGATGCTCGCCGAATTCACGCAGCACTACCGCTCCGACAACTTCAGGATGGAATTGCGCAAGCAACAGTTCTGGAAGCGCGAGGCCAACGGCGGCTGGAAGATTTTCCGCGAAGAGAACCGCTGAGCCGCCGGCTCAGGAACGGCGGCGTCTTCTAGCGCCCCGGCTCCGCGGCGGAATGGCCCAGCTGCGCCGGCGGCTGCTCCGGCATGTTGTGCTGCAGCCAGGTCATCATGTCGGCCCAGATGCGTTGCGACTGCTGCGGCGTCGGCATGATGCCGGCATGCGGCAGCTCGAGCGTGATCACCGGCAGGCCGAGGTTGACGCCGACGAAATTGCCGAGCGAGCCCAGATAGGTGCCGAGCTGATGCAGGTGCTGCAGATAGCCGAAACGCGCCGGCGGCTCGTCGGGGCCGTCGTAGTCGAGCACGCCGTACGGCGCGTGCACGGAGACGATCGCATCCGGCTTGAACTGCTCGATCTGCTCGAGCAGCCAGCGCGTCTCCGGCTCCGACAGCGCGCTCTTGCCGGGATAGCGGCGCGGGTCACTTCGCGTCTTCTTCTCCCAGTAGTTCAGCGCGTCGGCCTTCCAGTCGGCGGTCGGGAATTTGCGGTTGAGGTCGACGCCGTCGGCGTTGACGCGAGTCGCCGGCTGCGCGAGCAGGCCATCCGGATTCGCGCACGGAATGACGCGCCACTCGAACGGCTGGAAACGTTCGCTGTCGATGCGCTGCATCCACTGGAAGACGACGCTGACCGCGGAGAACTCGTCGCCATGGATGCCGCCCAGCGGCAAGACGCGGCGCGGCCTGCCGCGCTGCGACTTCGGCGCGTAGTCGCGATACAGCAGCGGCTGGCCGCGCACGCTGGTGCCCTCGCCGAGGCCGTGTGTCGCGAGCAGGCCGGCATTGACGCAGACCTGCTCGCTGACGCTGCCGAGCCGCTCGCCGAGCGCGCGGCAGGCCGCGTCGACGGTGACCGGCGGCGGCCTGGCCGCCAACGCGATGCCCGCAACAGAAAAGGCCGCCGCAACGCCGCGACGGCCCGGATGGCGCAGAGTCCGCGCCTTACGGAATCTTCGTCGAATCGGTCGCGCTGGCCGGACCGGCCTCGCGCAGCCAGATCTGCGTGCGGCCGATCAGCGAGAAGCCGATGAACCCGCGCAGGTTCAGCTTGCTGCCGTTGTCGGCCAGCGACACCTTGGCGTTGTAGACTTTGCCCTTCTGCGGATCGAGCACCTGGCCGCCGGACCATTCGCCGCCGTTCTCCTTCAGACCCCAGAGGATCTCCAGGCCGGTGATCGGCTGATCTTTTTTGGCGCCTTCGCACTTCTCGCAGGTCGGGTTCGGCATCGACGGATGGAAGATCCTGATGATGCGGCCATGCAGTTCGCCGTTGCTCTCGGTGATCTCGACCAGCGACTTGGCCTGACCCGTCTCGTCATCGATCGTCTTCCACACGCCGACCGGCGAGCTCGCGTCCGCCGCCTGCGCCGCGCCGCCGGCCGCCAGGCTCAGCACCGCGCCGAGCAGGACCGCGCCCAGCGCTCTGTTCATCGTTGTTTTCATCGGAAATCCTCCAAGATGATGGGACCACAAAAGAGGCCGCGTATTGTGCAGCAACGGCCTCGACCGCAAGCCCTGAATCCGTTCTTGACGCCTGTCGGGCGAATTACCGGTCGCATCGGGCGTTCCGCTGGCAGCGCAACCGTCGTTTTCCTACCCGGCCGCCCGGTTGCGGTTCATAGAATGGCCACGTGTATTCCGATGACTTGCATCTGTCCGGCGATCCGCCGCTCGATTTCGTCGACCCGCCGCAGACCGAATCGGCCGCGCTGCGCAGCGGCGAGTACGAACCGCTGCTCAAGCGCGAGCCGTGCCGCTACGCCGATCTCGTCAAGTCGATCAGCGCGTTCGGCGTTTACCTGATCGATCGCGACGGCCTGATCGGCAGCTGGAATCGCGGCGCGCGCAACCTGTCCGGCTGGCGACGAGGACGAGGTCGTCGGCCGACCCTATTCGCACCTGTTCCCCGACGCCGCTCGGCACGACGGTACGCCGAAGCGTGCGCTCGACTTCGTGCGCGCCAACGGCCACTGCCGCAACGAACAGCACCGCCGCCGCTCCGATGGCAGCCCGCTGATCGTCGACAGCACTCTCGACGCGCTGCGCGGCGAGAACGGCGAGCTGATCGGCCTGCTGCGCAACGCGGACGCGGCGCTGTTCAAGGCCAAGCGGGAGGGCAAGAACCTCGTCCGTGCCTGATTCGAGTGAACCTGGTTGCGCAACAGCGGCGCGGCATAACCTTCGGCTTCGGCAACCGGCCCAAGCACTTCAAGATCGAAAAAGCCCTCCTTGCGGAGGGCTCTTCACGACGTCCTCTGGCGTTCAGCGCTTGTCGAGCGCCGACACCGAGCGCTCGGCGGCGCCGGTGTAGACCTGGCGCGGACGGGCGATGCGCAGCGTCGGGTCCGAGACCATCTCGATCCAGTGCGCGACCCAGCCGACGGTGCGGGCGATGGCGAACATCGGCGTGAACATGTTCACCGGGATGCCGAGCGCCTTGTAGATGATGCCCGAGTAGAAATCGACGTTCGGGTACAGCTTGCGCGCCTTGAAGTAGTCGTCCGACAGGGCGATCTCCTCGAGCTTCAGCGCCAGTTCGAGCTGCGGATCGTTGTCCTTGCCGAGATGCTTGAGCACCTTGTGGCACTGCTCGCGGATGATCGTCGCGCGCGGGTCGAAGTTCTTGTAGACGCGGTGGCCGAAGCCCATCAGGCGCACGCCGTCGACCTTGTCCTTGACCTTCTGCATGAAGGCCGGCACGTGCTTCACGTCGCCGATCTCTTCGAGCATCTTCAGCACGGCTTCGTTGGCGCCGCCATGCGCCGGGCCCCACAGCGCGGCGATGCCCGAGGCGATCGCGGCGTACGGATTGGTGCCGGTGCTGCCGGCCATGCGCACCGTCGAGGTCGAGGCGTTCTGCTCGTGGTCGGCATGCAGGATGAACAGCACGTCGAGCGCCTTGGCGGCGACCGGATCGACGTGGTACGGCTCGGCCGGCACCGCGAACATCATGTGCAGCAGGTTGCTGCAGTAGTCGAGATGGTTCTGCGGGTACATGAACGGCTGGCCGAAGTAGCGCTTGTAGGCCGCCGCCGCGATCGTCGGAATTTTGGCGATCATGCGGTGCGCGAAGATCTCGCGGTGACGCGGGTCCTTGTTGTTGGTGGTGTCGTGGTAGAACGCCGACAGCGAGCCGACCACGCCGGTCAGCATCGCCATCGGATGCGCGTCGTAGCGGAAGCCGGTGAAGAAGCTCTTCAGCGACTCGTTGATCATCGTGTGCTTGCGGATGCTCTGGTCGAATGCCTGCAGCTGCGTGGCGTCCGGCAGCTCGCCGTTGAGGATCAGGTAGGCGACCTCGATGAACGAGCAGTGCTCGGCGAGCTGCGAAACCGGATAGCCGCGGTACAGCAGCACGCCCTGGTCGCCGTCGATATAGGTGATCGCCGACTTCGTCGAGCAGGTCGACGAGAAGCCCGGGTCGTAGGTGAACACGTCCAGCTTGTCGTAGACCTTGCCGACGTCGAGACCGACGGGACCGAGAGTGCCGCCGACGGCCGGCAGATCGATTTTCTCGCCGTTGGCGTTGTTGACCAGACTGAAGCTAGGCGTGCTCATGAGGACCTCGGTTCTTCAAGCGGTAGGAGTCGGGACGGCTTCGGAGAGGGTCAACCGGGCGACGCCGCTGCGACGGCCGCCCGCGCCACGGCGCGCGCGCCGGCGGCGCGCCGGCGTGGATCGAGCGGCTTGGGGATGATGTACTCCGGACCGAACGGCGATGATTTTAACCTATATGCGGACAACACTTCCGCAGGTGCCGGCGCGCGAATTGCAGCAATTTTCATGCTGCGCGATCGATGCTTCGGGCGCGAACGTACAGCGCACCACGGAACGGGGCGGTGCCCCTGGCGCGGCAGCCAGTCTGCGCTCTTGCACCGTCCGCGGCGCGCGCATCGCAACGCGGCGCAACTAAAAATCCGCCATAACCGGCATCGAGCACGTTCCGCATCAGGCGGTGAACCGGCAGCTCTCCATCGCCGACGTTCACGCGCGCCAGGACCGCAATGCCTTGCATCGTCGCATCCGGGGGCCACGACGCCGCCCAAGCGTGCTTTCCGTCCGGTGGGAGCGAAAGCCGATCTGTCCCTCCGGACGACAGGCATTACCGCATCATCCGCATTTCGACCACGCGCAATCGAGGCAGGTCGGGCAGCCGTCCTTCATCGCCAGCTCGCCGCGGCAACGCGGGCAGCGCTCGGCGAGCACCAGCGGCGAAGCCGCGCCGGCTGGCATCGGAGCAGGCCCGGCCTCTTCGGCATGGGGATTGTCGAGCGGCAGCGTGTCGCGGAACTGTCGCGTCTGCGCGTAACGGGCGACGAGCTCCGCCAGCGGTTGTTCCTCGCCGTTCTCGTTCAGATAGCCGCGCTTGTGCAATTCCCGCTCGATCGCCCAGGCGATCGCCGCGACTTCGGAGTCGTGCACCATGCCCTTGCCGCTTCGGCTCTTGCCGTACCAGACCGGGCCGCGGTCCCAGGACACTTTGCGCAGGTCGGCGAGCGCCTTGACGAGGAAGCCGCCGCGCGCGGCCAGCGAGAGCGTGCGCATGGTCGCCGACACCCATTGATGCTCGGCGGCGGTCTGGCCGGCGGGCACGAAGAATTCGAGCGGCCGCTCGATGCAGACGCGCTCGCCGTTCCGGCGTCCGCAGACGACGCCGAAGCCGATGACGAAGTAGATCGTCTTGCTGCCGCTCGCCGAGGTGAGCTTGATCTTGGTCGTCACCGACTCCCAGCTGCCTTCCTCGCGGCGCTCGATGCGCAGGGTGCGCGGATCGACGTCGGCGGGCGCGTCGTTGGCCGATGCGTTCTGCCGCACCGACCAGCCGACAATCTTCTGCGTGATGCGCACCGGCTCTTTGGCGTCGCTCATCTTCGAAGCTCCCGTGTCACAGTTTTCCGTACAGGCCTTCCTTGAGGGCGTCGTAGAGATTGGCGGCGCTGTAGCGGCCGCCCTCGTATTCGACGAGCGCGTCGCCCGGCAGCTGCACGCGGCTGCCGTCGGCAAGGCGGAACTCGTAGGTCGTCGCCGCGAGATCGACCTCGCGCACGAGCACGCCCTGATGCGCCGCCGGATTGAAGCGGAAGGTCGTGCAGCCCTTCAGGCCCTGCGCGATGGCGTGCAGATAGAGATCCTTGAATGCCTCGAAGCCGATGTCGGACGGCACGTTGATGGTCTTGGAGATCGACGAATCGATCCAGGCCTGCGCCGCGGCCTGCACGGCGATGTGCGCGCGCGGCGCGATGTCGCCGGCGGCGGCGAACGGCGGCGGCAGGTGCCCCACGTCGACGTCCGCGTCGACCAGGGCGCGGTAGGCGAGCAGTTCGTAAGACTCCATGCGTACGACGCGCTTGGCCTTTTCGCCGGGCACGATCATGTTGCGCACGTAGCTGTGCGCGAACGAGGGCTCGATGCCGTTGCTGGCGTTGTTGCCGACCGAGGCGGCCATCGTGCCGGTCGGGGCGATGGAAGTGGCGTGCGTGTAGCGCGCGCCGACCTCGGCCAGTTCGCCGACCAGCGCGGCGTCGAGCGTGGCGACGGCCTGCAGATGCGCCGAGTAGCGCGCGTGCAGCATGCGCGCCGGCAGCCGGTCGCCGGGCCTGTGGCCATCGCGCGCCAGCGCCGCGTTCTGCAGGAAGTGGCGCGGCGTCAGCTCGATGTCCCCGGCCAGCGCCGGCGCCGGGCCTTTCTCGCGCGCGAGCGCCAGCGCCGCGCGCCAGTTCTCCAGCGCCAGGGTCTGCGTGACCCGGGTCGTGAAGGCGAGCGAAGCCGCGTCGCCGTAGGCGTGGCCGAGCATCGTCAGCGCCGAGCCCAGCCCGAAGTAGCCCATGCCGTGGCGGCGCTTGCGCGCGATCTCAGCGCGCTGCTCGGGCAGCGGCAGCCCGCTGATCTCGCAGACGTTGTCGAGCAGCCGCGCGAACACGCGCACCACGTTCGCGTAGTGCTCGAAATCGAAGTGCGCCCGCGCGCTGAACGGCTGGCGCACGAAGGCGGCGAGGTTGACCGAGCCGAGCAGGCAGGCGCCGTGCGGCGGCAGGCCTTGCTCGCCGCAGGGATTCGTCGCGCGGATGTCCTCGCTGAACCACAGCGGGTTCATCCGGTTGTACTCGTCGATCAGGATGAAGCCGGGATCGGAATACTCGTAGGTCGAGCGCATGATCAGATCCCAGAGCGCGCGGGCACGCATCGTGTGGTAGACGCGGCAGCAGGTCTCGCCGCGCTCGTCGACGGTGTGCAGCGCGTCGCGCACCGGCCAGCGGCGCCAGAGCGTCGGCACGTTGCCGATCTCGTGCTTGAAAGCCGGGAACACCAGCGGCCAGTCGGCGTCGTCGCGCACGGCCTGCACGAAGGCGTCCGTCACCAGCACCGACAGATTGAAGGCGCGCAGGCGCCCGGCCTCGCGCTTGGCGATGATGAAGGCTTCGATGTCCGGATGGCTGATCTCGAGGACGCCCATCTGCGCGCCGCGCCGACCGCCGGCGCTCGACACCGTGCGGCAGATGGCGTCGAACACGTCCATGAACGGCAGGGGTCCGGACGTGGTCGCGCCGGCGCCGGCGACGTAGGCGCCCTGCGGACGCAGCGTCGTGAAGTCGTAGCCGATGCCGCAGCCGGCCTTCAGCGTCAGCGCCGCTTCGCGCGCGGCGTCCATGATGCCGGCCATCGAATCGTCGATCGTGCGCGAGACGGTGCAGTTGATCGTCGAGACTTCCGCCTTGAACGCTTGCGCGCCGGCATTGGCCATGATGCGGCCGCCGGGGAAGGCATCGTGCAGCGCGTGATAGAACGCTTCCTCCCAGCGCCGCGGCTGCGCCTCGACGGCGGCCAGCGCGCGCGCGAGGCGACGGCGCAGGCCGTCGAGGTCCTCGCCGGGCAGCAAATACTTGCTCTGCGCAATCGCCGCCGAAGCTGTCTGCAGCGGCAGCGGCAGCGGGGCTTGCGCGGCTTCGCGTATCTTCACGTGCAGACCGGAGCAAAGAACGTCGGCCCATCGTGCGCCTGCGGGGGAACGCCGTCCACCCACCTGGATCATTGACAAGAGGGCGGCGCTTTCCGGCCGGAAGCGCGGCTCCGGCGGCGGCGCCCTCGACTGCCGCCGCGTCCCCGCCCGGCGGAGCCCAAGCGCCGGCGCGCCGGATGGCGCGTCCCGGCCATTCGGTGCCGATCGGGCCTCCGGGAGCCCCCGGACCTGCTCCGATCTGAGTGTTATTCCCCCATTGTTCCGCTAGACTTGACGGCCGTTCGCGTCCTCGAGCCCGCCACAAGATGGGGAATGGCGCGGATCCGCCCGATTCCGTTTAGCGCTCTGGAGCATCACATATGCCGGTCAAAATCGCCGTGCTGAAGGAGACTCGCGCCAACGAACGCCGTGTGGCGCTCGTGCCCGCTGTCGCCGACAAGCTGGTCAAGCTGGGCTGCGAAATTCACATGCAGTCGGACGCTGGCGCCGCCAGCCGCATTCCGGACGCGGCGTTCAAGAGCGTCACGTTCGCCGCCAATCCGCAGGGTCTGGTCAGCGACGCCGACATCGTCGTCTCGGTGCAGCCGCCGGACGCTTCGGTCGTCGACGCGATGAAGGACGGCAGCACGCTGCTGTCGTTCGTCTACGCGCACAAGGAGCCGGACCTCACCAAGCTCCTGCGCGACAAGAAGATCACCACGTTCGCGATGGAACTGGTGCCGCGCATCACGCGCGCGCAGGCAATGGACGCGCTGTCGTCGCAGGCCGCGCTGGCCGGCTACTACGGTGCGCTGCTCGGCGCGACCAGCCTCGCGCGCATCCTGCCGATGATGACGACCGCGGTCGGCTCGATCCGTCCGGCCAAGGTGCTGGTCATGGGCCTCGGCGTCGCCGGCCTGCAGGCGCTCGCGACCGCGCGCCGCCTCGGCGCGATGACCGAAGGCTACGACGTGCGCCCGGAGACCAAGGAACAGGCCGAATCGCTCGGCGCCAAGTTCGTCGACACCGGCGTCGACGCCCGCGGCCAGGGCGGTTACGCGCGCGAGCTGACGCAGGAAGAGAAGGACAAGGTCGCCGCCGTCATCACCAAGCACATCCAGCAGGCCGACGTGGTCATCACCACGGCCTCGATCCCCGGCCGCCCGTCGCCGAAGCTGGTCAGCAAGGCGCAGGTCGACGGCATGAAGAACGGCGCCGTCATCATCGACCTCGCCGCGGAAGGCGGCGGCAACTGCGAGTACACCAGGCCCGGCGAGACCCTCCAGGTCGGCCAGGTGACGATCGTCGCGCCGCTGAACGTGCCGTCGCTGCTCGCCGAGCACGCCTCCGAGCTGTACGCGAAGAACCAGTTCAACCTGATCGAGCTGTTCGTCAAGGACGGCAAGATCGCGTTCGACTGGAACGACGAGGTGCTGGCCAAAGCCGCGCTGACGCACGGCGGCGAGATCAGGAACGAGGCCGCGAAGAAAGCGGTTGAAGGCTAAGGGGCTCCCATCATGGAATACACGACCACTGTTCTGACGGGCTTCGTGGCCCTCTACATCTTCATGCTCGCGGCCTTCACCGGCTTCGAGATCATCGGCCGCGTGCCGGCGATCCTGCACACGCCGCTGATGTCGGGCTCCAACTTCATCCACGGCATCGTCGTGGTCGGCGCGCTGTGGGCGCTGATCAACGCGTCGAGTACGACGCAGCAGGTCATCGGCTTCGTCGGCGTGCTGCTCGGCGCCGGCAACGCGGCCGGCGGCTACGTCGTCACCGAGCGCATGCTCGAAATGTTCAAGCCTTCCGACAAGAAGAAGGGCTGAGGGGGCCGCCATGAATGCTGCACTGATCATCGACGCGAGCTACTTCGTCGCCGCGTTCCTCTTCATCTTCGGCCTCAAGCGCATGTCGAGCCCGGTCACGGCCTCGACCGGCATCCGCTGGGCCGGCTGGGGCATGGTCGTCGCCGTGCTCGCCAGCTTCCTCTACGTCGTCGACGTCGAACCGGACGCCAAACCATTCCTGATCACCAACGTCGTCCTCGCCGTCATCGCCCTCGTGCTCGGCCTCGGCTGGGCATGGTGGAGCGGCAAGAAAGTGGCGATGACGGCCATGCCGCAGATGGTCGCGCTGTACAACGGCATGGGCGGCGGCGCGGCGGCGGCGATCGCGGCGATCGAGCTGTTCGGGCACAAGGCGCACGTCGGCGTCGGCCTCGGCCTCGCCGTGCTCGGCGGCCTGATCGGCTCGATCTCGCTGGCAGGCAGCCTGATCGCCTGGGGCAAGCTCGACGGCCGCATCAACAAGACGCTGCGCCTGACCGGCCTGCAGGCGATCAACGGCACGCTGCTGCTGATCCTCGTCGTCATCGGCGCGTACATCGTTTACACGCATGGCCAGGTGCCGGTCGCGGCGCTCGCCGTGTTCTTCGCGCTGGCGCTGTTCTACGGCGTGATGATGACGATGCCGATCGGCGGCGCCGACATGCCTGTCGTCATCTCGCTGTACAACGCCTTTACCGGCCTGGCGGTCGGCTTCGAAGGCTACGTGCTGAACAACCCGGCGCTGATGATCGCCGGCATGGTGGTCGGTTCGGCCGGCACGCTGCTGACGCTCTTGATGGCCAAGGCCATGAACCGCTCGGTGGCCAACGTGCTGTTCAGCAACTTCGGCGCCGCCGGCGACGAGCAGCAGGGCGAGATCAGCGGCAGCATGAAGCCGGTCGACGCGGGCGATGCCGGCATCAACATGCGCTATGCCAGCAAGGTCATCATCGCGCCGGGCTACGGCCTCGCCGTGGCGCAGGCGCAGCACAAGCTTTATGAATTCGTGAAGCTGATCCAGGACGCCGGCGTCGAAGTGAAGTTCGCCATCCATCCGGTCGCCGGCCGCATGCCGGGCCACATGAACGTGCTGCTCGCCGAAGCCGGCGTGCCGTACGACATCATCTACGACATGGAAGACATCAACAACGAGTTCAAGGAAGCCGACGTCGCCATCGTCATCGGCGCCAACGACACCGTGAATCCGGCGGCGCGCACCAATAAAAGCTCGCCGATCTACGGCATGCCGATCCTCAACGTCGACCAGGCCAAGCAGGTCTACGTCGTCAAGCGCGGCCAGGGCAAGGGCTACTCGGGCGTCGAGAACGAGCTGTTCTTCCGCGACAACTGCAACATGGTCTACGGCGATGCGCAAAAGGTCATGGTGCAGATGATCCAGGCCGTGAAGTCGCTCGAAGGCGGCCACTGAGCCCGCCGCTGCGACAACGGGAAGGCCGCCTCCGGGCGGCTTTCTTCATTGGGGGGCGCAGGCATCGTCGCCGTAGGCGCGCACCGGCATGCGTTATGCTGCGGTTACGGCGTTCGACGCCCTTCGCCGCTCCCGCTTTCCGGACCCGCCCCGCTCATGACCACCCGTGCCGCGACCACGCAACCCGCCTTCCGCTACTACGACTTCCTGCTCGGCGGCACCGTCGCCGTGCTGCTGTGCTCGAACCTGATCGGTCCCGGCAAGATCTGCGAGATCCAGCTGCCATATTTCGGCGCATTCGGATTCTCGGCCGGCAACCTGTTCTTCCCCATCGGTTACATCTTCGGCGACGTGCTCACCGAGGTGTACGGCTACGCGCGCGCGCGCCGCGCGATCTGGGCCGGCTTCGGCGCGATGCTGTTCGCCACGTTCATGACCTACGCCGTGCTGAACATGCCGACGGCGAACGATCCGTACAACCAGACGCTGCAGCCGGCGCTCGAGGTCGCGCTCGGCAACACCTGGCGCATCGTCGTCGCGAGCATGGCGGCCTACTGGGTCGGCGACTTCCTCAACTCCTACGTGATGGCGAAGATGAAGGTGTGGACGCAAGGCAAGCACCTGTGGACGCGCACGATCGGGTCGACGATCTGCGGCCAGTTCGCCGATTCCGCGCTGTTCTATCCGATCGCCTTCGCCGGCCTGTGGAGCTTCAGCTCGCTGGTCGGCGTGATCATGTTCAATTTCGTGTTCAAGGTCTGCGTCGAAGTCGTGATGACGCCGCTGACGTACAAGATCGTCGGCGCGTTGAAGCGCGTCGAGGGTGTCGACACCTTCGACACCGATACGCGCTTCACGCCGTTTTCACTACGCGATGAAGGCGAGGTTCGGCAGCGCGACTGAGCGGTTAACTCTGCATCAAACAGCGCTGTTTGATGCCAACGAGAAAAGCGTGAGGCCGGCTACGACCGAACGGTCCATTCCGACGACCGCCCGCGATTCCATCCGGCCGCATACATCAAGAGCCTGTACGTTGCGCTTGATCCCCGCGCTCCGAATGCAGCGAATGCCGCTCGGCCATGTAGCGCGCGGGTGAAGTCCCCAGCACTTTGCGAAACATCGTGACGAAACTTGGGACGCTTTCGTAACCAAGATCGGCGGAGACCTGCTGGATGGACGACCCGGCGGCGAGCCACTTCACCGCGAACAGCACACTGAGTTGTTGCCGCCAGCGGCCGAAGCTCATGCCGGTCTCGCGCTGGATCATGCGTGTCAGCGTGCGTTCGCTGAGCCCGACGCGGCGCGCCCAGACCTCCATCAGGCTGCGGTCCGCCGGCGTTGCCATCATCTGCTCCGCCATTTTTCGCAGGCGTGCGTCCGTCGGCATCGGCAGATGAAGATCGGCGATTTTCGCGCGCGCCATTTCATCTAGCAGCACATCCATCAGCCGCGATTCCGCGCCACCCTCCGGATACAGCAACGGCAGTTCCGCCGAGCGCGCCAGCAGTTCCCGCAGCAAAGGCGTTACCGAAACGGCGCAGCACGCGCGCGGCAGACCGGCGCCGACTCCGGATTCGACGAAGGCGCCGTAGCCTTTCAGCGCGCCGGTCACCTTGATCGAGTGCACGGCGCCGCCCGGGATCCAGATGGCACTGCGCGGCGGCACAATCCAGAGGCTGCCTTCGACTTCGCAACTGAGCGCGCCTTCCAGCACCAGGATGATCTGGCTCTTGTGATGGTGATGCGGCTCCAGTTCCAACCGGCCCACTTCCGCTATCGCCACGCCGAAGCACACGACGCGGCGCGGCACGTCGTCGGGTTCCGTCCAGTTCGAATCGTTGGCGGGATCACGCAACAACGGCACGGTCGAGCCCTGTCTGCGATTGGCGGGATTGCAGAATATTTTGACCGAATTAAGGAATGACGCCATATCCGGCCATCACTACGCTGCACGGCAATCCGCGCTGCCGCTTTCCTGCCGGCGCGATTCGACCTTTCCCATCGAAGAGGTGAGCCAATGAATTCCCTGACGAGCGGGCCTGTGGCCGCGACCCTGAAGCGCCTGCATCAAGAGGCGGAGGACGCGGACCGCGAGCACGTCGCCGCGTTTATGGCGCTGCTCGAAGAGCCGGAAGCGACGATGAGCACGGTGATCGCCAAGGTATTGGCCACGGAACACGACTACCGCGCGAATGCCGCCAGAAATGTCGAGCGATTCCTCGCTGTCTCGCCCGCCTACGGACGCTTTCTGTACATGACGGCGCGTGCCTGCAAGGCAAAACGTGTCGTCGAATTTGGCACCTCGATGGGGATTTCGACCCTGTATCTCGCCGCCGCGCTTCGCGACAACGGCGGCGGCCGTCTGGTCACCGCCGAGCTGCAGCACGACAAGGTGCTGCGGGCGCGCGCCAATCTGAAGGTGGCGGGCCTCGATGATCTGGTCGAAATCCGCGAGGGCGATGCGCTCGAAACCCTTGCGCAGCTGGATGCCGATATCGATCTGCTTCTGATGGACGGCGCGATTCCGCTCTACCTGCAGGTGCTGAAAGTCGTCGAGCCGCACCTGCGATCCGGTTCCGTCGTTCTCGCCGAGAATGCGTTCGACACCGGCTATCTCGATCATGTCCGTGACCGCGCGGGGCACTATCTGTCGCAGCCCCTGCCCGACGCGCAGCGCGGCAACGAATTTAGTCTCAGACTCTAGCGAGACGCCGGATAAGCGCTCATGGTACGAAGCCGACGCATGCGCGAAAGCGCGTCTGGCGGATGAATACCGTATCCGTTCCGCGCAGCGCCGATGTGCTTCAGGTCCTCACGTGGCCGCTGATGCGCGCGGGATGCGCCGCAGCAAGGTGCCGGCGAGAATGAACAGCACGGCGGCGCTGGCGGCAAGCGAGGCATGGATGCCGACGCGCGCGCCGGCCAGGCCGACGGTGACGCCGCTGAAGGTGCGCATGCCCATCGCGAACATGTTGTAGACGCCGATCGCGCGGCCACGCATCTCGGCCGGCGCGTTGAGCTGCACCAGCGTCTGCGCCATCGAGTTGAACGACAGCTCGACGAAACCGGCGACGAACAACAGCGCGAGCGCCAGCGGGTAGAACGGATTCAGTGCGAAACCGCCAAGCGCCGCGCACCAGATCATCGCCAGTACGCAGGCGGTGCGCGGATGCGGCTGCAGCAGGCCGCGGCTCTCCAGCACGAAGCCGGCGATCAGCGCGCCGGCCGCGTCGGCGCCGAGCAGCGCGCCGTAGGCCAGATCGACGTGGCCGTCGCCGAGACCGAAATCGTGCGCGAAGCCCGGCATCTGCGCCTGGTAGGCATTGCCGATGAACAGCGAGGCGCCGCCGGCGAGCAGGGTCATGGAAATGATCACGCGATGCTGCGCGATCTCTCGTATCGCCTGCACGATGTCGCCGAGGCTGCGCACCGCGCGCTGCGCGACGGCGGCGCCGGCCTGACGGAACTTCGGCCCGTACGGAGCGCTCACGAGCCAGCCGACGAACGGCAGGTACAGCACGGCGTTGACGAGGATGCCGGCCTTCGGACCGAGCGCCAGCAGCAGCGCGCTGCCGACCGCCGGTCCGAACAGCAGGCCGAGCTGGCGCGACGTGGCATTGAGGCGCACCGCGCTCTGCAGCTGCTCGCGGCCGACGATGTCGTGCAGCAGCACCTGCGACGGCGGGCCCCAGATGACGCCGGCGCAGCCGTGCACGATCAGCAG
Source organism: Solimonas sp. (assembly GCA_047605265.1). Taxonomy (GTDB): domain Bacteria; phylum Pseudomonadota; class Gammaproteobacteria; order Nevskiales; family Nevskiaceae; genus Solimonas. Next base: position 83,239 of record JASGFY010000007.1, read on the forward strand.
CAACGCGGCGTGCCAGACCTGCAGGGTGTCGGTGATGAACAGTACGCCCCAGAGGATCGACACGCTCATGAACAGCGCCATGCCAAGCTGGATCATGCGCCGCGGGTCGAAACGGTCGGCCAGCGCGCCGGACGCCACCGAGAACATCAGGAACGGCAGCCAGTGCGAGACGACCGCGAAGCCGCCGAGCGCCGGCGAATGGAATTTCTGGAAGATGACCCAGTAGCTGATCACGTGCTCGATGCTGTCGGCCATCATGACCAACGTCGACAGCATGAAATAGACGCGGAAACCGGGATGACGCAGCGCGGCGAACGAGACATGCGCGCCGGCGGGAGCAGGGGACGGAGACAAGGGCGACTCGCAACGGGAAAGCCGTCATTTTAGCGACAGTCGGGCAGTCTTTCGGCGTCGTGCCGTCACCTCGTTCCCGCGCCGGAGGCCGGTGGATTCCCCGCTAAAATCGCCGCGCGATCTGTTGGGTCGCTACCGTGTCAGACTCATCTGAGATTTCCTTATGCACAAGCCGCGCGCATTGGATTTGCGCGACACAAGCAGGACATGCTTCATTAACATTCTCGTTACATGCTTTCTTTCTATTGATTAACAAAGGAATATTTTTATCCAGGTGGTGCCTGTCCGTACCGCCGGGCAAGCTCCCGGGCGGCGCGCGAGCGCTAAAGCGGTGCATCATTCACACGCTTATCCACAAGCCATGCGCGATCTGCTGAGCAGCGTGGCCGTGCCGGTGCCGCTCTACCGCAGCTTCGACTATCGCATCGCCGCGGCCGACGCCGCGCGCCTGCGGCCGGGCATGCGCGTGCGCGTGCCGTTCGGCCGGCGCCAGCTCACCGGCGTCGTCGTCCGCGCGCCGTTCGAGCGTCCGGACGACGGCCAGGACTACCGCGACATCACCGCCGTGCTCGACGAGGCGCCGCTGCTCGGGACCGAGCTGCTGAGCTTTTGCGCATGGGCCGCCGAGTATTACCGCCATCCGCTGGGCGAGGTCATCGCCGCGGCATTGCCCGGCGACCTCAAGCACGAGGGCCGCGCCGGATACACGCCGGCACGGCAATGGCGGCTAACGGCGGCCGGCCGTGACGCGCTGCCGGCGCTGCCGCGCGCCGACTGGCATGCCGACGCGGCGATGCGCGCACGGCTCGAAACGCTCGGCTGGATCGAGAGCGTCGCCGTCGATACGGAATCCGCGGCGCGCGCCGACGCGCCGACGCTGACCGCCGCGCAGGCCGCGGCGCTGCGCGAACTCGAAGCCGGCGACGCGTCCCGGCCCGGCCATTTCCGCGTCAGCCTGCTCGAAGGCGTCACCGGCAGCGGCAAGACCGAGCTCTATCTGCGCCGTCTCGAAGCCGTGATCGCCGGCGGCGGCCAGGCGCTGGTGCTGGTGCCGGAAATCAGCCTGACGCCGCAGCTGACGCAGCGCCTGCGCGAACGCCTCGGGCCGCGCGTGTTGAGCTTCCATTCCGGCATGAGCGACGGCGAGCGCGAGCAGGCGTGGCTCGCGGCGCGCGCCGGCGCGGCGCCGGTGATCGTCGGCACGCGCTCGGCGGTCTTCGTGCCGTTCGCGCGGCTGGCGCTGATCGTCGTCGACGAGGAACACGACCCCTCGTACAAGCAGCAGGACGGCTTCCGCTATTCGGCGCGCGATCTGGCGATCGTGCGCGCGCAGCGCCTCGAGGCCGAGGTGATCCTCGGCAGCGCGACGCCGTCGCTCGAATCGCTGCACAACGCGCGCAGCGGGCGCTACCGCCACGTGCGCCTGCTGCAGCGCGTGCACGCGCAGCCGCCGCCGGCCATCCGCGTACTCGACGTGCGCGGCCAGACGCTCGCGCACGGCCTGTCGTCGCCGCTGCTCGCTGCGCTCGACGCCTGTCTCGAGCGCGGCGAACAGGCGCTGCTGTTCATCAATCGGCGCGGCTATGCGCCGATGCTGCTGTGCCACGGCTGCGGCTGGCGCGCGGCGTGCACGGCCTGCGACGCGCGCCTGACCCTGCACCGCGGGCGCGGGCGCCTGATCTGCCATCACTGCGGCGCGCAACAGCCGGTGCCGAAAGCCTGCCCGTCCTGCGGCGAGGCCGAGCTGATGCCGCTCGGCCAGGGCACCGAGCGCATCGAACAGACGCTCGCCAACCGTTATCCGCGAAAACGCATCGAACGGCTCGACTCGGACCGCCTGACCCGGCGGCATGAACTCGAACGCCTGCTCGCCGATGTGCGCGCGCAGCGCGTCGACGTGCTGGTCGGCACGCAGATCCTCGCCAAGGGCCACGACTTCCCGAACCTGTCGCTGGTCGGCATCGTTTCGGCGGATCAGGCGCTGTACGGTGCCGACTTCCGCGCGATCGAGCGCATGGGCCAGATCGTCACGCAGGTCGCCGGCCGCGCCGGCCGCGCCGGACAGGCCGGCGAGGTCTGGCTGCAGACGCACGAGCCGCAGCATCCGCTGCTGCGCACGCTGGTCGAACGCGGCTATGACGCGCTCGCCGGCGCACTGCTCGCGGAACGCGCGATGGCGAAGCTGCCGCCGTACGCGCACCTCGCGCTGCTGCGCGCCGAGGCGCAGGACGCGGCGCTGCCGCTGCGCTTTCTGCGCGCTGCGCGCGCACTGTACGCACCGTTCGCCGACGTGCAGACGATGGAACCGATCCCGTCCGGCATGGAGCGCCGCGCCGGCTTCACCCGCGCGCAGCTGCTGCTGCAGTCCGACGGCCGCGCCGCGCTGCAGCGCGCGCTCGCCGCCACCGTGCCGCGCCTGGGCGAGCTGCCCGACGCGCGCCGCGTACGCTGGTCGGTCGACGTCGATCCGGCGGATCTGTTCTAGCCGTCATTGCGAGCGCAACGAAGCAATCCAGTTCCGACAGCAGATCGGGGCACCGGACTGGATTGCTTCGTCGCTGCGCTCCTCGCAACGACGAGGACTCAGCCCGCGATCGAATGTCGGAACACCAGCGTCGTCACGCCGATGACGATGAACAAACCGGCGGCGGCGATGCGAATCACCCTCAGCGGCAGCTTGGTCGCCAGCGCCGCGCCGACGAAGATCACCGGCACGTCGGCCAGCATCATGCCGGTCGTCGTGCCGGCGACGACGGCGGGCAGCGAATCGAAGCGCGCGGCGAGCAGGGTCGTGGCGATCTGCGTCTTGTCGCCGATCTCGGCGAGGAAAAAGGCGATCGCCGTGACGAGGAACGCGCTGCCGCTGCCCTGCGGCGCAGCCTCTTCCTCGTCGATCTGGTCCGGCACCAGCGCCCAGAGGCCGACGGCGATGAACAGGCCGCCGACGATCCACGGCAGCCAGCCGGCCGGCACCACGGTGCGCACCCAGCCGCCGAGCAGGCCGGCGAGGGCGTGGTTGAGCAGAGTCGCGACGAGGATGCCGGCGATCACCGGCAGGGGCCTGCGAAAGCGCGTAGCCAGCACCAGCGCGAGCAACATGGTCTTGTCGCCGATTTCGCCGAGCAGCACGGCGCCGGTCGATACGAGGAAGGCTTCCATAATGGAGTTTCGGGTTTTTCGAGTGAGCCGGACGTTACGCAAGACCGGACGCACGAAGCCCGCCCGGCGGCCGCTTCGCAAGTCCTGGTCTCGCCACACCGCGGGTCCGCAGACCTCGCTGCTGGTCGCGCCATGCCGCGCCGCATCGCTGCCACGGAGCCGACAAGCATGTTGACGCGTCCTCCCGCCTCGCGCGGGACGGCTACTCCCCAAATACGGGGCGCAGCCTAACCGATTTCGATGTCGAGCAAAAGACGGGCCTCGCGCCCGCCGGCTACAATCCGCGCCCAAAAACCCGTCCTACGCTTGGTTCTTCGATGAAAACGCAGTTGCAGGAATTGCTCGCCCGCGCCCTCGATCAGGTTCTGAGCGGACTCGACGCGGCGCGACCGGCCGGCGATTTCAGCATCAACCTCGATGCGACCAAGGACGCCAGGTTCGGCGACTTCCAGACCAACCTCGCGCTGCAACTGGCCAAGCCGCTCGGCAAGCCGCCGCGCGCCGTCGCCGAGGCGCTGGTGCGGGCGCTGCCGGCATCGGACAGCGTCGCCCGGATCGAGATCGCCGGCCCCGGCTTCATCAACTTCTTCCTGAACCGCGCGGCGTTCCAGAACGTCGTCGCCGACGTGCTCGCGCAGGGCGCGAACTACGGCCGCGACGCCTCCGGCACCCGGGGCCGCATCATGGTCGAGTTCGTCTCCGCGAATCCGACCGGCCCGATGCACGTCGGCCACGGCCGCGGCGCCGCGTACGGCGATTCGGTCGCCAAGCTGCTCGCGGCGACCGGCTGGACGGTGTGGCGCGAGTACTACATCAACGACGCCGGCCGCCAGGTCGACGTGCTCGCGGTCAGCGTCTGGCTGCGCTACCTGCAGGCCTGCGGCGAGACGATCGACGTGCCGCGCCGCGGCTATCCCGGCGACTACATCAAGAAGACTGCGGCCGCCGTGCTCGACGCGCACGGTCGTGCCTTCGTACGCACGGCCAACGAGGTGCTCGCCGGCCTGCCGACCGACACCGCCGCGCCGGACGGCGCCGGCGACGCCGAGAAGGAAGCCGCGAAGACGCAGCAGGAACGCTATCTCGACGCACTGATCGAGCGCGCGAAAACGCTGCTCGGCGACGGCTACCGCGCGATCCAGGACGCCGCGCTCGCCGATCAGCTCGGCGCGATCCGCAAGACGCTCGCCGACTTCAACGTCGCGTTCGACCAGTGGAGCTCGGAGAAAGCGCTGGTCGACTCCGGTTTCGTGCAGAAGGCGCTGAAGCGTCTTGCCGACAAGGGCCTGACCTACGAGAAGGACGGCGCGCTGTGGATGCGCACCGAGGCCTTCGGCGACGAGAAGGATCGCGTGCTGGTCAAGGCCGACGGCGCCGCCACCTACTTCTGCAACGACCTCGCCTACCACGTCGACAAGCTCGATCGCGGCTGGACGACGCTGATGGACGTCTGGGGCGCCGACCACCACGGCTACATCGCCCGCGTGCGCGCCGCGATCGAAGCGCTGACTTCCCGCCACGACGCGCTGAACGTGCAGCTGATCCAGTTCGTCACGCTGTCGAGCGGCCGCATGGGCAAGCGCAGCGGCAATTTCGTGACCCTGCAGGATCTCATCGACGAGGCCGGCACCGACGCGACGCGCTTCTTCTATCTCACACGCTCGCACGACCAGCATCTGGAGTTCGACATCGATCTCGCGCGCTCGCAGTCGAACGACAACCCGGTCTATTACGTGCAGTACGCGCACGCGCGCATCTGCCGCGTGTTCGAACAACTCGCCGAGAAAGGCGATACGTGGAAGGCCGAGAACGCGACGGCGGCGCTGCACCGCCTCGACAACGAACACGAGAAAGCGCTGCTGACGCTGCTCGGCCGCTATCCGGAAACGCTGCGCAAGGCTGCGGCGGCGTACACGCCGCACACCGTCGTGTTCTACCTCAAGGACCTCGCCGAGGCGCTGCACGGCTACTACAACGCGCACCGCTTCCTCGTCGACGGCGATGCCGAACTGCAGGACGCGCGCCTCGCGCTGATCGCCGCGACGCGCCAGGTGCTGAAGAACGGCCTGACGATCCTCGGCGTCAGCGCGCCGGAGAAGATGTAGGCCGGCGCAACGTGATCCGCGTCATGCCGCCGTTTGGATCAGGCGCGGCGGCATGACAGACTGGCGCTTACTTTTTCCGATCCGACGAGCATGTCCCGCGATTACGCCCAGCGCAGCACCGGCAGCCGACGGCCGACCCGCAGCAACAGCCGGCGCAGCGGCGGCGTGCCCGGCTGGATCTGGCTGATCGCCGGCCTGTCGTTCGGCCTCGCCGTCGCCGCCTTCGTTTACATCAAGCGGCCGGTCGACAACAGCCATCTGATTCCGCAGGCGCACGAGGGCGACGGCGACGGAGCGGCGAGCGACGGCAGCGGCAAGCCGGCGCCGCGCAAGGGCCCCGCCAAACCGCCGTCGCTGCCGTTGCCGCCGAAGGAAAAGGAACGCTTCACGTTCTATGAAATCCTCAAGAATCAGGAAGTCGTGCTGCCGCGCGAAGCCGCCAAGTCGCCGCAGCCGCCGGTCACGCCCAAGCCGCAGACGCCGTCGAATGCCGACGGCACGCCGCCGCCGTCGCCGGCCGCCAATGCCGACGCCAACAGCGGCAGCTACATCATCCAGGTCGCCTCGTACCGCTCGCAGACCGAAGCCGAGAAGCAGAAGGCCAGCCTTGCGCTGATCGGCGTCGAGGCGCGCATTGAGAGCGTGACGATCGACAACAAGGACACCTTCTATCGCGTGCGCATCGGCCCGGACAAGAACTGGCAGCACGTGCAGCAGACGATGGCGAGACTCGAATCGAACGGCATCCAGGCGCTGCTCGTGAAGCTGCAGTAGCGCAAGCGCGCATGAAAAAGGGCCGCGCGATCGCGCGGCCCTCTGCGTGCTGCGGCGCTGCGGCTTACTTCTTGGTGCCGTAACGCTTGTTGAACTTGCCGACGCGACCGCCGGTGTCGACGACCTTCTGCTTGCCCGTGTAGAACGGATGCGAGAGGCTCGACGTATCGAGTATGACCGCCGGGTACTCGGTACCGTCGATCTTCAGGGTGTCCTTGGTCTTCACCGTCGAGCGAATCAGGAACACGTGATCGGCGGCGCCGTCCTTGAACGCGACCGTGCGGTACTCGGGATGGATGCCGTCTTTCATGGGAAAACCTTCACGCAAAAACTCGAAAGGGCGCGAAGTTTAATGCCGGGCCGGCACGGCCGCAAGCCCCGCGGCGGCCGTCAGTCGCGGCGGCGGATGACGACCGTGCCGGCGATCTTGTCGTGCCAGCCCTGCTTGCGGCGATCGAACGCGACCCAGATCAGGCCGAGGAAGAACGGAATCGTCGACAGGAAATACGCCAGATAGCGGGCGACGAACTGCTTCCAGCTCGGCTTGGCGAACGTCCTGGCGTCGACGATCACCGCATTGATGATCATCTTGCCCGGCGTCGCCATGCGCGCCAGCCAGAACGCCAGCACGACGAACGCCAGCATCAGGTGTACGACGAGCTGCGAATACGGGTCTTCCTCGCTGATGCCGACACCGACGAACTGCAGCACCAGCGCCATCGGCACGAGCACGAACAGCACGACAACGGAATCGACGAGGCTCGCGAACACGCGTGCCCAGAAACCGACGTAGTGCACGGCCGGCGCCGACGCCGGCGCCTCCGGAGCGTTCGCCGCGGCCACATTCGCTTCGCTGAGTTCGTCCATTATCCGTCCCCGTTCCTTCGCTGGCGCCGACGCGCGGATCGGTCAATCGCTTTCCGGCCCGACCTCGACCGCGCAGCCGCCGCCATCTTCGCCGACCTCCACGCGGACCGTCATCGGCCGGCAGCAGACCGGACAGTCCTCGGTATAGACCTGCCTGTCGCCGCCCGAGAGATCGATCTCGAGGGCGATCTCTTCCCAGCAGGCCGGGCAGGTGACGGTGACTTCTTCGAGCATGACGCGGGTCGATGACGGGTCGCGACCAGTGTTGCAGAACCGTATGCCGGCGTCATGCCGGCCGGCGGCCGGATCAGTCCGCCGGACCACGATCCGCTAGAGGAACAAGCCGAGCAGACCGTTGAGATGCCGGTGGCCGAGCTCGCTCGGCCGCACGCGGCCGTCGCGCTCTTCGAGCAAGCCGCGTTCGGCGGCCGTCTTCGCCGCCGCCAGCCGCGTCCAGTCAAGGCCGGTGCGCGCCGCGTAGTCGGCAATCGCGAAACCATCGTTGAGGCGCAGGGCGTTCATCAGGAATTCGAGCGGCAGCTCGGCCGGCGCGATGACGCGGTCTTCCTGCACGGCCTGCGCCGTGCCGGCGCGTTCGAGATAGATGCGCGGATGCTTGTGCCGCGCGCGACGGCGGACACCATCCGCGCGGCTGCGCTTGCCGTGCGCGCCGGCGCCAATGCCGCCCGCGCTGGTGCGTTTGCCGTGTGCACCAGCGCCAATGCCGAGATAATCGCCGAACTGCCAGTAGTTGAGGTTGTGCCGCGCGCGCCGATCGGGCTGCGCGTAGGCCGACACCTCGTACTGCGCGTAGCCGTGAGCGGCCAGCAGCGCCTGACCCTGCAGCTGCATGTCCCAGGCGAGATCGTCGTCCGGCACCGGCGGTGGGCGCGCGCCGAACTCGGTGTTCGGCTCCAGCGTCAACTGGTAGTACGACAGATGCTCGGGCGCGAGCCGCACGGCGGAGGCGATGTCGGACTCGGCCTGCGCCAGCGTCTGCTGCGGCAGCGCGTACATCAGGTCGAGATTGATGTTCGCGAAGCCGGCGCGGCGCGCCAGCTCGTAGGCGGCGATCGCCTCGTCACGGCCGTGGATGCGGCCGAGCTTCCTCAGCTGCGCGTCGTCGAGGCTCTGCACGCCGATCGACAGGCGGTTGACGCCGGCCGCGACGTAGCCGGCGAAGTGCGCGGCCTCGGCGGTGCCGGGATTGGCCTCGAGCGTGATCTCGATGTCCGGCGCGAACGGCAGCCGGCGGTTCACGCCTTCGAGCACGCGGCCGATCGCCTGCTCGGAAAACAGGCTCGGCGTGCCGCCGCCCATGAAGATCGAACTTAGCGATTGGTGATTCGCGATCGGTGATTCGGTGAGTTCGAAGTCGAGATCGCGCAGCAGCGCGTCGACGTAGGCGTCCTCGGGCACCTCGAGCTTGCCGTCGGCGCCATGCAGCGCGTGCGAGTTGAAATCGCAGTACGGGCACTTGCGCACGCACCACGGGAAATGAAGATAGAGAGACAGCGGGATACCGCTACTCACGAATCACCCATCGCGAATCGCGCAGCTGCCGCAGCAGCTCCACGCTTGCCCGCGCGCGGTGCGAGACGCGGTTCTTCGTTTCCGCCGGCAGTTCGGCGGCGCTGCGCCCGAACTCCGGCACGCAGAACAGCGGGTCGTAGCCGAAGCCGTGGGCGCCGCGCGGCGCGTCGAGGACGCGGCCGTTCCAGAAGCCTTGCGCGATCAGCGGCACCGGATCGTCGGCGTGACGCAAGAAGGCGAGCACACTGACGAAGCGCGCGCCGCGCGCGGCTTCCGGCACGTCGCGCAGCGCGGCCAGCAGCTTCGCGTTGTTGGCGGCGTCGGACGCCGGCGCGCCGGCGTAGCGCGCCGAGTGGACGCCCGGCGCGCCGTGCAGCGCCGCGACTTCGAGGCCGGAATCGTCGGCGAGCGCCGGCAGACCGGACACCCGCGCGGCGTGGCGCGCCTTGATCAGCGCGTTCTCGACGAAGGTGCCGCCGGTTTCCTCCGGCTCGATGTCGCTGAATTCGGAGACGAGGCGCAGCGCGATGCCGAGCGGCGCGAACAGGGCCTGCATCTCCTTGAGCTTCTTGGCGTTGCGCGAGGCCAGCACCAGCGTATCGCCGAGCGCGGCGATGCGCGCCGCTGGCCGCGCGCCGTCCTCGACGAGCCGCTTGCCATAGCTCGCGACCGCGTCGCGCGCGTAGCCAAGGCGCTCGTAGAACAGCGCGGCGCCGTCGTTGCCGTCGCGCAGTTGCAGGCTCAGCTTCGGCGCACCGAGCGCGCGCACGTAGTGTTCGGCGGCGTCCATCAGCCGGCGACCGAGACCGCGATGGCGCCGCGCCGGATCGACGGCGAGATAGTTGACCCAGGCGCGGTGGCCCTCGTAGCCGGCCATCACGCTGCCGACGATCGCTTCGCCGTCGACGGCGACGAGGAAGCCGTCGGCCTGCAGCGCCAGCTTGCGCGCGATGTCGCGCTGCGGATCGTTCCACGGCCGCGTCAGGCCGCAGGCCTGCCACAGCGCGACGACGGCCGCGCTGTCGGCGCGCACGAAAGGTCTGATGAGCGGCCGCATGGCGGGCCGTGCCGCGGCGTTCAGCCGCCCTGCAGCGCCGCGTTCTGCGCGGCGATCAGCTCGCGGATGCCCTGCGTCGCGAGGTCGAGCAGCTGGTTCAGCTCGTCGCGGCGGAAGGCGTGGCCTTCGGCGGTGCCCTGCACCTCGATGAACTGGCCGGCCTCGTTCATGACGACGTTCATGTCGCACTCGCAGCCGGAATCCTCGCCGTAGTCGAGGTCGAGTACCGGCTTGCCGGCGTGGATGCCGACCGAAACGGCGGCGATCTGACCGAACAGCGGATTCTTCTTCAGCTTGCCGGCCTTCTTCATCGCCGCCAGCGCGTCGGCGAGCGCGACGTAACCGCCGGTGATCGCCGCCGTGCGCGTGCCGCCGTCGGCCTGCAGCACGTCGCAGTCGAGGGTGACGGTGTACGGACCGAGCGCGCCGAGGTCGACGCAGGCGCGCAGCGAGCGGCCGATCAGGCGCTGGATTTCCTGCGTGCGCCCGGACTGCTTGCCCTGCGCGGCTTCGCGGCGGCTGCGGTCGTGCGTGGCGCGCGGCAGCATGCCGTACTCGGCCGTCACCCAGCCGCCGTCCTTCTTCCACGCCGGGCCGCGCTCCTCGACGCTGGCCGTGCACAGCACGCGCGTGTCGCCGAAGCTGATCAGCACCGAGCCTTCGGCGTGCCGGGTGAAGCCGCGCACGATGGACACCGGGCGAAGCTGGTCGGCGCGACGGCCGGAAGCGCGGAAGGCGGGATTCGGATCGGTCACGGCGTGCGGCGGGGCTGCGAATGGCCGCGGAGTATACCGCGCCACGGCCGGCGCCAGCCGAGCAGCGCCAGCAGGATCGCCAGATACAGCAAGGGTTCGCGCAGGTCGGCCTTGACCAGCCAGACGTAGTGCAGCACGCCGAGCAGCGCGGCGGCGTAGACCAGCCGATGCAACTGCGCCCAGCGCCGCCCGAGGCGCCGCTGCCAGCCTTGCGTCGAGGTGATCGCCAGCGGCACGAGCAGCAGCCACGCGGCGAAGCCGATGGTGATGTAGGTGCGCTTGACCAGATCCTTGGCGAGCGCGGCCGGCGACCCCTCGAGATCGAAGGTCAGGTAGATCGCGAAGTGCAGGCAGACCCAGAAGAACGCCCAAAGGCCGAGCACGCGGCGCACGCGGAGCGGCTCGGGCCAGCCCGTGATGCGGCGCAGTGGCGTCATCGCCAGCGTCGCCAGCAGCAGGCGCAGCGACCAGTCGCCGGCATGGTGCTCGAGGAATTCGACCGGATTGGCGCCGAGCCGCGCCTGCAGCACGCGCCCGCCCAGCCACAGCAGCGGCGCGAGCCCCAGCGCCCAGGCCGCGAGACGCCACAGCCAGAGGCGCACGTTCGCTGTCGCCGCCGGCATCAATAGTTCTTCTGCAGATCGAGGCCGGCGTACAGCGACGCGACTTCCGGATAGCCGTTGAACATCAGCGTGTCGCGCTTGAACAGTTCGCCGAGGCGGCGTTCCTTGGCCTGTGACCAGCGCGGGTGATCGACGTCCGGATTCACGTTCGAATAGAAGCCGTACTCGCGGGGCGCCATGCGGTTCCAGGTGGTCGGCGGCTGTGTCTCGACGAAGCGGATGCGCACGATCGACTTGATGCTCTTGAAGCCGTATTTCCACGGAATCGTCAGGCGCAGCGGCGCGCCGTTCTGGTTCGGCAGCACCTTGCCGTACATGCCGACGGTGAGCATTGCCAGCGGATGCATGGCCTCGTCGATGCGCAGGCCCTCGACATACGGCCAGTCGAGCACGCCGTAGCGCGTGTCGGGCATCTGCTTCGGGTCGTACAGGGTCTCGAACGCCACGTACTTGGCTTTCGACGTCGGCCTGTAGCGTTTGAGGAATCCGCCGAGCGGGAAGCCGACCCAGGGCACGACGATGCTCCAGGCCTCGACGCAGCGGTGGCGGTAGATGCGTTCTTCGAGAGGGCCGGCGATCAGCGCATCGATGTCGGCGCGGCCGGGCGCCTCGCACTCGCCGTCGACCACGACCGTCCACGGCCGCGTGCGCAGCGCGCCCGCGTTGCGCGCCGGCTCGTCCTTGTCGGTGCCGAACTCGTAATAGTTGTTGTAGGTGCTGACGGTGTCGAAGTCAGTGACTTTTTCGCCGCCGGCCTGCTCGCGATGCGCGCCGACCTTCAGCGCCGCGGGCGGCGGCGCGCCGTCGGCCGCGGCC
>JASGFY010000008.1:0-88231 GCA_047605265.1 Solimonas sp.
TTGATCAGCGCGTCGACGTAGGCACGGAACACGGCGGTGAAGATCGCGTCGCCCGAGAAGCTGCGGCGCAGGTAGAACGCGCCGCAGCGGCGCAGCAGGCCGCCGACCGGCCAGAAGTTGAGGTTGACGCCGGCGGCGATGTGCGGCGGCACGACGCCGGCGTGGTACAGCGAGTACGACACCAGCAGATAGTCGGCGTGCGAGCGGTGCGAGGGCATGTAGACCAGCTCGTACTGCTGTGCCAGCTTGCGCATGCGTTCGAGGCCCTGCACGTCGATGCCGGCGAACACGCGCTTGAACACCACGTAGGTGAGGAAGCGTTCGAGGAGGTTGATGCTCGTCGTCGAATAGTCGGCGGCGATTTCCTCGGCGCACTTGCGCGCGTAGGCGCGCGCCTTGTCCAGCGTCATGCCGTTCTTGCCGGCGGCGCGCTCGATGGCGCGCTGCACTTCGGCGGCATTGAGCAGGCCGTCGATGACGACGCCGCGGCGCAGCAGCGTCGGCCCCAGCGCCGCGGTGCGCGCGCGCAGAAAGTGGAAGTGCAGCACGCGCGTCAGCTTGCGGATCGAGGTCGCGGCGTCGGGGCCGCGGTCGACGTATTCGCGGAACGAGAACGGCAGGCCGAAGTGCGCCAGCACGTTGCGGCCGTTGAACAGCATGATGAAGAACTTGCGCACGCGGCCGGCCTGTACGCTGTCGGCGAACAGCAGCTTCCACAGGCTGGTCTCGGTGCCCGGATCGCGGCCCCAGAAGATCGAGACCGGCACCAGCTGCGCCTCGAAGCTCTTGGTGGCGATGCCGGTCTCGATCAGCCGCGACAGGTCGGTGTCGTGCAGGCGCGTCTCGAGCAGCGCGTCCATGTAGACGACGGCGGCGCGCTCGACAGTCGGGAAGTTCGAGCCGGTGCGGTTCGGCCGCGGCAGCTCGAACTCGCGGCAGATGCGCTCGAGCACGAACATGTCGACCCACGAGCGCTGCGCGAGGATGTAGACGACCGGCACGTTCGGGTCGATCTTCAGCCCGTCGTGCAGCGGTTGCGGCGCCGTCTTGTAGCGGACCAGGCCGTAGAACGGCCGGAACAGCCACCAGACGAGGCTGTAGAGAACACGGTTCAACAGAGCGCGCATGCGACTCCCTTCTTAGAATGGTTCGCGGGTGCGCGACGCTGCGCGCCGCCCCGGCCGCGTGCGGTGCGTGGGCGGACCCCGCTGGAGAATGCAAAAAGTTTACCGGAAGCCAGATGACAGACCGCAAGCCGGGGACCGGAGGCTCGGACGCCCCTCTTTCGATCAGCGCCGCCGCGACGCAGCCCGGCCTGCACGCGACGCGTGCACGGTTGCACCGTGTCGCCCGTTTTCTCGACAGCGGCATCGCCGTGCCGGGGACGTCGTGGCGCATCGGCGTCGAGGCGCTGATCGGCCTGATTCCGGGCATCGGCGATCTGGCCGGCGCGCTGCTCGGCTCGTACTTCGTCGTCGAAGCGCTGCGCGTGCGCGCGCCACGCGGCACGATCGGCCGCATGGTCGGCAACATCCTGCTCGATCTGCTGCTCGGCCTGGTGCCGGTGGCGGGCGACATCGCCGACTTCGCGTTCAAGTCGAACCAGCGCAACCTGCGCCTGCTCGATCGCCATCTTGACGACCGGCTCGGCCTCGCGCGGCGCGCGGCACGTCGCGGCCGCGGCGGATGGATGGCGCTCGCCCTGCTCGTGCTGGCGTTGCTGGCCGTGCTGGCCTGGCGCGCCGCTGGTGGATTTACCGGATGACCATGTTCCGGCGGGCAGGCACAGTGCCAGCCCTCTCGATCTCGCGCGCCTGGGGCGCCGGCTCCAGGCGCACAATTCGGCGCTGGTCGGCACGCTGTACGACGGCAGCAACGACGCGCGCCTCCAGCCCTGGCAGGACATGCTCGAGAAGCTGACCGGCAGGCGCGAGATGGACATCTCGGCGCTGATCGAATCCTTCCAGCCGCTGATGGACTACCTCAAGCAGCGGAACGAGGGACTGGCCTGCGGCTGGCAGGGCGAGGCCGGCAAGACCTGACGCCGTTTCGATATTTCCGGCTCACGGGACTAGACTGCCCGGCCCATGGAGGCCCGTGACGTTCTCAGCCAGTCGCCGCTGTTCGAGGGCATCGACCGCGATGCCATCGACGCGCTGGCCGCGCATGCCACGCTGATCGACGTGCGCAGCGGCGCGCGGGTCTGCGCGCGCGGCTCGGCGCCGGATCAGGTCTACATCGTCGCCGCCGGCCGTCTGCGTGCGACGCTGGCCGATGGCCGCATCGCCGGCACGATCCCGCGCTTCGCGCCGAGCGGCGAAATCAGCGCGGTGCTCGGCGAACCGCGCAGCGCCGACGTCTACGCGATCCGCGACAGCGTGCTCGTCGAGCTGCCGAGCGCGGCGCTGCTGCGCACCATGGAGCGTTTCCCCGCGGCGATGCTGCGCCTGATGCGCATCGTCGCCCAGCGCCTGCGCCAGAACGCCGGCACGCAGGCGCTCGCCGCCGTGCAGCGCCGCAGCACGCTGGCGGTGCTGCCGGCGCGGCCCGGCGTGCCGGCGCGCAGGGTCGCCGAACAGCTGTGCCGTCACCTCGACGGCGCGGCCCGCCTGATCGACGTGCAGACCATCGGCGCCGCGCTCGGCATCGAGCCGCACGAATGGGCGCGCGCGCCCGCCGATCCGCAGCGCACGCGGCAGCTGACCGAATATCTCAACGAGCTCGAAATCCGGAACGCGCAGCTCGTCTATCTCGCCGAATCGCGCGCCGACGATTGGGCGCTGCGCTGCATCGCGCAGGCCGACTGCGTGCTCGTCGTCGCCGACGCCGGCGATCTGAGGCCCGGCGGACCGATGGTCGAGCTGCTGCAGGGCAGCGGTTCGCGCGCGCCGGTCGACGTGCTGCTGTTGCGTCCGGACGGCGCGCCGTCGCCGGTGACGCTGGAATGGCGCGCGAGCTGCGGCGCCGGCGCGCATCACTATCTGCGTCCGGACCGCGACGCCGACTACGCGCGCCTGGCCCGCCAGCTGTCGGGTCGCGGCATCGGCCTGGTGCTCGGCGGCGGCGGCGCGCGCGGCTTCGCGCACATCGGCCTGCTGCGCGCGCTTCAGGAACTCGACATTCCGGTCGACGTCGCCGGCGGTTCGAGCATGGGCGCCTTTCTCGCGGCGCTGCTGGCCTGCGGGCGCAGCGTCGACGACATCCGCCTGATCGCGCGCGACACCTTCGTCGCGCACAACTACCTCAACGACTACGTGCTGCCGACGATCTCGCTGATCCGCGGCCGCAAGTTCACGCGGCATCTGCACGAGATCTTCGGCGAGCAGAGCATCGAGACGTTGCGTCTGCCGTATTTCTGCGTGACCACCAACCTGACGCGCGGCGCGGCCGTGATGCACGACCGCGGGCCGCTGTACCTCTGGACGGCGACCAGCATGGCGGTGCCCGGCGTCGCGCCGCCGCTGGCCTACAACGGCGAGCTGTACGCCGACGGCGCCGTCGCCAACAGCCTGCCGACCGATCTGATGCAGCGTCTCGAGCGCGGGCCGATCATCGCGTCCGACGTCAGCACCGAAGGCGGCGTCGCCGCGCCCGGCGTCGCCGGGCCCGATCCGGAAGGCGTGTTCCGCCTGCGCGGCGCCGACGCCCCGCGCCTGCTGTCGATCCTGTTCCGCACGGCGACCCTGACCAGCGAAAGCGGCGTCGCGCAGCGCGCGGCGCGCGCCGACGTCTATCTGCGCATGCCGGTCAGCCGCATCGGCATGTTCGACTGGAAGCGCATGGACGAGATCGTCGAGCGCGGCTACCAGCACGCGATGCAGCAGCTGCAAGGCCAGCGCGAACTGCTGCTGCGCTGAGGTTTTTCGCGCGCAAACGAAAAGCCCCGGCGCTTGCGTGCCGGGGCCGGGTGCTGCGGGCGCGTCGCGCCTTACTCCTTGGTGACCTTGAACTCGACGCGGCGGTTCTCGGCGCGGCCTTCCTTGGTCTTGTTGGTCGCGATCGGTTGGCTCTCGCCGTAGCCTTCCGACGTCAGGCGCGAGGACTCAATGCCCTGCTCGACGAGATAGGTCTTGGCGGCGGCCGCGCGCTGCTTCGACAGCTTCAGGTTGTAGGCGTCGGCGCCGGTCGCGTCGGTGTGACCTTCGATGATCAGGCCCATCGTCGGCTGGCCCTTCAGGCCCTGCGCGATCTTGTCGAGCTCCGCCTTGGCGGCGGCTGTCAGGCGCGCCGAGTCGAACTCGAAGTTGATGTCGTGCAGCACGATCTTGGCTTCCTTGATCGCGCAGCCGCGCGCGTCGACCTTCATGCCGTACGGCGTGTCCGGGCAGGCGTCGACATCGTCGTAGACGCCGTCGCGGTCCGAATCCTTCGGCGGCGGGGGCGGCGGCAGCGGGCAACCCGTGGCGTCGACCTTCATGCCGGGCGGCGTGCCGGGGCACAGATCGAGGTCGTCGGTCACGCCGTCGCCGTCGGTATCCTTCGGCGGGGGCGGCGGGGGCGGCGCGACCGGCTTCGGCGCTTCCTTCTTGCCGAGCACGAACTGCAGGCCCGCGCTCAGGCGGGTGTCCATCAGATAGTCGTGGTTCGCATCGGTGTCGTCGTCGAAGACCCAGTACCGCTTGGCATCGACGCGCAGCGAAACGGTGCGGTCGGTGTTCAGATTGACGAGGAAGCCGCCGCCGGCATTGGCGAATCCGTACGTGTGGTTGTTGATGTCGCGGTCTTCCTTCTCGGCGCCGCCGCCGAGCAGCAGGAACGGCGAGAACCACGACGAGCGCTTGAACGGATAGATCGCGAAGTCGAGACCGCCGCCCCATTGCTTGTTGGAGCCGCCGCCGGCGTTGCGGTCGGCGCTGATGCCGAACAGATGGATTTCCGGAGCGAAGTACTCGCCGGTCGGGAAGCCGAGCAGAAGGGTGGCGCCGAGGCCGTCATCCGTGTCGCGGATCGTGTCCGGCCACTCGTAAGTGCCCTGGAGGCCCAGGTAGGGTGTGGTGTCGATGTCGGCATATACCGTTTGCGCGGCGCCGGCGATCAATGCTGCGGCAAGAACCTTGTGCTTCATTTTCATTTTTGCTTTCCTCAGGTCGTATGGACGAAGAAAGCCCCACAACGATCACCCCTCGTGCCAGCCGACGCGGCGATCTTTGCGTTGCTCCCCTGCGTGTCCGGGTGCATCTTGGTTCGAGGCTATGAACCTATGCTGAATTCTGCCGCGTCCGCGAAGCGCGCACGGACCGCGCATGCGTCGCCGCACATGTCGTCCGGCCGGGCCGAAGCAGGGGAAACCCTCGTATCCGGCCGCCGCGCCAATCTCTAACATGCCACCTCTAACATGCCGCAGCTTCGAAGATCGGGACGACGAGAGTGAAAAGCAGTGCGCGCTGGGGATCCATCGTATTGGCGGCCATGGCGAGCGGACTGGCGCAGGCCGAGGCGCTGCGCTATCCGCCGACGCCGCGCGGCGACGTCGACGACGACTATTTCGGCACCAGGGTCGCCGATCCGTATCGCTGGCTCGAGGACGTCGATTCCGCGGCGACGCGCAGCTGGGTCGCCGCCGAGAATGCGCTGAGCGTTCCGTACCTGGCGCATCTGCCGCAACGCGATGCGCTGCGCGAGCGGCTCGGCCAGCTGTGGAACTACGAACGCTACGACTTGCCGCATCGCCGGGCCGGAGCGCTGTTCTACGGCCGCAACGACGGCCTGCAGAACCAGTCGGTGCTCTACGTGGACGATGGCAGGGGCAAGCCGCGCGTGCTGCTCGATCCGAACACGCTGTCGGCCGACGGCACGGTGGCGCTGACGCAGGTCGAGCCGTCGCCGGACGGCAAGCGGCTCGCGTACGCGACGGCGGCGGCCGGCTCGGACTGGAACGAGTTCCGCGTGCGCGCGGTCGCCGACGGCAAGGACAGCGGCGACGTCCTGATCCGCATCAAGTTCTCCGGCATCGCCTGGACGCACGACAGCGCCGGGTTCTTCTATGCGCGCTATCCCGCGCCGCCGGCCGGGGCCAGGCCGGGCACGTTCGACGAACTCGCGAACCAGAAGCTGTACTACCATCGTCTCGGCACGACGCAGGCCGACGATCGGCTGATCGCCGAGGCTGCGGCGCAGCCGCAGTGGGGCTGGGACGGCGAAGTGACGGACGACGGCCGCTATCTGGTCGTGTCGGTCTCGCGGGGCTCGGGCAACGAGAATGCGGTGTGGGTCAAGGATCTCGGCGCCGATGGCGGGCCGAAGCTCGACGCGCCGTTCGTCAAGCTGGTCGACGACTTCGAAGCCGAATACAACCTGCTCGGCAATCGCGACAGCACGCTGTACTTGCGCACCAGCAACGGCGCCGCGCGCGGTCGCATCATCGCCGTCGACCTCGCCAGGCCCGCCCCGGCCGACTGGAAGACCGTCGTGCCGGAAAGCGCCGACACGCTGCAGTCGGCGCTGTTCGCCGGCGACGGCATCGTTGCGCTGTACATGCACGACGCGACCTCGCGCCTGGCGCGCTACACGTTCGACGGCAAGTCGCTCGGCGACATCGCGCTGCCGGGCCTCGGCAGCATCCCGGACCTCGCGCTCGGCGGCATCCAGCTGTCCGGCCACGCCGGCGATCCGCAGCTGTTCTACGGCTACACCTCGTTCAACCAGCCGCAGACCAACTACGTCTACGATCTCGCGAAGAACGAAGGCCGGGTCTTCCAGCCGATCAAGCTGAATTTCGATCCGGCCGACTACGTCACCGAGCAGGTCTTCTACAAGTCCAGGGACGGCACGCGCATCCCGCTGTTCATCAGCTACAAGAAGGGCGTCAAGCGCGACGGCAGGAACCCGACGCTGCTGTTCGGCTACGGCGGCTTCGAGATTTCCAAGACGCCGGAATTCTCGGTGCCGAACCTCGTTTTCATGGAGCGCGGC
Organism: Solimonas sp.; assembly: GCA_047605265.1. Classification (GTDB taxonomy): domain Bacteria; phylum Pseudomonadota; class Gammaproteobacteria; order Nevskiales; family Nevskiaceae; genus Solimonas. The sequence continues at coordinate 6,913 of JASGFY010000008.1, forward strand.
GGCGTCTACGCGCTCGCCAACCTGCGCGGCGGCGGCGAGTACGGCAAGGCCTGGCACGAGGCGGGCACGCTCGACCGCAAGCAGAACGTGTTCGACGACTTCGCGGCGGCGGCGCAATACCTGATCGCGCAGAATTGGACGAGCGCGGCGCATCTGGCGATCGGCGGCCGCTCGAACGGCGGCCTGCTGGTCGGCGCGACGACCAACCAGCATCCGGAGCTGTTCGCCGCGGCGTTTCCGGCGGTCGGCGTGATGGACATGCTGCGCTATCACCGGTTCACCATCGGCTGGGCCTGGGCCGGCGACTTCGGCACGTCCGAGACCGCAGCCGGCTTCCGCACGCTCTACGCATACTCGCCGTATCACAACATCCGCAGCGGCGTGAAATATCCGGCCGTGCTGATCACCACCGGCGATCACGACGACCGGGTCGTGCCGGGCCACTCGTTCAAGTACGCCGCCGCGCTGCAGGCGGCGACGTCCAGGGACGGCGTCGCCGACGGTCCGCCGGTGCTGATCCGCATCGACAGCAACGCCGGCCACGGCGCCGGCAAGCCGATCGCCAAGCTGATCGAAGAAGAGACCGACAAGCTGGCGTTCATGCTGCGCTTCACGCAGTAGCCGCGCTCCGGAGGTCGCCGTGTGCGCCGGGCTCGGGAACGCCCGGGATCGGCGGCGGCCTTGCCGCTTGCTCCATACGGGTGCGTATGGATAGACTCCGTCATCCGACCGATCGTCCGTCCATGCCGCCTTCGACCGCCGCCGACACCAGCAAGCAGAGCCTGACCGCCGAGGCCTGGACCGAGGCGGCGCTCGAGGCGATCGCGACCAGCGGCTTCGATGCGGTCGGCGTCGAACCGCTCGCGCGCCGGCTCGGCGTCACCAAGGGCTCCTTCTACTGGCACTTCGAAAACCGCGACGCGCTGCTGCGCGCCGCGCTCGAACGCTGGGAGAAGGCCGAGACCGACGACATCGTTGCGCGCATCGGCCCCGAGCCCGATCCCTACCAGCGCATCGTCAAGCTGTTCAAGGCGGCCAACGCGAGCTACCGCGCCGGCCGCCTGTACCTGGCGATCGCCGCCGCCGAGGACAAGCCCATGGTGCAGGGCTTCGTGCGCCGCGTGTCGCAGCGGCGCATGGAATACCTGTACGAGTGCTATCGCGCGCTCGGCTTCGGCGAGACCGCGGCCGCGCACTGGGCGCGCTTTGCCTACGCGACGTTCATGGGTAATCTGCAGATCGGGCGCGACACGCCCGAGATGATGCCGTCGGGCGCCGACTTCAGCGAGTACGTGAAGCTGATGATCAAAGTGCTGATTCCGCGCGAGGCGCCGGCGGACGACGACGAGGCGCCCGACCCGCGCCGCAGCGGCTAGCAGTCAAGGAGGCGTTATGACGACTCTCATCATCGTGCTGGCACTGCTGGCGGCATGGATTCTCGCTTTCGTCGGCGCGCCGCTGATCGTCTGGACGATCGGCGCCGCGCTGCTGCTCGGCGCACTGGGGCTCGCCGGCAGCATCGGGCCGACGGCGCTGGCGGTCGGCGGCGTCGTGTTCGCCGCCGCCGCGCTCGTGCTCAACCTGCGGCCGCTGCGCCGCGCCGTGCTGAGCGGCTGGATCTTCGCGATCTTCAAGAAAGTGCAGCCGGAGATGTCTTCGACCGAGCGCGAGGTGCTCGAATCGGGCGACGTCTGGTGGGAGGCCGAGCTGTTCCGCGGCCGTCCAGACTGGGAGAAGCTGCTGAGTTTCCAGTACACCAAGCTGACTCCGGAAGAACAGTCTTTCCTCGACCACGAGTGCGAGGAGCTGTGCAAGCTCTGCGACGACTGGAAGATCGAGTACGAGGCCAAGGACCTGCCGAAGGAAGCCTGGGACTACATCGCCAGGAAGAAATTCTTCTCGATGCTGATCAAGAAGGAATACGGCGGCCTCGGCTTTTCGGCGAACGCGCAGTCGGCGGTGGTGACCAAGCTCGCGAGCAAGTCGATCACGCTGGCGGTGACGGTGATGGTGCCGAACTCGCTGGGCCCCGGCGAGCTCTTGATGCACTACGGCACCGACGAGCAGAAGAAAAAATGGCTGCCGGGCCTCGTCGACGGCAGCCAGATTCCGTGCTTCGGCCTCACCGGGCCGGAAGTCGGCTCGGATGCGACGGCGATGCCGGACGTTGGCTACGTCGGCTACGGCGAGCACGAGGGGCAGCGGACGCTCGGCATCCGCCTGACGTTCTCGAAGCGCTACATCACGCTGGCGCCGGTCGCGACGGTGATCGGTCTCGCGTTCAAGCTGCGCGATCCGGACGGACTGCTCGGCGACGTGAGCAAGGGGGCCGGGAATGGCGATCTCGGCATCACCTGCGCGCTGATCCCGGCCTCGCATCCGGGCGTGCACATCGGACGCCGCCACTATCCGGGCGCGGCGTTCATGAACGGCACCATCGTCGGCCGCGACGTGTTCGTGCCGCTCGACGCAATCATCGGCGGCCCGAAGATGGCCGGCAAGGGCTGGCGCATGCTGACCGAGTGCCTGTCGGCCGGCCGCGGCATCTCGCTGCCGGCGCTGGCCACGGCGGCCGGGCAGATCGGCTACCGCATGACCGGCGTCTACGCGCGCTACCGGCGCCAGTTCAAGGTCTCGGTCGGCAAGTTCGAAGGCGTGCAGGAGGCGACCGGCCGCATCGCCGGCTCGGCGTACACGCTGGAGGCGATGCGCGTGCTGACCGCGTCGGCCGTCGATCACTGCGCGCCCGGCGTGACGACCGCCATCGCCAAGTACCACATGACCGAGCTGATGCGGAAGATCATCAACGACGGCATGGACGTGCTCGGCGGCAAGGGCATCCAGCAGGGCCCGCGCAACTTCATGGCGACCGGCTACAAGGCGACGCCGGTGGCGATCACCGTCGAGGGTGCCAACATCCTGACGCGCAACCTGATGATCTACGGCCAGGGCGCGATCCGCTGCCACCAGTACGTGTTCCCGGAAATGGAAGCGGCGCGCGAGGACGACCTGCCGAAATTCGACAAGCTGCTGTTCGGCCACATCGGCTTCGCGGTCAACCGCGCGGTGCGCGCATTCACGCTGGCGCTGACCGGCTCGCGGCTGACCGGCGCGCCGGTCGACGGCGAGTTCGCGCCGTACTTCCGCCGGCTCGAACGGATGTCGGCGGCGCTGGCGTTCGCCTCGGACCTGACGATGGGCACGGTCGGCGGCAAGCTCAAGTTCATGGAGCGCCTCTCGGCGCGCCTCGGCGACGTGCTCTCGCAGCTGTACATCGCGTCCTGCGTGCTGAAGTTCTATCTCGAGGGCAGCAAGAGCGACGCTGAGCGCGCGCACACGCGCTGGGCGCTCGACCATTGCCTGTACGAGATCGGCCACGCCTTCAACGGCTTCATCCGCAACTTCCCGATCGCCTGGGGTCGCTGGCTGTTGCGCGTCGTGATCTTTCCGCTCGGCAATCACTTCCATCCGGTGTCCGACCGCGTCAACGCGCGCGTCGCCGACCTGCTCCTCGAGCCCAGCGACGTGCGCGAGCGCCTGTCGTGGCTGGTGTTCAAGAACGGCGGCGACCACGATCCGATCGGCCGCATGGAGCACGCCTGGAAAGTCGGCCTGAAGAACGAGGCGGCGTACGTGAAGTACTTCAAGCTCGTCAACAAGGGCGAGATACAAGGCGATACCGTGGCCGAACGCCTCGACGATGCGGTGAAGCACCAGCTGTTGACGCGCGACGAGGCCGAGCAGGCGCGCGCCTACGACGCCGCCCGCTACGATGTCATCCTGACCGACGATTTCAGCAAGGAGTACCTCGCCGGCAACTTCGCGGCCGAAGCGGCATCGGCGATCGAGCAATCCGGCCTGCTCGCGCGCGTCGCCTGACGCGCGCCAGCCTTTCGGGGGCACCGCACATTGGCGGCGGCTGTCGTCTTGGCGAAGATAGGCGACCTTCCACGAACACCAGCACGAACGCATTGGGGACTTCGATGAGCGCTGCCATCCTGATCGGCAAGGGCGACGACACGCCGCAAAGACTGCTCGCGCAGTACGCGAACCGCCACGGCCTCGTCGCCGGCGCGACCGGCACCGGCAAGACGGTGACGCTGCAACTGCTCGCCGAAGGTTTCTCGCAGCTCGGCGTGCCGGTGTTCGCGGCCGACGTCAAGGGCGATCTGTCCGGCATCGGCGCCGCCGGCGAGGCCAAGCCCAAGCTCGTCGAGCGCGCGGCGACGGCCGGCGTCGAGAACTGGGCCCCCGCGGCGGTGTCCGTCGTGTTCTGGGACGTGTTCGGCACCAACGGTCACCCCGTGCGCGCAACGGTCTCCGATCTGGGGCCGGTGCTGTTCGCGCGCCTGCTCGATCTGTCCGACGTGCAGGAAGCGGTGCTCGCGCTGGTCTTCAAGTACGCCGACGATCAGGGCCTGCTGCTGCTCGACTTCAAGGATCTGCGCGCGGTGCTGCAGTACGTCGGCAGCAACGCCAAGTCGCTCGGCGCCGACTACGGACTCGTCACCACTGCATCGGTCGGTGCGATCCAGCGCGCGCTGCTGCAGCTCGAAGCCGACGGCGCCGAGCATTTCTTCGGCGAGCCGGCGCTCGATCTCAACGACTTCATGCGCTGCGACACGAGCGGCCGCGGCATCGTCAACGTGCTCGCCGCCGAGGTGCTGTACCAGAAGCCGCGGTTGTACTCGACCTTTCTGCTGTGGCTGCTGTCCGAGCTGTTCGAGCGCCTGCCGGAAGCCGGCGACGCCGACAAGCCCAAGCTCGTCTTCTTCTTCGACGAAGCGCACCTGCTGTTCAAGGACGCGCCGAAGGCGCTGGTCGACAAGGTCGAGCAGGTCGTGCGCTTGATCCGCAGCAAAGGCATCGGCGTCTACTTCGTCACGCAGAACCCGCTCGACCTGCCGGATACGGTGCTCGGCCAGCTCGGCAACCGCGTGCAGCACGCGCTGCGCGCGTTCACGCCGCGCGACCAGAAGGCGGTGAAGGCCGCCGCCGAAACGTTCCGCCCGAATCCGAAGCTCAAGGTCGCCGAGGTGATCCAGTCGCTCGGCGTCGGCGAGGCGCTGGTCTCCACGCTCGACGAGAAGGGCGTGCCGAGCGTCGTCGAGAAGACGCTGATCGCGCCGCCGCGCTCGCGCATCGGACCGATCACAGCGGACGAGCGCCGGGCGATCCTGGCGCGCAGCCCGGTCGCCGGCCGCTACGAGCAGACCGTCGACCGCGAATCGGCGTACGAGAAACTCGGCGCCCGCGCGAGCGCCGCCGCCGCGCCGGCCGACGCTGCGCCGGCGAACGGCGGCGACACCGGCTGGTGGAACCGCGGTGGCGCACCGGCGCCGACCGCCGGCGGTCACGCGACGCAAACCCCGAAAGCCCCGGCGCGCCAGCGCGAGACCGTCGTCGAAGCGGCGATCAAGAGCGCGACGCGCAGCGCCGCGTCGTCGATCGGCCGCGAAGTCGGTCGCCAGCTGCTGCGCGGCATCCTCGGTTCGCTGTCGAAGCGCTGAGCAGCATGGCGCGAAGTCGCGCGCGGGTATACTGCGCGGCCCTCCCGCCTGTTCCTTTGTGCTCCGGACACGTGCCCGCGATGCGTTCCCGCCCGTCATTTCCGTCTTCGCGTCGCGGTCCGGCCGGCGAACGGCGATGAGCGCGCATCCGATGGCGCGGCATCTCGACAACGGGCTCGCCGCGCTGAAGCCCGAGCTGTCGCCGGCCGCACGCGGGCATCTGCTGCGCTATCTCGACGAGATGACGCGCTGGAACAGCGCCTACAACCTGACGGCGATTCGCACGCCGAGCGAGATGGTGACTCGGCATCTGCTCGATTCGCTGGCGCTGCTGCCGGTGCTGGACGTCGTGCCCGGCTTTCCGGACGCGCGCATCCTCGACGTCGGCGCCGGCGCCGGCCTGCCGGGTCTGGTGCTGGCGATCGCCGAGCCGCGCCTGCGGGTGACGGTGCTCGACAGCAACGGCAAGAAGGCGCGCTTCATGCGCCACGCGCAGCGCACGCTGAAGCTGGACAACGTCGAGGTCGCCGAATGCCGCGTCGAGGACTGGCGGCCGGTGGCGCCGTACGACGGCATCACCAGCCGCGCGTTCGCCTCATTGGCCGATTTCGTCGCCGCCACCGCGACGCTGCTGGCGCCGGGTGGCTCCGAGGGTGGTGTCTGGGTGGCCATGAAAGGCAAACTAGACGCCGCCGAACTCGCCGCCGTGCCGGCGGGAGCGCGGATCCGCGAGACACGCCGCCTGCGGGTGCCGGGGCTGGATGAAGAACGCCACGCCGTCATCGCCGTGCAGGATTGAGGTCATGAGCCACATCATCGCCATCGCCAATCAGAAAGGCGGCGTCGGCAAGACGACGACGTCGATCAATCTCGCCGCGTCGCTGGCGGCGACCAGGCGCCGCGTGCTGCTCGTCGATCTCGACGCGCAGGGCAACGCGACGATGGGCGTCGGCGTCGACAAGAGCCGGCTGAGTCACAGCACACGCGACGTGCTGCTGGAGCAGGTGCCCATCCGCGAGGCGATCCAGCACCTGCCCGATTTGAATCTCTCGGTCCTGCCGGCCAACGGCGACATGACCGAGGCCGAGATCAAGCTGCGCGACGTCGCCGCCGGCGATTTCGCGCTGAAGACGGCGCTCGCCGAAGTCGCCGAGGACTTCGACTATGTGCTCCTTGACTGCCCGCCGGCGCTGTCGAAGCTGACCGTCAACGCGCTGGTTGCCGCCGACGGCGTGCTGATCCCGATGCAGTGCGAGTACTACGCGCTCGAAGGTCTCAGCGCGCTGATGGACACCGTGCAGAAGATCAAGCGCGTCATCAATCCGAAGCTGGAGATCGAAGGCCTGCTGCGCACGATGTTCGACCCGCGCAACAACCTCGCCAACGACGTCTCCGGGCAGCTGACGCAGCATTTCGGCGACAAGGTCTACCGCACGCTGGTGCCGCGCAACGTGCGCCTCGCCGAAGCGCCGAGCTACGGCCTGCCGGTGATGCTCTACGACGCCGCGTCGTCGGGCGCCAAGGCTTACCTGGCGCTGGCCGGCGAAGTGCTGCGCCGCCACGACGGCGGCCAGCTGCGCCTGCCGGCCTGAGCGCGGCGATGCGCATCCTGCGCGGCGTGCGGCAGGCAGTGATGTGCGCATGCTCGCCGGCACTTTCGTGCAACTATTGCGTGAATCTGGTTTGGCTTATGGCCGCGCGGCGATGACCGCGGCGGCATCCGGGAGCGTGCTGTGAGTTCAAAGAAGAGGGGCTTGGGCCGCGGCCTCGACGTGCTGCTGAGCAGCGTCGCTAACACCGTCGACGAGGAGGCCGGCGACCAGCTGCGCGAACTGCCGGTCGATGCGCTGCAGCCGGGCCGGCACCAGCCGCGCCGCCAGTTCGACGCCGCCGCGCTCGATTCGCTCGCCGAATCGATCCGCGCGCAGGGTGTCGTGCAGCCGATCGTCGTGCGCGCCCTCGGTGGCGACCGCCACGAGATTGTCGCCGGCGAGCGACGCTGGCGCGCCGCCCGCCAGGCCGGCCTCAAGACCGTACCGGCGATCGTCAAGACGCTCGACGAACAGGGCGCGATGGCGGTCGCGCTGGTCGAGAACATCCAGCGTGCCGACCTGAACCCGCTCGAAGAAGCCGAGGCGCTCGACAAGCTGATCCGCGACTGCGGGCTGACGCATGAAGCGACGGCGAAAGCGGTCGGCCGTTCGCGCACGCACGTCACCAATCTGCTGCGGCTGATCGAACTCAACGACGACGTCCAGCAATTCGTGCGCAACGGCCACCTGAGCTTCGGTCACGCCAAGGTGCTGCTCGGCGTCGAGGGCGCGCGACAGTCGTCGCTCGCCAAGCTGGCCGTCGAGCGGCCACTGTCAGTGCGCCAGACCGAGGCGCTGGTCCATGCCGACGGTGGCGGCAAGCCCCGTCCGGTCAAGCCGCGCGCGCCGGCGCTGGAACAGGAGCTGACGCGGAAATTCGGCCTGCCGGTCCGTTTGCAGCAGAACGAATCGGGCCGCGGCCGGCTGACGGTGTCGTTCAAGGACCCCGCCGAGTTGCAGGCGCTGCTCGCGCGGCTCGGCTGAAGCGGCCTGGTCGTACAGGCTCGCCGCACAGCGGGCGCGCGCGGTTCGCGGCGCGCGGGATGCTCGAGCCGCGGCGGCGAAAACAACAACGGCGTTGATTACCGGCAATGGCCAAATGCGGTGCATTCGAGATTGACCTGCCCCAAAGCTGACCGTACAATCGCGGCCCATTTGAGGAGCCCGCCGATGCGAAGCAGTCGTCGCGACGTGCGTGGACGGGGCGAAAAATATTGAGCGGGCCAGCACCAGCGCGAGCCGTCTGTCTTGCGCAGCTGGTTATCGCCATGCTGACAGCGGCGGCGTGCGGTGGTTATTACGGCATGTCCGGTGCGATCGCCGCGCTTTGGGGCGGGCTGACAGCTGTTGTGCCCACCGTGTATTTTGCTTGGCGCGCCCTGGCGCGCCGTGCGCAGGAAACGCCGGCCGATGTCGTCGGCGCGATGTTTCGAGGGGAGATTGGCAGGGTTGCCCTGACCGCGGTGCTGTTCTGGTTCGGGGTAATGCTGTTTGCCGGGCGATTTCTCGCCCTGCTGGTGACCTTCGCAGCCTGTCAACTGGCCTGGTGGCTGGTATTGGCGCGGGTCGGATTCGATAAGCGTAACGACGGTAACTAAACGAAAGCCCATGGCAGCCGAAGAAGGTCACCACGATACCGGCAGCTACGTCCTGCACCACCTGACCAATCTCAGGCTGGATCTGCAGACGATGACGATTGATCCCCACGCTTCCGGCTTCTGGGTGCTCAATCTCGACAGCTGCATTTTCTCGGTGCTGCTCGGCCTGATCTTCGCATTCGTGTTCTGGAAAGTGGCCCGCAAGGCCAATGCCGCGCATCCGACGCAGACGCAGAACCTGATCGAGATCATCGTCGAATTCGTGCAGAACCAGGTGCACGAGATCTTCCCGCACGCCAATTCGCTGGTCGCGCCGCTCGCGCTGACGATCTTCGCGTGGGTGTTTCTGATGAATTTCATGGACATCGTGCCGGTCGACTGGCTGCCGCACGCGGCCGGCCTGGCCGGCGTGCCGTACCTCAAGGTCGTGCCGAGCACCGACGTCAACATCACCTTCGGCCTGTCGCTGTCGGTGTTCGTGCTGATGTACATCTTCAACTTCAAGTTCAAGGGCGTCGTCGGCTTCGGCAAGGAAGTGCTGACGCATCCGTTCGGGCCGCTCCTGTTTCCGGTCAACGTCGTGCTGCGCATCGTTGAGGACGTCGCCAAGCCGGTGTCGCTGGCGCTGCGACTGTTCGGCAATCTGTTCGCCGGCGAGCTGATCTTCATCCTGATCGCGCTGATGCTCGGCCAGGCGTTCAACGGCATCGCCGGCGCGGTGCTGGCCGGCGGCGGCGTGCTGCTGCAGATCGGCTGGGCGATCTTCCACATCCTGGTCATCACCCTGCAGGCTTTCGTGTTCATGGTGCTGACCGTCGTGTACCTCGGCGCCGCCGCCGAAGCGCACGCCGATCACTGATCGCTGCAAACCCTTCCACCCCAACGCGCAGTTTTTTTAGAAGAGAGTTACTGGAGACCCACATGGAAATCGCAAACCTGCTCGCCCAAGTCAACGGTTCCACCGTTCTCGCGGTCGGCCTGATCCTCGGCCTCGGCGGCGCCGGCACGGCCATCGGCTTTGGCCTGCTCGGCGGCAAGCTGCTCGAAGGCGTCGCCCGCCAGCCGGAAATGGCAGGCATGCTGACCGGCCGCATGTTCCTCGTTGCCGGTCTGCTCGACGCCGTGACGTTCGTCGGCATCGGCATCGGCATGTACTTCACGTTCGCGAATCCGTTCGCGGCGGCGGTCAAGGCGGCGGTCGGCGGCTGAGCCGCCGTTCCTCACTTCTCCGCTCACCACTCCCGCAAGGGGCTTGAACGATGAACCTTAACGCTACTCTGCTCTTCCAGAGCATTGCGTTCCTGCTCTTCGTTGCGTTCACCTGGAAGTACGTCTGGCCGCCGATCCTCAAGGCCATGAACGACCGCCAGGCGCGCATCGCCGACGGCCTCGCGGCCGCCGAGAGGGGCGCGCGCGCCCTGCAGGACGCTTCGACCAAGAGCGAGGCAGCGCTGCATGCGGCCCGCGCGCAGGCGCAGGACATCCTCGCCGGTGCCAACAAGCAGGCCGCGCAGATCGTCGAGCAGGCCAAGGGCGCGGCGCAGACGGAAGCCGAGCGCATCGTCGCCCGCGCGCACGAAGAAGTGCAGCGCGAAGTCGCCCATGCCCGCGAAGAACTGCGCAAGCAGGTCGGCGAGCTGGCGGTGGCCGGTGCGGCGAAGATCCTCAAGCGCGAAATCGACACCCAGGCGCATGCCGACGTGCTGAACGAGCTCGCGGCGAAGATCTGAGGCGCAGACATGGCGGCCAAACAGGCAGATTTCAGCACGACGGCGCATCCGTACGCGAAGGCGGTCTTCGAACTCGCGCGCGACGGCGGCGGCCCCGGCAACGGGGGCTTCAAGACTTGGAGCGATTCGTTGTACGCGATCGCCGCGCTGTTCGGCGACGCCAGGATCGCTTCGCTTGCGACCGACCCGTCGCTGACGCGCACGGATCTGGCGGCGGCGTTGGCGCAGGCCCTGTCCGGCAAGCTGCCGAGCGAGGCCGTGTCGCTGGTGCGGCTCCTGGTCGAGAACGGCCGCCTGCCGGCGATCGGCGCGATCGCCGGGCAGTACGAGGCGCTGCGCGCCGAGGCCGAGCGTCGCGTCGAGGTCGAGATCACGTCGGCGGTGCCGGTCGATCCGGCGCAGCAGGACAAGCTCGCGACGGCGGTCAGGAAAAAGCTCGCGCGTGATGTCGCGATCAGCTGGAAGACCAACCCGGACCTGATCGGCGGTGCGGTGATCCGCGCCGGCGACCTGGTGATCGACGGCTCGGTGACGGGCGAACTCGAGCGGCTCAAGGCCGCCGTGGTGCAGTGAGACGGGCGCGTCAAAGCGCGAAAAATTTTTAGGAATCGGTTCCTATGCAACTCAATCCTTCTGAAATCAGCGACCTCATCAAGGCGCGCATCAAGAATTTCGATGCCGTCTCCGAGGCGCGCAACGTAGGCCAGATCGTCTCGCTGCAGGACGGCATCGTCCGCGTGCACGGCCTGTCCGACGCGCTGCAGGGCGAAATGCTCGAGTTCCCGCCCGCGCCGAACGGGACCGCCACCTTCGGCATGGCGCTCAACCTCGAGCGCGACTCCGTCGGCGCCGTCGTCCTCGGCGACTACAAGCATTTGAAGGAAGGCGATACCGTCAAGACCACCGGCCGCATTCTCGAAGTGCCGGTCGGTGAGGCGCTGCTCGGCCGCGTGGTGGACGCGCTGGGCCGTCCGATCGACGGCAAGGGGCCGATCAACGCGACGCAGAGCAGCCCGATCGAAAAGATCGCGCCAGGCGTCATCGCGCGCAAGTCGGTGAGCCAGCCGGTGCAGACGGGCTACAAGGCCGTCGACGCGATGGTGCCGATCGGCCGCGGACAGCGCGAGCTGATCATCGGCGACCGCCAGACCGGCAAGACCGCGCTCGCGATCGACGCGATCATCAACCAGAAGACCTCGGGCGTGAAGTGCATCTACGTCGCGATCGGCCAGAAGGCCAGCTCGATCGCCAACGTCGTGCGCAAGCTCGAGGAAAACGGCGCGCTCGCGTACACGATCGTCGTCGCCGCCTCGGCCTCGGAATCGGCCGCGCTGCAGTACATCGCGCCGTACTCCGGCTGCTCGATGGGCGAGTACTTCCGCGACAAGGGCGAGGACGCGCTGATCATCTACGACGACCTCTCCAAGCAGGCCGTCGCCTATCGTCAGGTTTCGCTGCTGCTGCGCCGCCCGCCGGGCCGCGAAGCGTTCCCCGGCGACGTGTTCTATCTGCACTCGCGTCTGCTCGAGCGCGCCGCGCGCGTCAACGAGGAGTACGTCGAGAAGCTCACCAACGGTGCCGTCAAGGGCAAGACGGGTTCGCTGACGGCGCTGCCGATCATCGAAACGCAGGCCGGTGACGTGTCGGCGTTCGTGCCGACCAACGTCATCTCGATCACCGACGGCCAGATCTTCCTCGAGACCGACATGTTCAACGCCGGCATCCGCCCGGCCATGAACGCCGGCATCTCGGTGTCGCGCGTCGGCGGCGCGGCGCAGACCAAGGTCATCAAGAAGCTCTCGGGCGGTGTCCGTACCAACCTCGCGCAGTACCGCGAGCTCGCGGCGTTCGCGCAGTTCGCGTCCGACCTCGATGCGGCGACGCGCGCGCAGCTCGAGCGCGGTCAGCGCGTCACCGAGCTGATGAAGCAGAAGCAGTACGCGCCGCTTTCGGTCGGCCTCATGGCGGCCTCGCTGTATGCGGTCGAGAAGGGCTTCATCGACAAGGTGCCGGTGAACAAGGTCCTGGCTTGGGAAGAGGGCCTGCACCAGTACCTCGCGAGCGGTCAGAAGGACCTGCTCAAGCAGCTCGACACCGGCGACTGGAACGACCCGCTCGAAGCGGGTCTGAAGTCGGCGCTCGAGACCTACGCCCAGCAGTCGGCCATATAAGCACCGGAGCAAGACCGTGGCCGGCGCCAAGGAAATCCGCACTAAGATCAAGAGCGTCAAAAACACGCAGAAGATCACGCGTGCGATGGAAAAGGTTGCGATGTCGAAAATGCGCAAGGCGCAGGATCGCATGGCTGCCGCCCGTCCGTACGCGGAGAAGCTGCGTCGCACGCTCGGCCACCTCGCGCAGGCCAAGCTCGAGGTCAAGCATCCGTACATGGTCGCGCGTGAGGTCAGGAAGGTCGCGTATCTCGTCGTGACGACCGACCGCGGCCTCTGCGGCGGCCTCAACATGAATGTGTTCCGCGCGACGATGCGCTCGATCCGTGAATGGCAGGCCAAGGGCGTCGAGGCCGAGTTTGCGCTGGTCGGCAACAAGGCGATCGCGTTCTTCAAGCGCGTCGGTGGCAAGGTGCTCGCGACGGCCTCGCAGCTCGGCGACCGTCCGACGCTCGATCAGCTCACGGGCGTCATCAAGGTACTGTCCGACGCGTATCGCGACGGCCAGGTCGATCGCGTCTACGTGGTCGGTAACCAGTTCGTCAACACGATGACGCAGAAGGCCGACGCCGTGCAGCTGCTGCCGGTGCAGCCGGGCGAGACCGAGGGCCTGCTGTCGAGCTGGGACTACATCTACGAACCCGACTCGCCCGAACTGCTCGACACCGTGCTGACGCGCTACGTCGAGTCGCAGGTCTACCAGACGGTCATCGAGAACGCGGCCTCCGAGCAGTCGGCGCGCATGGTGGCGATGAAGGCCGCAAGCGACAACGCCGGCAAGATCATCAACTCGCTGCAGCTGCAGTACAACAAGGCGCGTCAGGCGAGCATCACCAAGGAACTGGCGGAAATCGTCGGCGGCGCGGCTGCCGTTTAAATTTCAAGAGTAAGAACTATGGCAACGGGAAAGATTGTTCAGGTCATCGGCGCGGTCATCGACGTGGAATTCCCGCGTGACGCGATCCCGGCGATTTACGACGCCCTCAAGATCGACGGCACCGAGCTCACGCTCGAAGTGCAGCAGCAGCTCGGCGACGGCGTCGTGCGCACGATCGCGCTCGGCTCGACCGACGGCCTCAAGCGCGGCCTCGAAGTGCGCAACACCGGCAAGCCGATCTCGGTGCCGGTCGGTCCGGCGACGCTCGGCCGCATCATGAACGTGCTCGGCGAGCCGATCGACGAAGTCGGTCCGGTCAACGCCGAACAGCACTGGGCGATCCACCGCGCGGCGCCGACCTACGAAGACCAGGCCGGTTCGACGGAACTGCTGGAAACCGGCATCAAGGTCATCGATCTGCTCTGCCCGTTCGCCAAGGGCGGCAAGGTCGGCCTGTTCGGCGGCGCCGGCGTCGGCAAGACCGTCAACATGATGGAGCTCATCAACAACATCGCCAAGGCGCACTCGGGCCTGTCGGTGTTCGCCGGCGTCGGCGAGCGCACGCGCGAGGGCAACGACTTCTATCACGAGATGATGGAATCGGGCGTCGTCAACGAGAAGAACCTCGGCGAGTCGAAGGTCGCGATGGTCTATGGCCAGATGAACGAGCCGCCAGGCAACCGTCTGCGCGTCGCGCTGACCGGCCTGACGATGGCCGAATACTTCCGCGACGAGGGCCGCGACATCCTGTTCTTCGTCGACAACATCTACCGTTACACGCTCGCCGGCACCGAAGTGTCGGCGCTGCTCGGTCGCATGCCGTCGGCGGTGGGCTACCAGCCGACGCTCGCCGAGGAAATGGGCGTGCTGCAGGAGCGCATCACCTCGACGAAGAAGGGCTCGATCACTTCGATCCAGGCCGTCTACGTGCCGGCCGACGACCTCACCGACCCGTCGCCGGCGACAACGTTCGCGCACCTCGACTCCACCGTCGTGCTGTCGCGCGACATCGCCTCGCTCGGCATCTACCCGGCCGTCGACCCGCTCGACTCGACCTCGCGCCAGCTCGATCCGAACGTCATCGGCGCCGAGCACTACAACACGGCCCGCGACGTGCAGGGCGTGCTGCAGCGCTACAAGGAACTCAAGGACATCATCGCCATCCTCGGCATGGATGAGCTCAGCGAAGAAGACAAGCAGGTCGTCTCGCGCGCGCGCAAGATCCAGCGCTTCCTGTCGCAGCCGTTCCACGTCGCCGAAATCTTCACCGGCTCGCCGGGCAAGTACGTGTCGCTGAAGGAAACGATCCGCGGCTTCCGCGGCATCGTCGACGGCGAGTACGATCACCTGCCGGAGCAGGCGTTCTACATGGTCGGCACGATCGACGAAGCTGTCGAAAAGGCTCAGAAGCTGTGATTCGCGAAGCGTGATCGGGCATTGCCGCCCATCACGAATCACCTATCACGGATCACGGAGTAACACATGCCACAACTCCACGTCGACATCGTTTCCGCCGAAGGCCACATCCACTCGGGCGAAGCCGAGATGGTGTTCGCGCCGGCGGAATTGGGCGAGGTCGGCATCGCGCCGCGTCACGCGCCGCTGCTGACCCGCCTCAAGCCGGGCACGCTGCGCGTGAAGACGCCGGACGGCCAGACCCTGCCGTTTTTCGTCAGCGGCGGCATCCTCGAAGTGCAGCCGTACCTCGTCACCGTGCTCGCCGATGCGGCGCTGCACAGCAAGGACGCCGACGAAGCCGCCGCATTGAAGGCCAGGACCGACGCCGAGCAGAAGCTCGCCGGTGCCCAGACACAGACCGATCTCGCCAAGGCCCAGCTCGAACTGACCGAAGCGGCCGCCCGGCTCGAGTTCGTGCGCAAACTCAACGCGCTGAGCCATCACTGAAGTCTGTCGCACGATGCACGAGGAGGGCGCCGCAAGGCGCCCTTTGTCTTTTGACCGCGGATTACGCAGATTACGCAGAAAGCGGATCGCCGCGGTTTTTCGATCTGCGAAATCTTGCGTCGTCTGTGGTTAGAAAGAGCTTTCCGATGCCTGCCCCACTGCACACCATCATCCTCGCCGCCGGCCAGGGCACGCGCATGAAGAGCGCGAAGCCCAAGGTGCTGCACGAGATCGGCGGCAAGGCCATGCTCGGCCACGTCATCGACACGGCACACGAGCTCGGCGCCGCGGGTATTCATGTCGTCGTCGGCCACGGCGCCGCGCGGGTGCGCGAATGGGCGGCGGCGCAGTACGGCGAAGGTGCCGTGCAGTGGGCGGAACAGCGCGAGCAGAAAGGCACTGCGCACGCCGTGCAGCAGGCGATGCCGCAGATTCCCGATGCCGCGCAGGTGCTCGTGCTGTACGGCGACGTGCCGCTGGTCCCGGCCGGCACGCTGCGGGAGCTCGTCGCCACCGGCGCCAGGACGCTGGCCGTCGCCACGGTCGAACTGGCCGAACCGTTCGGCTACGGCCGCATCGTCCGCGATCGCGGCGGGCGCGTGACCGGCATCGTCGAGGAAAAGGACGCCACGGCACGGCAGCGCCTGATCCGCGAGGTCAACACCGGCCTGCTCAGCGCGCCCGCGAAAAAGCTGCGCGGCTGGCTCGCCAGGGTGAAGAACCGCAATGCCAAGGGCGAGTACTACCTGACCGACGTCGTTGCGATGGCGGCGAAGGGTGGCCTCAAGGTCGCGACCGTCGGCGCGAGCGCGGCCGACGTCGAAGGCGCCAACGACCGCGCGCAGCTCGCACGTCTCGAGCGCGTGCTGCAGCAGCGCCGCGCGGCTGACTTGATGCAGGCTGGCGTTGCGCTGCGCGATCCGGCGCGCTTCGATCTGCGCGGCACGCTGAAATGCGGCCGCGACGTGACGATCGACGTCGGTTGCGTGTTTGAAGGGGAAGTCGAACTTGGCGACGGCGTGACGCTCGGCCCGTACTGCGTGCTGCGCGACGTGAAGCTCGGTGCCGGCACGATCGTCCATGCGCATTCGGTGCTCGACGGCTGCGCGGCGGAGGCGGACTGCGTGATCGGTCCGTTCGCGCGCGTGCGGCCGACGACGCAGTTGGCGACCGGCAGCCACGTCGGCAACTTCGTCGAGGTGAAGAACGCGACGCTCGGCGCCGCGACCAAGGCGAATCATCTGGCCTACGTCGGCGATGCGCGGATCGGCGCGCGCACCAACATCGGCGCCGGCGTCATCACCTGCAATTACGACGGCGTCAGCAAGCACCGCACGCTGATCGGCGACGATGTCTTCGTCGGCTCGGATACGCAGCTGATCGCGCCGGTGACGGTGCACGACGGTGCGACGATCGGCGCCGGCTCGACGATCACGCGCGACGTGCCCGCCGGCGGCCTGACGATCGCGCGCGCCAGAGAACAGAAGACGCTGTCGAACTGGCAGCGGCCGAAGAAGCCGCCGAAGTAGGCGGCGCGGTCCGCCGTGCCCTGCGTGCCGGGGCGGGACGGGCAGCCTACGGTTTGTCGCCTTGCGGTGCAGTGGTCGCCGGCGACTTCTCATTCGGCACCGCCGCGGGCCGCGCGTCCGCGCCCATGCCCTTGCGCAGTTCGCGGCCCACGGCCTTGTTGAGCGCACCGAGTGCGCCGTAGATGCCTTCGCTGATCGCGTCATGGACTTGACGCACGGCGCGCGTCGGAGCCGCAGTCGGCGGGATCGCCTCGAGGATCGAGAACGGGATGTCGGCGATGCCCAGGTGCACGGCCTTGACCATCGATACGCCGGTGTCGGCCGCATGCTCGATGAGTTCCTGCCCGTCGCGCCAGCTCGCCAGCGCGGCGAGGCGCTCGCCCTGCTCTCGGCCGCGCGCTTCGGCAGCGGACAGTGCCTGCTCGATCGCCGCCAGCCGGCGCCGCAGCTTCCAGGCGAGCGCGACGGCGGCGAGCGCGGCGATCAACAGCGCGGCGAGTGCGAGTTCACGCCACATGGCAGATCTGCACGCGGGCGTTCACGCCGTGCTTGGCGATTTCTTCCCGGAGGATTTCGCTGGTCGTCTGGTAGACGATGCGCTCGATCACGCGCGGTACGAACTTGGCACCGATCGCCGCAATCGCCACGCGGCTGGCGGCCAGCTCGAAGGGGTTGAGAATCTCGACGGTGATCAGCGGTCGCGGCGTGCCATCCGGCGGCAGGGCGGCGGCGAGGCTGGCTCGCGCCTGCAAGGCGTGCAGACGGCGCTGGAGCTGTAACAGCAGAGCGAGCACCGCGAGCAGCGCAAAGCCGATCGCGGCAACCATCATCCATGGCAGCATCCCGCTTCTCCCTTTCGTTGCGGCCCCGGCGGCCGCTGCGCCTACGATATGCGCTCGCCGCGCCGCGCTCCAGCGCGCTGCCGCGGACCGGACTTCCGCGCTTCAATGCGCGCCGGCCATCCGCGGCGGCGGCCGCAGCGCCGACCACAGGCCGAGCGCGACCGCCACCGCGTGGCTGGCGGCGAGGCCGATGGCGGCGCCGAACGCTTCGAATCGCGGCACCAGCGCCAGCGTCACGAGCACGGCGGTGATCGCCGCGGCATTGAGGATGTGACGCGCGCTGCCGGCGTTCCAGTTCGCGGCGTGGAAGCGGAACAGCGGACGGCCGAGCGTGGCGAGGGTCTCGGAGACGATCAGCGCGATGTAGACGGCGATCGCCACGCGGTACGACGGCCCGTACTGGTCGAGGGCCCAGCCGGAGCTGGCGATCAGCGCCGCCGCCAGGATGGCGCAGGCGAGCGAGAGGCCGCTCATCGTCAGCCACAGCTCCGCGCGCCGGCGTTCGCCGCTGTACTGCCGCCGCTGGCGCAGGAGGCGCGGCGCGACGACGAGGGCGATGACCGGGGTCAGATAGAGAATGACCTGCGCCGAGCGCGTGCTGATCGCGAACAGCGCCATCTGGCTCGCCGGCACCAGCACGACCAGCAGGCAGAGCGGCGCCCACAGCATGGTCGCGTTGGCGAAGCCGACGGGAGCGCCGTTGTTGATCTCGGCGTCGATCGCCGTCCACGCCGCGCGCCGTGCGTCGGTCTGCGGCGCCTGCGCGTCCGGAGCGCCGAACACCAGGCGCGCGCAACAGTGCGCGATCAGCGCGCCGAGGAGACTGCCGCCGAAGAAGATCCACGAAAACAGCGCGAGCGGCGGATCCGGCGGCGCCAGCAGGACGGCCACCAGGATCGCCGCGTTCATCGCGTAGGCGCTGCAGACCAGGCTCATCAGATAGCGGTTGGCGGCGCGCAGCGCGCCGCCGATCATCTGTGCGTAGCCCGCCAGCGGCAGCGCCAGCACGAACGGGACGAAAGTCTGCAGGTAGGGATGCAGGTACTGCGACATCACGTCGAGGTCGGCGGCGATCACCAGCAGTACGGCGCAGATCAGGCAGCAGCGCTTCATGAAGCGCGCGCTCAGCGTGCGCAGCATCTCGGCATTGCCGACGCCGGTCTGCCGGCCGAGGCCGGCGACGATATGGCGGCCGAGATAGACGTCGAACTTGGCGCGCATGAAGGCGGCGCCGGCGATCGTCACGACGAAGCCTTCGAAGAACAGGCCGGTCTCGAACAGCGTCAGGGTCCGTGCGATCGCCAGCGTCGCGGCGATCTGCAGGACCACGCCAAAGGCGCGAAAGACCGTATCGGCGGCCTTGTGCTGCGCGTGGGGCATGGCCTCGTCCCCGCCTGCCGGTGTCGTCGTCGCGTTCATTGCGCCTCTCCTGCCTCGTCTGTTCGACGGCTGGCGGATCTGTAGTCAACAGCACTGTTGTCGTCCAGCCCGGACGCACTTTGACACGATTTGCAGTGGCGGCGGTAGCGGATCCCGCGGCCGCCCGCCCGGGCGCGGAGCGTCCGCGACTCCCGGTAAAATCGCCGCTTACGCCAGTTTTACGGACCCATTCATGTGCGGAATCGTCGGCGCCATCGCGGCGCGTGATGTCAGCTCCATCCTCATCGAGGGCTTGCGCCGCCTCGAATACCGCGGCTACGACTCGACCGGCGTCGCGCTGGTCGACGCGCGCGACGGCCTGCAGCTGCGGCGCGCGGTCGGCAAGGTCGCGCGCCTGGAGGACAAGCTGCGGGCGCAGCCGGCCAGCGGCCCGCTCGGCCTCGCCCATTCGCGCTGGGCGACGCACGGCGGCGTCACCGAGGCCAACGCCCACCCGCACGTCTCCGGCGACCGCATCGCGCTGATCCACAACGGCATCATCGAGAACTACGTCGAGCTGAAGAGCGAGCTGATCGGCAAGGGCTATGCGTTCGCGTCGGAAACCGACACCGAGGTCGTCGCGCACCTGATCCACGATTACGTCCTGCACGGCAACGATCTGACGGCTTCCGTGCGCAAGGCGGTGCGCCGCCTGAAGGGGGCCTACGCCATCGTCGTGTTCGACGCGCAGCAGCCGGACCGCATCTGCGTCGCGCGCATCGCCAGCCCGCTGGTCATCGGCCTCGGACGGGGCGGCGAGAACTTCGTCGCCTCCGACGTGCAGGCGCTGCTGCCGGAGACGCGCCGCTTCCAGTTCCTCGAGGAAGGCGACGTGGCCGACATCCGCCGCGACCGCGTGACGATCTGGGACGCCACCGGCGCCGTCGTCGAGCGCAAGGTGCACGAGTCCTCGCTGTCGGCCGACGCCGTCGAGCGCGGCGAGTACGCGCACTACATGCTCAAGGAAATCTACGAGCAGCCGCGCGCGCTCGCCGACACGCTGTCCGAGCGTCTCGTCGGCGATCGCGTGCTCGAAGCCGCGCTCGGCCCGCGCGCCGCGCAGATCCTGCCGCAAGTGCAGAGCGTGCACATCGTCGCCTGCGGGACGAGCTATCACGCCGGCCTCGTCGCGCGGTACTACCTTGAACAGGGCACGCGCATCCCGTGCACGGTCGAGGTCGCCAGCGAATACCGCTACCGCGATCCGGTCGTGCTCCCGGGCACCCTGTTCCTCGCGATCTCGCAATCGGGAGAAACCGCCGATACGCTCGCCGCGCTGCGCGAGGCGGCCAGGCTCGGCTACGTCGCCACCTGCGCGATCTGCAACGTGCCGGAATCGTCGCTGGTGCGCGAAGCCGATCTGGCGCTGATGACGCGCGCCGGCCCGGAGATCGGCGTCGCCTCGACCAAGGCGTTCACCACGCAGCTCGCCGCGCTGGGCATGCTCGGCCTCGCCATCGCGCAGCGCAAGGGCTTCGATCGCCGCACGATCGCGCAATACGCCCGGCAGATGGCGCAGGTGCCGGAGCTCGTCGAGCACACGCTCAAGCTCGACGCGCAGATCAAGGAATGGGCGAAGCAGTTCGCCGACAAGCATCACGCTCTATTCCTCGGTCGCGGCCCGAGTTTCCCGGTCGCCCTCGAAGGCGCGCTCAAGCTCAAGGAAATCTCGTATATCCACGCCGAGGCCTACGCCGCCGGCGAGCTCAAGCACGGTCCGCTGGCGCTGGTCGACGCCGACATGCCGGTCGTCGCCGTCGCGCCGAACAACGCGCTGCTCGAAAAGCTGAAATCGAACCTGCAGGAAGTCCGCGCGCGCGGCGGCCGGCTGTTCGTGTTCGCCGATCCGGACAGCGGCATCGAGCCGGCCGACGGCGTCGAAGTGATGACGATGCCCGATCACATCGAAGCGCTGCAGGCGCCGCTGGTCTACACCATTCCGCTGCAACTGCTCGCGTACCACGTCGCGGTGCTGCGCGGCACCGACGTCGATCAGCCGCGCAATCTGGCGAAGTCGGTGACGGTGGAGTAGGGGCGCGCTCTTCGGCAAGCATGATCGTTCCGGCCGAGAAACAGCGGGAGCGCTTTCCGCGACTGTGACCGTTTATCGCGGATGGTTTGCGTCTGACCGACGAAGGCTTCGCCTGCGACAACGGTATGCCAAAGAGCCGTATCGTGGGGCGCTCGCTTCGAAAACGGCAAGCGCGTCGGCAATGGCGGATTGGCGCGCTTGGGCCGAACCTGGCAAGCGGTTCTGAGCCGTCGTCCGCTGAATCGCCGTGAGTGGACGGAGCGTGCCGGCTGCGTCCCTACGCAGGTGCGATGACACGGTCATAGAGGACCTCCGCGACTCGGCTGGCGGGCCAAGGCGCGGGCTGGCGTAGCCACCAGGACAGAAGCTCCAGGATGACGGCGACCGACAACGCCGCGGCGAGCTCGGCGGGCAGGGACCGAGCCGTGGCGCGCGTCGGCGCGGCGCGACGGCTTTGCTTGAGCATCTCCTCGCGTACCTTCGGTGCGGCTCCGCCGGTCAACAGTGCCGACCACAGTGCTCGATGCTCGTCGACATACGTACAGAGCGCCAGGCACGCGCCGCGCGCGTCGGTGCTGTCGTAGACCGGCAGCGAACGATCCGTCAGGCGCTGTATCTCGACCGAGACGACGGCATCGAGCAGCGCTTCCTTGGACGAAAAGTGACGGAAAAAGGTGGTGTAGCCGACGTCCGCCTGGCTGCTGATCTCACGCACCGTGATGCTTTCAAAGTCACGCTTTTGCAGCAGATCGAGCAGCGCGTCGCGCAGATCGTCGCGGCTGCGGCGGACGCGCTGATCGTCCAGGCCGGTGCGCCGCTTCTTGCAATTCGGAATAGTGCGTTCCAAAATGGATCCAGAAAAATAACGTGGAGGAGAAAATGGCGGCTTTCGTATTAGTGCACGGCGGCGGCCACGGGGGCTGGTGCTACCGCAAGGTTGCCATATTGCTGCGCGGCGCCGGTCACGATGTCTACACGCCCACGCTGACCGGCCTGGGCGAGCGGAAGCATCTGCTCACCACGGACACGAATCTGACGACGCACATCAACGACATCGTCAATACGCTGATCTATGAAGATCTGCGCGACGTGATTCTCGTCGGCCACAGCTATGGCGGCATGGTGATCACCGGGGTCGCGGATCGCGCGGCCGACCGGATCCGGGAACTCGTCTATCTCGATGCCGCACATCCGGCCGACGGCGAATCCCTGGTCGACGTCGCACCGGCCGCGATGGCCTTCGCCCGCAGCTCCTCGCAGATCGTCGACGGAATCGAGCTGGTGATGTGGCCCAACGATGCAATGGTGGCCGCAATGGGCGTCAGCGATCCCGCCGACGAGGCGACGCTGCGCGCGAAGATGCTGCCGCACCCGTGGAAAGCCTTCGAGGAGCGCCTGCGCTTCGTGAACGGCGACACGGCGCTGCGGATTCCCCGCACGAACATCAACTGCACGGCCAGCGGGCGCAACGCCCCTGAAGCGGCCCGCGCCAGGCAGCTGGATGGACATCGCAATTTCGAGATCGACACCGGCCACGACCTGATGATGACCGAGCCCCGCAAAGTGGCGGACATGCTGTTGGAGGTCGCGTCCACGTAAGCCGTGCCACTGACGCCGGCTTGGGCGTCGCAATCAAAACATCAGCACTGTGGCGACGACGCGCTTCGCGGCCGCTCGTCCACAAGAAAAGCTGGAGGAGATGCCGTGAAGAATTCGCAAAGCAAACGTTTGTTCGTGCCTGCAGCCCTGCTGCTCACCGGGATGGCCGCGCACGCGCAGGATGCGGCACCCGTCGCGCCCGAGCCGCCGTCGCCGGCGCCCGCCGCGGACGCGGCTTCTGCCGACCGCGGCCCCGCCGATGATGGCGTGGGCGAAGTCATCGTCACCGCACGCCGCGTCGAGGAAAAGCTGCAGGACGTGCCGATCTCGATCACGGTGTTCAATCAGGATCAGCTCAACAGTCAGAACGTGACGAGCGCGGCGGATCTCGCCAAGGCCACGCCCTCACTGTCGGCCAACGGCAACTTCGGCACCGACAACACCACGTTCGCGATCCGCGGGTTCGTCCAGGATCCCGGCACGGCCCCCTCGGTCGGCACCTATTTCGCCGATGTGGTGGCGCCACGCGGGCCGACGCAGGGCACCACGGCCGGCGACAGCCTCGGTGCCGGAGCGTTCTTCGACCTGGCCAATGTGCAGGTTCTCAAGGGGCCGCAGGGTACTTTGTTCGGCCGCAACACCACGGGTGGCGCGGTGCTGCTGGTACCGCAAAAGCCGACGGCCAGCACCGAGGGTTACCTCGAAGGTTCGCTGGGCAACGATCAGATGCGCCGCATCGAGGGCATGTTCAACACGCCGCTCGGCAGCAATCTGCGTTTCCGCGTCGCGGCGGATCATCAGGAGCGCGACGGCTATCTGCGCAACATCGGCGGCAGCGGTCCGAGCGACTACAACGATCTCGGCTATACCGCCATCCGTGCCAGCCTGGTGGCCGATGTTTCCGCCAACGTCGAGAACTACACCATCGCTTCGTACGGCCACTCAAAGAACAAGGGCAGCGTGCAGAAGCTGATCGCCGCCAACTGCACCGGCTATGACGCCACCGGCGCGGCCGCCTACCAGTACATCAGCAACTTCATCGGCTTGTTCTCCTGTGCCCAGCTTGCGGACGAGAAGGCCAGGGGTGCCGGTTTCTACGACGTGGAGGGCTCGGCGCAGAGCTCGGTCTCCGAGATCCGGCAATGGCAGGTGATCAACACGACCACCTGGAACGCGACTGACGCGCTGACGGTCAAGAACATCGCGAGCTACGCCGAGTTCAAGGACCTTCAGCAAGGCGCCTTCCTGGGCGCCAACTGGCAGCTCGGCAAACTCCCGGCCGCGTATCAGAACATCTTCCACTACGGCGTTCCGCCCCAGTTCTACACGCTGAACGCGCCGCCGGGCCTCAACACGGCCAACCAGTCCACCTACACCGAAGAGCTGCAACTGCAGGGCACGGCCTTCGACAGCCGGCTGAACTTCCAGACAGGCGTTTACCTGGAGTGGAGCGATCCGCTGGGCGATGTCGGCGCACAGTCGCCGGTGCTGGCGCCCTGCACCGACGTCGGCAGCTTCGCGTGCAGCGATCCGATCGGGCAGACTTTTTCGGAACTGACGGGCCAAACGGTTCACGTCGGCAGCGTCCACTACACGGTGGGCCAGACTTCGTATCGCGATCAGGGCGTCTACCTGCAGTCGACGTACCCGTTCAACGAATGGTTCAAGGTGACCGGCGGCATCCGCTACACCTGGGATGAGCAGTCGAACGACTCGACCAGGCTCGTTTACCAGTTCCCAACCACTGCAGAAGACACCGCTACACATTTCTGCGAAGACCCCGCTACCGACGACCATGGCTGCGCCGTGCATCTGCAAGAGAAATCCAGCGCGCCGACGTGGCTGGTCGACTTCGACTACACACCGACCGATGACCTCTTGCTCTATGCCAAGTACGCCAGGGGCTATCGGGCGGGCGGCGTGTTCGCCAATGCGCCGTCCGATCTGCGCATCTTCGATCCCGAAAAGGTCGACAACTACGAGCTCGGTTTCAAGAGCACGTTCCGCGGATTCGTGCGCGGCACCTTCAATGTCGCGGCCTTCTACAACGACTTCAGCGATCAGCAGGTGCAGGCGGGCTTCAACGCGGCCAGCGCCGGCGGCTCGCCGACCAACGCCATCGTCAACGCGGGCAAGTCACGCATCACCGGCGTGGAAGTGGAATCGACGCTGGTGCCGATCAGGCATCTGACGTTCCAGTTGAGCTACACCTATCTCGACGCGCAGATTCGCAAGATCGACACGATCAGCACCTCTGACCCCGACTACGTGCCGGCCACGTCGTCGATTCCGCCGGGCACGGAGTTGTTCCTGTCGCCGAAAAACCGCCTGTCGCTCGGTGCCAGTTACACGCTGCCGCTCGCCAGGATCGGCCGCATCTCGCTGGGCCTGATCTACAGCTACACCTCATCGCAGAAGACGACCTATACCTACGAAGATCCGGCCAATGCTGCGGCCACCGCGGCGCTCGGCGGGCGGGACTGGGGCCAGCTCGCCGCGCGTGATCTGCTCAACGCCAACATCGGCTGGGAACAGATCTTCGATTCACCGATGGACCTGCTGGTCTTCGCGACGAACCTGGCCAACGAAAAGTACTACGCCTATGTTCCAGGCGTCGGCACATCGAGCGGCGGCAGCGCCGAGTTCGCGGCGCTGGGCGAGCCGCGCATGTACGGCGCGAGGCTGCGCTATCGCTTCGGCGGCAGCTGAGGTTCGCGTGGTCTAGCTGTCCATGCGCGGCCGCTGCCGCGATCGGGTCTTCCAGCGTGAACGTGCAGGCCGCCGCTCTGGTCGAGCGCGCGCTGCGTCGACGATCTGCCGCCATTGCTGCCGGCTTCGTTCGCGGCATCATCCCGCAACGGATGTCCTGCAAAGATCGAAATCGTCATTGCGAGCGTAGCGAAGCACTCCAGTTCGCGGCCCCAGGCTCGGCCATGGCCGTCTCCGCTAAAATCGCGGCATGACTGCGTTCACACTGCTGATCGTCTGCCTGTTGCTCGGCGCGGCGGTGAACCGTTACGCGCATCCGCCGATCGGCCTCGCCGCCGGCCTCAACTGGTGGCTGATCAATATCGCGCTGCCGGCCATGATTCTCGAGCTGGTGCCGCGCCTGCAGTTCGATCTGCATCTGATCTATCTCGTCCTGTCGCAGTGGCTGATATTCGCCGCGGCATGGGGGTTGTTCACGTTCGTCGGCAAGCGCCTGCGCTGGTCGCGCGCGCGCACCGGCGCGATGATCCTCGTCGCCGGCCTCGGCAATACCTCGTTCATCGGCTATCCGCTCGTCGAGGCGCTGCGCGGGCGCGAGGGCCTCGCGCTCGCCGTGATCGCCGATCAGGGCGGCTGCTTCATTGCGCTGGCCGTCGGCGGCGTCGTCGTTTCGGCGCTGTACTCGGGGCAGCAGCCGAAGCTGTCGCACGTCGTGCGCCGCGTGCTGCTGTTCCCGGCGTTCCTCGCGCTCGTCGCCGGCATCGCCGTCGGCGCGCTCGGCGGCTGGCCGGATATCGTCGCCGACGTGCTGCAGCGCATCGCGCAGACGCTGACGCCGCTCGCGCTGTTCGTCGTCGGCCTGCGTTTCCACCTGCACCTCGGCCGTGACCGCATGACGGCGGTCGGACTCGGCGTCGTCTACAAGCTCGCGCTGGTTCCCGCGTTGATTCTCGGCATCGGCCTGCTGTGCGGCGTGCGCGGCCTGCCGTTGACGATCGCCGTGCTGCAGGCGGCCATGGCGCCGATGGTCTCGGCGGCGATTCTCGCCGACCAGCACAACCTCGATCCGCCGGTCGCCAACACGCTGCTCGGCGCCGGCACGCTGCTGTCGTTCGCGACGGTGCCGCTATGGAATTTCGCGCTGGGATAGTGCGGCTTGAAAAGGCCCTAAACCAGCTTCGCGAACAGATCGTAGTCGTCGGCGTCGACGACCTTCACCCGGATGCGCTGGCCGGGCATCGCCTTGAGCTTGCCGCCGGCGCCGAGACCTTTGATGTAAACCTTGCCGTCGATTTCCGGCGCGTCGGCCCACGAGCGGCCGACGCTGGCCGCGTCGTCGTGGATTTCGTCGACCAGCACTTCGATCGTCTGGCCGATCTTGGCCTGCAGCTTCGCGGCGCTGATCGCCTGCTGCTTTTCCATGAAGCGGTGATAGCGCTCTTCCTTGAGCTCGTCCGGCACCTGGCCGGGCAGGGCGTTCGCGGTCGCGCCGTCGACCGGCGAGTAGCGGAAGCAGCCGACGCGGTCGAGCTGCGCTTCGCCGAGCCAGTCGAGCAAGAGCTCGAAATCCTTTTCCGTCTCGCCGGGGAAGCCGACGATGAAGGTGCTGCGGATCGCCAGATCCGGGCAGATCCGGCGCCAGGCGCGGATGCGTTCGAGCGTATCCTCGGCGGCGGCCGGGCGCTTCATCGCCTTCAACACTTTCGGCGACGCGTGCTGGAACGGCACGTCGAGGTAGGGCAGCACCTTGCGCTCGGCCATCAGCGGCATGATGTGGTCGACGTGCGGATACGGATAGACGTAGTGCAGGCGCACCCACGCGCCGAGCTGCGACAGGCCCTCGCTCAAGGCCAGCATGCGCGTCTCGTACTCGCGGTCGCGCCAAACACCCTTCGCGTACTTGAGGTCGGCGCCGTAGGCCGAGGTGTCCTGCGAGATGACGAGCAGTTCCTGCACGCCGGACTTCACGAGTTTTTCCGCCTCGGCCAGCACTTCGCCGACCGGGCGCGAGGCGAGCCGGCCGCGCATCGACGGAATGATGCAGAAGCTGCACTTGTGGTTGCAGCCTTCGGAAATCTTCAGGTACGCATAGTGTTTCGGCGTCAGCTTGATGCCGATCGCATCGTTTTTCGGGGACGGCAGCAGATCGACGAACGGATCGTGCGCCGGCGGCACCGCAGTGTGTACCGCGTTCATCACCGAGACGTAGTCCTGCGGGCCGCTGATCGACAGCAGGTCCGGGAATTTCTCGCGCACGATCGCGCTCTTCGGGCCGGCGCCGAGGCAGCCGGTGACGACGACCCTGCCGTTCTCCGCCATCGCCTCGCCGATCGCGTCGAGCGATTCGGCCACCGCGTCGTCGATGAAGCCGCAGGTGTTGACGACGACCACGTCGGCGGCATCGTAGGTTGGTGTCGTTTCGTAGCCCTCGGCGCGCAGCTGCGTGAGGATGCGTTCGGAGTCGACCAGCGCCTTCGGGCAGCCGAGCGAGACGAAGCCGACCTTGGGCGCGGCGCCCTTCTGGGGAACGACTTTGCGGGCTGCGCCTTGCGGGCGGCGGCTGGCGGAGGCGGTGCGGGCCATGGCTGCTACGGACTGCGGGGGGCGCGCATTCTAGCCTGAATCGGGCAAGAGTCCGGCGATTTTTTAGCCGGCCTCATCGGCCGGCGATGCGCAGTTCCTGAACCAGCGTCGCCACCAGCTCGGCCGCCGGCAAGGCGCGCGCCAGCGCCACACCCTGTCCGGCCCACTGCGCGCCGAACGCGTTCTCGCCGCGCGCCCGGGCGGCGGCGTTCAGCGCCTTGCCGGCGTCGTAGACGAACGGATAGTCCGGCGGCGGCGGCGCGCCGGTGGCGTCGATCTCGGCGATGAAACGGTTGACCAATCCGCGTGCCGGACGGCCGGAGATCGCAGCGGTGACGGCGGTGCGCGCACCGGGCGCGAGCAGCGCGGCGCGATAGGCGGCGTCGGCCGACGATTCAGGACAGGCGACGAAGGCCGTGCCGAGCTGCGCGGCCGACGCGCCGAGATCGAGCGCGGCGCGGATGCCGGCGCCGTCCATGATGCCGCCGGCGGCGATCACCGGAATCCCGCAGCGCAGTGCCAGCGTGCGCGTCAGCGCGAACGTGCCGAAGCGCGCGTCATGCGCAGGCTCGAAGACACCGCGGTGGCCGCCCGCTTCCCATCCCTGCGCGACGATCGCGTCGATGCCGGCGTTCTCGATGGCGCGCGCCTCGGCGAGGTTCGTGGCCGTGGCGAGCGTCGTGATGCCGGCCTGCTTCAGGGCAGCGACGTATGCCGCCGGCGGCAGGCCGAAATGGAAGCTGGCGACGGCCGGCTTTTCTTCGAGCAGCAGCGCCTGCAGCGCCGGGTCGGCGAGGAAGCTGGTGTAGATCTCGCGCAGCGCGCCGGGCGGCGTCGCACCGAACTCGGCGAACCACGGCGCGAGATAGTTCAGCCAGGCCGCCTCGCGCGCCGCGTCGGCCTGCGCCGGCCGGTGACAGAACAGGTTGACGTTGAACGGCCGCGCCGTCAGCGCGCGCGTCGCGCGGATCGCTTCGCGCGCCTGCGCCGCGTTGCTCGCGCCGAGGGCGATCGAGCCAAGCGCGCCGGCGTTCGACACCGCGGCGGCGAGCGCCGGCGTCGACGTGCCGGCCATCGGCGCCTGGATGATCGGATGCTCGATGCCGAGCGGCTGCCACCAGCAAGACATGACACTCCTTCCTGGCATGCGCGACGACGGCTAGCCCCGCTCTTCGCCACCGTCGTCGCTGCCCCCGCTGCCGCCGAGCAGCTGCTCCGTCTCGCTGCCCGGCAGCGCCTCGACGCCGCGCAGATGGCGCGTGATCGCGCGCGAGCGCACGCCGGTCTGGGCGATCTGCTTCTGCGCCTGCTCGAGCTTCTCGCTGACGCGGTCGAGCACGTCGCCGAACTTGCCGAACTCGGTCTTCACCGCGCCGAGCACGCGCCAGACTTCGCTCGAACGCTGCTCGATCGCCAGCGTGCGGAAGCCCATCTGCAGGCTGTTGAGCAGCGCCGTCAGCGTCGTCGGCCCGGCGAGCACGACGCGGTGCTCGCGCTGCAGGCTGTCGACGATGCCGGGGCGGCGGATCACTTCGGCGTAGAGGCCTTCGGTCGGCAGGAACATTACCGCGAAATCGGTAGTGTGCGGCGGCGCGAGGTACTTCTCGCCGATCGACTTCGCCTGCAGGCGCACCGCGCGCTCGAGCTGCGCGCCGCTGGCCTTGATCGCCTCGGCGTCGGCGCGGTCCTGCGCGTCGAGCAGGCGCTCGTAGTCCTCGCTCGGAAACTTGGCGTCGATCGGCAGCCACACCGGCGCTTCGTGCTCGCCGCGGCCGGGCAGGCGGATCGCGCAGTCGACGGCTTCGCGGCTGCCGGGCCGGGTCGTCACCTGCCGGGCGAACTGCTCGGCGGTGAAGATCTGTTCGAGGATGTTCTCGAGCTGCACCTCGCCCCAGCCGCCGCGCGTCTTGACGTTGGTCAGCACGCGCTTCAGATCGCCGACGCCGCTGGCCAGCGTCTGCATCTCGCCGAGACCCTTGTGCACCTGTTCGAGCCGGTCGCTGACCTGTTTGAAGGATTCGCCGAGGCGCCTCTCGAGCGTCTCGTGCAGTTTTTCGTCGACAGTGCGGCGCATCTGCTCGAGCCGCTCCTCGTTGTCCTTGCGCAGCGTCTTGAGGTTGTCGTCGACGCTGGCGCGCAGCGCGACGGCCTGCTGCGTCTGCGATTCGACGAGCTGCTGCAGCGCCGCGCGCTGCTGCTCGCCAAAGCGCGCGAGCACGTCGGTCTGCTCGGTGCGGCCCTTGCGCGCCTCTTCGATGAGATGCTGATGGCTCTCGCCCAGACGCCGGCTCTGCAGGCGCAGCTCGGCGGCGAAGGCCTCGAGCTTGTCGGCGAGCGTGCCGCGCAGACTGTCCTGCTGCTGATGCAGTTGCGTGCCGAACTGCTGCAGCGCGGCCGCGAGCTCGGCACGCTGGCCGCGCGTCAGTTCGGCGGTCTCGCGGCGCGTCTGCGCCGCTTCGTCGCGCAGCGCGCGGTCGAGGCGTTCGAACTCGGATTTGAGCGCCGCCGCGGCATCCGGCGCGCGGCGCAGCAGCGCGGCCAGCAAGGCGCCGATGAAAGCGCCGAGCAGCGCGGCGGCGAAGAGCAGGGCGATGTCCATGTGCCGGCCATTCTAAGCCGGCACATGAAGCATCGCGGCGCGACCTCAGTGCGTCAGCAGGTCGACCACCGACAGGATCACGAACGTCGTCGGATCGTAGACGACGGTATAACCCTGGTAGTAGCCGACGGTGTAGCCGTCCGGCGGCGGCGGCAAGTGCGCGCGCACGGCTGCCGGCGCCGGCGTCACGTAGCCGCGGTAGGCGCGCGGAATCTCCTGGCCGGCCGCGAACTGCGGACGACGATGGGTATCGACTCTTTTCAGACTGCTGCGATAGTGCTGCTGCAGCTGCGCGCGATCCTCGTCGCGGAAATTGTACTTCGGGCTGCCCTGCGACTCCCGCTGGCCATGCGATTCGTGCTGCGCTTGGTGTTCGCGATGCTGGTCGTCGCCCTGCGGCGGGCCACCCTGTGCGAGCGCCGCGAGTGGCGCCAGCATAGCGACGGCGGCGAGGGTGCGCAGCGTGCGGAGGTGAGTGACTCGATTCATGCATATCCCCTGATGAGGTGACCGGCCGATCGCCGGTGTGGCCATTGTCGGCGGGCCGCCTGAACGGCCCGCGTCCGAAATGTATGCAGATGTTTCGCTCCTGTCACGCAAGGTCGCGGCGGCGCCGTATTGTGTTTTGCCGCCGTCGCTTGTCCGCTGCGACGTTTGCGGTACATTAGAACCGGGCGCAGGTCGTTCCTTTGTGGCGACGTCGTGCGTAAGCCGAGCATCTTGCAGAGGCCATCCTGCCCGCGACGGGCGAAGCTCACCCTTCGTCGATCATCGGCGCGGCCGCAAGGCTGCAGAGTGAAAAGGAAAGGTTGAACAGATGGCTACTCGCGAAACAGGGACGGTGAAGTGGTTCGACAGCGCCAAGGGTTTCGGTTTCATCTCGCGCCCTGGAAAGGAAGACGTCTTCGTGCATTTCCGCCAAATTCAGGCCGAAGGCTACAAGTCGCTGACCGAAGGTCAGAAAGTCGAATTCGAAGTGACGCAGGGCCAGAAAGGCCTGCAGGCCGAGAAGGTGACTGTCGTTTCCTGACCTCACTCGTTTCTCCGCCAGACGTTCAGGAACCCCGCGCCGGCGGGGTTTTTATTGCGGTCGCGGCATGGCGCGCGCAGTGGCAGAATGCCGCGCTTGGCCGCGACGACGCGGTCCCAGGGAGTTGCCATGCGTAATCCGATCCGCCTCGCCGCTGTGCTCGCCGCCGGCATGTTCGCCAGCCAGAGCTTTGCCGCCGTCACCATCAGCGCGCCGTGGCTGCGCGCGACGCCGCCGGGCGTCAGCATCGGCGCCGGTTACGGCACGCTTGCCAACGACGGCGACGGCGCGCGCACGATCGTGCGCATCGAAACCGCGGCGGCGGCGAGCGCGGCGATTTACTCGATGAGCCATGACGGCGGCATGATGCAGATGCGCGAGGTCGACGCGCTCGAAGTGCCCGCGCACGGCAGCGTCGCGCTGGTGCCCGGCCACGGCTATCACCTGATGCTGACGGGCCTCAAGCAGCCGCTCGCCGAAGGGCAATCGGTGCCGGTGACCTTCGTGCTCGACGACGGCACGAAGCTGAACGTCGACTTCCCGGTGCGCGCGGCCGCGCCGTGATCCGGCGCGGTGCGGTGCCGTGCGCGGCCTACTTGGGCGCCGCGGCGGCGGGCAGCGCCTTCATGTCGTGGCTCATCGACGCGGCACCGTCCAGCGCCAGCCGCCGTCGACCGGGAGTCACGTAGCTCGCTGCCGAGCCACAGGCAGGCGCTGGCGATGTCCTGCTTGCTGCCTTAGCGCCGCGAGGGTACCGATTCGATCGTCGACTGCCGCGTCTCCGGCGTCGGCGCGAGGCGTGCCATGCCCCCGGTATCGTCGATCGGACCCGGCACGGCGGAATTGACGCGGTCGAAAATGACGGACCTGGGGATGCTCCTCGAGCGGGGAATTCTATGGCCGGAGCCGCTACACGGGCTCTCGGCGGGGATGGCCGCGGCGTTTTTCCTACGGTTCCAGCCGTTCGACCACCCAGCCGTCGCCGTCGCGGCGGTAACGCAGGCGGTCGTGCAGGCGGCCGTGGCGGCCCTGCCAGAACTCGATGGCTTCCGGCGCGATGTGGTAGCCGCCCCAGAAATCGGGCAGCGGCACCTCGCCGCCGGCGAGCCGCGCGAGCTGGTCGTCGTAGCGCCGGTCGAGCGCTTCGCGCGAGCGCACGACGGCGCTCTGCCGCGAGGTTACGGCGCCGACCTGGGACTCGTGCGGACGGCTGTGGAAATACCGCTCGGACACGGCGCGCGGCAGCTTCGTCGCGCGGCCTTCGATGCGCACCGAGCGCTCGAGCCGGTCCCACCAGAACACCAGCGCGACGCGCGCGTTGTCGGCGAGCTCGCGGCCCTTGCGGCTCTCGTAGTTCGTGTAGAACGTCAGGCCGCGATCCAGGCCTTCGCCGTGGAAGCCCTTGAACAGCACGACGCGCGCCGACGGCCGGCCGTGCGCGTCGACCGTTGCCAGCGTCATCGCCGTCGGTTCGATCATCGGCGCGGCGATCGCATCGTCCAGCCAGCGTTGCAGCTGCGCGAGCGGGTCGGCCTCGAGATCGACGATGTCGAGCGGCGGATTCTGCGTGTATTGAGGCATGGCGGAGCCAATCGACGACCTGGGCGGAGGCCGGCATTGTCGCGCTTTCGCCGTGCATCGAAAATGTCGCCGGTCAATGTCCTGCCGAACGAGGGAATGCCGATGACTGTTTTCACCGCGCTGCGCGTGCACGCACCCGAGAAGACCCGGACCGAGGTGCGCTTCGAGACGCTGACGGTCGACGATCTGTCGCCGGGCGAAGTCGCGATCCGTGTCGCCTGGAGCGGCATCAATTACAAGGACGCGCTCGCCGTCACCGGCAAGGGGCGCATCCTCAAGAAATTCCCGCTGGTGCCCGGCATCGATCTGGCCGGCCACGTCGAGTCGAGCGCGGACGCGCGCTACCGGCCGGGCGACGCGGTGCTCGTCACCGGCTGCAACATCGGCGAGGTGTTCGACGGCGGCTACGCTGAATTCGCGCGCGTCAGCGCCGCGTCGATCATCCGCAAGCCGGCGGGACTCACGCTGCGCGAGACGATGGCGCTCGGCACGGCCGGTTTCACCGCGGCGTTCGCGCTGCGCCGCATGCTCGAGAACCACCAGACGCCGGCGATGGGCCCGATCGCCATCACCGGTCCGACCGGCGGCGTCGGCTCGGTGGCGATCGATCTGTTCAAGCGCGCCGGCTTCACCGTGCATGCGATCACCGGCAAGGCCGGCAAGGCCGACGACTACCTGAAGCGGCTCGGCGCCGACGAAGTGATCGCGCGCCAGTCGCTCGACGTCGGCACCCGGCCGCTCGAATCGGTGCGCTGGGGCGGCGCCGTCGACAACCTCGGCGGCGAGACGCTGGCGATGCTGACGCGCACGGTGAAGCCATGGGGCAACATCGCCAGCATCGGGCTGGCGCAGTCGCACGAGTTGTCGACCACGGTGATGCCCTTCATTCTGCGTGGCGTGTCGATCCTCGGCATCCATTCCGTCGAATGTCCGCGGCCGTGGCGCGAGGACATCTGGAGCAAGCTTTCCGGCGAATGGCGGCCGCGCGCGCTCGACCGGCTCGTCACGCGCGAGATCACGCTGAAGGAGCTGCCGTCGGCCTGCGAAGACCTGATTGCCGGTACGGTGACGGGCCGCACGCTGGTGCGCGTGTCCGGTGCCGAATAGTGCGCGGCAGCCGGGCCGTCGCTGCCGCGTCGCGATTTGGTCGATGCCCCGGCCTTGCTTAGAATGGCCCCGTAGACCGCCAGCCATCGCGCCCCGCGCCGCAGCCAGCGTCGTCATCCTGGGGACATCACATGCGCGTTCATCACGGCGTCGGGCACGTCGCGTTTTCTTTCTTGCTGCTGGTGCCGGCTGCGGCCATCGCCCAGCAGGCCGATACGCCGGCAGCCGCGGCGGACGTCGATACCGTCATCGTCACCGGCACGACCGATCAGTCGTACACCGTCGACAGCAGCGCCTCGGCCACCAGGCTGCCGCTGAGCCTGCGCGAGACGCCGCAGTCGGTCACCGTCATCACGCGCGCGCGCCTGGACGACCAGAAGCTGACGACGGTGCGCGAGGTGCTCGACAACACGCCCGGTGTCTACTCGTTCCAGTACGACACCGAGCGCGTGCTGTTCACGGCGCGCGGCTTCACCATCGACAACCTGATGTATGACGGCGTGCCGGCGGCGACCAACTTCAATACCGATTCGGTCGAAGACGCGCTCGACACGGCGTTCTACGACCGCATCGAGATCGTGCGCGGTGCGACCGGCCTGATGACCGGCGCCGGCAGCCCGGCGGCTTCGGTCAACCTCGTGCGCAAGCATGCCGACAGCCATGAGCTGGCCGGCGATTTCTCGTTCACGCAGGGCGCGTGGAACGACAGCCGCGTCGACGGCGACATCAGCGTGCCGCTGACGCCGGACGGCAAGGTGCGTGCGCGCGTCGTCGGCGCCTACCAGTACCGCGAGTCGTATCAGAATCTCTACAGCAACGAGAAGCAGCTGTTCTACGGCGTCATCGATGCCGACCTGACGCCGCGCGCGAAGCTGTCGGTCGGTTACGACTACCAGAAGAACATGCCGCAGGGAAACACCTGGGGTTCGTTCCCGCTGTATTTCTCCGACGGCACGCAGACGAACTGGCCGACCTCGGTGACGACGGCGACCGACTGGTCGTTCTGGAACCGCAAGTACGAAACCGCGTTCGGCGAGCTGCGCTATCAGTTCGACGGCGGCTGGGCGCTGCGCTCGACGCTGAGCTGGCGGCGCTACAACGAAAGCAACGAGCTGTTCTACGTCTACGGCTTCCCGGATCCGGAGACCGGCATCATTGCCGCCGATCCGGACGAGGGCACCGGCGGTTACGCCTATTCCGATCGCGCCAAGATCATCCAGCGCTCGGTCGATGTCTACGCCAGTGGTCCATTCTCGCTGTTCGGTCGCAAGCATGAACTCGTCGTCGGCTACAACGGCTCGCAGGTCGGCAACAACAGCACCGAGCGCAGCGCGCTGGAAGCGGACGCGGACAGCGGCGTGCTGCCGTGGTCGGTCGACCTGTTCCACTGGGATGGCTCGTATCAGGAGCCGACGTTCATCGACCCGGTGCGCGTCACCGACCAGACGACGAAGCAGAACGGCTTGTATGCGGCCGCGCGCTTCAGCCTCCTCGACTCGCTGAAGCTGATCGCCGGCACCCGCTACGCGACCTGGAAGGTCGATTCGTACTACCTGTACGACGATGTGCCCGAGAGCAACTACGACTACAAGAAGACCATCCCGTACGCCGGCCTGGTCTACGACCTCACCGACCAGTACTCCTTGTTTACGAGCTACACGGAAATCTTCAAACCGCAGAATGCGCGCGACATCAACGGCCACTATCTCGACCCGATCGACGGCCGCAGCTACGAGGTCGGCATCAAAGGTGCGCATTTCCACGGCAAGCTCAACAGCGCGCTGACGTTGTTCCGCACGCTGCAGAACAATGTCGCGGAGGCGGTCTACGACGAGGACGGCGAGGTCGTGACGCTGGAGGATGGCTCCGATGCGTCGCAGCCGGTCGATGGGACGGTGTCGCGCGGTTTCGAATTCGAGCTGTCCGGCCAGCTGTACGAAGGCTGGAACGCGTCGCTGGGCTGGACGCGGTATCTGATCGAAGACGCCGATGGCCAGGCTTTCTACACCTTCGTGCCACGCACGCTGGTGCGTCTCTATACGAGCTGGACGCCGCGTGGTGCGCTGAACCGCCTGACGGTCGGCGGCGGCGTGAACTGGCAGTCCGACAGCAGTACGCAGGTCGGCTCGCCGGATGGCGGTGCGACGCTGCACCAGGGCGACGTGACGCTGCTCGGTCTGATGGCGCGCTGGCAGTTCACGCCGCAGCTGTCGCTGCAGCTCAACGGCGACAATCTTCTCGACGAGAAGTACTACGTGCTCGACGAGTACGACAACACCTACTACGGCGCACCGATCAGCTGGTCGGCATCGCTGCGCTTCAACTTCTAGGCGTCCTGCAACGCTTCGATATCGTCATTGCGAGGAGGCTGAAAGCCGACGAAGCAATCCAGCGAGCTGTTTGATCGGGCCGTGTCGCTGGATTGCTTCGTTCCCTCGACAAGCTCGGGACAGGCGCTGCGTTTCTCGCAATGACGGAGTGGGCGTCAGGCGGCACTGTCCGGCCGCTGCGCGTAGCGCCGCGCGATCACCGAGCAGACGATCAGCTGCAGCTGGTGGTAGATCATGATCGGCAGCATGATCAGGCCGAGCGCGCCGCCGCCCGCCGCACTGGAGTGGCCGAAGATCAGCGCCGCCATCGGCGCGCCGGCGGCGATGCTCTTCTTCGAGCCGCAGAACACGGCGGCGATCTCATCTTCGGTGTCGAACGCGAAGCGCCGGGCGACGAGGTGCGTCAGCCACAGCACGAAGGCGAGCAGGCCGCCGGTCATCGCTGCGGTCGCGAGCAGCGGCGCCACGCCGTAGCGCGTCCACACGCCGGCGGCCGTGGCGTCGCAGAACGAGTTGAAGACGATCAGCACGATGACGCCGCGATCGATCTTGTTCGTGACGTTCTTGTGGCGCGCGATCCAGTCGCCGATCCACGGCCGCAGCAGCTGGCCGGCGACGAACGGCAGCAGCAGCTGCTCGCCGATCTTGATCAGCTGGTCGACGAGCGGCGCGCCCTGGCTCGCCGCCTGCAGCCAGAGACTGATGTAGAGC
The DNA here is from genome assembly GCA_047605265.1 of Solimonas sp. Classification (GTDB taxonomy): domain Bacteria; phylum Pseudomonadota; class Gammaproteobacteria; order Nevskiales; family Nevskiaceae; genus Solimonas. Next base: position 44,367 of record JASGFY010000008.1, read on the forward strand.
GGTGTCAGCACCATGCCGATCAGGCTCGACAGCGTTGCGTTGAACACCGCGCCGGCGATGTTGCCGCGCGCCATCGCCGTCATCGCGACCGACGACGACACCGTCGACGGCAGCACGCACAGATAGAAGAAGCCGAGCGCCAGCTCGCGCGGCAGCCAGCGGCCGACGAGCGCGATGACGGCGAGGCCGACCAGCGGAAACACCGCGAACGTGAACAGCTGCACGAACAGGTGCAGGCGCCAGTTGGCGGCGCCGGCCTTCAGCCTGTCGGTCGACAGGCCGGCGCCGCTGAGCAGGAAGACGACCGCGACGCCGGCCACCGTCAGTCGATCGAGATGCAGCGCGCCACCGCTGACGCCGAGCTGCGGAACGAGCAGGGCGACGATGATCGCCGTCAGCATCGACGCGAGAAAGCCGTCGAGAAAGGGGATGCGCATGGCAGGACCGGAAAATGGGGCGCGCGTATTGTAGGCAGCCGCATCTGCCATGTCGTAAACCGCTCGGTCTATAGATAGGGCGAAAACAGCCAGCACAGCGCGTTGCGCAGCCGGCGCGCGAACGGCGGATGGCGGGCGTCGCGCAGCAGCAGTTCGTCGGCCCGCTGCCACAGCTCGGCGAAGTGCACGGCCATGCGCTGCGCGAATGCGCCGTCGTAGATTTCGACGTTGAGCTCGAAGTTCAGCAGCAGGCTGCGCGGGTCCCAGTTGGCGCTGCCGATCATCGTGTACGCGCCGTCGATGACGAGCATCTTGGCGTGGCTGAACGGTCCGGGCTGGAAGCGCACGCGCACGCCGCGTTCCAGCAAATGGTCGAGCTGATGGCGGGCCGCCCAGTCGACGTACGGCAGGTTGTTCTTCGCCGGCAGCAGCACGACGGTGCGCACGCCGCGCAGCGCGGCGCCCTGCAGCGCGGCGATCAACTCGGCCGACGGCAGGAAGTACGGCGTCATGATCAGGATTTCGCGCCGTGCGGCGGCGATCGCCGACTGCAGCACGAAGTTCAGCTGATCGAGATCCTCGTTCGGACCGTCGGTGATGACGCGACAGACCGGCGCGCCGCCGTAGCCGACTTCGGTCGGCGGCACGGCCAGACGCTCGTGCGTCGTGAACGCCCAGTCGTCGGCGAACACCTCGGCCATCTGCCGCACGATCGGGCCGCGCAGTTCGAAATGCAGATCGACGGTCGGATGGCGGTTGCGCGGGTCGCTGACGCAATGCCGCGCGCTGATGTTCATGCCGCCGGTGAACGCGCGCTCGTGATCGACGAGCAGCAGCTTGCGGTGATTGCGCAGGTTCAGATGCAGCGACGGCGGCACGATGCGCAGCGGATTGAAGCGCGCGAACGGCACGCCGCCGCGCTTCAGGCGCCGGCCGATGCGCGGCAGCGAATAACGCTCGCCGACGTCGTCGAGCAGCACGCGCACCTGCACGCCGCGCCGCTGCGCGGCGATCAATGCATCGGCGAACGCACGGCCGGACGTGTCGTTGTCGAACAGATAGCTCGCCAGCCAGATGACCTCGCGCGCCGTGGCGATCGCCTGCAGCATGCGCGGGAACGCCTGCTCGCCATTGTGCAGCGCCTCGATCGCATTGCCGCCGAGCAGCGGCCGTCGCGTCAGCACGTCGGCGGTGCGCGCGACTTCTTCGAGCCACGGCGGCAGCGGCGGATGTCCCGGCGGCCGGTTGCGCGCGTCGTGCGCGTGCGCGGGGCCGATCTCGCGGCCGCCGCGGTTCGCCGCATAGCGCCTGGCGCGCGTGCGGATGCGGTTGATGCCGAAGAAGAAGTACAGCAGCGGTCCGGCGAGCGGAAACAGCCAGCAGACGGCGATCCAGCCCCAGGCGGCGCGCGCGTCGCGCTTCCTCAGCAGCGCGTGGCCGGCGGCGAATACCGCGACCAGCGGCCACAGCGCGATCAGCACGGCGAGCCAGTCGATCTGCGCGAACCATTGCTGGAGCGCCGTGCCCCCGTGCCCCGGCATGGCGCTCATGCCGGTGGCAGCAGCAGTTCGGCGGCGACCGCGAGGTGGTCGGACAGCGGCGTCGGCACGACGTGACTGTGCGCGATGGCCAGTCCCGGCGTCGCCAGCACGTGATCGAGGCGGCGCTGCGGCTTCCAGCTCGGGAACGTCGGCGCACCGTTGACGGGCTGCAGGCCGATCGCACCGAACGGCGGGTGCGTCAGCAGCTCGGACGTTTCGCAGTTCAGGTCGCCGAGCAACAGCAGCTCGCTGTGCTTGGGCGCCAGCGTGGCCAGATAGTCGAGCTGGCGCTGCCGCGAGGCGCGGCTCAGCGCCAGGTGCGTGACGATCGCGCGCACCGGCCGGTGGCCGGGTTCGACGAGCGTCGCGGCCAGCGCGCCGCGGCCCGGCACGCGACCGGGCAGCGCATGATGTTCGCTGTCGAGCAGCGGCAGACGCGACAGAAAGCCGAGGCAATGCTGCGCGAACGGCCCGAGATTGCGGTTGACGGCGGCGCGCCAGTGCGGGAGGCCGGCTTGCCGCGCGAGGTATTCGACCTGGTTCAGCTGGGCCGTGCGCAGGCTGCCGGCATCGGCCTCCTGCAAGGCGATGAGATCGAACTGCGACGCCAGTTCGGCGATGCGATCGAGATTGCCGCGCACGTTGCGCGACGGCAGCACGTGGCGCCAGGCGCCGGTGACGTAGTGGCCGTAGTGCGCGGTTTGCAGGCCGACCTGGATGTTCAGCGTCAGCACGCGCAGGCGCCGGCGTTCGCTTGCCGTGGCCGCTCTCGCGTCTGTCCTGCCCGCCGGTTCGTTGCTCGCCATGCGCCTCTCCGCCCGGCATTATGCGGGCCGCGCCGGCAAAGCCAAGCGACGGCTCGCCGTCGTCGTCCGGCGCCGCAGGCGCGGCGCTTACTGCGTCTTCATCATCATGCGCAGGATCGCGCGCGTCTTGCCGGTGTACGGCGGATACAGCAGCGTGGCGATGTTGATGCGCGTGCGCACGACGGCGCGCTCGTGCGAGAAGGCCTTGAAGCCATGGATGCCGTGCGCCGAGCCGATGCCGGAGTTGTTGACGCCGCCGAACGGCAGGTTGCCCTGGGCATACTGCATGACGACGTGGTTGATGCAGGTGCCGCCGGCCGTCGTGCGCTTGAGCACGCGCTGAATGTTCGCCTCGTTCTTGCTCCAGATGTACAGCGCCAGCGGCTTGGGCTGCGCGTTGATGGCGGCGATGACCGCGTCGAGATCGCGGTAGCCGAGCACCGGCAGCAGCGGGCCGAAGATTTCCTCGCGCTGGATCCTGGCGTCGGCGGGGATGTTGTCGAGCAGCGTCGGCTGGATGAAGCATTCGTTTTCGACGATCTCGCCGCCGAACAGGACCCGTGCACCGCGCTGCTTCGCGTCGTCGAGCAGCCCGGCGATGCGCTGCGTATGGCGCGCGTTGACGACGCGCGCGAGGTGCGGGCTCTGTCGCTGCGCGGCGGCGCTGTCGCCGTAGCTGTTCTTCAGCACGGCGACGCATTCGCCGACGAAGGCGTCCTTCACCGATTCGTGCACGTAGAGGTAGTCCGGTGCGATGCAGGTCTGGCCATTGTTGGTGTACTTGCCCCACATGATCGTGCGCGCCGCGGCCTTGAGGTCGGCGGTGGCGTCGACGATCGTCGGCGATTTGCCGCCGAGTTCGAGCGTCACCGAGCTGAGGTGCCTGGCGGCGGCGGCCATCACCACCTTGCCGATCGCCGGCGAGCCGGTGAAGAAAATGTGGTCGAACGGCAGCGCGAGCAGCGCCGTCGACACCGACGCGTCGCCCTCGAAGATCGCGACCTCGTCGGCCGGGAACAGATCGCGGACGATCTTCGTCATCAGCGTCGACAGATGCGGCGTCATCTCCGACGGCTTGAGGATCGCCGTGTTGCCGGCGGCGATCGCCGACACCAGCGGACCGAACGTCAGGTTCACCGGGTAATTCCACGGCGAGATGATCAGGCAGCGCCCCTTGGGCTCGTACTGCATCCAGCCCTGGGTGCCGATGGTCATCCGCGACGGCCACACGCGCACCGGCTTCATCCATTGCTTCACGCTGCGCATGGCGTGCTTGGCCTCGGCGACGACCGGCAGGATCTCGGTTAGATCGACCTCGGCCGGCGGTTTCCTGAAGTCGGCGTAACCGGCGGCGTAGAACGCTTCGCGGTGCGCGAGCACGGCGTCGAGCAGGCGCCGGATCCTGGCGACGCGCTCTTTCGCGGTCGAGGTGCGCAGGCGCAGCGCGGTCGGCAGCTGCGCGTCGAACGCGCGCGCGATATCGGCATCGAGGGCGGCCGCGGCGGTGCCCGCCGCGCCGGGCAGATAGGAAACGACGGTATTCATGGCTTGCGCTCCTGCGTCGCGAAAAGAATAAAGGCCCGGCTCGAATGGGGTCCGGCTCGAATTGAACACCCGTTTTTTCGCGAGTATAGGCATGCGCCGGTGGCGCGGCGACGGCGTGGCGGCCATGCCGGCTTGGCCGCGCCGACAGGCCGTCGCGGGCGGCGAACACTGCCAGCGTCGCTCGTGGCGCCTACACTGTGCCGACAACGCACTAGAAACCGATCTGGCAGGGGAACTGAAGCCGCTCAAGCCACTCGACGCCGCATGGCTGTACGTCGATACGCGCGCCACGCCGATGCAGGTGGGCTGTCTGGCGATCTTCTCGCTGCCGGCCAAGGCCGGCGCGCAGTTCCTCAGGAAGCAGGTCGACAGACTGCGCGCGGCGCGCGAATTCGCCTATCCGTTCAACCTGCGCCTCGCCGCGCCGCGGCTGCGCTTCGTGCTGCCGGTCTGGGAGATCGACCGGCAGATCGATCTCGAAATACCACTTCCGCCATTCCGCGTTGCCGGCGCCGGGCGGCGAGCGCGAACTCGGCGTGCTCGTCTCGCGCCTGCACTCGAACGCGATGGACTTCAGCCGCCCGCTGTGGGAATGCCATCTGATCGAGGGACTCGAGAACCGCCGCTTCGCGCTCTACATGAAGATGCATCACTCGCTGGTTGACGGCATCGGCGGCATGCGCATGCTGTCGGCCGATCCGCAGGCGCGCGACTTGCCGCCGCCGTGGTCGGTCGGCGCCGGCAGCGGCGGCCGCGAGAAACGCGACGCGCCGGCGTCGGCGCCGCTGCGGGGCCTGCTCGACGGGCTGCGCGCGCAGCTGAAGACCGTGCCCGGCGTGACGCGCGCGTTCGGCGAACTGATGCGCGAGGCCGTCAGGCATGAGGAGAAGGACTGGGCGCTGCTGTTCAGCGGTCCGCGCTCGGCGCTCAACGGCAAGGTGTCCGGCCAGCGCCGCTTCGCGACGCAGCATTATTCGCTGGACCGCGTGCGGAGCGTCGCCAAGGCCGCCGACGTCACCGTCAACGACGTGTTCCTCGAAGTCTGCGCCGGCTCGATCCGCCGCTACCTGGCCGAGATCGGCGCGCTGCCGCAACAGCCGCTGACCGCCGGCGTGCCGGTGTCGGTGCGCCCGGCCGGCGACGATCACGCCGGCAATGCCATCAGCTTCATCATCGCCAATCTCAACACGCACATCGCCGATCCGCTCGAGCGCATCCGCGCCATCCACGAGTCGGCCCAGCACGCCAAGCAGCATCTGCAGAAACTGCCGAAGGCCGGCATCGACAACTACACCGCGCTGTTCATGGCGCCGTTCATGGCGCAGCTGCTGTCCGGCCTCGGCGGACACCTGCGGCCGATGTTCAACCTCACGGTGTCGAACGTGCCGGGTCCGGACCGGCCGCTGTACTTCAACGGTGCGAAGATGGAACAGATGTATCCGGTCTCGCTGCTCGCGCACGGCCAGGCGCTGAACATCACCGCCTTCAGCTACGCCGGACAGTTCAACGTCGGGTTCACCGGCTGCCGCGACACGCTGCCGAGCATGCAGCGGCTGTCGGTCTACGCGGGCGAGGCGCTCGACGAGCTGGAACGCGTGCTGGGGCTGGAGAAAGGCGGGTAGGGCGAGTTTGTGGAAAAGCGACGCCTGATCCGAGAGTGGAGCGGCCGTCCCCGGCGGGGCTGCAATGCTCGATTTACGCCCTCCACAGGTGCATGCCGTACTTCCAGTCGGCGGCTTCGCCGACGACCGACTTGAAGATCTGGAACTGGCGTCCGTCCATCGCCTTGGTATAGCCGAAGCCGATGTCCACGCTGAGAACCTTCACGTGTCGCTCCCCCCTTGCCCGCCGCCTGCCCGAATGTTTCCAGCGTGGTTTCCAGCCCGCGGATTTTCAGAAGACAAAAACGTTTGGCCGGAGCGCCGCTGCACGCCGGCCGTCAGCCGCCCGTCGTTCGATCCGGGCGGTGCTCGACGAAATTGACGACGGTGCCGGCCGGATCGACCAGCGCGAACGAACGCTCGCCGTTGGCGAACGCGCGCATCGGCCCGAGCGGCGGCAGCCCGCGCGCGATCAAGGCCGCGTAGTCGGCCAGCACGTCTTCGGTCTCGATGGCGATGCACAGGCCGCGCGTCGTCGTCGTGTGCTGGAAGACCGGCAGGCGCGTCTGCTGGTGCGGCATGAGGAAACCGATCTCCCAGCCGCGGAAGCTGACGTGCGCATACCAGTCGGCGCGGAACACGATGCGCGCATCGAGCGCGCGCCGGTAGAAATCGCAGCAGGCGGCGATCTCCGGCGTCGTGACGATGGCGTAGACGTTTCTCATGCGGACGCGATCCGCCGGCGGATGCGCGGCACGCGCGTTGCATGGCGCGCGTCGGCGCCGCGGCTCCCGTTCCCGCCCATCTCCCAGCCCCTTTGCCGACTTCTGCCCGATTCCGCCCCGTGCCGCACGGACGCCCGATACAATATACGGATGAAACTCGCGTTCACCAAAATGCACGGCGCCGGCAACGATTTCGTCGTCGTCGATGGGACGCGCGTGCCGTTCCAGCCGAGTCCGGCGCTGCTGCAGCGGCTGACCGATCGCCGCTACGGCGTCGGCTGCGACCAGGTGCTGGTGATCGAGCCGCCGTCGCGCGGCGACGTTGATTTCGATTACCGTATCTTCAATGCCGACGGCAGCGAGGTCGGGCAGTGCGGCAACGGCTCGCGGGCCCTGGCGCGCTTCGTCCGCGAACGCGGTCTGTCGCCGAAGGATGCGATCCGCGTGCGCACGCAGACCAGCGTGCTCGAGCTGCGCCACGTCGACGGCGACCGCTACCGCGTCGACATGGGCGTGCCGAAGCTGGAGCCGCGCGACATTCCGTTCGACGCGGCGGCGCGCGCCGAGCGCTATACGCTGACGCTCGACGCCTTGACGCCCGAAGGCGGCGGGGCGAGCGTCGAGATCGGCGCCGCCAATCTCGGCAACCCGCATGCGGTGCTGCGCGTCGCCGACGTCGATCACGCGCCGGTCGGCGAGCTCGGTCCGCGCATTCAGCGCCATGCGGCGTTTCCGGAGGGTGTCAACGTCGGCTTCCTGCAGATCGTCGATCGCGGCCGCGTCCGGCTGCGCGTCTACGAGCGCGGCGCCGGCGAGACGCTAGCCTGTGGCAGCGGCGCCTGCGCCGCGGTCGTCGTCGGCCGGCTTTGGGGCCTGCTCGACGCGCGTGTCGACGTGCAGGTGCGCGGCGGGCAGCTTACGATCGAGTGGCAGGGCGAGGGCCGGCCGGTGCTGATGACGGGACCGGCGGAAACCGTGTTCGAAGGGGAGATCGAATGGCCGAGCTGAACGCGCAAACCAAAGAGGCCGTGGTGCCGAAGCTCAACGAGCGCGAGGTCGCCGCCTACCTGAAAGCGCATCCCGAGTTCCTGTCGCGCCATCCCGATCTGCTCGAGAGCGTCGAACTCCGGCACAACAGCGGCTCTGCGGTCTCGCTGATCGAGCGGCAGGTCGAACTGCTGCGGGCCAAGAACCAGCGGCTCGAGGACCGTCTCGAGCGCCTGCTCGAAGCGGCGTGCGACAACGAGCGTCGCCAGGAAAACGTCCATCGTCTCGCGCGCACCCTGATTCGCGCGCCCTCGCTGGCCGCGGTCGCCGCCGGCCTTGTCAAGTGCATGCGCGAGGACTTCGACATCGATGCCGCGCTGATCGGCATCGGCGCGGCGCACTACAAGCGTCACGACATCGACGGCATCGTGCCGATCGAGGATGACGGCCGGTTCGCCCGCGCGCTCGAGAATTTCTTCCGCACGCGGCTGATCGAATGCGGGCCGATCGACGCTGAGCGTGCGAAGCTGCTGTTCCCGAAAGCCGAGGGAATCCGCTCGGCGGCCATCGTGCCGCTCGAAAAGGAAAAGAGCCTGGGCTTCGTCGCGCTCGGTTCGCGCGAGGCGGAACGCTTCGTCCCCCGGCAGGGCAAGCTGTTCCTCGAACTGACGGCCGATCTGGTCGCCGCTGCGGTGCGCGCCCGCACGTGAAAGCGCGCCCGGCCGCCGAGCGCGAGGTTCCGCCGCCGCCGGCCTTCTTCGCCGCGCTGACGGCCGGCTATCTGGCCTATCTGGAACACGAGAAGCGCTATTCGGCGCACACGGTCGAGGCGGCGCGGCGCGATCTGCAGCAGTTCGCCGCCTATTGCGGCGCGGCGCGCATCGCGCGGCTCGAGCAGATCGACGTGCATCTGGTGCGGGCCTTTCTCGGCGACCGCCGCCGCGCCGGCCGCGAGCCGGCGACGCTGCATCGCTGCCTGTCGAGCCTGCGCGGCTGGTTCGGCTACCTGATTCGCGAGCGCCGGCTCGATGCCAATCCGGCGCAGCAAGTGCGCGCCCCGAAGCTGCAGCGCAAGCTGCCGGCGACGCTCGACGCGGAAACGCTCGCCGGCGCGCTCGACCACGACCGCAGCGACGATCCTGCGCCGGTCGCCGATCGCGCACTCATCGAGCTGTTCTATTCGGCCGGCCTGCGCCTCGGCGAACTGCACGCGCTGAACGTCGACGACGTCGACCGGGACCAGCGCGAGCTGATCGTCGACGGTAAGGGCGGCAAGCAGCGCATCGCCATGCTCGGCGGCAAGGCGCGCGCCGCGCTCGACGCCTGGCTGCACCTGCGCGGCGGGCAGGCGAACGCCGACGAGCCGGCGCTGTTCGTGTCGGCGCGCGGGACGCGCCTGTCGCGCGAAGCCATCGGTCGGCGCCTGCGCGGCTGGGCGCAGCGCAACGGGCTGGGTGTGCATCTGCATCCACACCGCCTGCGGCATTCGTTCGCGACACACATGCTTGAGAACAGCGGAGACTTGCGCGCCGTGCAGGAGATGCTCGGGCATGCCCATCTGTCGACCACGCAGATCTACACGCATCTCGACTGGAAACATCTCGCCAGGGTCTACGACGACGCCCATCCGCGCGCGCGCCGCAAACCCGGCCGCTGAAGGCCTCCCGAGGCGGCGCGCCGTCGTGATCCCGGCACGCGTTTAGGCGGGCCGTTCCCGGCCTCGCCATGCAGGGCTGAACCGTGCCTGAATCGAGGCTCGGAGGGCTTCTGAGACCCCTCGCGAACGCGCTTGTCCGATGTGAAAAAGCCGGTATGATGCCCGCCTTGTCAGAGCATATGCATAGAAGACTCTGCCAAGCCGAATCCACTCAAAGATTTTCTACCCGGGAGTTGAATCATGACGCGCAACGTTCTCATTGCGATGGGTCTCGCCGCTGCCCTCGCCCTTGCGGCCTGCGGCAAGAAGGAAGAAGCGCCGGCTGAAGCGCCGGCCGCCGCCGAAGCGCCGGCGCCGGAAGCCGCCGCTCCGGCTGCCGAGCAGCAGGCTGCGGACGCCGCCGCGGCCGCGCAGTCGTGCACCCAGGATTGCGGCAACGGCGTGACGGCAACGATCCAGTGCGCCGCCGGCGAGACCGCCACCTGCGATTGCGCCGCCGATCCGAAGGCCAAGTGCGCTCCGGCCGATGCCGCGCCGGCTGCCGAGGCTCCGGCTCCGACCGAAGCGAAGTAAGCGGTCGCTTGCCAGTAGCAGCCGTACGGGAGGGCGCCGCAAGGCGCCCTCTCTTTTTGCGCGACCGATTCTTTCGCTTTTTCGTGACGCGCCCGCGGCTTGAAAGCGCCGGCGCGCGTCCCCACCATCGGGGCATCGCGAATCTCCCGGGATCTCCCTCATGCAACAGTTCGATGGCACCACGATCCTGAGCGTGCGTCGCAACGGCCAGGTCGCGCTCGGTGGCGACGGTCAGGTGTCGATGGGCAACACGCGCGTCAAGGGCAACGCGCGCAAGGTGCGCCGCCTCTACAACGGCAAGGTGCTCGCCGGTTTCGCCGGCGGCACGGCTGACGCGTTCACACTGTTCGAGCGCTTCGAGGGCAAGCTCGAGAAGCACGGCGGCCAGCTCGTGCGCGCCGCCGTCGACATGGCCAAGGACTGGCGCACCGACCGCTACCTGCGCCGCCTCGAAGCGCTGCTGATCGTCGCCGATCGCGAAGCGACGCTGATGATCTCCGGCAACGGCGACGTCATGGAGCCCGAGCCGCACGGCGTGATGGCGATCGGCTCCGGCGGCAGCTTCGCGTCGGCCGCGGCGCGCGCGCTGGTCGACAACACCGAGCTGTCGGCGCGCGACATCGTCGAAAAGGGCCTGCACATCGCCGCCGACATCTGCATCTACACGAATCACCATCTGACGATCGAAACGCTGGACGCCTGAGCGCGGTGCCGCGCGACACATAGAGAACTCAATGAACGATGCACTCCCCGCCGCGACGTCGCTGATGACGCCGCGCGAAATCGTCCAGGAGCTGGACCGCCACATCGTCGGCCAGAGCAAGGCCAAGCGCGCCGTCGCGATCGCGCTGCGCAACCGCTGGCGGCGCGGCCAGATCGATGGTCCGATGCGCGCGGAGATCCATCCCAAGAACATCCTGATGATCGGCCCGACCGGCGTCGGCAAGACCGAGATTGCGCGCCGTCTGGCGAAGCTCGCGAATGCGCCGTTCGTGAAGGTCGAGGCCACCAAGTTCACCGAGGTTGGCTACGTCGGCAAGGACGTCGAGACCATCGTCCGCGATCTCGTCGACACTGCGGTCAAGATGACGCGCGAGCAGGCGATGAAGAAGATGCGCGACCGCGCCGAGACGGCCGCCGAGGAGCGCATCCTCGACGTGCTGTTGCCGCCGCCCAAGGATTTCGGCGAAGCGAGCAGCACGCGCCAGAGCGAATCGGGCGCCGCGCGCCAGGTGTTCCGCAAGCAGCTGCGCGAAGGCAGGCTCGACGACAAGGAGATCGAGCTGAAGCTCGCCGCGCCGCTGCCGCACGTGCAGCTGATGGGCCCGCCGGGCATGGAAGAGATGACGCAGCAGCTGCAGGGCATGTTCGCCAACCTCGGCCAGCAGCAGGGCAAGGCGCGCAAACTGAAGATCAAGGAAGCGTTCAAGCAGCTCACCGACGAGGAAGCGGCCAAGCTGGTCGACGAGGAGGCGATCAAGATCGAGGCGATCCACAACGCCGAGGAGAACGGCATCGTCTTCATCGACGAGATCGACAAGATCTGCAAGCGCGGCGAGTACTCGGGCGGCAGCGACGTCTCGCGCGAGGGCGTGCAGCGCGACCTGCTGCCGCTGATCGAAGGCTGCACCGTCAATACCAAGTACGGTACGGTGAAGACCGACCACGTGCTGTTCATCGCCTCGGGCGCGTTCCATCTCGCCAAGCCCTCGGACCTCGTGCCGGAGCTGCAGGGCCGTCTGCCGATCCGTGTCGAGCTGGACGCGCTGAAGTCGGAAGACTTCCTGCGCATCCTCACCGAGCCGAACTACGCGCTGACCGAACAGTACAAGGCGCTGATGAAGACCGAAGGCGTCGACGTGCAGTTCGACGATGCGGGTCTCAAGCGCATCGCCGAGATCGCCTGGCAGGTCAACGAGAGCACCGAGAACATCGGCGCGCGCCGCCTGCACACGGTGATGGAGCGGCTGATGGAGGACATCGCCTTCGATGCGCCGGACAAGCCCGGCACGGCGCTGATGATCGACGCGGGTTTTGTCGACGACAAGCTTGGCCGGCTGGCCGGCGACGAAGATCTCAGCCGCTATATTCTGTGATTCGTGATTCGTGATTCGTGACGGGGTGATGGGCGGATGGCGCCGGAACTGATCAGGCTGCACCGCAAAACGCGTGTGCTCGAACTCGGCTGGGCGGACGGCCGCAATGTCCGGCTGCCCTGCGAATACCTGCGCGTGTTCTCGCCGAGCGCCGAGCTGCGCGGTCACGGCCTGCCGGAGCCGATGCTGGTCGGCGGCAAGCGCGAGGTGAACATCGCGCGCATCGAGCCGGTCGGCAGTTACGCCGTGCGCCTCGTGTTCGACGACGGCCACGACAGCGGCCTGTACTCGTGGGACGTGCTCGACGAGCTGGTTCGCGATCACGACGCCAACTGGCAACGCTACCTGCAGCGCCTCGCCGAGGTCGGCATGTCGCGCGACCGCGACGTCATGAAGCTCGCCGCGCTGGTGGGGCGGTACACGCCGGCGGACAAAAGCGGAGCGCCCTGACGGAGCTGCACACCCCGAGGCTGCGGGCCGCGACGAATCCGGGCCGTCTCGTTGTCCGAGCCAGACGTCAATCGATGTCAGTGGATGGTGACTTCGATCCTGCGGCGGCGCATTTGTTAACGGCCTCACTTTCGCGCAGCACGGTTTCTGGACAAAACGCGCGAGCGACGCGCCGTAAAGCTTGATCGCGGCATCGCATCCGGCGGCACGGTGCTCGCAGTCACGGCGCTGGTGGTGGTCGGTCTGGTGATTGTCGGCCAGCATGTGTTCGCCCACGCGTTCGAAGACAGCGTCAAGAAGCACTGAAGAACGCGCACGGCCGGCGGTGCTCGCCGGCCGTGCGCGCAGGGTTTCAGCGCAGCAGTTCGTCGAGCGGCGAGGTCGTGTGGTAGAGGTGGCCCTGCGCGAAATCAACGCCGAGCCGGCGCAGCGCTTCGAGCGTCGCCTCGTCCTCGACGCCTTCGGCGACGACCTTGAGATCGAGCACGTCGCTGATCCGGCAGATCGATTCGACGATCGTCCGATTGACGCGGTCGTCGGCCAGCTGGCGCGTGTACATCTGGTCGATCTTCAGGCCGTCGACCGTCATTTGCCGCAGGTATTCGAAGGAAGTGAAGCCGCTGCCGAAATCGTCGAGCATGACGCGGCAGCCGGCTTCGCGCAGTTGCGCAACGAACCGCTTGGCGTCAGCGAAGCTGAGCAGGGCCGTGCCCTCGGTGATCTCGAAGCGCAGTACCCGTGGCGGCACGTCGTAGCGCGACAGCGCGTCGAACAGGAATTTGCCGAAAGCCTTGTCGGAGACGCTGTGGCCGGTCAGGTTGATCGAGACCGTGTCGAATGGCAGTGCGCCGTGCGTGCGCAGGCGGGCCGACAGGCGGCGCAGGCATTCCTCGAGCACCCAGCGATCGATGTGGACGGCGAGACCGTAGCGCTCGGCGGCCTGCAGGAACGCGCCTGGACGCTGCAGTTCGCCGCCTTGTCCGCGCACGCGCAGCAGGATCTCGTAGTCGATGGGCGCCGGATCGTGCAGCGAGACGATGCGCTGGCCGTGCAGCTCGACGCCGCCGGTCTCCAACGCCTGCTGGATGCGCGATGCCCAGTCGATGTCGAGGAAGGCCTGGCGGACGATGTCGTCGCCCTGGTTGAACAGCTGGATGCGATGGCCGCCCTGGCGCTTGGCGATGTAGCAGGCGGTGTCGGCCTGGGCGAGTGCGCTGTTGGCGTCCTGCGTGTTGGCGTCGAGCGCGCTGATGCCGATGCTCGCGGCGACCTTGTAGACGCGTCCCTCGTGCTCGAAGCGGAACGCTTCGATGGTGTGCAGGAGATCTTCGGCGACATGCCGCGCTGACTGCGGCGTCGAGTGCGGCAACAGGGCGGCGAACTCGTCGCCGCCGGTGCGCGCCAGCAGCGCGGTTGGCGGCAGCGCTTCACGCAGCCGCGGCGCGAGACCGCAGATCAGTCGGTCGCCAGCGATGTGGCCACCGATTTCGTTGATCAGCTTGAAGTGATCGAGGTCGAGATAGAGCAGGGTGTGCTGCTCGGGTGCCAGTTTCGAGGTGCTGATCCAGTGCGCGAGTTCGGCCTCGAACTCGTGGCGATTCGGCAGGCCGGTCAGCGCGTCGTGGCTGGCCTGGTAGATCAGCTGCTCCGACAGCCGGCGCGTGTGCGAGACGTCGTGCAACACGCAGATGCTGCCGAAAGCGTCGCCGTCGCGTCCGCGCAGCGGCGCCAGCGCCACTTCGACGGTGATACCTTCGCCGCGCCGGCTGCGCAGCTGCGCCAGCGGCGGCCAATTGACGCCTTCGCGCGTTGGGCTGCGCAGCGCGATGCCGTGGTCGTCGATCAGGGTCACGACGTCGTCGAATGCGCTGCCGATCAGGTCGTCCGGGTGATCGTAGCCGAGCAGCAGGGCGGCGACGTTGTTGCAGAAACGGATGCGGTCGTTGTGATCGACGCGCAGCACGCCGTCGGTGATCGCCGCGAGCATGACCTGCGCCAGTTCCTTTTCGTCGCGCAGCGCCGTTTCGTAACGCTGGCGCTCACGCACGTCCTCGACCTGCACGACCAGATGGCGCGGTTCGCCGCCGGCATCGCGGGCCAGCGAGACGTCGACCTGCACCGGAACGACGGTGCCGTCCTTGGCGATGTAGCGCTTGTGGCGGCGCACGCGGTTGACGCGAGCTTCGATCAGCGCCTGCATGCCCAGGCGGTCCTCGGCGACGTCGTCAGGGTGCGTCACTTCGAAGAAGTGCCGGGCGAGCAGTTCGGCTTCGCTGTGGCCGAGCAGTTCGCACAGCGCCCGGTTGACGTCGAGCCAGCGTCCCTGCAGCGACTGCAGCGACAGGCCGATCGGCGCGTCTGCGAAGATGCTGCGGAAGATCGAGTCGCCGTCGCGCAGCGCCTGCTCGGTCGTGCGCTGATGGTTGATGTCGAGCTGCGTGCCGATCATGCGCAGCGGCTTGCCGGCGGCGTCGCGCGCGATGACGCGGCCGCGCGCCGCGAACCAGCGGTAGCCTCCGTTCGCGCACTGCAGGCGATGCTCGCTGTAATAGTCGTCGCGATCGCCGCGCAGATGCGCGTCGAGTTCGGCGAAGGCGGCGGCGCGATCGTCGGGGTGCAGGCGGCCGGCCCAGTCGTCGAATTCACCGACGTGCGGATCATGGCCGTCGAGTCCCAGCGCGAGCAGGTATTCGCGCGAGCGCCAGACATGATTGCGCTGCAGATCCCAGTCCCACAGGCCCAGGCCGTGACTGTCGAGCGCCTCGCTCCACGGCGTCGAACGCAGATGGGCTTCAGCCGCAGAGGGAATGCTGGGTCTCAAGGGAGTTCGCTCGTCGATCCCGTAACTTAGCGCGAAATGGTGGGGCTTGTGCAGGGGAGGCGACCAGCGGTGGGCGGCCGCCGACCGGCGTCGAGTGAAGCAAGAGACGGGCCTGCGCTGCGCCGGGGTGGCCAGCGGCTACAATGACGTTTCGACCCCGCGCCCAGACATGACTCGCGAATCCAAACCCGGTGCCGCCGAAGGCACCACGCTCCGCACGACCGATTTCGGTTACGAGCAGGTGCCGATCGGCGAGAAGCGCCGTCGCGTCGCCGGCGTGTTCACTTCGGTCGCGCATAAGTACGACCTGATGAACGACCTGATGTCGATGGGCATCCATCGCATCTGGAAGCGCTTCGCGATCGATCTAGCCGGCGTGCGCGCCGGCGAGAAAGTGCTCGACGTCGCCGGCGGCACCGGCGACCTGACGCGCGAATTCGCCAGGGCCGCGGGACCGAAGGGCCTGGTGATCCTGTCCGACATCAACGCGGCGATGCTCGGCGAAGGCCGCAGGCGCCTCATCGACCACGGCCTCGTCGGCGTGCCGGCCGTGCAGGCCAATGCCGAGTGCCTGCCGTTCGAGGAAGGCACGTTCGACTGCATCACCATCGGCTTCGGCCTGCGCAACGTCACCGACAAGGATGCCGCGCTGCGCTCGATGACCCGCTGTCTCAAGCCCGGCGGCCGGCTGCTGGTAATGGAATTCAGCAAGCCGCTGAGCCCGCTGCTCGGCAAGGCCTACGATCAGTACTCGTTCAAGCTGCTGCCGCTGATGGGCCGCGTCGTGGCGCGCGACGAGGCGTCATACCGCTACCTCGCCGAGTCGATCCGCATGCATCCGGATCAGCAGACGCTGAAGGGCATGATGGAAAACGCCGGGCTCGATCGCGTGCAGGTCTACAACCTCAGCGGCGGCATCGTTGCCGTGCATCGCGGATTCCGCCTGGAATGAAAGTCGCGCAGCGATGCCAATGCCCCTCGCCCGCGCAGCGGGAGAGGGGAGGACCGTCCGCGGACGCGGACGGTGGGGTGAGGGCATGAGCGCGCCGACGATGCTCGGCGCGGCGCTCGAAGTCGCATTGAATCGCTATCTCGGTCTGGAGCCGTCGGCGCTTGCCGAATGCGCGGCGCTCAATGGCCGCGGCATCGCGCTGGCCGTCGACACGCCCGCCTGGACCTTCGTCATCGAATTCCATCGCGGCGGCGTGCGTGTGCTCGATGCCGACAGCGTCGAACCGGACGTCACCGTGCGCGGCAGTCTGCCGACGCTGATGCGCCTGGCCTGGAGTGTCAGCCGCAAGGAAGCAGGTGGCGGCATTCCGCAGGGACTGACGGTCGACGGCGATGTCGAGCTGCTGCAGCGCTTCAATCGCCTGCTGGCGACCGTTGGCTTCGACCCGGAAGAATTCGCCGCGCGCTTCGTCGGCGATGCCGTCGCGCATCGGCTGAACCAGGGGCTGCAGACGCTGTTCGGCTGGGGCCGGCGC
Source organism: Solimonas sp. (assembly GCA_047605265.1). Taxonomy (GTDB): domain Bacteria; phylum Pseudomonadota; class Gammaproteobacteria; order Nevskiales; family Nevskiaceae; genus Solimonas. Next base: position 61,093 of record JASGFY010000008.1, read on the forward strand.
AGCGCTGACACGCTCGCGCTCGACACCGCCGAATACCTGCGGGAAGAGACGCGCGATCTGGCACGCGCCGCCGACGTCGCCGACTGGACCGACGGCGTCGAAGCCTTGCGTGACGGCGTCGAGCGCCTCGAGGCGCGGCTGCGCTACCTCGAAGCGCACGCCGCCGCGCCGCCATGATCTCGTTCGGCCGCCTGCGGCGCGTCTGGCAGATTCGCCGCGTCGCCTCGCGTTACGGTCTCTACGAATTCGCCGGCCGCAAGCCGGGCAGGGACCCGCGTCCGCGCGGCGAGCGGCTGCGCCTGGCGCTCGAGGAGCTCGGGCCGGTCTTCATCAAGTTCGGCCAGGCGCTGTCGACGCGCCCGGACATCGTGCCGGCCGACATCGCCGCGGAGCTGGCGAAGCTGCAGGACCGCGTGCCGCCGTTCCCCGGCAGCGAGGCGCGCGCGATCATCGAATCCGAGATCGGCAAGCCGATCGAGGCCGTGTTCACCGAGTTCGACGAGCGGCCGATGGCGTCCGCCTCGGTGGCTCAGGTGCACGCGGCGAAGCTGCGCCTCGACGGCGGCGGCGAAACCTTCGACGTCGTCGTCAAGGTGCTGCGCCCGGGCATCGACGCCATCATGCGCAGCGACATCGAGCTGCTGCGCACGCTGGCCGGCGTCGCCGAAACGTTCTCGCCCGAGCTGCGCCGCCTGCGGCCGCGCGAGGTCGTCGCCGAGTACGAGAAGGTGCTGCTCGACGAGCTGGACCTGATGCGCGAGGGCGCCAACTGCGCGCAGCTGCGCCGCAACTGGCTCGGCTCGAAGCTGATCTACCATCCGCTGGTGTTCTGGGACTACACGCGCACGCGCGTGCTGGTGATGGAGCGCATCTACGGCGTGTCGATCCGCGAGCTCGACAAGCTGCGCGAGCTGGACGTGGACTTCCGTGTGCTGTCGGAGCGTGGCGTCGAAATCTTTTTCAAGCAGACCTTCGTCCACAATTTCTTCCACGCCGACATGCACCCGGGCAACATCTTCGTCGATGTGTCCGACCCGGCGCGGCCGAGCTACCTCGCCGTCGACTTCGGCATCGTCGGCAGCCTGACGGCGTCCGACCAGCGCTATCTCGCCGAAAACTTCTACGCGTTCTTCAACCGCGACTACAAGCGCGTCGCCGAGCTGCATCTCGAATCGGAATGGATTCCCAAGGGCACGCGCGTCGAGGACTTCGAGGCGGCGATCCGCACGATCTGCGAGCCGATCTTCCAGCGGCCGCTGAAGGACATCTCGTTCGGCTTCTTCCTGCTGCGCCTGTTCCAGGTCGCGCGGCGCTTCAACTATCAGGTGCAGCCGCAGCTCGTGCTGCTGCAGAAGACCCTGCTGCAGATCGAGGGACTCGGCCGTCAGCTCAATCCCGAGCTCGACCTGTGGAAGACGGCCAAGCCGATCATGGAAGACTGGATGCGCGCGCGCCTCGGTCCGGCGGCGACGCTCGAAAAGATGCGCGCGCAGGGTCCGTCGCTGGCCGAGTCCTTGCCGGAACTCGCGCAGTACGCGCTGCGCCAGCTGCGCCGTGGCGAAGGGTTCGGCACCAGCCGGCGCGAACTCGAGGCGCTGCGCGACGAGATCCGCGACGCCAACCGCCGCACCGTGCGGATGATCGCCGCCGTCGGCCTCGCCGCCGGCGCATTCGCCGCGCACTACGCCGGCAATGCGCCGTCGTCGACGTGGCTCGCCGCCGCGCTGGGCATCGGCGCGCTGCTGCTCGGCTGGCGCGCGCTGCGTCGCACCTGAGCCATGCGTCGCGGCAGGTTTTCTTCGCAAGAGGAGTAATGCCGATGGACCAGCGCGACTTCGCGAGCATCTCGCCGTCCGCCCGCGCGATTCTGCTGGTGCGTTCGCAGACGGATTTGCCGTTCGCGCGCCGCGCGGCCGAGCTTCTGCTCGGCCGCGAGGCGGTCGAGAAGGCGCGCGACGAGATGGCGTCGAACGCCGATGCGCGAGCCCGGCGCACGCACTTCGAGCGACGCTCGCGCAGCATCGACGAGGCGCTCGCCCGCATGGGCGCGAGGCGCGTGCTCGAGATCGCGTCCGGCTTTTCCTTTCGCGGTCTGGCGATGGCGTCGTCGGCGCCGGACGCGTTCTATCTCGATACCGATCTTCCCGACGTCATCGAACAGAAGAAGGCGCTCGTCGAGCAGCTGCATCCCGGCCCGCCGGCCGGCCGGCTCGAACTGCGCGCGCTCGACGTCTTCGACGCGGCGGCGTTCCGCGCCGCGGTGGATGCGCTGCCGCCGGGGCCGGTCGCGATCGTGCAGGAGGGCCTTTTCATGTACCTCGACGACGCCGAGAAGCGCACGCTGGCCCGCACGGTGCTCGATGCGCTGCGCGCCCGCGGCGGCGCGTGGATCACGGCCGATGTCTATGTGCGGACCGGGCGGACCATCTTCCGCGACGGCGCTTCGCGCGCGTTCGTCGAGAAGCACGGCATCGACGCGAAGAAGTTCGCGACCTACGACGACGCCCTCGCGTTCTTCACCGCCGCCGGCTTTCGTGTCGACGCGAGACTCGCGTGCGCGGACGCTGCGTGGCAGGCGCGCGAGACCTGGGTTCTCGTGCCCGATGCCGAAGCCTGAGGCGCCGGCCGCGCTTGATCCGGTTCGCCGCCGCCCGCGCCGGCGGGATCGGCAGCGGGCGGTACGCGAGAGCTTGTTTTCCCGGCTGCGCGCCCCGTCCACCGAATCACTGAAGTCGACAATGCCTGCCTGCCGGCCGATGCGGGCGCGCTGCGGCGTCGAAAATGCTCGCAATAGTCCCTGCTATTGCGGCGCTTTTCTCCTCGCAGCGCATCCGCCTCGACTCGGCATGCACCGCCGATTCCAATGATCCAGTGGACTAGCGTTTGACCAGCGTCAGGCCGCGCAGGATGTTGGTCGCTTCGTAGAGGCCGTAGTCGCTTTCGGCGAGCGACTGCGCATCCTTGGCCTTCTGCGCGCGGTCGGCGTCGGCCTTGGCGCGCTCGTCCTTGCTGGTCTTTTCGTCCTTGTTCTCGAGGCTGCCCTTGAGGTCGGCTTCTTTGATCGGATCGAAGTCGGCGTCGTCGTCCTTGTCGGCCTTGGCGATCTTCAGCGGGCGGATCGCCACGTCGGGCTCGATGCCCTCGGCCTGGATCGAACGGCCCGACGGTGTGTAATAGCGCGCCGTGGTGATCTTGATCGCGCCCTCCTCGTTGGACAGCGGCAGGATGGTCTGCACCGAGCCCTTGCCGAACGAGCGGCTGCCGACGACGACGGCGCGGTGCGAATCCTGCAGCGCCCCGGCGACGATCTCCGACGCCGACGCCGAACCGCTGTTGACCATGACGACGACCGGCGCGCCATCGAGCAGATCGCCCGGCGTTGCGTCGAACTCGCGCTGGGCACCGGCTTCGCGGCCCTTGATGGTGACGATCGGACCCTGCGTCATGAACGCGTCGCTGACCTTGACCGCGGCATCGAGCACGCCACCCGGGTTGTTGCGCAGGTCGATGACGAGTCCCTTGATCGGACCCTTGGCGTCCTTCTTGAGCTTGGCGAATTCCTTGTCGAGCGACGCGCTGGTTTCGGTCGTGAAGCTGGAGATGCGCAGGTAGCCGAGGTTGTCGTCGAGCATGCGGCCACGCACGCTGGCGACCGAGATCGTTTCGCGCTTGAGGTCGAAGACCTTCGGCGCCGCATCGCCTTCGCGCACGACCGTCAGCTTGACCTTGGTGCCCGGCTCGCCGCGCATCTTGTCGACGGCGTCGGACAGCGACAGACCCTTCACCGGCGTGTCGTCGATCTTGACGATGAGGTCGCCCGGCTGGATGCCGGCCTTGGCCGCCGGCGTGTCGTCGATCGGCGAGACCACGCGCACGAACCCGTTCTGCAGTTGCACTTCGATGCCGAGCCCGCCGAACTTGCCCGTCGTGATGACGTTCATGTCCTTGAACTCGTCCTTGTCGAGATAGGACGAATGCGGATCGAGGCCCGAGAGCATGCCGCGCACGGCGTTCTCGATCAGGGTCTTGTCGTCGACCGGTTCGACGTAGTCCGACTTCACGCGGTTGAGGATCTCGACGAAGGTCTGCAGATCCTTGAAGCCGAGCGCGTCGGCGGCCGGCTTGCTCTTGTCGGCGAGCACGCCCTGCGTCAGCGTGACGGAGGCGCCAATGACGACGCCGGCGGCCAGCGCCAGCGGAACACGGTAGAAACGAGGCATGGATTTACGTTCTTGAACGTTCTGGGACGCGGGGCGGAAATTCGATTGGCGCGGCAATGCTGCGGCAGCCACGATAGCAACTGTCTGACTGCGCATCAAAGTGTCGGTTCCCGGTCAGCGCATCAGGCCTGATCGTCTGACGGGTGTCAGCGTGCCAGCCAGCCTTGCGGATTGATCGCCTCGGCGCCCTTGCGGATCTCGAAATAAACGCCGGACTGCTCGTAGCCGCCGGTGCTGCCGGCGGTGGCGATGGTCTGTCCGGCGCGCACCGGATCGCCGACCTGCACGGTCGCCGTCTGGCAGTGCCCGTACAGCGTGAACCAGCCGTCCTCGTGCTCGACCAGCACGATCAGGCCGTAGCGGTGCATCCAACCGACGTAGACCGCGCGGCCGCGCGCCACGGCGCGCACGGCGCTACCCTCGTCGGCGGCGATCCAGTGGCCGCTCCAGGTCAGGCGGCCGCCGCCGGCCTTGTCCTCGCCGTAGCGCGCGATCAGCGCGCCGCGCGCCGGCCACGGCAGCTTGCCCTTCAGCGAGGCGAACGGCTTGTCGCTCGGCGAGACGTCCGGCGGCAGATCGGCGAGTGTCTTCTTCAGCGACTCGATCAGCTGGCGGATGCTGCGCTCGTCTTCCTTGAGCTGCGCGAGATTGTCCTCCTCGCTCGATAGCCGCGCCTTGAGCCGGTCGAGCATCGCGGCGCGCTCGGCGCGCGTGCTCTGTAGATCGGCAAGCGTCTCCTCCTGCTCCTGACGCAGCTGCTCGATCTGCGCACGCTCCTGCTGCAGGCGGTCGGCGAGCCGGTCGAGCTCTTCGGCGCGCGCGCGGATCGCGTCGATCACCTTGAGCTGGGCGCGCTGCAGGTAGTCGTAGTAGGTCAGCATGCGGCCGACGCTCTGCACGTCGTCGATGTTGAGCAGCAGCTGCGTCTCGCCGGAGCGGCCCATCACGTAGGCGGCGCGGATCTGGCGCGCCAGCTCGTCGCGACGCGCGCCGAGGGCGCGCGCCGCCTCCTGCTGCTCGGCCTGGGTCTCGCGGACCTTGCGCTGCTGCGCGTCGAGCTGGCCGCGCAGGGCACGCAGGCTCTCGCTGGCTTCGGCGATCCGGCGCTCGACCTTCTGCATCTCGCGCGCCACCGCGTCGCGCTCGCTCTGGTCATCCTCGACCTTTTTTTGCAGGGCGGCGATGCGCTCGCGCACCTCGCCGAGCGCCCGCTGGTTCCGGCTGATGCTGTCGTCGGCCGCGCCGGCGGTAGCGGACGCGAGAACGGCTGCGACGAGCAGCAGAGCGGGCGGGGCGGGGCGGCGGAACATGCGATAATGCTAGCCGGTTTGCGGCGCCGTCAGCGCGCTGCCCTTCCCGCCCAGACTTTCGCGCAGGTTCCCCGCCCGATGGCCCAGTTTCTCGAATTCTTCCATGCCCACGTCTGGCTGTTCGTGGCGTTCGGCGTGGTGCTCGCCGCGCTGATCGCCAACGAAGCGCACGGCAGCCTGACCGGCGGCAAGCGTCTGTCGGCGCCCGAAGCGGTGCGCCTGATCAATGACCGCGATCCGCTGATCGTCGACATCCGCCCGCTGGCCGACTACAAGCGCGGTCATCTGCTGGGCGCCTTCCATGCCCCGGCCAACAAGTTCGACGAATGCCTCGGCCAGCTTGCCAGGGACAAGGCACGGCCCGTGCTGGTCTATTGCGCGCTCGGCGCGAACAGCGGCGCGATCGTCGACAAGCTGCGCAGGAACGGCTTCGCCGAGGTCTATCCTTTGCGTGGCGGCGTCAACGCCTGGTCGATGGCGAACCTGCCGCTGACGACGAAATGAGATGAGGTGAGGCGGTGAAGAAGGCCTTGATGTACAGCACGCGGGTCTGTCCATACTGCGTGATGGCCAAGCGGCTGCTGCAGGCCAAGGGCGTGGCGATCGACGAGATCCGCGTCGACGAGGATGCCGCGCGGCGCGAGGAAATGATGCGCATCACCGGCCGCCGCACCGTGCCGCAGATCTTCATCGGCAGCGTGCATGTGGGAGGGAGCGACGACTTGCATGCGCTCGACCGTGCCGGCAAGCTCGACGCCCTGTTGCAAGACTGACCTAACCGACTTCCCTACGACATCATGACTGACATCGCCACCCCTGAAGCGCCGGCCGCCGGCACCGACAACGCCGCCGCCCAGCGCCAGGTCCTGCTGCAGAAGATCTACGTCAAGGACGCCTCGCTCGAAGTGCCGCTGGCGCCGCAGGTCTTCACCCGCCAGTGGCAGCCGCAGCTCGACGTGCAGGTCAATACCGAGGCCAGGCCGCTCGAGGGCGATGCGCTGCAGGTCGTGCTGTCGGTGACCGTGACCGCCAAGCTCGGCGAAGACATCGCCTTCCTCGTCGAGGCCCAGCAGGCCGGCATCTTCACGGTGCGCGGCTTCACGCAGCCGGAAGAGAAGGCCGCGGTCGCTGCCGCCTACTGTCCGAACCTGCTGTTCCCGTTCGCGCGCGAGACGATCGCCGATCTCGTGCAGCGCGCCGGCTTCCCGCAGTTGCTGCTGCAGCCGATCAACTTCGACGCCCTGTACCTCGAGCATCTGCAGCGCGCCCGCACGCAGGCCGCCAACGGCATGCCGGCCGGCACCGCCGTCAACTGAGGCGCGAAGGATCCGCGGCCGCACTGGCCGCGGGTCGCCCTTGATGCCCGCGTCGCTCCGCGTTCGCGGTACGCTGCGCGTGGCGCCGGATGCGGGCGTCGCCGGTCATGGACGGCCGGGATGACGGGGAGGCAAGACGCAATGACCCATGCAGTCGCGGTGCTCGGCGCCGGCTCGTTCGGCACCGCCTTGGCGATTCAGCTCGCGCGCCGCGGCACGCGCACACTGCTGTGGGGGCGCGATGCCGACAAGCTCGCGGCGATGCAGGCGGCGCGCGAAAACGCGCAATATCTGCCCGGCTGCCCGTTTCCGGCCAAGCTCCATGCCGGCGCGGATCTGCAAGCGGTGGTGCGCGAGGCGGACGAGATCCTGATCGCAACGCCGTCGCACGTGCTGCGCACGACGCTCGAGCGGATCAAGCCCCTGCTGCGCAAGGGGCAAGGCCTGGTCGCGGCGTGCAAGGGGCTCGAGCCGCAGAGCGGCAAGCTCGTCCACGAAGTGATCGACGAGGTCTGTGCGCTCGGCCATCCGTACGCCGTGCTGTCCGGTCCGACCTTCGCCAGGGAACTCGGCATCGGCTTGCCGACGGCGGTGACGATCGCTTCGCACGACGAGGCTTTCGCCGAGCGTTTCGCGCGCCTGCTGCACGGCGACGGCTTCCGCGCGTACTGGACGGCCGATCTGGTCGGCGTCGAGGTCGGCGGCACAGCGAAGAACGTGATGGCGATCGGCGTCGGCATCGCCGACGGCCTGTCGCTCGGCGCCAACACGCGCGCCGCGCTGATCACGCGCGGCCTTGGCGAGATCATGCGCCTCGCCGTCGCCATGGGCGGCAAGGCCGAGACGCTGATGGGCCTCGCCGGCATGGGCGACCTCGTGCTGACCTGCACCGACAACCAGTCGCGCAACCGCCGCATGGGCCTGCTGCTCGCGCAGGGCCGGAGCGTCAAGGACGCGATCGCCGAAATCCAGCAGGTCGTCGAGGGCGTCAAGGCCGCGCCCGAGGTGCTGCGCCTGGCGCAGCGCTACGACGTCGACATGCCGATCACCGCCGCCGTCAGCGGCGTGCTCGAAGGCCGGCTGTCGGCCGTCGAGGCCGTGCGCATGCTGGCGACGCGGCCGGCCAAGGCCGAGTCGAAGGCGCAGATTTCGCCGTTGCCCTGACGGTCCCGCCGGCTCAGGCGTAGTCGCGCTGCCGCCACGCCTCGTAGACCGCGACCGCGACGGCGTTCGACAGGTTGAGGCTGCGGTTGCCCGGCCGCATCGGCAGACGCAGCCACTGCCCCTCGGGAATGCCGCCGAGCACGGCTTGCGGCAGGCCGCGCGATTCGGGGCCGAACAGCAGGATGTCGCCGTCGCGGTAGCCGCAGCGGTCGTAGCGTTGCGTGCCGTGGGTGGTGAAGGCGAGCCAGCGCGCCTGCGGTTTGACGGCGCGGAGCGCTTCGAGCGATTCGTGCTGCTCGACGCGCGCGCATTCGTGATAGTCGAGTCCGGCGCGGCGCAGCGAGGCGTCATCCATGCGAAAGCCGAGCGGATGGATCAGGTGCAGGCGCGCGCCGGCATTCGCGCACAGGCGGATGACGTTGCCGGTGTTCGGCGGGATTTCCGGCTGGTATAGCGCGACTTCGATCATCGATGGTGGCGTTCAGGCCGGCGGCCGCTCGCGGCCGCACGACCAGCCAAAGTCGAAATGGTTCGGCGAGCGCTCGCCGCAGGCGCAGGGCCACGATGCCTGGGCATGGCGGCGGTGCTCATAGCGGCGCAGCAATTCGCGCGCCGGTTCAAGCAGGCTGGCGTCGTCGAGCACGAGGCGCGGCCAGGCGTCGGCGGGCAGCTCGCCGCGCGCGCTCCATAGCGCCGTGCCGAGCACCTGCACGGTGATGCCGTGCGCGGCGAGATAGCTGCGCAGGATTTCGGCTTCGAGCGGATCGGCGGCGGCATAGACGGTGTGCACGTGCAGGAATTGTATGGACTTCGCGCCGCGCCGCGCGATCTGGCGCACGCGTTGACAGTCCGTCGCGCCGCGGCCTACGCTGCCGATCCACATGCGTTTTCGCGCTCGCTGCTGGGGGATTCCATGTCGCGCATCCGTTCGTACGCCGCCGCCGCCGTGATCGCGCTTTGCATGGGCAGCGCGCAGGCGCAGGTTACCGAGGACGTCGATACCTCGCCGTCCGGCGCCGCGATGGTGGCCGACCTGCTGGTCGTGCGCCCGCTGGGACTGGTCGCGACCGTGTTCGGCGTCGGGCTGTTCGTGCTGCAGCTGCCGCTGTCGCTGATCCAGGGCGAGCTGCCGAACGAGCCGGCCCGCAGGCTCGTTGTCGAGCCGGCGCAGTTCACGTTCACCCGTCCGCTCGGCGAGATGGAATGAGTTGATCCTGCGCCGGCCCGCCACGCGGCGGCCGGCGCAGCGAGGCTGCCCAGGAAAACGCCGACGCGCGCGCCGGCGTTTTCCGTTCAACGGCCCGCGAAGCCCCGCATTTCCCCGGCGATGCTCAGCGCAGCTTCTGTCCGTCGGCGTCGAGCACGCTGATGTCGTGGATGCTGAGGCTCGGGGCGAGCTTGCGCACCGGGCCTTCGATCCTGGCGACGTCGCCGATGACGATCCAGGTCAGCGCGTCCGGACGCACGAGGCGCCGCGTCGCCGCGTTGACCGCATTCGGCCCCAGCGCGTCGAGCTTGGCGACCACGTTGTTCCAGTAATCGTCCGGCAACCCGTAGGTCAGCGTCGTGGTGTATGAGCCGGCGACGTCGGAAGCGGTCTCGTTGTCGCCGGGCAGCGACAGCGCGACGCTGTCGCGCGCGAAGTCGAGTTCCTGCGCGGTCAGCGGCTGCCGGCCGATCGCGGCCGCCAGTTCCTTGTGCATTTCACCGATCGATTCGACGGTCTTGTCGGCCTGCACCGGCGCGTACGCGAAGAACGGGCGCTGCGCCTTGGCGCCGCCGATCGCCGCGAAGGCGCCGTAGCTCCAGTGCTTGTCCTCGCGCAGGTTCAGGTTGAGCCGCGAGACGAAGTTGCCGCCGAGCACGGTCGTCACCATCTGCAGCGCGAGATCGTCCGGGTCCGACTTCGGCGGCGCCAGTTCGGCGGCCATGATCAGCGTCTGCTCGGCGCCGGTCTTGTTGACCAGCACCAGGCGCGGCTGGTCCGGGGTGGCGACCGTGGCGAGATTCTTGTGCGGCAGGGGCTCGGCCGGCGCCCGCCATTGACCGAACTGCGCTTCGAGCAGCGGCCGTATCTCGGCGAGCGTGGTGTCGCCGACGATCAGCAGTGTCGCGTTGTCCGGGCGCAGCCAGCGCCGATAAAACGCGCGCAGGTCCGATACCCGCATCGCCGCGACGCTGGCCTCGGTGCCGGAGCCGGAGACGGGATTGGCGTAGGCGTGGTCGGCCCCGTACAGAAGCCTGGTGTAGATCCGCCGGGCGAGGCCGAAGGCCTGCGCCTTCTCCTGCTGGATCGCGGCGAGCTGCAGCTTCTTGAGGCGCTCGAGCTCCTGGTCGGGGAAGGTCGGGCGCAGCACGACGTCGGCGTACAGCGCGAGGCTGGGCTGCAGCTTGGCCTTCAGCGCATTGAGCTTGACGAACGAGGTGTCGAGCGTCGAGCCGGTGCCGATCAGCGCGCCCAGCTTTTCGCTGGCGGCCGCCAGCGACAGCGCGTCGTACGGTCCGGCGCCTTCGTCGAGCATGTCGAAGGTCAGGCGCGCGGTGCCCGGCGCGGCGCCGGCGTCGGCGGCGTAGCCGGCGTCGGCGAGCAGGCTGAACTGCACGACCGGCGCGTCATGGCGCTCGGCGAGCGCGATTTTCAGGCCGTTCGACAGCGTCGCGTGCTGCAGCGGCGGCAGCTTCAGCGCCGGCGGTTCGCCGAGCGCCGGCAGCTGGCTGCGGTCGGCACCGGTGGCGGCCGTCGTGTAGTCGGGGAAGGGCTGCACGTCGAGCTTGAAGACGCCGTCCGCCAGCCAGCGCTGCGCGACGGCGCGCACGGTGTCCGGCGTCGCCTTCTTCACTTCGTCGAGTTCGGCCGTGTAGCGCTCCGGCGTGCCGCAGTAGACCTGGTACTGCGCGAGCTGTGCCGACTTGCCGCCGAAGCCGTCGATGCGTTCGAGGCCGCGGATCGCCGAGGCGAACAACGAGGTTTTGACGCGCGCCAGCTCTTCGGCGGTCGGGCCTTCGCGCAGGAAGCGGCGCACTTCCTCGTCGACTGCGCGCTCGACGGCGGCGCTGTCGCCGCCGGGCCTGACCGTCGTATCGATCGTGAACTGCGAGCCGATCTCGAACGGGCCGATGCCGACGCTGACGCTGGTGGCGCTCTGGTCCTGGTAGACGAGCCGCTTGTAGAGGCGGCTGTTCTTGCCGTCGCCGAGCACCGACGCGGCCAGCGACAGCAGGTTGGCGTCCGGATCGCAGAAGCCGGGGACGTTCCAGACTTGATAGAGCCGCGCCTGCGGCACGCGGTCCTGCATCGACGCGCGCTTCTCGCCCTGCATCTTGGCGACCCACGGGCCCTGATGCCGCAGCGGCGGTCCGGACGGAATGTCGCCGAAGTAGTGTTCGACCTTCTGCAGGATCCGGGCCGGGTCGACGTCGCCGGCGATCACCAGCGTGGCGTTGGCGGCGCCGTAGTGCTCCTGGAACCAGGCCTTGACGTCTTCGAGCCTGGCAGCATTGAGGTCCGCCTCGGAGCCGATCGTCGTCCACGAATACGGATGGCCGGCCGGGTAGGTGGAAGCGGCGAGGAAATCGTCGACCTTGCCGTAGGGCTCGTTCTCGTCCTGGCGCTTTTCGTTGAGGACGACGCCGCGCTGCTCGTCGAGCCGGGCCTGGTCGATCGCGCCGACGAGGTGGCCCATGCGGTCGGATTCCAGCCACAGCGTGCGGTCGAGCGCGCTGGTCGGCACGTTCTCGAAATAGTTCGTGCGGTCGTACCAGGTGGTGCCGTTCATCTTCGTCGCGCCGGCCGGTTCGAGCGGGCGGAAGAACTCGTCGTTGTAGTGCTCCGAGCCGTTGAACATCAGGTGTTCGAACAGATGCGCGAAGCCGTGCAGGCCGGCCGGCTCGTCCTTGCTGCCGACGTGATACCAGACGTTGACGGCGACGATCGGCGCCTTGTGATCCTCGTGGATGATCAGCGTCAGCCCGTTCGGCAGAATATGGCGCTCGTACGGAATGCGGATGTCGGGGAACTCGTTCGCGCCCGCGTCGGTGGGGGCTTTCGCGGGTTTCGCGGCGGCGGCCGCCGCGAACGAGACGGCGGCCAGGCAGGCGGCCGCGACAAGACGTTTCATAGAAGAGTCCATGCAGCGATGGGTAAGAGCGGATGATCGGACAGACGCGCGGGCGGCGCAAAGGTTCCCGCAAAAGTTCCCTGCGGCCGACGGTGACGGCCGGCGGCTGGCTGGCCGGCGCGCGCATCTGCCCGTCGCCGAACTGCGACGCGCGGCCCGACGCCGGCGACATCAGCCTGCTGGTGATCCACAACATCTCGCTGCCGCCCGGCCGCTTCGGCGGCCCGCACATCGATGCGCTGTTCACCAACGCGCTCGACCCGGCGGCGCATCCGTATTTCGCGACGGTCCACGCGCTGCGCGTGTCCGCGCACCTGCTGATCGCACGCGACGGCCGCGTCACGCAGTATGTGCCGTTCACGGCGCGCGCCTGGCATGCCGGCTTGTCCCGCTACGAAGGCCGCGAACGCTGTAATGATTTCTCGATCGGCATCGAACTCGAAGGCACGGACGACAAGCCCTTTACCGCCAGGCAGTACGCGAAGCTGATCGCCGTGACGAAGGCGCTGCTCGCGACCTATCCGCGGATGAACGCCGCGCGCATCGCCGGCCATTCCGACATCGCGCCGGGCCGCAAGACCGATCCGGGGCCGCATTTCGACTGGGCGCGCTATCGCGCCGCACTCGCCGCTCCGTCACACTGAGCGCATGACCCTGATCGGCATCCTCATCGCCCTCGGCCTCGAACGCGTGCTCGGCCGCATCCCCGGCTGGGGCCGGCCGGTGATTTTCCTGTGGGTGATGCGCGCCGTGCACGCCGTGGTGCCGGCCGCGCTGTGGGCATCGCCGCTGCTGCCGATCGCCACGGTCGCGCTGCCGGTCGCGCTGGTCTGGTGGGCATACGGGCAGATCTGGAGCCCGGTGCTGGCGCTGTGCGCGGCGGCGGCGGTGCTGCTGCTGTGCCTCGGGCCGCGCGATCTCGCCGAGGACGTGAACGACCTGCTGGCGGCGCGCGAGGCGGGCGACATGGCGCGCGTGCAGCAGATCGCGCGCAATCTGCAGCGTGGTCCGCAGCCCGACGAGAGCCATCGCTCGCTGATGGGCACGCTGTTCATCCAGTCGCACGAAAAGCTGTTCGGCGTGCTGCTGTGGTTCTTCGTGTTCGGTCCGGCCGGCGCGGTCGCCTACCGGCTCGCCTGCCGCCTGCCGCGGCTGCTGCACGCGACGGCCCCGGATTCGCTGGCCGCGCGCACCGCGGGCTGGCTGCACAATCTGCTGGCCTGGGTGCCGGTGCGCATCACGACCCTGCTGTTCGGCCTCGCCGGCAGCCTCGACGACGCGCTGGCGGCCTGGCGCTCGCTGATGCGGCAGCCGCTGCACGGCTGGCGCTCGCACACCTGGGCGCTGCTTGCCGAAATCTCGGTCGCGTCGCTGCGCGTCGAGAGCGCCGACGGTGCCGCCGAGCCGGTCCAGCTCGGCTCCGCCCTGCGCGAAGTCCTGCGCATGCAGTGGCGCGCGCTGCTGATCCTGCTGGCGTTCTTCGCGATCTTCGCGACCGGCAGCATTTTCTGATGCGCGCCTGGACGCGTGGCGCGGCGGCGCTGCTTCTGGGCTTCGCCGCCGGCGCCGGCGCCGCCGAGCGCATCGTCACGCTGGCGCCGCATCTCGCCGAACTGGCCTGCGCCGTCGGCGCCTGCGAAGAGCTGGTCGGCGTCGCGGCGTATACCGACGCGCCCCCGCAGGCCGCGAAACGGCCGCAGATCGGCAGCGCGCTGGCGATCAACCGCGAAGCCGTGCTCGCGCTGCAGCCGACGCGCGTGCTGGCCTGGCAGGGCGGCACGCCGGAAACCGCGATCGCGCAGCTGCGCGGACTGGGGCTGCGCGTCGAGCCGGTCGCGATCGACGATCTCGACGCGATCGCGCCGACGCTCGCGACGCTCGGCGCCGAGCTCGGCCATCCCGAGCAGGGCCGCGCCGCGGCGGCGGCTTACGCACGGCGGCTCGCCGCCCTGCGCGCGCAGTATCGCGGCCGGCCGCGGCTGCGGGCCTTCTACCAGATCGAGACCGGACCCGTTTATACGGTCAGCGCGCGCAGCCCGATCAGCGCCGCGCTCGATCTGTGCGGCGCCGACAACGTGTTCGCCCGCTTGCCGGCGCTGTCGGCGATCGTCAGTGACGAAGCCGTGCTCGCCGCCGATCCGCAGGTGGTTGTGCACGCCGCCGACGAGGACGCGCGCGGCATGCAAGCCTACTGGCGCCGGCTCGGCGGCGTGCAGGCCGCCGATCCGCGGCGGCGCGTCGCGATCGACGCGAACCTGCTGACGCGACAGTCGCCGCGCGTGCTCGACGGCATCGCCGATCTCTGCGCGGGGCTCGACCGCGTGCGCGCCTGCGCGGTGCGGCCGGCGGCGCGCGACTGCGCCGCGCCGTGAAGCGCGCCGTCAGGCGTGCTGCCAGATCACTTCGCGACCGCCGTCGGCGCGCGCGAGCTGGCGCGAGATCACGAACAGCAGATCGGACAGGCGGTTCAGGTAGCGCAGCGCCGCCGGATTGAGCGGCGCCGCTTCGTGCACCGCCCACAGGCTGCGCTCGGCGCGGCGCGCGACGGCGCGCGCGAGGTGCGATTGCGCGGCGATCGGACGGCCGCCGGGCAGCACGAAATCCTTCAGCGGCGGCAGCTCGGCATTGAAGGCCGCGACCCACTCCTCGAGCTGCGCGACGTGCTCGTCGCGGATCGCTGTGTGGCCCGGCATCGCCAGCTCGCCGCCGACGTCGAACAGGCGATGCTGGACGACGCTCAACGCGTCGCGGAACGGCGCCGGCAGCGCGGCGTCGGCGAGCAGCACGCCGAGCTGCGAGTTCAGCTCGTCGAGATCGCCCATCGCGCTGACGCGCGGATGCGTCTTGGCGACGCGGCCGCCGCTGGCCAGGCCGGTGGTGCCGGCGTCGCCGGTGCGCGTGACGATCTTGCTCAGTCGGTTGCCCATCGTGTCGGCTCCGGTCGCGAGAGATGCCGACTACATCGTTTCGGCGGCGGCGGCGCAAGCCGGAGGCGCGGTTCTGTCGCTCGCGCCGCGCCGCTATCATGCGCACCCCGAACGAGAGCACCGTCCATGGCCAGCCCGCACCTCAGCGCCGCGCTCGACGCCGCGCGCGCCGCCACCGAGATCATCCGCAAGGCGTACCGCGGCAACTTCAGCGTCGAATACAAGGCCGATGCGAGCCCCGTGACCGAAGTCGACGTCGCCGCCGAGCGCGCGATCAAGGCGGTGCTGCGCGAGCGCTTTCCGGATTACGGTTTCTACGGCGAGGAGACGGGCAGGGACGTCGCGTCCGGCAGCGAGTATCTCTGGCTCGTCGATCCGATCGACGGCACCAAGGCTTTCGTGCGCGGCTATCCGATCTTCTCGGTGCAGATCGCGCTGATGCGCGGCAGCGAGCTGATCCTGGGCGTGTCCTGCGCGCCGTGCTGGAACGAGGGGC
Source organism: Solimonas sp. (assembly GCA_047605265.1). Classification (GTDB taxonomy): domain Bacteria; phylum Pseudomonadota; class Gammaproteobacteria; order Nevskiales; family Nevskiaceae; genus Solimonas. The sequence goes on from JASGFY010000008.1 coordinate 76,644, forward strand.
TCGGCGAAGTCGCCTGGGCCGAGCGCGGCGCCGGCGCCTGGCGCGGCCTGCTCGGCACGCCGCTCGACGGCTACGAGCGCCTGCGGGTGTCGACAATCGACCAGCTCGGCAAGGCCACCCTGTCGACCGGCAATCTGGCCACGCTGGCGAAGTCGCCGCAGTGGGCGGAGCTTGGCCGCCTGATCCCGCAGCTGCACCGCATCCGCGGCTATGGCGACTTCGTGCACTACCACTACCTGGCGGGCGGCAAGCTCGATGCGGTGGTGGAGTCCGACGTCAACATTCTCGACATCGCGGCCCTCGCGGTGATCGTCGAGGAGGCCGGCGGCCGCTTCACCGATCTCAACGGCCGTCCGCCGAGCCTCGAGACGCGCACCGTGCTGGCCAGCAACGGCCGCCTGCACGAAGCGTTCGCGCCCCTGGCCGTGCCCTGAAGTCCGTTCGCACGGCGCGCGGTCCGCGCCGGCGCCTGGCGCGCCGTGCGCCGCGCGTGCCGCGCAGGCCGGTGATTGCGCCGCGCGCGGTCTTCCGCTTAAGTGAGAGAGAATTATTCTCATTCCTGTGACGCCGGTGTCCGCCGCCGAGCAGCATCCGTTTCGTCGGCCGCTTCCTCGAGCGTGTCGTAGTACGAGTCGGCCGCGCTCGCCAGCGACAGCAGCGAGACGTAGGTCTCCTGCCCGGACTCGGTCGTCAGATCGAGCGAATCGACCAGCTCGCGGAAGCCCTCGCGCGTCGTTGGCAGCGTGTACCCGCAGCAGATCGTCACCTTGATCTTCGTCGACGACGACGAGCCGCAGGTACTGGTGTCGATGGCGCCGTCGTGGGCGGCCTCGCGGGATGAGCCCAAGAGCAATCACTTCATCAAGTTCGATGCGCGCACCGGGCAGGTGCTGAAGGAATCCGACCCGCCGGACCGCCGTTGCCTGACATTCCTGCAGCTCGTGTTCAAGCTGCACACGGATCTGTTCGCGGAATTGCCGGGCGAGCTGTTTCTCGGTCTCATGGGCCTGCTGTTCGTCGTCGCCATCGTCTCCGGCATCGTGCTGTACGGGCCGTTCATGAAGAAGCTCGATTTCGGCACGGTGCGCGCGAACCGTTCGCCGCGCCTGAAATGGGTGGACCTTCACAACCTGCTCGGCATCGTCACGCTGGCCTGAGCGCTGGTGGTCGGCTTCACCGGCGTCGTCAACAGAGTTGTCCGCACCGTTGTTCACGCTGTGGCAGCGGACCGACGTGCAGGACATGCTGAGACCGTGGCAGGGCAAGCCGCCGCAGCAGCAGGCCGAACTCGGCCCGGCGCAGGCGGCTTTCGACGCGGCGCGCGCTGCCGGGCATGCGGGTCACCAGCATCGTTTATCCCGGCAGCCGTTTCGGCAGCCCGCATCACTTCCTGCTGTGGGCCAGGGGCGAGACGCCGCTGACTTCACGTCTGTTCAGTCCGGTGCTGGTGAACGCGCGCAACGGCGAGCTGACCGCCGTGGCCAGGATGCCGTGGTATCTGCGCGCGCTGGAAGTCTCGCGTCCGCTGCACTTCGGCGACTATGGCGGCCTGCCATTAAAGATCCTCTGGACGCTGCTCGATCTCGTCACGATCGTCGTGCTCGGCAGCGGTTTGTACCTGTGGATCGCGCGGCGCCGGCGGACGCAGGCGCGGATCGACGGGCTGGCGCGGCGCTACGCGGCGGTGACGCGCAAGGAACTTGCGGCATGAAGGCGCGCGGCTTGCCCGACGTCCGGCGCGTGCCGCTGCTGCTGGCGGCGCTGCTGGGGACCGGGATCTGGCATGCGCTGGCTTGGCTGGCGCTCGGCACGCCGCTGGCCGTCGCCATGTATCACGCGTGTGCCGGCCGCATGCGTGATCCGGGTTCAGCGCAGGCTGATGACGGACCAGCCGCGGCTCTGCGCCGTGGCGCGCAGCACGGCGTCCGGATCGACCGCGACCGCGGTCTGCGCTTCCTCGAGCAGCGGAATGTCGTTGCGCGAGTCGCTGTAGGCCGTCAGATGCGCGTACGGCTCGGTCTGCACGGCCAGCCACTGCCGCAGGCGCTGCACCTTGCCGCCTTGGAAATTCGGGATGCCTTCGATCCGGCCGGTGTAGCGGCCGTCGACGACTTCGGGATCGGTGGCGATCAGGTTCGGCACGCCGAGCAGCGCGGCGATCGGTTCGGTGATGAAACGGCTCGTCGCCGTGGTGATCAGCAGCACGTCGCCTTGCGTGCGGTGCTTTTCGAGCAGCGCCGGCGCGCCCGGTGCGACGATCGGTGCGACCCATTCGGCGACGAAGCGCTCGCGCAGCGCCAGCATCCGCGCCAGCGGCTGCTCGACGAGCGGGCGCAGGCTGAACGCGGCGTACTCATGGATGTCGAGCGTGCCGGCCGTGTAAAGGCCGTAGAAGCGCTCGTTCTCCCGCGCGTAGCGCTCGGCATCGACGATGCCGTTTTCGATCATCCAGCGCCCCCACAGGTGATCGCTGTCACTGACCAGCAGGGTGTGGTCGAGATCGAAGACGGCGAGGCGGCGCATGCAGCGGTCCGGAATGTGACGGCGGTTGATGGCTGCGCAGGATAGCAGCCGCGCGTTGCCGGGCGATCGGCGCTTGTGGAACAATCGTTGCAAACCTTGCGATCGTTTCGCCCAAGTGATTGATGCAGATGGTTTTAGGCCGAATGTCGGCATTGTGCTCAGCAATGCCTGGGGCCAGCTTTTGTGGGCGAAACGCATCGGCCAGGATGCCTGGCAGTTTCCGCAGGGCGGCATCCAGCATGGCGAAAAGCCCGAGCAGGCCCTGTTTCGCGAACTCGGCGAAGAGCTCGGTCTCGGCCGCGACGATGTCCGCATCCTCGGCGTGACCTCGGGCTGGCTGCGCTACCGTCTGCCGAGCCGCTATCTTCGCCGTTCGCGCGGCCGCGTGTGCATCGGCCAGAAGCAGAAATGGTTCGCCCTGCGCCTTGTCTCCGACGATACGGCCGTGCGGCTCGACGCCAGCGCGAAACCGGAATTCGACGGCTGGCGCTGGGTCGACTACTGGCTGCCGCTCGACGAGGTCGTCGATTTCAAGCGCGAGGTTTACCAGTCAGCTCTGCGTGAGCTCTCGACGGTCCTCAGCCGGCGGGCACCGTCGGCGGGCGTTGCCGATCACGGTTCGCTGCCCGGCTGACGGTCTGCGGTTCGCTTCGCGGAGCTTTTCGCAAACGAGATTTCAGGACTGTTGACATGGATTCTCATTTCCGCAACGATGGCCGCCATGTTCATCTGTGTCTGCAAAGCCGTCTCCGACCGCATGATCCACCACGCCGTTCGCGAGGATGGGGTGACGAGCCTGCGCGAGCTGGCACGCGGCTATGGGCTTGGCACCTGCTGCGGTAAATGCGTGCCGCAGGCCCGCGAGCTGCTCGGTGCCGCGTTGCGCGAACAGGAGGACACGGCGATCGACACAGTGATCCCGCTCGCCGCGCTGCCGCCGTCCGCCGTCTGCGCCTGATGCCGCGCCGCCGCGGCGTTCGCTGACGCGAATCAAAACGGTTCTTGCTCTTCAGGACGTTCCGTCATCGGCGGAACGCGCTTCGTATACTGCCCGTCAATTCCTCTGATGCGGAGCAAGACCATGCGCGGCGATCCCAAAGTCCTGGAGTACCTCAACCTCGGCTTGAAGAACGAGCTGACGGCGATCAATCAGTACTTCCTGCATGCCCGCATGCTCGGCCACTGGGGCCTCAAGCGGCTCGAGAAGCACGAGTACCACGAGTCGATCGACGAGATGAAGCACGCGGACAAGCTGATCGCGCGCATCCTCTTCCTCGAGGGCCTGCCGAATCTGCAGGATCTCGGCAAGCTCTACGTCGGCGAAGACGTCAAGGAATTGCTGGAGTGCGATCTAAAGCTCGAAAAGGAAGCGCATCCGCTGTACCGCGACGCGATCGCTTACTGCGAGCAGGTCGGCGATTACGTGTCGCGCGAACTGTTCGTCGAGATCCAGAAGAGCGAGGAAGAGCACATCGACTGGCTCGAGGAGCAGCTGGGCCTGATCGAAAAGGTCGGCGTGCAGAATTATATCCAGCTCGGCGTCGGCGAAGTCAGCGGCTCCTGAGTCCGCGTGGCAACCGGAAAAGCCCCGCTTGCGGAGCTTTTTCGTTGGCGGTGCGTCAGAACGGCTTGACGACGACGAGCACCAGCACGCCGAGCAGGAGCAGGGTCGGCACTTCGTTCATCAGGCGGTAGAACTTCGCGCTCTTGTCGTTGCGGCGTTCGGCGAACGCGCGCAGGCGCGTCTTCAGCCAACCGTGATAGCCGGACAGCACCAGGACCAGCGCCAGCTTGGCGTGCAGCCAGCCGGCTTTCAGGTAGATCTCCGGCCCTGACAGCAGCAGCGCGATGCCGAGCAGCCAGGTGCCGATCATGCCGATCGTCGTCATCGTGTAGAGACGGCGCTCCATCATCACGAAGCGCTCGTGGCCGGCCTCGTCGCCGACGTTCACGTGATAGACGAGCAGACGCGGCAGATAGAACAGGCCGACGAACCAGGCGATGACGAAGAAGACGTGAAAGACTTTGAGCCAGAGCGGCAGCATGGACGAAGTCCGGGTGAGCGGAATGGACGGATGCCGGGCGATTGGCGGGCAATCGTCGGCCGGCGATCGACTATTATGGCCGCCCCCCGCGTTGGCAGAGCAACCCTGTGGCACAGTCTGGCAAGATCAAGGTCGGTATCGTCGGCGGAACCGGATACACGGGTGCCGAACTGTTGCGCCTGTTCGCGCAGCATCCCGAAGCGCAGGTCACGATGCTGACGTCGCGCAAGGAAAGCGGCGTGCGCGCCGACGCGATATTCCCGCACTTGCGCGGCTATACCGATCTTGCCTTCACCGCGCCCGACGTGGCCGGGCTGGCCAAGTGCGACGCCGTGTTCTTCGCAACGCCGCACGGCACGGCGATGCAGATGGCGCCGGAGCTGGTGGCTCGCGGCGTCAAGGTGATCGATCTGTCGGCAGACTTCCGTCTGCAAGACACGGCGGTGTTCAAGGACTGGTACAAGCTCGATCACGCCTGCCCGGATCTGCTCGGCGAGGCCGTGTACGGACTGCCGGAAGTCCACCGTGAGGCCATCCGCAGGGCACGCGTCGTCGGCAATCCGGGCTGTCATGCGACAGCGGTGCAGCTCGCGCTGCTGCCGCTGCTCGAAGCGCAGGCCGTGGACCCTGAGGGCATCGTCGCCGACAGCAAGACCGGCATCTCCGGCGGCGGGCGCGAGCTGCGGCTTGGCTACATGTACGCCGAGGCGACCGATACGCTGAAGGCGTATGGCATCGCCGGCCATCGCCATCAGGCGGAGCTTGATCAGGAATTGGGCGCCGTCGCCGGCCGCGCGGTCGGCATCACCTTCGTTCCACATTTGACGCCGATGATCCGCGGCATCCACGCGACGATCTACGCGCGGCTGACGCGCCGCGATCTCGACCTTCAGGCGCTGTTCGAGCAACGCTACGCGAGCGAACCGTTCGTCGATGTCGCGCCGGCCGGCGATCATCCGGAAACGCGCGGCGTGCGCGGCGCCAATCTCTGCCGCATCGCTGTGCATCGGGCGCCGGACCGCCGGACGGTGGTGGTGCTGTCGGTGATCGACAATCTGGTCAAGGGCGCGTCCGGCCAGGCCGTGCAGAATTTCAACCTGATGTTCGGCCTCGAAGAGCGCCTGGGCCTGCAGGCGCCGCCGCTGGCACCCTGACGGCAGCTTGCGTGCGGCACAAGATCGTTATCCATCGTCACCTGCCGTGGCGCAAGCCGGCCATCGTCGCCAGCACAACGGTGCTGCTCGCCGTTTCGGCCTGGGCCTTGTACAGCTACGCGCGTGCAACGACGGTCAGCGATTTCGAGCGTGCCCGGACCGAGGCCGAGCAGCTGCGCGTCGAGCGCCGCCGCCTGGCGCGCGAGCTGCGGACGGCGAAGGCCGAAGCCGACGACCTGCGGCAGCAGCTGGCGTACGCGAAGCGTTCGACGGAAATCGATGTCCAGGCCTGCGACACCGTGCGCAAGTCCTTGACCGATCTGCAGGCCGAGACCTCCGATCTGCGTGAACAGGTGGCCTTCTATCGTGGCATCGCCGCGCCCGATCAGGCGCGCGCCGGCGTGCGCGTGCAGGAGCTGCGGATCGGCAAGCTGCGGGGTCGCCGTGATACCTATCGTTTCTTTCTCACGCTGATCCAGTCCGTGCGGCAAGAGAAGCGCGTCGGCGGCCGCATCGAGCTCGTAGTCGTCGGCCGCGGCGCGGGTGGCGAGCAGCAGCTTTCGCTGCGCGATCTGCCGCCTGCGGCGGCACAGAATCTGCTATTTTCACTGAAGTATTTCGAAGAATTCAGTGGCGAGTTCCAGCTGCCGGCCGGTTTCGCGCCGAGCCGGATGCTGGTGACACTGGTGCCGTCGACCGAGGGGGCGCCGCAGACTGAAGAAGACTTCGACTGGAAACGTGTGCTCGACGACGAGGAAGGATCGCATGAAATTCGGGAGTAGCATGATGAAAGGCGGGAACAGCAGCCCGGGCGGTGTCGATACCCTGATCGGCCGCCAGACCGAAATCCTCGGAGACATTCACTTCACCGGGGGGCTGCATGTCGACGGCCGGGTCAAAGGCAAAGTACTCGCGAGCGGCGACAAGGCAGCTGCGCTTTCGGTCAGTGAAAGCGGCGCCATTGAAGGCGATGTCCGCGTCCCCAATGTCATGCTCAATGGATCGGTGACCGGCGACGTTTATGCGTCGGAGAAGATTACGCTGGCGGCAAAGGCGCGCGTCAGCGGCAATGTCTTCTACAAGATCATTGAGATGGAAGGCGGCGCGCAGGTCAACGGGCAGCTGGTCCACCAGACGGCGGCACAGCCGCCGGCGGCCGGATCGGTCGAGTCCGAAGGCGCGCTCGACGAACTTGGCGAAGCGCGCCGTGCAAAAGGTCTCATCAGCGGGTGAGTGTCATGAGCGAGCTGGAAATTGCCGCCGACGAGGCGGGCGTCATCTTCACCGAAGCCGCGGCGAACAAGGTCCGTGAATTGCTCGATGAAGAAGAGGATCGTGAGCAGATGCTGCGCGTATTCGTGACGGGTGGCGGCTGCTCGGGCTTCCAGTATGGATTCAAGTTCGACAAGACCCGCGAGGACGACGATACCGTAGTCGTCAAGAACGGCGTCACGCTGCTCGTCGATCCGATGAGCGTGCAATATCTGAGCGGTGCAGAGATTGACTACAAGGAGAGCGTCGAGGGCGCGCAGTTCGTGATTCGTAATCCGAATGCGTCGACCACCTGTGGCTGCGGCAACTCGTTTTCGATTTGATCCCGTGCCACCGGATCCCGGGCTACCCGAACTTTTTCAATCCGCTTCGTAGAGTCCCCCGAGTACGACGGCGCGCCGCGCGCCGGTCACCGACGGCAGATTGCCGGGCCGACCGTTCAAGGTCCGCCACGCAAGCCAGGCGAACCCGGCCGCTTCGACCCAGTCCGGATCGAGTCCCCGCGCCGAAGTATCGGTGACGTGCACCGCCGGCAGCCTTGCCGACAGCCGCTCCATCAGAAACGCGTTGCGCGCGCCGCCGCCGCAGACGAACAGGTGTCGCGCCTCGGGGGCCGAGCGCTCGACCGCGCGGCTCAGGCTCTCGGCCGTCAGCTCGAGCAAGGTGCGCTGCACCGCCGCACTCTCCGGCAACGCGTCCACCCGGCGTGTCAGCCAATCGAGGTTGAAGTAGTCGCGACCCGTGCTCTTCGGGGCCGGCAGGGTGAAATACGGATCGCGCAGACAGGCATCGAGCAGATCGGTGCACAATGCGCCGCTGCTGGCCCATGCGCCGTCGCGATCGTAGGCGAGGCCGCGTTCGCGCAGGATCCAGTCGTCGAGCAGCGCGTTGCCCGGTCCGGTGTCGAAACCGAAGGCGGCGTTGCCATCGCCGGGCAATATGGTGATGTTGGAAATGCCGCCGATGTTGACGACCACGCTGGTGTCCGCGCCGCTGAAGATGGCCTGATGAAATGCTGGCATCAGCGGCGCACCCTGGCCGCCGTGGGCCATGTCGGCGCGGCGAAAATCGGCGATCGTGCGAATGCCCGTCCGTGCTGCGATCCGGTTCGGATCGCCCAGTTGCAGGCTGCTGCGTATGACGACGGGATCGTGAAACAGGGTCTGACCGTGCGAGCCGATGGCGGCGACGTCGCTGGTCCGCAGGTTCAGCGTCGAGAGCAATGCGAGCGCGGCCTGCGCAAAGCAATTGCCGATCGCGGCGTCCAGCCGTGCGACGTCGCGCAGCGTGATCGGCGTGTCGGGACTGCGCTGCAAATCCAGTAGCTCGCGACGCAATGCCGGCGGATACGGCTCACCGTGCGCGCCGAGCAGGCGAAACGCACGGCCGGCGTTATCGAATTCGCACGCCGCGGCGTCGACGGCGTCCAGGCTGGTTCCGGAAATCAGCCCGACGCAGATGCCGCTCCTCACTCTAGAGGATCAGTCGTGCAGGGCCGGCGGCGGCACGGCAGCAGGCGTCGCCAATGCGGTTTGCGGCTTCGAGAGCGTATCGAGATCGGCGAGGGCGACCGCGTTTTCCTGGCGCCACTGGATCACGACGTTGCGCGGCAGCGGATTGGCACGCGGCAGAGCAACCGTCAGCGGGTTCTGGTGCACGCCGTTGACGCGGAATTCATAATGCAGATGCGGGCCGGTTGCCAGGCCGGTCATGCCGACGTAGGCGATGAGCTGGCCCTGACGCACGTGCTGGCCCACCTTGAGGCCGGCGCGGAATCTCGAGAGATGGCCGTAGAGCGTCGAGTACTTTGCGCCGTGGCGGATCGTCACGACATTGCCATAACCCCCTTTCACGCCGACGAAATCGACGATGCCGTCTCCGGTCGCCTTGACCGGCGTGCCGATCGCTGCGGCGTAGTCGACGCCCTTGTGCGCGCGAATGACGTTGAGGATGGGATGCAGGCGGCCGGTAGTGAAGCCGGAGCTGATGCGAATGAAATCGACCGGCGTACGAATGAATGCCTTGCGCAGCGATTCGCCTTCTGGCGTGTAGTAGGTGGCGTTGCCATCGGCGTCCACATAGCGCATTGCGCGGTAGGTCTTGCCCTGGTTGACGAATTCGGCGGCGACGATGTCGCCGTCGCGCAATTTCTGGCCGCCCTTGTAAAGCTGATCGTAGACGACCGAGAAACGGTCGCCGTTACGCAAGTCGAGTGCAAAGTCGATGTCGTAGCCGAAGATGTCGGCGAGTTCCATGACGAGGCGATTCGAAAGGCCGGCCTTTTGCGCGGCGGCGAACAGCGAGCTGTTGACGACTCCGCTCAGTTGCGCAGGACGGTGCTCGATTTCCGCTTCGATCGTCAATGCTTCGAAGCCGCTGTCCCCGCGGCGGACCTGCAGCGTATGGGTTTCGTCAAATTCGTAGTTCAGCTCGTCGAGGCGGTCGTCTTCGGTCTTGCGCAGGCTGAGTTTGTCGCCACTCTTCAGGTTCTTCAGCTTGGCGGCATCCCCGCCAAGGCCGACGATCGCGACGGCATCCGGCAGGCCGAGATCCTGCTTGGCGAAGATATCCGAAAGCGTTTCACCGCGCCGCACGACGACCGTCGTCCACTCGCTGGGCATCGGCGCCTGCAGCGAGTCGGAAGTGGCTGCCTGGGTGGCGGCGTCAAAGGCATTATCGGCACGCGACGAAAACGCTGCGGCGACTTCATCGCCGGCTGCGTCGTGCAAGGCGCTTTGGCGCGTGGTGACGCCCTCGCGCATGGCAACGACCGAGAGGACGGAAATACAAGCCGTCGCCATCCATACAGAGCGACGTGCCGAGCGGCGGGGAGCCAGTTCAGCCGGGCTATAATCGATCTTCATCTTCTCAACCTGAAACGATATTGAGGCCGCGCTGTGCCGCGCGATCCGACAACGGGATGCTTCTATTATTATATCGCCGTACTTTTATATGGGTGTGCTGCTTGAAGCCGTAAGGAAACATAGTTTTCGGGGCATTGCAAGCAGAAATCTGCCCTTCGTTCTTTCTTCATCGCTATAGTTCCCTGCGGCCTTCTCATGGATTTCACCGAACTCGAACGCGGCACCGACGAGATCATTCCCGCCGCCGAATTCCGTTTACGCCTCGCTACGGCGCGCACCGAAGGGCGACGACTCCGCATCAAAGCCGGCTTCGATCCGACGGCGAAGGACCTGCATCTCGGGCACACCCTATTGCTTAACAAATTGCGTGCCTTTCAGGAGGAGGGTCACGAAGCGGTCTTCCTGATCGGGGATTTCACCGGGATGATCGGCGATCCGACGGGTAAAAATGAAACACGCAAGCCGCTGACCCGCGAGCAGGTGGAGGAAAATGCCCAGACGTACAAGGAGCAAGTCTTCAAGATCCTTGATCCAGGGAAAACCACGATCGAGTTCAACTCTCGCTGGCTCGACAAGCTGGGCGCCGAGGGGATGATCCGCCTTGCGGCCCAGCATACGGTCGCCCGCATGCTTGAGCGCGATGATTTTGCCAAGCGCTACGCCGGCAATCAGCCGATCGCCGTCCATGAATTCCTGTACCCCCTGCTGCAGGGCTATGACTCGGTCGCTCTGCGTGCGGACGTCGAACTCGGCGGCACGGACCAGAAGTTCAACCTGCTGATGGGTCGCCATCTGCAGGCCAATGCGGGGCAGAAGCCGCAGTGCATCATGACCGTCCCGATCCTCGAAGGGCTTGACGGTGTGCAGAAAATGTCCAAGAGCCTCGGCAACTACATCGGCGTCAACGATTTGCCGGGCGAAATGTTCGGCAAGGTGATGTCCGTGTCGGACTCGCTGATGTGGCGCTATTACGAGTTACTGTCGTTTCGCCCACTGGACGATATCGCGCGGCTGCGGACTCGCGTCGCGGAAGGCGCCAACCCGCGTGACATCAAGATCGAACTCGGCGTCGAACTGGTCTCGCGATTCCATGGCGCCGGCGCTGGTGAGGCGGCCAAGGCAGCTTTCATCGCGCAGTTCTCGCAAGGCTCGCTGCCGGACGATATTCCCGAAATCAGCATTCCTGCTCCGGATGCGGGGCTACCTATCGCGCGCGCGCTGAAAGAGGCGGGTCTCGTATCCAGCAACGGCGAGGGGAGCCGTATGGTCGATCAGCGCGCCGTCCGTGTCGACCAGCAGCGTATCGAAGACCGCAGCCTTCTGCTGCTGCCTGGGAAGCGGTATCTCTTGCAAGTCGGCTCGCGGCGCTATGCCAGGGTCGAATTGGTGCCCGATGGAGCATGATCCGCGATGGCGGGCCTCGGTTGAGGTGGAGTTGGTGAAGGCGGGCTTCGAAGCCCGCCTTCTTTGCGTACGGAGGTTGCCTTCTAATGAAGTCGAGGGACCTACAGGGGGCTTGTGGCTCCGGAGCAAATGGCATCTGGCCTCTGGAAGCCGTGCGCGGTCTTCATTCGCGCGGCGTGGCCACGAAATCGCCGCATTTTGGTCAAAAACTACACAAAATCAGCGCGTTCAACGGCAGACCCATGCCTCCTATGGAATAAAAAATACTTTAATTTCATGAATTTGAATGTACGCATTAAAAAAGACGTTGCAGGCTTTTCAAAAAG
>JASGFY010000009.1:0-71589 GCA_047605265.1 Solimonas sp.
CGTGCCGCGCGCCGCGCAGCGGCGGCTGCCAGGCCGGCGGCACGAGCGCGGCGAGCTCGGCTTCGGCCGACGTGCCGCGCAGCTGGTGGCGCAGCGCGTGCACGAAGGCGATCAGCGCGTAGACGACCTCGCGCTGCCGCGCGCGGTCGGCCTCGCTGAGCGTCATCAGCTGCCGCGCCAGCGAGCGCGTGTCGTTGAGCAGCGTGCCCCACAGCATGCGTGCCTCCCAGTAGCGGTCGTAGCTGACCGAGTTGCGGAAGCCGAGGAAGATCGCCAGCGTGATGCCGAGCAGGGTGAACGGCACGGCGGTCAGCCCGACCTTGTAGTCGAACAGCGCGCCCTGCGTGAGCGTCACGGCCAGCGCCAGCGCGGTGACGGCACCGAGCTGCGGCAGGATGCGGTAGACCACCGAGCCGCGCCAGATGAACAGCATGCGCAGCCAGTGCGAGCGGGGGCGGAGGATCATCGGTTCTCGGAGCGGCGCGCCTGCGGAACGGCGCGGACGGGCGCCAGTGTAATCGCCGGCGCCGCCGATGGCCGGCCTCAGGCGTCCGCTGCGCCGCGGTGCCCGCGACGGAAAGGTCCATTGCCCGGCCGGCGCTAGGCTCTTCGCCGCGCGCGGCCTCGCCGATTACACGCGCGGCAGTATCGAATGGGCGTGCAGCAGGTCGCCGCCGCTGCCATTCCGGCGTCGAGGTGAGGTGGCCAACGACGCGGCATCAGTCCCGTTGTTCAGCGATGCGGCCGGCGACTGCCCGCCTCAGCGCAGCAGCGCCAGCACGATCTCCAGGGCGATCAGCGCGACGATGGTGATTTCGAGCAGCTCGGCGCGGCGGCCCGACGCCTCGTCGTACAGCGCGGTGTAGGTGTCGCGGATGATGGCCAGCTTGCGGTCGACGGCCCGGTTGACGCCGGGCACGCGGAACAGATCGAGCGCGGCGCTGTAGATGCGCGCGAGGTAGACGTCCTCGGTGACTTGCAGCGCGTTGTCGACTTTCTCCTTCAGCTCGGTGACTTCGGCGACGAGGCCGTACAGGCGCCGCGCGAGTTGCGCGTAGCGGCCGGGCGCCTGCGGCAGCAGTGCGCGCTGCGTGGCTTCGACGAGGTCGTAGATGCGCGGCAGTTCGGCGTCGAGCAGCTCGTCGTAGTAGCGCATTTCGAGCAGCTGCGCGTTGGCGATTTCGAGCACGTCGGCGACGTCGGTGTCGCCGCGCGGTTCGTAGATGAATGCACGGTCCCAGGTCAGCACGACGAGATCGTCGTCGTAATACGAGAAGCGCTGCCGCAGCAGATCGCGGCGCGCGCCGTCGGACAGCGGCCGCAGTTCGCCGGACAGCACGGTGACGAGGCCGGCGTCGTCGAGCAGCGCCGCGTCGAACTCGCGGACGATGGCGTACAGGTAATCCTCCTGCAGCGCCGAGCCGCTCGGCCGCGTATACGCCGGTGCCGAGATCGCGTGCACGCGTGCCAGCAGTTCGGTCCACACCGCTGCCGAGGTCGCGGCGCCGATGCTCTGGTCGACGGCGTTCATCAGATCGGCGAACGCGGGCCAGCGGCGATTCGCCACCGGCAGGCGCAACGCCAGCGAGACGACGCCGAAATCGTGAAAGCGCACGACGACGCGCAGCGTGAGCGGCTTGCGGTCGATGGTCACGGTGACGGTGTCGAGTTCGAGCAGCAGCGGCGGCACGTCGAAGGCGACGGCCTTGGCCGGCGTGCGGCTGAAGCTGGCGCGGCGGCCGGGCGCGCCGCCGTGCCCGGCCCATAGTGCCGTGAGATGGGCGAGGTCGATCGCATAGGCCACATCGAACAGGCGCTGCGCGACGATCTCGCCGGAGCGGACTTCCCAGGACTGGTGGTTCGGCCGGTGGATCGGCTGATGGTTCATGCCGGCACCGTACGGGAGCCAAGCGCCAGACGTGTGACAGCGGGGCTGTCACCGCAGCGTCAAGTCGCCTGCATACGCTGAATCACCGCACCGGGCGCCCAGCCCGTGGAGACAGCCCAGATGACCACGCCGATGACCGTTGCCGAACGCGAACGCCTGCTGGAGGCCGAACTGCAGGAGAGCCTCGAAGAAGAACTGGAGATGGAGCTCGACGACGAGCGCCTCGACGCGCTGGTCGACACCGGTGGTGCCGTGGACGGCGACGGCGATGTCGACCAGCGCTTCTATTTCCGCGAACTGCTGCGTCTGCAGGGCGAGCTGGTCAAGCTGCAGAGCTGGGTCGTGCAGAACAAGCTCAAGGTCGTGGTGCTGTTCGAGGGTCGCGACTCGGCCGGCAAGGGCGGCGCCATCAAGCGCGTCACGCAGCGTCTGAATCCGCGTGTCTGCCGCGTCGCCGCGCTGCCGGCGCCGAACGACCGCGAGCGCACGCAGTGGTACTTCCAGCGCTACGTCTCGCACCTGCCGGCCGGCGGCGAGATCGTGCTGTTCGACCGCAGCTGGTACAACCGCGCCGGCGTCGAGCGCGTCATGGGCTTCTGCAACGACGCCGAATACGAGGAATTCTTCCGCTCGGTGCCGGAGTTCGAGCGCATGCTGGTGCGCTCCGGCATCGTGCTGATCAAGTACTGGTTCTCGATCACCGACGCCGAGCAGCACCGCCGCTTCCTGGCGCGCATCCACGATCCGCTGAAGCAGTGGAAGCTCTCGCCGATGGATCTCGAATCGCGGCGCCGCTGGGAGCTGTACACCAAGGCCAAGGAAACGATGCTGGAGCGCACGCACATTCCGGAAGCGCCGTGGTGGATCGTCGAGGCCGACGACAAGAAGCGTGCGCGCCTCAACTGCATCCGCCATCTGCTCGCGCAGATTCCGTATGGCGACGTCAATGCGCCGGAAATCCAGCTGCCGGCGCGCGAGCACCACCCGGACTATCTGCGCAACCCGGTACCGGCGACGATGATCGTGCCGTCGGCGTACTGATGGCCTCCTCGCAACGACGATTCCGTGATTTTCTGACCGGCCGCCGCCACAGCACTGTCATCTGGCGTTGCTAGCGTCGTCAGGCAACGCCAGCAAAGAACGGGAAGACTTCAAAGATGAGCACGTCGATCGTGGATGCCGGCCGCCCGGCCCGGCCGCAGATGGATCAGGGGCTCGGCGGTGCCGGGCAGATCGGTTTCGGCGCTTCGGTGCTCGTCGCGCTGCTCTACGTCGCGTACAGCATTTATGCCGATGCCACCGCCGCCGGCCTGCACGCCACCCACTACCTGCCGTTCGCGCTGCTGTTCATCGCGCTGCTGATCGCGCTGGGCTTCGAGTTCGTCAACGGCTTCCATGACACCGCCAACGCGGTCGCCACCGTCATCTACACCAACTCGATGCCGGCCAATGTCGCCGTCGTCTGGTCCGGCTTCTTCAACTTCCTCGGCGTGCTGCTGTCGAGCGGCGCGGTCGCGTTCGGCATCATCTCGCTGCTGCCGGTCGAGCTGATCCTGCAGGTCGGTTCGAACGCCGGCTTCGCGATGGTCTTCTCGCTGCTGTTCGCGGCCATCGCCTGGAACCTCGCGACCTGGTGGCTCGGCATTCCGTCGTCGAGCTCGCACACGCTGATCGGCTCGATCATCGGCGTCGGCATCGCCAACGCGCTGATGCACGGCCGCAGCGGCACGTCCGGCGTCGACTGGAGCAAGGCCGCCGAGATCGGCAAGGCGCTGCTGCTGTCGCCGCTGCTCGGCTTCGCGATGGCGGCGCTGCTGTTCCTCGCGTTCAAGCTGCTGATCCGCAACAAGGCGCTGTACGAAGAGCCGAAGAACGGTCTGCCGCCGCCGCCGTGGATTCGCGGCCTGCTGATCTTCACCTGCACCGGCGTCAGCTTCGCGCACGGCTCCAACGACGGCCAGAAAGGCATGGGCCTGATCATGTTGATCCTGATCGGCACCGTGCCGACCGCGTACGCGCTGAACCGCGCGGTGCCGGCGCAGTACGTCGCCGAATTCCACACGAGCTCGACGGCGATGATCGATGCGCTCGGCGCGCACGGCGGCACGGCCGCGCCCGACGGCAACCCGCGCGAGGTGCTGACGCACTACATCGCCGACCAGCAGTTCGCGCCGCAGACGCTGGCGGCGCTGGCGGCGCTGGCCACCGACATCGACGGCCAGGTCGGCGCCTACGGCTCGCTGGCGCGGGTGCCGGCCGAGCAGACGCGCAATATGCGCAACGACATGTATCTCGCCGCCGAAGCGGTCAAGCGTCTCGGCAAGGAAAAGACCCTGGTGCTGGCACCGGCCGAGGCCAAGGCTTTCGACACCTACAAAGGCTCGCTCGACAAGGCGACGCGCTTCATCCCGACCTGGGTCAAGGTCGCGGTCGCTTTCGCGCTCGGCCTCGGCACCATGGTCGGCTGGAAGCGCATCGTCGTCACGGTCGGCGAGAAGATCGGCAAGACGCACCTGACGTATGCGCAGGGCGCGGCCGCCGAACTGGTCGCGATGGGCACGATCGGCGCCGCCGACGCCTTCGGTCTGCCGGTGTCGACGACGCATGTGCTGTCGTCCGGTGTCGCCGGCACCATGCAGGCCAACCAGTCCGGTCTGCAGATGTCGACCATCCGCAATCTGCTGGTGGCCTGGGTGCTGACGCTGCCGGTGTCGATCGCGCTGTCGGCCGGTCTGTACTGGCTGCTGTCGAGTCTCTTCTGAGCGGCGCCGCGTCACAGGCACCGGCCGCGAGTCTGGCCGGCTGGAGTCCCGTCAACAGCGCGCTGGTCTGGGGCTTCGAGTTCGCCGCTGGCGAAGGGCGCCGCCTCGCCGACGCCGCCGGCGAAGCGGCGCCCGGCGCCTTTCGCTGGCTGCATTTCAACGAAGCCGATCGCGGCGCGCTGCGCTGGGTGCAGGCCGCGCAGCTGCCGCCGGCGATTGCCGAGGTGCTGCTGTCGCACGACCAGCACCAGCGCGCCGTCGTCGACGGGCCGTACGTCGCCTGCGTGCTGCACGACTTCGAGCGCGAGTTCGAGGACAGTGAGGCGGCCAGCATCGGCGCCCTGCGCTTCGTCATCGGCGAGCACCTCATCGCCACCTTCCGCAAGCATCCGCTGCGCTGTGCCGACATCGTGCGCCGCCGCTTCGTCGCCGGTGGCGCCATCAGCGGCGCCGCGGCGGCCTTCACGCTGCTCGCCGGCGCGCTGACCGAGGTCATCAGTGCGCAGCTGCGTGAACTCGACGCCGCCGCCGAACAGGCCGAGGACGAACTGCTCGCCGCCGCGCGCGAGCCGAGCACGCGGCAGCTGGCGCTGATGCGGCGCCGCGCCGTGCAGCTGCATCGCCTGCTGTCGGGCCTGCGCTCGATCTGCACGCGTCTCGAAACCGACGACGCCTTGCCTGCGTCGCTGCTGGCGCCGGTCGAGACCTTCGCGCAGCGCATCGCCGCGCTCGACCAGGGCGTCGCTGCGCTGCAGAGCCAGCTGCGCCTGCTGCGCGACGAACTCGAGCTGCAGGCTTCGCAGCGCACCAACCGCAGCCTCTACATCCTGTCGATCATTTCGGCGCTGATGCTGCCGGCAACCTTCGTCACCGGCCTGTTCGGCATGAATACCGGCGGCCTGCCGTGGGCCGGCGCCGCGCACGGCACCTTGATCGCGACGGCGCTCGCGTTCGGCTCGGCCGGCGTCGTCTACCTGATCCTGCGGCTGCTCGGCTTCATTCGGTTGTAGAAGCGAAGGGATGTCCGTCGGCGTCGCCGGACAGGCAGAGGCGGCCCACCGCCCGCCTGTGCCGCGTGCACGCGCCGACGTCGCGCGCGCTGCGCAGAAAGATCGGTCCGATCCTGGCCGAAGTGCTGCGCGACGACACCGTCTAGGCCGCGCAGGCCGCCGCGCTGCGCTGGACGAGGCAATGGGATCGCGTGCTGGCCGACGACGGCCGGCCGTTTCCAGACAGCAGGTACCGCTGGTTCGACGGCGCCACGCTCAACACCTGCGACAACGCGCTCGACCGTCACATCGACGCCGACCGCGGCGGGCAGACCGCGCCGAACTCGTCGTCCGCGTGCGCGAGCAGATCGGCGCTGTTGCCGTGCTCAAGCAGATCACCGTCGCCGCGCGCGCGCCGAAGACGCGCTCCGGCAAAGTGCTGCGCGCGACGATGCGTGCGATCGCCGACGGCCAGCACTACGCGATGCCGGCCACCATCGACGACCCGCGCGCCCTCGACGAGATCGGCGACGCGCTGGCGACGACGCGCGGCAAAGGCTGAGCGCACCGCGCGTCGCCGTACTGCAAGCGGCCGAAGCGCCCGCATTCGCGGCCGCCGACACTGCGCCGGACGCGGGGGCGTTCATGTGCAGTCTAGAGGCGCGGCGTCGCCACTCGGCGGCGCGCGCTTGCGGCCGCGGCCGGCGCCCCGGAGAATCGCGGGCTGTTTTATCCCATGCCTACGTGAATCACATGCCGAAAATTGTTTTTGTCCAGCCGAATGGTTCGAGCCAGACCGTCGATGCCGCCGCCGGGCAGTCGCTGATGGAGGCCGCCACGCAGAACGACGTGCGCGGCATCCTCGGCGATTGCGGCGGCGCGTGCTCGTGCGCGACCTGTCACGTCTACATCGATGCACCGTGGGCCGAGCGCCTGAAGCCGGCCGACGACATCGAGCAGGGCACGCTCGAAGGCGCCATCGATCCGCAGCCCGGCAGCCGCCTCGGCTGCCAGGTGACGATCACCGATGCGCTCGACGGCATCGTCGTGCGCGTGCCGGAACGCCAGTTCTGATCCGCAAGGCGCGCGCGCCGCTGATCGGCGTGGCGCCGTGCATCCGGCGATCACCATGGTGCTGCGCCGCCGCGGCCACATCGTGCTCAAGCGCTCGATCGGCTGCGTGCGCGGCTACCTGCCCGGCGATGAAGGCCAGCCGGTCGTCATGACGACGGATTCACCGGCCAGCCTGTTCTCGGCGTCGAAGTCGATCTACGCACGGTTGATCCACAAGCTCGTCGACAACGGCGTGCTGTCGCTCGACGAGCGCGTCGTCGACTTCATTCCGGAATTCGCCCCGCACGGCAAGGACCGCGTGACCATCCGCGACGAGTGCCCGCGTGTCTGACGCGCCACTGGAAAACCGAGCAGCAGGGCTGCCTGATTTCGATGATGGCTCATGCTTTTGGTTGGAGTTGGGCGTTGATCATCGTGTACACGGCGCGAAACACGGCCTCCTTCACGGAGCTGCCAACGATCGTCGCGCCGTGCCCGCGCATGAGCACCACCGCTCGATCACCCAGTGTCGCCGCAAGATCCTGGCCGAGTTCGGGCCGGGTAATCAGCAGATTCGTCATGCCATCGACAGCAGGCGCGCCGCTACGCGCGATCTTCATCTGGTTGTATGAGAGCGGGGGCAGGCGGGCGCGGCGCGCACGATCTGGGCGTTGCTGCGCACGCAGCCCGGCATCCCGCCCGCTTTCATGTCCCCGCTGCCGCTGACATCCCCGTCATCCCCCGGACATCCCGGACATCCCGGACCACCTCGCCGCGCGGCGTGCCGGTCTGCATCGGTCTTCAGCTCCGATCCTTCGGCTCCGGTCGCGTCCCGGCGGCGGACACCGGCGCCTCGTCCTTCCGAGGGAGAGGCCCGGCCCGGCGCCGATGGCTGACCGTCATTTGCGTGCCGCCCGGCGCCGTCTAGAATCGCGCCTCGTTCTCCAGGAAAAACGCCCGATGTCCGCTGCCCCGAAAGCGCTTGGTCCCTTGCCGGCTCTCATCTTCTCGTCGCGCTGGCTGCAGCTGCCGCTGTATCTCGGCCTGATCGTCGCGCAGGGCGTCTACGTGATCCTGTTCGTCAAGGAGCTGTGGCATCTGATCCACGGCGCGTTCGCGCTGAACGAGCAGGAGGTGATGCTGATCGTGCTCGGCCTGATCGACGTGGTGATGATCTCCAACCTGCTGGTGATGGTCATCGTCGGCGGCTACGAAACCTTCGTCTCGCGCCTCAATCTCGAAGGCCATCCCGACCAGCCGGAATGGCTGAGCCACGTCAACGCCTCGGTGCTCAAGGTCAAGCTGGCGATGGCGATCATCGGCATCTCGTCGATCCATCTGCTGAAAACCTTCATCGAGGCCGGCGCGCTCGGCCTGCCGCTGTGCGGCACCACCGATGCCGTCGCGCGCTGCACGAATTCGACACCCACCGGCGTGATGTGGCAGACCATCATCCACTGCGTGTTCATCGCCTCGGCGATCGGCATCGCGTGGACCGATCGCCTGATGAGCAACAGCGGCAATGGGCGCAGGCACGACGCGCATTGAAAGCGGAGCGCCGCTTCCGGATCCGGCGCCGCTTCCGAACGCGGGCGGCACGGCCCGCTCGGCGCCGGCTCGATCCTGCACGGGCCGCTGCGGCGCGCCTGCCCGGCGTGCGCGACGTCAAGGCGATCGGCGATCTGTGACGCTCAGGGCGCGCGGCCGAAGGTCACGACCAGCACGTCGCGGTGCGCCGCTTGCGCGGGATCGATCGCTTCGACCGGCGTCACGCCGTGGAACACGCGGCGGTCGTCGAGCAGCATCGCGTCGCCAGGCGCGGTCAGCGTGAACGCGCCGAGGTCGCTGCCGTCCGGTGCGTGGATGGTCGTCGTGCCGCTGGCGATATTGTGGCGGCGCACCATCAGCACCAGCACGTAGTCGACGCCGTCGCGATGCACGCCTTCCGGCGTCGGCCGGCCGGCGGCGCCGGCCGTGGCCTCAATGCGGAACTGGTGGACCTCGACGTGCCAGCGCGGCACCTCGGGTGACAGCGTGCCGAACAGCGCCGCGCAGCCGCGCAGCAGGGTGTGCAGCGTGGCGCCGCCGGCGATCGCCTCGTCGATCGGCTCGAACCAGCGCGCGATGCCGCCGTTCAGCGCGTTGTAGTCGCGGCTCTGCCAGTGCGGCTGATGGGGCGCGCGCGTGATCGCAAGACCGGCGACGGCGAACACCGCATGCCGCCGCCGGCGGTAGCGGCCGCCATCGGCCATGTAGGTGTCGAGCGGCATGCCGTTCCAGCTCGCCGCGAAAGCCTCCCAGTCGGTGAGTCTGCCGGCCGTGCCGAGCTGCGCAAGGAAGTTCGCCGCGGGCACGAAGCGGTGCCCGTCCGCGCGCAGGGCCGCGAGCGAGGCGGGATCGACGGAGAGGGAAGACAGGGCCATGACGCGTCCGCAAGGGGCGCGTATTGAAGCCCTTTATGCGCGGCGCGGCAAATGGCGGCGTGCGACTGCTTCAAGGAAACCCCGCACGGCTCCGTCATTGCTTCGCGACGCTCGCAATGACGGTTTCGCCGCTGCCGGAGTTTCTTCGGCAGCTCAGGTCCGCGGCGCGATCTCGATGTCGAGTCCGGCACTGACCGCGATCTGGCACGACAGCCGCGAGTTCGCGGAACTGCGGCACCGGGCCGTCGCCATCGCGCAGCAGCGGGTTCGGGCGGTACTGCTTGTTGTTCCGGACGATGAAGTCGACGCTCGCGTAGCCGGCGCTCTCTTCACCTTCCAGCGCGTCGATCATGTGAGCGATGATCTTCTTCGAGGCGCGCAGCTCCGGCCTGCCTTGCGCGTGATCGACATGGCGGAAGCTCATGTTCATGCGGCTCTTCTTGGCGCTGATAGGCTGTGTGTGCGAGATCATCGTCGTCGGGATGCCGTGCTGGTTGAAACGCATGACGTCGGGGCCCGGACCGCAAGCGGTGCCGACGATGTGGCCCGTGGCCGGGCGGCCACGCGTCTACGGACCGGCGCGCAGGTGCCGCCGGCTCTCGAAAACGTGCGGCCGGTGCGTCAGCGGATCGCTGAAGGCCAGCGTTCTGGCGAGCAGCTGCAGTGGCCGCCGGTAGTCGTCGCCGGCGTCGCCGTCCGTCGCGCCGGCGCGCAGCGAGGGATAGAAATCGTCATGGACGATCGGCGCGCCGATCGCCACCATGTGCACGCGCAGCTGGTGCTTTCTGCCGGTCACCGGCCGCAGGCGGTAGAGCGCGAGCGATCCCCGCGGCGTCGCGCTCTCGAAGATCGTTTCGCTGTTCGGCGCGCCGTCGGCTTCCCGCATGCGGAAGAACGGCTCGGCGGCGACCAGGCGCGAGCGCCGCGTGAACGGGAACGTCAGGCCGTCGACGGCCGGCGCGAGCGCTTCGTAGAGCTTGCCGACACTGCGTTCGGCGAACAGGCGCTGATAGCGTCCGCGCGTCGCCGCCTGCACGGAGAACGCGACGAGTCCGGCGGTGCCGCGATCGATGCGGTGCAGCGGCGACAGCTCGGCGAGGCCGAACTGCTTCTTCAGGCGCACGAGCAGGGTCTGCTGCACGAAGCGGCCGGACGGCAGCACCGGCAGAAAGTGCGGCTTGTCGGCGATCAGCAGGTGCTCGTCGCGGTACAGCACCTCGGCCGCGAACGGAATCTCCGGTTCGGCGTCGAGCTCGCGGTAGTACCACAGCCGCGCGCCGGCGCGGTACGGCGTGTCCGGTGCGACCGGCGTGCCGGCGTCGTCGACGACGAGCTGCCGCGCCAGCCGCGAGCGCCACGCCGCCTCGCCGGTTTCCGCGTAGCGCTCGATCAGGAATTGCAGCGCCGTCCGCCACGCGCCCGGCGGCAGCCGCACGTGGCTGGGACCGACGCCGTCGCGGACCGGCAGGGGAGCGGAAGGATTCATGCGCGGATGATCGCATGCGCCGCCGCCGCGACGATCGCGGCCGTCGGCCGGCGCGCGGCGCGTCATCCGACGAATCGACCTTGCGCGCAGCCCGCGGCGGCGTACGCTCGACGCAAGCCGCTCCTGCGATGCCGGAAGCGATCGCGGCACGCCATGGCACCGCCGGGTCCGGCGCCGGTCCGTCCGTGCGAGGAGGAAGCCATGAATACGGTCGATACCATCGAGCTGCTCAACCACCTGATCGTCACCGCCAAGAACGGCGAGCGCGGCCTGCGCGCGGCGGCCGAGGAGGCACATCACGCCGGCCTCAAGCAGTCGCTGCACGATCACGCGCAATTCTTCGGCGAGGCGGCGCGCGAGATGCAGGACGTGGTGCGCCGCCTTGGCGGCAAGCCCAGGGAGATCGGCACCTTCGGGCACGCGCTGCATCGCACCTGGATGCATCTGAAGGTCACGGCGCTGGGCGGCGACGAGGACGTGATCCTGAACGACGTCGAGGAAGCGGACGACGCGGCCGAGAGCCGCTGCGCCGAAGCGGTGCGGGAGGACACGCCGCCCGACGTGCGTGCGCTGCTGGCGCGGCATTACCTCGCCGCGCAGCGCCACCACGACGTGATCCGCCAGTGGCGGATGCACGCGCACGGCCACTGACGCGTCGCCCGCGCGCGCGAGCGCGTGGAACTTCGCCGGGTACAATACCGGCTGTTACCGATCGGTACGGCGCGGCCGCGCGTCGCGCGCACCGGCTTCCCCGCAAGCGTTCAAGGACATCCGATGGAAACCCGGCAACTCGGCCGCTCCGGCCTGCACGTCCCTGTTCTCAGTCTCGGCACCGGCACGTTCGGCGGCGTCGGCGATATGTTCAGCAAATGGGGCGACACCGACGTCGCGCAGGCCCGGCGCCTCGTCGACATCTGCCTCGAGGCCGGCCTCCATTTCTTCGACACCGCCGACGTCTACTCGAACGGCGCGTCCGAGGAAATCCTCGGCCAAGCGATCAAGGGCCGCCGCCACGAGCTGCTGATCTCCACCAAGGGCACGTTCCCGACGGGACCGGGCCCGAACGACCGCGGCTCGTCGCGCCGGTATCTGATCGCCGCCTGCGAGGCGAGCCTGAAGCGGCTCGGCACCGACTACATCGATCTGTATTTCATGCACGGCTTCGATGCGCTGACGCCGGTCGAGGAAACGCTGCGCGCGCTCGACGATCTCGTCACCGCCGGCAAGATCCGCTACATCGGCTGCTCGAATTTCTCCGGCTGGCATCTGATGAAGTCGCTGAGCGTGTCGGAGCGCTACGGCCTGGCGCGTTACGTCGCCTATCAGGGCTATTACTCGCTGATCGGCCGCGACTACGAGTGGGAGCTGATGCCGGCGGCGCTCGACCAGGGCGTCGGCACGATGGTGTGGAGCCCGCTCGGCTGGGGCCGCCTGACCGGCAAGGTCCGCCGCGGCCAGGCCGGCAGCGGACGCATCGCGCAGGGCGGCGCCAAGGGCGGTCCGCCGGTCGACGACGAGCACCTGTACAAGGTCGTCGATGCGCTCGACATCCTGGCAGAGGAAACCGGCAAGACCGTCACGCAGGTCGCGCTGAACTGGCTGCTGCAGCGGCCGACGGTGTCGAACATCGTCATCGGTGCGCGCGACGAGGAACAACTCAAGCAGAACCTCGGCGCCATCGGCTGGAAGCTCAGCGCCGATCAGATCGCACGCCTCGACGCCGCCAGCAGCCGCAAGCCGGCGTACCCGTACTGGCACCAGATGGGTTTCGACATGATCAACCCGAAGCTGGTGAAGTGGTGATCCTGTCGGGAAGCGCAGCATCGGTCGTCATTCCCGCAAACCCAAGCCCCCTTGTGTTGTAACAAGGGCTTGGGGCCGTGGCGTCTCCCGCACAAAGTCCAGAATCCCCATGAGGGCGCCATGGAGCGCGGCGTGGATTTCGCCACGCTTTTCGTTCGGATGCAGAACGATGCAGTGGTGGATGAGGGCGCGGATGGCGTCGGCAGCATCAAGGCGTGTCTCCAGGTCCACCAGCGCCTGCGTAAAGCACTGCATCTGCCGCTTGTAGGCTTCGGCAATGCCGGCATGCAATCGGGAACGGTCCAGCGGGGCCTGCGCCATGCGAACGGCAATGTCAGCTTTCTGACGCCCTGTTCGGCCATACGTGCCTTCATGGTCGGCTGATACAACCCATTCTCGATCGCAGTCATGATTTAGGCTATGGCACCGGTCGATCTTCTCCAGAGCGTGGCGGTCCGTCTTCGATCCGCTGGATACCGGGACGCTGGATCATGCTCGCGCCCGAAATCGCCGCATCCTCATAAACGCGAACGAATGCTCGATGTGCAGCTTCTCGGCCGCACGCACGAAGTGGAGTTCTTCAGCCACGGCCAGGAAACAGCGTAGATGACGAAGCTCCATTGCACGCCTCTGCACGCCGATGACAATTTCTTTGCAAGGAAATGAGCCTGAGTTACAGGCTGGAAACTCCTCCATCAACCAGCAGTTCTGTTCCAACGACAAAACGCGACTCGTCAGAGGCCAGAAAAACAGCGGCCTTTGCCAATTCCCACGGTGTCCCCATGCGACCGATGGGCACCAGTTTGCGGATTTCATCTTGCATGGCGCTTTGCTGCTCGGTGGAGAGTCCCAGTTTGCCGAGCGCAGGGGTTTCAGTTGGTCCTGGACTCAAGCCATTGACCCGGATGCCACGGGAGACGAACTCCGCCGAGAGTGTGCGCGCCAGAGAAAGAAGGCCAGCCTTACTGGCAGCGTATGCACTGCTTTGCGGCAGGCCGATATGGGCACTCGCCGATCCGCAGAGGATCACCGACGCCGGGCTGGCCAACAGCGGCAGGAGCGACTGGATCAGAAAGAACGGCCCCTTCAGGTTGATCGCCATGAGGCGATCCCAAGTCGCTTCATCCCAGTCCTGTAGCGGTCGGTGCGTAACGTCGCCTGCGTTGGCATAGATCACGTCGAGGCGTGGCCACTGCCCAACAAGTAACTGCGCCAGATCGCGCTGGGCATCGATGTCTCCGGCATCGCTGCGAATCGTCAAAGTGGCGCTGCCCAATTCCGTCCTTGCAAGCTTCAGAGCGTTCTCGTCTCGGCCGGTGATGGCGACTGTAGCGCCCTCGGCGCAGAACTGCCGTGCAACCTCAAGACCGATGCCGCTGGTGCCACCTGTGACCAAGGCGAACTTGTCGTGTAGACGTTTCATGTGTGCTTCCCGTGAGCTGGTTGGAAAGCCACATTGTCGATTCAATAGTACCTATTGCATAGTAGGCTCCCAATAGATACTAAAGAGGCGCTTGGATACTCATGCCCCATCAATTGCCACTCGCAGATCCCTCCCTTTCACCGCCGTCGGGCGCGACCGAGCCATGCCCGATGGTGAGCTTCGTCAACCTCGTATCGGGCAAATGGGCCATCCCAATTCTTTATCGTCTGATCTTAATCGGCGCCCCCGTGCGTTTCAGCGAGCTGCAACGCGCCGTTGCGCCAATAACGCAGAAGGAACTGACACGGCAATTGCGCCTATTTGAGGAGCGCAAGCTGGTGCTGCGCCGGGCATATGCCGAAGTTCCACCACGTGTGGAGTACCAGATCACTGCGTTAGGTAGGTCATTGCGACCAACGCTGGATTCGCTTGCTGATTGGATGCGAAAAAATGGGGAGGAGTTGGCAAGTGGAAACTGATCGGAGAAGCTGAAAAAGGGGACTAGGTGGCTCAGCAGGCTCTCTGAAGGACTGCCGTGCAAGTCGCACTGATTGCTATGCGATAGATGGCCCTCTCTTCCGCCCATCCGATCGCGCGGATTTCCTGCCGGGCGGAACCCGAGGCGATTCAGATGACCTTTGGGCATTCTGTGGCCGGACGAGAGTGAGTAATCTTAAAGAGCGGGCGGCTGTCCGCCATGCCTGGAGAGGATCGCGATGTTTCATTTGGGATGGTTTCTTTACGAAGCGGTGCAGGGATGGGGGTCGCCGGAGTTCGACTGGGATTATGGTTGGGCCAACCCGAAGCTCCATCAGGACATGGCGCGAAGGCTGGAACAGGCCTGCTTCGATTTCATCCTTCTGGAAGACCTCAGCGCTGTTCCCGACACTTATGGGGCGACTCGCGAGGTCTACTTGCGCGAAGCCATCCATGCGCCGAAGTTCGATCCGGCGGTTGTCGCTGGCCTGATAGCGGCGGTGACCTCACATATCGGGATCATTCCCACGCTAACCACCAGTTTCTACCCGCCGTTCCTGCTGGCGCGTCAGGTGCAGACACTGGACCTGCTCAGTGGCGGGCGGGTCGGCTGGAACGTTGTCACGTCGTCCAGCGAGAAGGCCGCCCTCAATTTCGGTATGTCCGGGCTGCCGGAACACGATGAGCGCTACGACATCGCCGACGAGTACGTCCATCTCTGCAAGCGTTTGTGGAATTCGTGGGAGCCCGGCGCAGTGGTCGCGGACACGGCGACTGGGGTATTCGCCGACCATGCCAGAGTTCATGAAGTGAACTTTTCGGGTGTCTACTATTCCGTGAAGGGGCCGCTCAACGTTCCGCCATCGCTACAAGGCCGGCCCGTACTGGCCCAGGCCGGCGCGTCGCCCAAGGGACGCCGGTTCGCCGCGCGACACGCCGATATCGTGCTGACACCCGTCAACCATCCTCCAGCGATCAAGGCGTTCCGCGATGAGATCCGACGCCTTGCGGCAGAGGAGGGACGTAATCCAGACGACGTGAAAGTCATGGCTGTGGCGTTTCCCCATATCTGTCGTGACGAGGCCGAGACCCGCGAAGTTCGCGCCACCATGGCCGACATGCCCGTGAACCGGGTCGAAGCCTGGGTGGCTCAGATCAGCGCGATCACGGGCATCGATCTGGCGCGATACGATCTCGATGAGCCACTTCCCGCCGATGTCGATACGAACGGAAGCCGTGGCACTCTCGACTGGCTGCGCCGCGGTGGAGCGACGATCCGAGAGATGGCCTTGCGCATGGCCCGCCAGACTCCCGATACGCCAATGGTGGGTACCGCGACGCAAGTGGCCGACGAGATGGCTGCGGTCATGGAGGAGGTCGGCGGCGACGGTTTTCTCATTGCCGGCCCGCTGACGCCCGCCAACGTCGGGCGCATAGTCGACGGCTTGGTTCCGGCGCTCCAGCAGCGCGGGCTGGTGCGTTCTAGCTACACCGGGGCGACCCTGCGCGACCATCTGGGGGAATTTTGATGACGCGCGCAGCGGTTTCCGCATGGGTTCTATCGGTTCTTGCCATGGCGGTACCATCCGCTGTCCTTACCGCCGTCCTTGCGGTGGACCAGATGACGCAGACCGCCGATATCTCCGGCAGCAACCTGGTGCTGCATGGCGGCGGCGAGCGTCCGGCCTTCCTCGATGCGGCAAGCGTGGACAAGGCCTGAGCGGCTCCGCATTGTGTGGAAGCCCATCGTCATCGGCCGCGGTCGGGTTCGCCGAACGTATTCCAGCCACGCGGTGATGCTGTCGGTGATCGCCTTCGCCAACCGTAGCAAACCGTGGTACGAACGTCGCGTCGCAGCGCTGGACCGCGCGGCGTAGCGCCAGGCGTGCGCCGGCTCAGACCGGGGACACGCTGTTGTTCCGCCGCATGCTTGCCGGCGCCGCCGGCGTCTCCGCGGGCGGTCCGGCCGAGCGCGAGTGCTGCGCGATCCGCAACGCTTCCCTGGCCTCGAGTCCGAGCGCCAGCATGACGTGCTCGACGAGATGCTCGCCCATGAGGCCGGGCGCCGCGCCGGCGTTGATGCTGCGCATACCGGCGAGGATGGTGCCGGCGACGACGTTCATCGCCGCGGCCGCATCGCGGAACGTCATGCGGCCGGTTCTGCGGCCTTCTTCGAGGATCTCCGGGATCAGGTTCGTCAGCTTCTCGGTCGTGCGGTGCGTCGCGTCGACGAGGCGCAGCATGGCGGCGCCCCAATCCGGGTCGTCCGCCATCAGCCGAAACGCGGATTTGATGACGATGGCCAGCCGCTCGGCGGGATCGGCGACGCGTTCGCAGTCGCGCCAGACCGGACCGTTGATGCGCTCGATCAGCTTGGCCGCCGCCGCCTCGATCAGTTCGTCCTTGCTCTTGAAGTAATTGTGCACGGTGCCGCTGGCCACGCGGGCCTCGTCGGCGACTTCCATGAACGTGGTGAGGATGGCTTCCTTGCGCGCGAATACGCGCGTCGCCGCCTCGAGCAGGTCTTCCAGGGTCCGGGCGCGTTTCTTGTGCCCGCGCGTCAGCCCTTCCGCCATCGCGAATTCTCCAGATCGGGAGGCGTGATCTTCGGCATGGCCGGGTGCAGCGTCAATATTGCCGACAATTTCTATAGTGGCGTCAAAATCAATATTGACTAATCGATCAATCTTGGAGATACTAAGCAGCGTAAGTATTTTGCCACAAGGAGTTCCACCATGACCATTCTCTATTCATTCCTGATCACCGCGGCCGGTGCGGCGCTGTTCGCCGACATCGGCGATGCCATCGTCTCGATGGTCCGCGGACCGAAGCACTTCTGAACCCCGCAGTTCCGCCCGACGGCCCGCCGCGCGCATGCACGGCGGGCCGTCGGGCGAGGGGTCGGGCGAGGGGGGGCTGATGCCCGGATCAGCCCGCCGCCGGTCCTGCCAGCACCGGGAACAGCACCAGCAGCCCGGACGTGATGAAGCCGATCGCGATCGCCGACAGGATCAGCCCCATGATGCGCGTCGCGATGTTGATGCCGGTCCGGCCGACCAGGCGCGTGAGGAAGTCGCTGGAGCGCATCGCCAGCCACGCGACGGCGGCGACGAGCAGGATGTCGACGATCAGGATCGTCATGCCGACGATGCCGCCGGACTTCTGCGCGTAGATGATCGCGGCGGAGATCGCGCCGGGGCCGGCGAGCAGCGGAATGCCGAGCGGCACGACGCCGATCTGGCGCTTGTCCTGCGCCTCGCTCTGTTCCTCCGGCGTCTGGCGGGTGTTGCCGGGGCTGGCGTTGAGCATGGCGATGGCCATCAGCAGAATCAGGATGCCGCCGCCGACGTTGAACTCCGGGATGCTGATGCCGAACAGGCCGAGCAGGAATTCGCCGGCGAGCGCGGAAGCGATCAGCACGATGGCGATCGTCATCGCCGCGTAGCGAGCGGTCAGCGCGCGATGCGCGCGGCTGTCGCCCATCGTCAGCGTGGCGATCGCTGGAACGCCGAGCAGCGGGTTCACGATGACGATGAGGCCGATCAGCGTGTGCAGGCCGTTGATCAGTTCGGTGAGCAAACGTTCCATGAGTTTTTCCGTTTGATGGCATCACCGGTGCACGCGGCGTGCCGCGACGACGGTCTGCAGGGCCCTGTTCGTCATTGCCGCGAACCCTCCTTCGAGGGTATGAGCGGCATCCGCAAGCCGGGCATCGGCCTTTGCGGTCCCTGATTCGTGCTCGGCCTTGGCTGCGACTGTAGCGAATCGCGGCGTGCCCGGCACGCGCGATCCGCCTGCCCGGGACGCGCCGCCGCGGGCGCGGCCGGCATGATGCGAGTATGATCATGCCGTTATCATAAAATGAGCCTTGGAGTCCGGGCATGATCGCGGTCGTTGAAGCGGCCAGGGCGGGGTTGTTCCGCCGGCAGCAATGGGCGCCGAACCTGATCGCCGGGCTCATCGTCGGCATCGTCGCCCTGCCGGTGGCTTTGGCCTTCCCATTCGCCAGCGGCGCCAAGCCCGAGCAGGGCCTGTACACCTCGATCGTCGCCGGCGTCGCCGTCTCGCTGTTCGGCGGCAGCCGCATCCAGATCGCCGGACCGACCGGCGCCTTCATCGTCATCCTCGCCGGCATCACGGCGCGGCATGGCGTCGACGGCCTGATGCTCGCCACGCTGATGGCCGGCCTCATCCTCATCGCGCTCGGCGCCGCGCGCCTCGGCGCGGTGATCCGCTTCATCCCCGATCCGGTCATCACCGGCTTCACCGCCGGCATCGCGGTCATCATCTGGATCGGGCAGTGGAAGGATTTCTTCGGCCTGCCGGCGGTGGCCGGCGCGCACTTTCACGAGAAGCTCTGGCACCTGTTGCAGGCGCTGCCGCAGCTGCACCCGGCGACGACCGGCCTCGCCGTGCTGAGCCTGCTGCTGGTGATCTGCGCGCCGAAGCTGCCGGGCATGGCGCGCGTGCCGGGGCCGATGGTGGCGATGGTCGTCGCCACGCTGCTGCAGGCGGTGTTCCGGTTCGACGGCGTGGCGACCATCGCCAGCACCTTCGGCGGCATCCCGCGCGGCCTGCCGCACTTCGAGCTGCCGGCGTTTAGCCTCGACCGCCTGCTGACGCTGGTGCCGTCGGCGTTCACGATCGCCATGCTCGGCGCCATCGAGTCGCTGCTCTCGGCTGTGGTGGCTGACGGCATGGCCGGCACGCGGCACGATTCCAACCAGGAGCTGATCGGCCAGGGCATCGCCAACGTGCTGGCACCGCTGTTCGGCGGCTTCGCCGCGACCGGCGCCATCGCGCGCACAGCGACCGGCATCCGCAACGGCGCGACCGGGCCGCTGGCCGGCATCGTGCACTCGGTCACGCTGGTGCTGATCCTGCTGCTGCTGGCGCCGCTGGCGGCGAGGATCCCGCTCTGCGCGCTGGCGGCGATCCTCTTCGTCGTCGCCTGGAACATGAGCGAGGCCAGGCACTTCGTGCGCATGACACGCACGGCGCCGCGCGCCGACGTCGTCATCCTGCTCCTCACCTTCCTGCTCACCGTGTTCACCGATCTGGTGATGGCGGTCAACATCGGCGTGATCCTCGCGATGCTGCAGTTCCTGCGTCGCATGGCGTCGTCGGTCGAAGTGCTGCGTCTCGACGAAGACGAGCTGCGCGGCGAGCTGCAGGCCGCCGGGCGGGCGCAGCTGCCGCGCGGCGTGCTGGTCTATTCGATCGAGGGGCCGTTCTTCTTCGGCGCGGTCGAAAGCCTCGAGCGCGCGCTGCAGCAGACGCACACCGATCCGCGTTGCATCGTCATCCGCCTGCGCCGCGTGCCGTTCATGGACATCACCGGCATCCAGACGCTGGAGGAGACGATGCGCAATCTCGAGCGGCGCGGCGTGCGCGTGGTGCTCTGCGAGGCCACCCCGCGCGTGCTGCGCAAGCTCGTGCGCGCCGGGCTGGTGAAGCGAGACGAAGCGCCGATCCGCTACTTCCGCGATTTTGCGGCCGCGCTGGCGGACTGCGCGGACGATGCGGCGGGTTGAGCGCTCAGCGCTTCGCCGCCGGTTTCGCCTGCGTCTTGTAACTGACGCCGTGCCGCGCGAGGTATTCGCGCATCAGCTGGCGGATCACCTGCGACGGCGTCAGGTCCTGTTGCGCGCACAGCGTCTCGAAGGCCTTTTTTTTGACCGGATCGACGAGGATGGTCAGGCGGGCGGTCTTGGATTCCATGGCCGCAGAATATCATGCGATGTGCGTTGGATTAACACGTCGGCCGGACGCGGCGAACCTCCGGGCTCGCGCGGCAGGAAAACGCTGGATGGCTCGAATGCGATACCCGCACCGGGAGCGCAAGGTCACGAACTCCCATCGCAACCTCGCGCAGTACATGGGCCGCGGCCTGCCGCGCCGCGTCGAGCCCGACTGAGGCGTCCGGCGCGCGGCGCGGCCGTCTTGCGGATCAGCTCTTGCCGCCGCTCTTGAGCAGCATGCGCTTGCTTACCGGGTCGTCGCCGACGAACAGCGGCGAGCCGGAAAAGCGCGTGATGCGCCATTCGCCGTCGGCCTCGCGGCGGAAATCCATGCGGCACGCAGTAACCATCGCCGGCGTGATCGTGCCGAGCTGCGGCGGCTTGCCTTCGCCGCCATAGTTGACGTTGGTGAAGTGCACGACCGCCCGGTCCTGGCTCTCCACCGATACGCGCACATTGAGGAAGGTGTGCGCGGCGACGCGGATGCCGTCCTTGAGCGTCGGCAGCATGCGCTCCTTGCGGTCGGCGTAGAACTTGTGGATCGCCGCGTGGCCCTTGTGGGTGAAGTCGCCCACCGCGAACTCGCCGTCGGTGGCGTAAAAGTCGCAGATGTTCATGCCGTCGTTGAAATCGAGATCGCTGGCGAACTCGGCGACGA
This sequence comes from Solimonas sp., assembly GCA_047605265.1. Lineage (GTDB taxonomy): Bacteria > Pseudomonadota > Gammaproteobacteria > Nevskiales > Nevskiaceae > Solimonas. The sequence continues at coordinate 20,704 of JASGFY010000009.1, forward strand.
TCTGCTGCAGCTCGGTGGCGATGATCGCCGTCTCGGGGGTGAATCTGGGCATGGGTTCTCCTGTCTGTCCTGTTCTGGCCGCGGCCGCCGCGCGGCGCGTCGTGCGCACGACAGGATAGGGAAGGCGGCGCTGATCAACAATGGCGTTGAAAAAGCCCGCCGTCGTGAAGACGGCGGGCTTTTTGCCGTGACGCTTACGGTTGCGGCGCGACGTCCGCTCTAGTGCCGCCTTCGGTGATCTTCAGCTCGACGCGGCGGTTCTGCGCGCGGCCGTCCTCGGTCGTGTTGTCGGCGACCGGCACCGATTCGCCGTAGCCGTGCGTCGTCAGGCGCTCGGCGGCGATGCCCTGCGCGGTCAGATACGCCTTGACCGCGTCGGCGCGCTGCGCCGAGAGCCGGTCGTTGTAGGCGTCCGAGCCCTTGGCGTCCGTATGTCCGCCGACCTCGACCTTGATGTCCGGATGCCGGTTCAGCTCGTCGACGACCTGATCGAGCAGCGTCTTGGCGTTGAGCGTCAGCCGCGACTGGTTGAACTCGAAGTTGACGCCGTGCAGCACCAGCGTGTCGCCGGCCTTGCAGCCGTCGAGGCTCAGCGGCTCGCCGGGCGTGGGCTGCCTGCAGGCCGGCGGCGGTGGCGGCGGTGCAGGTGCCGGTTCTTCGGCGGGCGGTACGACTTCGGGCGCCGGTTCGGGCGGTGCCGCGACCGGCGCGGCGAAGACGTAGCGCAGCGTCAGCACGTACGTCGTGCTCACGTCCGTGCTCGCGCCGTCGAACTCGCCGCGGCGGCCCTTGAGGTAGCGGTAGTTGAGCGCCGCTGTCCAGTGCGGGCTGAGGTCGAAGGCCAGACCGCCGCCGACCTGCCAGGCGAACACTGTGTCGGAGTCCTTGTCCCACTGCGCGCTGTCGTAGTGCAGTTTGTTGATCTCGACGCGCGCCGCGCCGGTGCCGGCGCCGAGATAGGGACGCACGCGCCAGATCGGGAACAGCTCGTACCAGACGTTGAACATAGCCGTCGCGGCGTCCTCGTCACCGTCGACGTCGCTGGAATCGGTGGCCGAGCTCAGCAGGCCACCCGACGGGATCGTCACGTGCTTGTAGTCGTTGTCGCGGTACACAAGCTCGGTTTCGATGCGCAGGCCGTGCGGCAGGGCGTAGCCGAACGAGAGGCCGCCGAGCCGGCCGGTGTCGAATTTCGCGCTCGCGACCTGATCGCCGCTGAGGATCGCGAGATTCGCTCTAAAGTCTTTCGCGTTGAAGGACGCCACTGTGGTGCGGCGGTGCGCATGATAGCGGCCGGATAACGGCCGGTGCGCGGTGGCAGCGGCGCGTTCAGCGCGGGGCACGATCGGGGTAGTCGGTGAAGATGCCGTCGACGCCGAGCGCGCGCAGCGCCTGCATCTCGCTGGGGTCGTTGACGGTATAGACGTAGAGCTGCAGGCCGCGCTGGTGCGCGTCGTCGATCAGCCTGGCGTCGACGAATTCGTTCGAGACCGACAGCACCGCGGCGCCGAGCTCGATCGCCGGGCCGGCCCAGTCGAGCGGCACGCCGCAGACCAGCGCGCCGACCGGCACTTCGGGCAGCAACTGGCGGAATTCCCACAGCTCCGGATGGTGGAACGAGGAGACGAGGAAGCGCTCGGCCGGCCAGCCGTCGGCGATGACGTCGCGCACGATGCCCGCGACCGCCTGCGCGCAACCGTCCCAGGTCTTCAGCTCGATGTTGACGGCGGCGCGGTTCTCGACGAGATCGAGCGCCTCACGCAGCGTCGGCACGCCCTGGCCGCCGCCGGCGTCGAGCGCGCGAATCTGCGCCGCCGTCATCTTCGCCAGCGGACCGCGGCTATCGGTCGTGCGGTCGACCGTGAGATCGTGCATCAGCCAGCATTCACCGTCGACGAGCTGCACGTCGAACTCCAGCCACGGCGCGCCGAGGCGGATGCCGGTGTCGAGTGCCAACAGGGTGTTCTCCGGTGCGTGACCGCGCGCGCCGCGATGGCCGATGATGGTCAGGGGCTCAGTCATCGCACAGGCTCCGATGGACGTTCCGGAAGCGCAGACTACGCTTCTTCGAATCGCCCATCACGCCTCGCGCCCTTCGCCGACGCGCATGATCTTCATGGTGTTGGTGCCGCCGGAGCTGACGCCGTCGCCCTTGGTGACGAGCACGCGGTCGCCGTCGGCGAGCGCGCCGCGATGCCTGAGGATGTCGATCGCCTCCAGGGTCTTCGCCAGGCCCGGCGCGTCGTCGTCGCTCGGCACGAACGCCACCGGAAACACCCCGCGGCACAGCGCCATGCGCCGGCGCGTGCGCTCGTGCGGCGTCAGCGCGTAGATCGGGATCTGCGCCTCGCTGCGCGACATCATCAGTGCCGTGTTGCCGGACTCGGTCATAGCGATGATCGCGCGCGCGTGCATGTGCCGCGCGGTCCAGCTCGTCGCCATGGCGATCGCCTCGTCGGTGCGCGCGAAGTGCGCGTCGAATGACAGCGAGCGCCGCGCCGTGGTCGTCGGCACCGTCTCGGCGCCGATGCAGACGCGCGCCATCGCCTCGACGGCCTTGACCGGATACCGGCCGGTGGCCGTCTCGGCCGACAGCATCACCGCGTCGCTGCCGTCGATCACGGCGTTGGCCACGTCGAGCACTTCGGCGCGCGTCGGCACCGGGCTCGCGATCATCGATTCCATCATCTGCGTCGCCGTGATGACCATTCTGTTCTGCTCGAGCGCCTCGGCGATGATGCGCTTCTGCCAGCCCGGCAGCTCGGCGTCGCCGATCTCCACGCCGAGATCGCCGCGCGCCACCATCACCACGTCGCTCGCCGCGACGATCTCGCGCAGCACGCCCAGCGCCTCGGCGCGCTCGATCTTGGCGACGAGGCTGCACTGGCCGCCGGCCGCCTCGATCAGCGCGCGTGCCTCGCGCATGTCCGACGCCGCGCGCGGGAACGACACGGCGATGAAATCGACGTCGAGCGCCACCGCCGTGCGCAAGTCTTCCTTGTCCTTCTCGGTCAGTGCCGCCGCCGACAGGCCGCCGCCCTGCTTGTTGATGCCCTTGCGGTTCGACAGCACGCCGCCGACCCGCACCGTGCAGATCACGCGCGTCCCGGCCACGGCATCGACGTGCAGGGCGATCGCGCCGTCGTTGAGCAGCAGCACGTCGCCGGCGGCCACGTCGTCCGGCAGCTCGCGGTACGCGCAGCCGACGGCCGTCGCGTCGCCGGCCTGCGCGCCGAGCGCGGTGTCGAGCGTGAAGCGCTGGCCTTCCTGCAGCTCGACCGGACCGCCGGCGAACGACTCGATGCGGATCTTCGGGCCCTGCAGGTCGGCGAGGATGCCGACGTCGAGGCCCAGTTCGCGCGCGGCGGCGCGCACCTGCGCGACGCGGCGGCGTTGATCGTCGGCTTGGCCATGCGAGAAGTTGAGTCGGACGACGTCGATGCCCGCCGCCAGCGCTTTCTTCAGGACGGCGGCATCGTCGGTGGCGGGACCGAGCGTGGCGACGATCTTGGTGCGGCGTGACATGGGCGACGCTCTCCTCGGAATACAATGCCGGCCTGCGCGGCAGGCGCAAGAGTACAGGCGCGCCGCCGGCCGATGGAACAGCACGCCGCGCGCTATTTTCATGAATTCCCGGAGAACGTCATGACGGTTTTTGGAACGCCGCTGAGCGAGCGGGCGACCCGGGTGCTGCTGCTCGGCGCCGGCGAACTCGGCAAGGAGGTCGTGATCGAGCTGCAGCGCTACGGCGTCGAGACGATCGCCGTGGACCGCTATGCCCCTGCGCCGGCGATGCAGGTCGCGCACCGCAGCCACGTGATCGACATGCTCGACGGCGCCGAAGTGCGGCGCGTGATCGAGCTCGAGCGGCCGGACCTGATCGTGCCGGAGATCGAGGCGATCCACACGCCGACTCTGCAGTCGCTCGAGGCCGAGGGCTGGCGCGTCATCCCGACGGCGCGCGCCGCCTGGCTGACGATGGACCGCGAGGGCATCCGCCGCCTCGCCGCCGAGGAACTCGGCCTGCCGACTTCGCCGTACCGCTTCGCGGCGAGCCCCGACGAGTATCGCGCGGCGATCGCGGCGATCGGCCTGCCGTGCGTGGTCAAGCCGGTGATGTCGTCGTCCGGCAAGGGCCAGTCGGTGGTGAAGCGCGAAGCCGACGTGCAGAAGGCCTGGGACTACGCGCAGCAGGGCGGGCGCGCCGGCCGGGGGCGCGTGATCGTCGAAGGCTTCGTGCCGTTCGACTACGAGATCACCCTGCTGACGGTGAAGCACGCCGGCGGCATCGGTTTCTGTCCGCCGATCGGTCACGTGCAGATCGACGGCGACTACCGCGAGTCGTGGCAGCCGCAGGCGATGGACGAGGCCGTGCTGCACCAGGCCGAGCGCATCGCCGGGAAAGTCGTCGAGGCCCTGTGCATCCCCGACGGCCGCGGCCTGTTCGGCGTCGAGCTGTTCATCCGCGGCGGCGAAGCGATCTTCTCGGAAGTCTCGCCGCGCCCGCACGATACCGGCCTGGTCACGCTGATCTCGCAGGACCTGTCGGAATTCGCGCTGCACGCGCGTGCAATCCTCGGCCTGCCGATCCCGAACATCCGCACGCGCGGGCCGGCGGCCTCGTGCGCCGTGCTGTTCGAAGGCGAGCGCAAGGCGCCGCGCTACGCCGGCGCCGCCGACGCGCTCGCCGAGCCGGACACGCAGCTGCGCCTGTTCGGCAAGCCGGAGATCGTCGGCAAGCGGCGCATGGCGGTGACGCTGGCGCTGGCCGGCACGGTCGATGCCGCGCGCGAAAAGGCGCGGCGCGCGGCGGCGCAGCTGCGGCTGGCCGACTGAACGGTTTCAGCGTTCCGGCAGCGGAATGAATTCGGTTTCGCCCGGTACCTTGTCGAAGCGCTGCGCCCGCCAGTCGGCCCCGGCCTGCTCGATGCGCGCGGCGCGACTCGACGCGAAGTTCCACCCGATCGTGCGCGGGCCCAGCGGGGCCGGGCATGCCGTAGAGGCGCAGGCGGTCGCCGCCGCCGAGCGCGACTTCGCCGTAATCGAATCCGCCGGAGACCGCCGGATGAAAGCTCGACGTCGCTAGACGCGCGCCGCAGGGCGCGCGGTCGCGTGTTCAGTTCCGTGGCGGCGGGATTTCGGCCTGCGGCGCGCCGTTGCCGCCCAGCAGCGGCGAAGGCTTGCCGCGGAACGCCCAGTCGGCCTGCGCGGCGAACACCAGGCGCTGCCGCTCGCAGGTTTCGAGCGTCGTGCGCACGTCGCCGATCAGGCCGCCGGCTTCACCGGTCAGATCGGCCGGCAGGGCGAGCAGACGTTGCTCGCGGTGATAGGCGTGCAGCGCCAGCCGGGCGAGCGTCACCGGCGCGAGGATGGCATGCACCATCCAGACCGACAGGCCGAGCGTGACCAGGGTTGCCGCGCCGGCGGCGCCGATCACCAGGTGCGGCGGCCAGCGATCGACGAAAAAAACCATGACGAGCGTCAGCACGACCAGCGGCATCGAACAGGCGAACACCAGCACGCCGTACAGCTGGTCGACCAACAGATCGAACGGCAACAGCGTGCGCAGGCGACGATAGCGCTGGAGGGGCAACGTATGCATGCCGCACAGACTAGCGGCGGTGTCGCGACGCGCAGTGCCTGTCGCGCCGAACGGCTGGAAATCGCCGGATCAACGCCAGTCCGCGACGCCAGCCTCGCGGACCGGACGCGGCCAGTGCATGGGCGCGGTGGATGTCCGGCGGCGGCTCATTCGCAACAGCGTTGTCGGGAGGCTGTCCCGTTCGGGACAGAGCGCTTCGCCGCCGTCGGTCGCGGACGCTGGCCGGCGTCGGCGCGACGATGTTCTTAAAGCATTGAGGATCAATGTCTTGTCGCTGGCCTGCGGGCCGTGGACGAGGCATTCGCGCGCGGCTCGCGGCGCTGGCACAGCGGCTGCTATGTCCAGTGTTCGCGAAAGTGGTTGCGAAACCCGAATTCCAGTCAACAGCTTTGGTTCCCTGCAGGGAGACATCAGTGAAAAAGGCGGCGATCTTCGTCCTTGCGTTTTCTTTATCGGCGGCGTCGGCGTTCGCCGCGGACGATTCCGCGGACGGCAAGGCGTCTGACGGCGCGCAGCCGGCGGCCGACAAGACGGCCACGGCGGCGTTGCCGGCCGCGCCGGCCCGCCGGAAGGTGGCGCCGCTGTGGTCGTACCAGCCGGTCAGCGCGCCGGCGGTGCCGGCGACGCACCATGCGAAGTGGGTGCGCACGCCGATCGATGCCTTCGTCGCCGCCAAGCTGGAGGAAAACAAGCTCGAGCCGTCGGCCGATGCCGATCGCGCAACTTTCATCCGCCGCGCGACGCTCGACGTCTGGGGCGTGATCCCGACGCCGGATGAAGTGAACGCCTTCGTCAAGGACAAGTCGCCGCAGGCCTACGAACATCTGGTGGACCGTCTGCTGGATTCGCCGCGCTACGGCGAGCGTCAGGCGCGCCGCTGGCTCGACCTCGCGCGCTACGCCGACAGCACCGGCTTCCAGAACGACAACACACGGCCGAACATGTGGCGCTATCGCGACTACGTGATCAACGCCTTCAACAGCGACAAGCCGTACGACCGCTTCATCGAGGAGCAGCTCGCCGGCGACGAGATCGCGCCCGACAACAAGGAGGCGCTGATCGCCACCGGCTTCCTCGCCGGCTATCCGGACAACTACAACTCGCGCGACCTCGTGCAGCGCAAGTACCAGATCGCGACCGACATGACCGACACCGTCGGCGAGGTCTTCCTCGCCCAGACGGTCGGCTGCGCGCGCTGCCACGATCACAAGTTCGACAAGATCTCGGAAAAGGAATACTTCCAGCTGCAGGCGTTCTTTGCCAACACCGCCGAGTTCAACGACATCCCGGCCGATATCGGGCCGCAGGAAACCGCGTACCGCGCGCAGGAAGCGAAGTGGGAGCAGGCGACTAGCGACATCCGCGCCAAGCGCAAGGCGGTCATCGACTCCGTGCGCCCGGCGGCGATCAAGTACCAGAAGGAACGCTACCTGACGGACAGCCGCGAATCGCTGTTCAAGCCGGAAAGCGAATGGACGCCAGCCGATCGCTGGATCAACCACCGCTGGGAAAACGTCGTCGACGAGGAGGCCGATCTCGGCGGCTATCTGAAGGACACCGGCGAGAACCCCAAGAGCGCCGACTACATCGCGGCGAATGCCGAGAAGTGGGCCGAGTACAAGAAGCTCACCGCGGATCTGAAGAAGTTCGACAACCTCAAGCCCGCCAAAGGCTCGGACACGATCTCCGCGATGAAGGATCTCGGTCCGGACTCGCCGAAGTCGTACCTCTTCTTCACCGGCAACCACGAGCGTCCGCTCGACGAAGTGCAGCCGGCCTTCCCGGCGGCGATCGCGAACGGCGCAAAGCCGGACATCGTGCCGACGGCGACGAGCACCGGCCGCCGCACCGCGCTGGCGAAATGGATCGCGAGCGCCGACAACCCGCTCACCGCCCGCGTCTTTGTCAACCGCGTCTGGGCTCAGTATTTCGGTGAGGGCATCGTCCGCACCGTCAGCGACTTCGGCAAGGCCGGCGAGCGGCCGACGCATCCGGAACTGCTCGACTATCTCGCCAGCACCTTCGTGCAGGACGGCTGGAGCGTCAAGAAACTGCACCGCAGGATTCTGCTGTCGAGCGTCTACCGCCAGGCTTCGACGTACCGCCCCGAGGTCGCGCAGGCCGATCCGGACGGCAAGCTGCTCGCCGTCTTCCCGCGTCGCCGTCTCGACGCCGAGCAGATCCGCGATTCGCTGCTTGTCGCGTCTGGCGATCTCGAAGATCAGCTCGGCGGTCCGAGCGTGTTCCCGCCGGTGCCGAAGGATCTCAACGCCGGCCAGTTCTGGAAGGTCTCGAAGGACAAGGACGACTTCGACCGTCGCAGCCTCTACATCTTCACGCGGCGCAGCGTCGCGTATCCGCTGCTCGCGACCTTCGACATGGCTTCGCCGCAGCAGGCGCACAGCAAGCGCGACGTCACGACCACGCCGCTGCAGGCGCTGACGCTGGTCAACAGCGACATCGTCTTCTCGTGGTCGCAGGATCTCGCCGGCCGCGTGATCCGCGAGGCGGGGCCCAAGGAATCGGCGCAGCTCGACCGGCTCTACGAGATTCTGTTCGCCCGCAAGCCGGACAAGCAGGAGAAAGCCGCGCTCGTCGCCTTCATTGACAGCCATCAGCAGACCATCAAGGCAAAGGCCGCCGACGGCAAGCTCGAAATCGCGCTGCCGACCGGCGTGACCGTGGCGCAGGCGGGCGATCCGATCCGTGCCTCCGCTTTCGTCGATCTCGTCCACACGGTCGCGAATTCGAACAACTTCACGTACCGCTTCTGAACCAACACCCGCAAGCCCAGCAAAACAAGCCAAGGAAATTCCATGTGCGATCATCCTCATTCCCGTCGTGATTTTCTGCGCTATGCGGGCCTCGGCCTCGGCAGCGCCTTCGTCGGCAGCGCGCTGACCGGCGGCGGTTTCCTGGTGGCCCCGGCGTATGCCGATACGCCCGCCCTCGACCCGCTGGCGCCCAAGCCCACCCACTTCCCGGCCAAGGTGAAGTCGGTGATCTGGCTGCACATGGACGGCGCGCCGTCGACGCTCGATCTGTACGACTACAAGCCGCAGCTCGTGAAGCTGAACGGCCAGGAAGTGCCGGAGTCTTTCCTCAAGGGCATCAAGACCAGCACGCAGGGCGGCGTCGGCAAGCTCTTCGCTTCGAACCGCACCTGGAAGCAGTATGGCGAAAGCGGCGCGTGGTTTTCGGATCTCCTACCGAATCTCGCCGAGCATGCCGACAAGCTCGCCTTCATCAAGTCGAGCACGACGATCGGCGCGACGCACGACATCTCGATCCTCAAGCTCAACACCGGCGACCTCAACCCGGGCCGTCCGACGCTTGGCGCCTGGGTGACCTACGCGCTCGGCTCGGCGAACCCCGATCTGCCGCCGTACGTTGTGCTCTACAGCGGCGGCAAAGAGCCGAGCGGTGGTTCCGTGAACTGGAGCTCGGGCTTCCTGCCGGCGGTGTATCAGGGCGTGGCGTTCCGGCCCGGTCCGTCGCCGATCCTGCATCTCGCCCGTCCCGAGCTGATCGCCGAGCAGCAGCAGCGCGATAACCTCGATCTGCTCCGCACGCTGAACCAGCAGTCCGATGCGCGCTATCCGAACGACTCCGAGCTGCGCGCGCGCGCCAACTCGTATGAACTGGCCTACCGCATGGAATCGGCGGCGCCGGAGGCGGTCGACTTCAGCAAGGAAACCGAAGCGACCAAGGAGCTCTACGGCCTCAACGACGAGGTGACGAAGGATTACGGCACCAACATGCTGCGTGCTCGCCGCTTGGTCGAGCGAGGTGTGCGCTTCATTCAGGTGGTTTCCGGGCCTGTCGACGTCAACGGCGACAGCCGCAACTGGGATGCGCACCAGGATCTTGAAGAAAACCATGGCATTCATGCGCGCCGCGTCGACAAGCCGATCGCGGGGTTGCTGACCGACCTGAAGCAGCGCGGCCTGCTCGACTCGACGCTGGTGGTGTGGACCTCCGAGTTCTCGCGTACCTCGTACGGCCAGAGCGGTACCGGCCGCGATCACAATCCGTGGGGCTACACGCAGTGGCTCGCGGGCGGCGGTGTCAAGGCGGGCACCACCTTCGGCGAAACCGACGAAATCGGCTTGCAGGCGCTCGGCAAGAAGGTCGATACCTACGACCTGCACGCGACCGCGCTGCAACTGCTCGGCCTCGATCACCTCAAGACGATCTATCAGCACAACGGCCGCGCCGAGAGGCCGACCGTCGTCTACGGCGAAGTCGTGAAGGAACTGCTGGCCTGATCGACGATGCGACGAATGATGGTGGCGCTGATCGCGCTGGCGATCGGCGGGGTAGCGTTCGCGGATATCGACCTCAGCGATTTCGATGACGACCTGATGCAAGGCATGGACGATGCGGTGAAGTCTTTCGAGCCGAACCTCGCGGCGAAGAACGGCGCCGGCGCGCTTGAGGACGCTGCGATACTGCGCGACGGTTACGTATGGACCGAGCAGTACTTCGCGGCGAAGGGCGGCACCGACGACGCCGTGCGGATCGCCAAGCAGGGCCTGGATCTGATCGACCAGGCCGTTGCGGCGACGAAGGCGCAGGACTTTGACGCGGCCGCGACCAGCGCGCGCGCCGCGGCGAAGACCTGCCGCAGCTGCCATGACCTGTACAAGCCGTTGACGAAATGAGCGCCGGGAGAAGGCGAATGAAGGTATCGGAAAAGATCATGGGAAGCATCGGCAGCCTGCGCGCAGGCGTGCGAGCGGCCGCCCTCGGGTTCGGCGTCGCGGCCGGCGCGATCGCCGTTCCGGCGCTCGCGGCCTTGTCGGCCGGCGATCGTGCGCCGTCGTTCACCGCGCAGGCTTCGCTGGCCGGCAAGGCGTTCGGCTATTCGCTGAGCGATGCGCTGAAGAAAGGGCCGGTCGTCGTCTACTTCTATCCGTCGGCCTATACCGGCGGCTGCAACATACAGGCGCATACGTTCGCGACGAACCTCGACAAGTTCACGGCCGCCGGCGCGAGCGTCATCGGCGTCTCGCTCGATAGCATCGAACGGCTCAACGATTTCTCGGCCGATCCGAACTACTGCGCCGGCAAGCTCGCGGTGGCGTCCGACGCGGACGGCAGCATCGCCAAGCGCTACGCGCTGAACATCCGCGACGCGGAGCCGGGCCGCAAGGACACGCGCGGCGTCGAGATCGGCCACGGCTTCGCGGAGCGTACGACCTTCGTCGTCACGCCCGACGGCAAGATCGCCGCCGTGATCGGCGGGCTTTCCGCGCCGGACAACGTCGCGGCATCGCTCGACGCCGTGCAGAAGCTGTCGCACTAGGGGCCACTGAACACAATGTCTTTGCCGCCGCGCGACGCCGCACCGTTTCACAAGGCGAAAGTCTGGGACCTGCCGTTGCGCCTGTTCCACTGGCTGCTCGTGCTTGCGGTGCTCGTCGCCTACGTCACCGGCGAGTGGGGCGGCGCCGAGTATGCCGACTGGCATGCGCGCAGCGGCGAGGCGATTCTCGGCCTGCTGGTGTTTCGCCTGCTGTGGGGCTTCATCGGGCCCGAGACGGCGCGCTTCGCAAGCTTCTGGCCGACGCCGGCGCGGCTGCGCGCGTACTTCGCGAAGCGCTGGCAAGGGGCGGGCCACAATCCGCTCGGCGCGTTCGCGGTGATCGCGCTGCTCGGCGTGCTCGCCGCGCAGGTCGGCACGGGGCTGTTCGCCAACGACGACATCGCCTTCACCGGCCCGCTCGCCAGCCTCGTCAGCAAGGCGCGCAGCGATGCGCTGAGCGGCTGGCACCAGCGGCTGTTCTACGCGCTCGCCGCGCTCGTGCTGCTGCACGTCGCCGCCATCGCGTTTTACGAGGTTTTCCTGAAAAAGCGGCTGGTGCTGCCGATGCTGAGTGGCCGCAAGGCGCTGTCCGCCGTGATCGTCGCGCCGCGGCTCGCGCGGCGGCCGCTCGCGCTCGTGATCGCCGTGCTTGCCGCCGGCGTGGCCGTGTGGGTCGTGGTCGGCGGCATCCGTGCGCCGGACGCAATCGCCGCGCCGCCGCCTGCCGCGACGCCGGCCTGGTGAAGTTTTTTCCGTTGTTCCTCGTAGCCATTGCCACGCACACATCACAGATGAAGAAACAACTGACGATTCTTGCCGCGAGCCTGCTGTTGAGCGGCATCGCATCCGCCGACCAGATTTCCGACCAGATCCGCATCCGCCAGTCCGCGTATTCGTTCATCGGCTGGAACTCCGGCCGCATCAAAGCTCAGCTCGATCATCCCGAGACCTACAACAAGGACCAGGTGGTCGCAGCCGCCAACGCGATCGCCGCGGTGGCCAACTCCGGTCTCGGCGCGCTCTATGGCCCCGGCACCGACAAGGGCACCGGCTGGAAGCCGACCAGGCTCAAGTCGGCGTTCTTCGAAAAGCAGGACGAGGCCGCGCAGATCGCAAAAGACTTCAACAAGGAAGCCAACGAGCTCGCGCGCGTCGCGGCGAGCGGCGGCGCCGCCGAAGTGAAGGTGCAGTTCGCCAAGCTCGGCGAGACCTGCAAGAGCTGCCACAACGATTTCCGCGAGCGCGAGTGAGCGCCCGCTTTCGTTAACCGACACCTGGAGACATTGAAATGAAATTCCCGAAGATCATCCCGCACGGTATCGCCGCTCTCGCGCTGTTGGGGCTTGTGCAGGCGGCGCACGCCGGCGACGTCAAGGTCACGCTCAGCGGCGACCAGGAAACGCCCGCGGTGCAGACCGCCGCGAAGGGTAGCGGCACGATCAGCGTCGGCGCCGACAAATCGGTCAGCGGCAGCATCAAGACGACGGGCCTCACCGGCGCGACCGCCGGCCACATCCATGCCGGCGCCGTGGGCCAGAAGGGCGCGCCGGTGGTAAGCCTCACCAAGGTTTCCGACGACGAGTGGGCGGTGCCGGCCGGCACGACGCTCAGCGACGCCGACTACGAAGCGTTCAAGGCCGGCAAGCTTTACGTGAACATTCACAGCGCCGCCAACAAGGGCGGCGAAATCCGCGGACAGATCGCGCCTTGAGGCGAACCCCGCGCGAGTGCGGGCGAGTCGCCGTGATGTGTGTGGAAAGGAGCGTCCGAGTCTGGCGCTCATCGCTTGCCGGTTGCGCATCGACTACTCGGGCGATGCGTCAACCGGCGCTTTTTTGCGCCGCTGCGCTGTTCGTCTGCAGCGGCCTCGCGCGCGCCGCGGAACTCGACGCGCGCGCCGTCGAATTCCGGACGCCGGCGGACATCCACTGGGTCCGCAACGCCGCCGGCACGAGCGAGCAGGCGATTCTCCACGGCGATCCGTCGCAGCCCGGGCCGTACGTCATGCGGATCAAATGGCTGCCGGGCAATTTCAGCCGGCCGCATTTCCACAATGGCGACCGCTTCTTCACGGTGATTTCCGGCACCTGGTGGGTCGGCACCGGCGCGCACTTCGATCCCGAGCGGACCGTGCCGATCCCGGCGGGCAGCTACGTCATTCACAAGGCCGGGCAGGTCCATTACGACGGCGCCAAGGACGAGGAAACCATCATCGAGGTGACCGGCTACGGTCCTTTGCAGACGACGCCGGCGGAGCAGCGATAAGCGGCGGACGGGCAGGGAATCGTCAGCCTTCATTCGCGATGGAACCGCTCAGCCACCCGACGGGCGACCGGCTCGGAGAGATCGTCCACGACAGGGACTTCATCGTCGTTTACCGCGGCCTGGATCAGGCATCGTGCCGCGCCGTCATCGAGCACTTCGATCGCGATCCGGGCAAGTGGCGTGGCAGGATCGGCGGGGCCGGTGCGTCCTGGTACGAAGACGAGGCCAAGGTTTCCTGGGATCTGGAAATCCTCGATGAAGGTTCGTCGTACGAGATCTTTCAGCGTATCCATCCGAAGATTCTGGCCTGCCTGGCCGACTATCTGTCGCGCAGTCCGATCCTGCAGTCGTTCGAGCTGACGGGGAGCGGCTACAAGGTCCAGATGTATCCGAAGGGACAGGGCCATTTCCGCTGGCACGCCGATGCGGTCGGCAAGCATGGCGGCGACCGCGTCGTCGCGATGGTTCTCTACCTGAACGACGTCGAACGGGGCGGCGAGACCGAGTTCTTCCATCAGCGCATCAAATTCGTGCCGCGAGCGGGTCATCTGCTGCTGTTCCCCGCGGCCTGGAACTACATGCATTGCGGACACACGCCGGAATCGGGCCACAAGTACATCATTTCGACGTTCATCAAGGTCAAGGCCAAGGCCTGACGGGCGGACTCCGGCTGCTCCGAAGCCTCCTCCGAGGGCAAGGGACGGTTTGAGTATCGGGTTGCGTCCCCGGATTCATGCGCATACCCTGCGCACCAGGATCGGAGACATGCTCCATGAAAGCCGCCTACAACGCTCGAGCGCCCAAGCGTCCGGTCAATCTGTTTCTGAACGAGGATCTGGTTGCGCAGGCACGCACGATGACGGGAAACCTGTCCGCCGAAGTGGAATCCCTGCTGGCCGCTTATGTGCAGCAACAGCGGCAATTGCGCGACGCAGAGGCTGAAAGCCTGCGTCTCAGCGTGGCGGCCTGGAATGCCTGGGCCGATCGGCACGGTTCGTTCGCCGACGAGTTTTCCACGCTCTGACAGGGAGCGGCATGGCGCAGTTCGACGTTCACCGCAATCCTGGCCGGCACCGCGACGATATCCCGTACGTCGTCGTCGTGCAGTCCGCCGTCTTCGACGGCTACCAGCGGCGCGTCGTGATTCCGCTGGTGAAGAAATCCCGTGTCGGCAGCGTCCAGCATGCCCGCTTCAACCCTGTCTTCACCATCAAGGGCATGAATGTGGTGCTGCACCCGCTGGAAATCGTTTCCGTTCCCGAAGGCGGACTCGGCGTGCCGATCGCTTCGCTGGCCGAGCAGGGCGATCTCATCATGGGCGCCCTCGACGAACTGCTGACGCGCGCTTACGGCTGAGATCGGGCATCCGAAAATCGAAAGGATGAGCGCGGCGGCTTCGCCGCGCCCATTCCCATGCTTCAGCTCTTGGCCGGCGTGATGTAGGCCTTCAGATCAGCCAGCGTGGCGACGCCCGGGCCGTGCAGCGCCGCGATCCGCTGCACGTCGAGCTTGAGCCGGTCGATGTTGTCGTACAGGTTCGCGGCATACGGATTGACGGATGCCGGCGGCGGCGCGCCGGCGGTCAGCGGCGTGTACGCGTCGGCCTCGATGAGGATTTTCTCGGCCGGCAGGTAGACGAGCGCGAAGGCATCGTTGTGGCCGCTGCCGGCGATCGGATAGATCTCGATCGGCCGTTTCTCGTCGCCGAGCACTTTCTTGTCGCGGAACGTCTCGAAGTGCGGCGCTTTCGGGGTTTGCGAGAGACGATCGGGCTGCAGCGTGCGCCTCGCCGACCACGCCTCGCGGTAATACGCTTCGTTGTCGGCATGCGTGACGATCGTCGCATCCTCGGCGACATAGGTGCGCAGGCCGCCGGCGTGATCGAAGTGCGCGTGCGTGTTGACGAGGTAGCGGATCGGCTTGTCCGGGATCAGCTCGTGGACCTTGGCGATCACCGCCTCCGAGCGCGCTTCGTTGAGCGGCGCCTCGACGACGACGACGTGATCGGCCTCCTCGATCGCGACGCTGTGATGCGTGCCGCCGCGCAGGTAGAACACGCCCGGCGCCAGCGTTTCGCTCGTCACCTGCGGCGGCGCGTTGTCGAGGCCGGCGGGAATGTCGAGCGCCAGCGGCGCGTTCGCGGTCACGGTGCTGATGTCGAGATCGAGCACGGGATAGCCGCCCTGCGAGCGCGCGATGTGCGCGGGGAAAGACAGGCCGCTGAAGTCGCGGTAGTCGGAGAACGTGGTTTCGACCAGCGTATCGCCGAGTACCGGATTGTCGATCCAGCTGCGCACCCGCGTGAGCTGCCTGCCGGCGTCGATGAAGCCGACGTAGTGGTTCGGGCCGATGGAGAACGACACCTCGCTGCCGCCGTCGACCTGCCGGATTTCGGCGTGATTCGCCAGCGCCGCTTTGACGAAGCCCTGCGGCGTCTCCCAGATTTCGGTGCGGCGTTCCTCGACCGCGGCGGGCTGCGCCTGTGCCACCGGCTCGGCGCCCGGCGCGGCACCTTGCGGCGGCGCGAGATTCCACGCGGTCTCGCCGCTCAGATACTGATCCGGTTTCTGCTCGACTGGCTGCGGCCGTTCCCGCCCCGGTTCGACGATCTGCTTGCGCGTCTGCTGCACGCGCGCCGCCGGCTGGTCGTAATCGATCGTTGCGACGTAGCGCGACAGCTCGAACGCCGGCCACGCCGAATGCGGATTCGGCGCCTGCCCGAACTGATACCAGCGGCCGGTGCCCGAGAACTCGATCGAATGCAGCTCCGCTGCACCGAGCGATCGGGCCGTCGCGTCGAGGCTCGCCTCCTGACGGTGGCAGCCGGCGACGAGCAGCGTCGCCGCCGCGGCGATGGCGGTCAGCGTCGGCTTGAAATGTTGAGACATGAGACTTTCCTTGGTGATGATGTTCTGATTGGACGACGCGTATTCATTGCAGCTGCAGGATCCAGGCGATCGTGGCTTGGAGGTCGGCGTCGGAAAGCTGTTCGGGCGCCTTCGGCGGCATGGGTATGTCGCCCCACACGCCTTCGCTGCCTTCGCGCACGCTCGCGAAGAGCTGCGCGGCGGCATCCGGCACGTTGCGGTACTTCGCGGCGACCGCACGCAGCGGCGGCCCCACCAGCTTCTCGTTGACGCGATGACAGCCGACGCAGCCGCCGCGCTCGAGCATCGCCTCGTCGGCCAGCGCCGGTGCGGCGACGGCGAGCGCGGCCAGACAGAGCAGCACGCCGGCGCACGCTGCTCGCCGCGCTGAAACGTTTCCGGTCGGCATGCTCAGAAGCGCAGCGCGAGCGTCGCGCCGAAGGTGCGTGGATCGCCGAGCGTCACAGTGGCTGGTGCCGTCGCGGAGTTGGCGCTCATACCGTTGAAATACTTCTCGTCGAACAGGTTCTTCGCCCAGACCGACAGGCTCACGCTGCTGTCGCTGCGGCGCAGGCCCAGCCCCGCGTTGGTGATGTAGTAGGTGCCCTGTCCGAAATAGACCGACGAGCGGGCATTGGAATAATCCTGTTTGCCGACGGCCGATTCATTGGCATACCCGAAGACTTCCACGGGACCGCCCCAGAACGTGCCGGCTGGATGATTGGTGTCGAAGCCGACGGTCGCCGTGAAGCGCGGAACGCTGGTGATGCGCGTGCCCGACAGATCGACGGTTGATACCGAGTCCGTCAGATCGAGCGGCGCAGCCGCGCCGGCGTAGCTCACGTACTCAGCGCCCGTGATGGCACCGTTGGCGTACAGGTGCAGCGTACGGATCGGCGTCCAGTTGGTCTCCAGCTCGACGCCCTTCAGGCGTACCTTCGGGATGTTGCCGAGGTAGCTCTTGCTCACGGTCGTGGTGTCGCCGGCGGAATCCGTGTAGCTGACGTTCTGGGCGATGGAGCCCTGGTAATCCTTGATGTCGTTCCAGTAGAGGCCGGCGTTCACGGTCAGGGTGCGATGGAGCCATGCGCTCTTGAAACCCAGTTCGTAATCGAGGGCTTTCTCCGGATCGGTGATGACCTTTAGATTGGCCACGGCGACGCCGCTGCTATAGACCGGCGTCGCGTCGGTATTGACCGCGCCGGACTTCTGGCCCTGGGCCACCGAGGCATAGACCAGGAAATCGTCACTCACCTTGAACGAAGGATTGACGAGCCACGATGGCGAGTTCTTCGATTTCGTGCCGGTGATCGGATCGTAGTTGCCGCCGGTATAGGTGATGATGTACGAGTCGCGCAGCGCAAGGTCCGATTCCGACAGGTCGTCGTCCGACGTGCCGGTACCATCGACGTTATAGCCCTTGACCCAGCCTTTGCGCCTTTCGTGCGTATAGCGGGCGCCGAGCGTCAGGTCGAGGCGCGGCGTGAAGTGTATGGTTCCCTGGCCGAACAGGGCGCCGCTGACCGTATCCGCGCGACCGTCGCGATCGTGCTCGAGGTCGTCGAGAATGTCCGAGTCGGTCGAGGTGCTGTTCGCATAGAAGACGGCGGCGTCCGAACCATAGATGTAGCGATAGTTCGCATCGCGCCAGTCGTGCAGGCCGTAAATGCCGACCTGCCAGTCGAAGACGTCGGACGGCTTCGACGCCAGACGGAACTCCTGCGAAAGCAGCTTGGCGTCGACGTCGTAGCCGGTGGCCACGATGTGGGTGCCGAAATAGCCCTGCGTGTTGCGGGGCCAGAGCTGGAAGCGGCGGTAGGCCGTGACCGAGGTGAAGGTGTAGTCGCCGACATCCCAGTTCAGTTCGTTCGAAATGCCGTACGTGCGCGACGGCAGGCCCGACGGATTGGTAGCGTCGCCGGTGTAAGGGTTGTAGTCGAGGTTGGTGATGCCGAACAGGCTCGAGAGCTTGCTCGCATACGTGCTCGAAAAGGCGGTGCCGTCCGAATACGAGCTGATGAGCGGCGCGATGACGCCGGAGTAATTGTTCTGCTCGTGGGAATCCGTGCGCTCGACGATCAGGCGGCTGGTCAGATCGCCATCCAGCGCTTTGAACAGCAACTGCCCGCGCACGCCCTTGCGATTGGTATTGAGCATGTTGAACGCGTCGCGGCGTTCTTCGTCGATGCGCGGGTACTGCTGGTTCGGAACCCAGCCGTCGTCCTTGTCCTGGTAGTAGCTGAGCCGGTAGGCGAGCGTATCGTCAATCAGTGCGCCGTCGCTGACGGCCTTTATCTGCGCGCCATCGTAGTTGCGCCCGCTGATCTCGACGTAATTCTCCGGAGTGAAGGTCGGCTCGTTGGTGCGGATCACGACCGCGCCGACCGTGGTGTTCTTGCCGAGCAGCGTACCCTGCGGGCCGCGTGCGACCTCGACGCTGCGGATATCGTACAGGCCGCTCCAGACGAAACCGACGTGCGTGTAAAAGACATTGTCGACGATGTAGCCGGCGCCGGATTCCGAGCCGTCGCCACCGCCGACGCCGCCGACGCCGCGAATCGATAGTGACGAGCTGCGGGGATTCTTGGTTTGCGGCGTGAAGTTCGGAATCTGCAGCGCGAAGTCCTGCAACTGATCGAGGTGTTGCGCCTCCTGGATCTCGCCGCTCACTGCGGACACCGACAGTGGCACGTCCTGAAGGCGTTCGTTGCGCTTGCGCGTCGTCACGAAGACTTCCGCGGTGCTGTCCGTGGCGGCGGCACCTGTGGCCAGCGTGCTGGTGCTGTCGTCTGCGGCCGCGACTTGCGTTGCCGGCGTGCCGGCAACGTTGGTCGCGCCGCCACTTGTGGCGTCACTGATCGGTGACGTGGTCGTCACGGGGGCCACCGCCGATGTTTCCGTCGGTGTGCCGGCGGCCACCTCGGTGCCGTTCGCAACGGCGCCGGCATTCGCGGCAACAGCCAGCGTGCTGCCGAACAGAAATGCGGCGGCGGACATGCGCGAGAGGGCGAACGGCAGGCGCAACGGCGCCGGCGTGGCTTGTTCAGGACGTGAGGGGAAAACGGACGCGCGCGCGTTCATTACGATCGATGCTCCCAAGGCTCAGGCTCAAATTTCTGGTGGACGCACCGGACTGAATCCGATGCGAGCCGTCCGGGGGAGCAAGGAGCAGGCCGGTTCTCGCGACCCTTTCGCGATTTCACGGCCGGCGCGCGATGGCGCCGGATGCCCGGCGCGTCTGCGATGCCTTATTCGTCAAATATTTGCGGTAGTCGTTATCAGTTCATTCCGGATGGGTATTTACACGCCGGCGAGATCCGGCACTTCCGCTGCTGCTGAAAACGAAACACGGCATGCGGCAGCCTGACCGCTTTCGCACAAACGCGTCGCCGACGCGGTGATAAGGATAGTGGCGAGAACTATGGGCGCTGCGCGAAACGCACCGCGGAGCCTTGCAGTGTGCTTGGAGAGCAACACAGCGTCGCAACAATTTCGAGGCTCTCCCGGAAGCCGTGTGGGCGGTTCATCCCATCGGCGGGCCTGGCCCGGATCGAGGACTTGAACCCGATAATTCACGCTCTGACGGCCGGCGCCTGGCCCGCGCGACGGTCGCCGAGGTCGTCACGCGGGTTGACGAAGCGCCGGAGCCGCAAGAGCGGGCAGGGACAGCGCGCCTGTGCGCGCTGCCCGCCTCGTCCGTGTCCACGCCGAAGCTCACAGGCGCCCCGCGAAGATCACGCCGAACCAGCGCGGCGTGGTATCGAGCGTTCCGGATTGCCAGCCGTAGGCCTTGCCCTCGGCGTTGGACAGGTTCTTGCCGACCACCGAGACCGAGAAGCCGCCGTCCTGCCGGCTGATGCCAATGCCGGCGTCGACGATCGTGTAGTCGTGGATCCAGCTGTACTGGGACAGGGTGATGTCGCTGTTGTAGCGGCTGGTGTAGTTGGCGTTCAGGTCGGTGAAGAAGTCGTAACCGGCCAGCCACGGCAGGGGATGTCGGAAATCCACGCTCAGGTTGCCCGTGTATTTGGCCGCGCCCGGCAGGATCTTGCCCGAGATGTCCCGATACGCTGAATAGTCGTCGGCGCTCGGATCGATTTCCGAGGGCGTCGGCGAGTTCGGGAAGTCGAGGTACTTCGCGACGTTGTAGGCGGCGGACAGCGCGATGGTCGTATAGGGAATCGCGTTGTACGTGCTGTCGAGCTCAAGTCCGTAAACCTCGATGCTTGGCACGTTGGCGGCCGTGGAGACATAGACCGGATTGCCGTCACCGTTGAGCTCGGTCGTGACTTCGTCGTAGACCGCGCTCGTCTGCTGATAGTTTTTCAGCCGCGAATAGAAAACGTCGACATTGAGCAGCAGCCCTTGTTCGCGGAAATTGGTCTTGAGCCCCAGCTCGAAATGATTGCCGGACTCGCCGTCGACCAGCATCGAGGCGGCGTTGATGACCTGCACGATGCCCGGCTTCTCGCCGTGCTGGTACGAGAAGTAGCCGGTCGCCGTGTCGTTGAACTCGAAGCTCGGGCTGAAGACCCAGACGTACCGCTGCTTCTTGTACGACTCGCCCCAGAGCCTGCTGTAGAGCAGGCCGGTCTGCGCCTTGCGCAGCAGCTGCGCGTACGCCAGTTGCTCCTTCTGCGTATCGCTGAGCCCGGACCACGTCGAGACGTTGAAGTATTTCAGCGCCGCCGCGTCGGCGGCCGTCTGCGCCGAAGCCAGGAGGGCAGTGTTGGTGGTGTCCGTCGTCAGTGCCACATCGCCCGACGCCACCTCCACGGCGCCCGCCGTGCCTTCGTCGACCGTGTAGCCGTTGAGCTTCCATACCGAGCTGCTGCCGGTGTTGTAGAAGGAGTCGAATCCTCCCAGCGTCTGGCCGCTGCTGGAGACGGAGGCGTTGAGCCCGCCGCCGTAGCCGTTGCTTTCGATGATCTTGAAGGAGCTGCCCTTGCGGTCTTCAAAGGCCACGCGCACGCCCGTCGTCAGCTTCACACGGTCGGTGATGTTCCACTTGATGTTGCCGAAGATGGATGTGCTGTGATTGTCGATCCATGCCTGGCCGAACGTGCGCAGTCCGGTCAGCGACTCTTGCAGCAGGTAACGGCCGTCGCCGTCGGTATCGAGCGCGGTGTACTGCGCATTGCTGGCGAACCAGGCGCCCGCATCGTCTCCCCAGCCGGTCTTGGAATCGACTTCATACGTGTGGTGCGCGTAGAACGCGCCGGCGGTCAGATCCGCCAGATTGCCGAGCTGCGAATTGACGCGCAGTTCCTGCGTGAGCTGCTTGAAGCGCACGCCGCCGCCGCCCTGCGTGGAGATGTCGAAGGGCGTGCCCTCGTCGTTGCGCGCGTCGAAGTGCAGATCGCGGAAGCCGGTGATCGACGTCAGGGTCGAAGCATCGTTGAAGGCCCAGGTCTGCGTCAGGCCGACGCCGCGCGTGCCGGTGAGCAGCGGCAGCTGCGCGTCGCTGTTCTGCGTGCCGCTGTTGTAGTTCAGATAGTCGTCCGCCCAGTTGTAAGTCGTCAATTGGCCGAACCAGCGGCGCGCCAGACGGGATTTGGCGTCGAGCGCGGTGACGGCCACGCCGTCCGTATAGGTGGCCGGCGTCGAATGGAAGAAATTGAGGCCGTTGTCGTTCTCGTAGGTCTTGGGCTCCAGGTCCGCCGACAAATACACGGTGTAATTGTCGATGGGTTTGTACAGAAACTGCACCTTGCCCGAAATCTTCAGGCGGTCGGTGTAGGTCTGGTCATCATCCCAATACGTGTTCTTGTAATAGCCCTCCTGCTTGTCGACGTAGAACGTGCCGCGCCATGCGAGCTTGTCATCGATCAGCGGCCCGCCGATGGCGGCGGTGCCGAACAGTCCGTCGCGCTGTCCGACGCGCAGGGACCAGTCGGTGCTCGGCGTGAAGCTGGGCCGCTTCGAGTTCAGCGTCAGGTTGCCGAAGCTCGCATAACCGCCGCCCTCCGTTCCCTGCGGACCGCGTGCGACTTCGACGGTGTCGACATCGACCCAGTCCCAGGCCGCCAGGCCCGGATACAGATAGGGGATGCCGTCGATCGTGATGCCGACCGTCGGATCCTGCGCTTCCGTCGAACCGCGCCGGCCGATGCCGCGGATGACCAGGCCCTGGCTGCGTGCATTGCTCGTGTTCTGGCGCGAGATGTTCGCGGCGCGGCGCGTGATGTCGCGCAGCGAGTCGGCGCCCACCACCGACAGCGTTTCTCCGGAAATGACCGAGACCGAAGCGGGAACGTCCTGTTTGGCGGCCAGCAGGCTGCGGTCGCGGCTGGTGACGGTGACGGTTTCGATATCGTCTGGTACCGGCCCCGGCCCCGGCGCCGGTGCCGGTGAATCCGCCGCCGTGGCGGCATCCGCGATCTGTTGCGAATCGGCGGGTGTGGTCTGCGCCGTTGCCTGCGCCGCCGCCTGTGCGGCAGCCAGCAGAAACCCTCCGCCGAGCACGGCGAACGAAACTTGCTTCTTCCTGATGGCCGAAACCACAGGATTCAAACCAAACGTTTTACTTGCGCGCGCATCCATAGATTTTGTTGGCTCCCTTAAGGCTCTGTATTTCCGGTGGACAGCGCCAGGTGCGTCCGGCGCGAACGGTCGGGGGAGCAAGGAGCAGGCCTTTTTCACGGCCTCGTCTGCATTGTTTTCTGATTGTTTTAGACGGCAAGCGGTGTTTGCCGGCCGCCTGTTGCGTCCCGCGGTGCTTTGTCCGTCAGGCCGTTGCTGGCTTTGTTATCAGCTCATCACTTGTGGCTATTTGCCTGCGCCGAGGAGCGAAGGCGCTGCTTGTGTTCCGACTGCAACAGCCGAGTCCGCAGTCTGACCTGTTTCGTGCAATCAGCAGCTCGATATCGAGCTAAAGATAGTGGCTCTAAATATTGGCTGTGCTTAAAACGCGCCACTAAATTTTGCAGTGTGGTTGGGGAGCGACACGGCGGTACAGGCGGAAAGCTTCACGGGAAGCGTCACACAGGATGTCCGCGATCATGCCCATGGCGTGTTACCGCGGCAGCGGCCTTTTAAAGCGTCTTTTGGGAAATAGAGGGAAGGGAGTTTAGGAGTAATGGAGCCATTCGCTCAGCGGTACGCACAGCGAGACAGCGACGTCCTGCAGCTTCGAGGGACCAATGCCGAGCCGACGACGATCCGGGCCAAGGCTCTGGTTTTCGCCGATCCGCGTTCGCGCGAGATCCTCGGCTATCTGGAACGCGTGGCGCCGAGCGAGGCGCCGGTGCTGATCGTCGGGGAGACCGGCACCGGCAAGGAGCTGGTCGCGCGTCATATTCACCAGCTCAGCGGCCGGCGCGGTCCCTTCGTCGCCGTCAACTGCGGGGCGATCAACGAACAGCTCGCGGAAAGTGAACTGTTCGGCCACGAGCAGGGCGCCTTCACCGGCGCCACCATGCGCCGCGAGGGCTGGTTCGAGGCGGCCAATGGCGGCACCCTGTTCCTCGACGAAGTCGGCGATCTGCCCTCCCCCCTGCAGGTCAAGCTGCTGCGCGTGCTGCAGGAGCGTGAAGTCACGCGCGTCGGCTCGCGGCGGCCGATCGCCGTCGACATCCGGCTCGTCGCGGCGACCAACGTCGATCTGAGCGAGGCGGTCGCCGCCCAGCATTTCCGGCTCGATCTGTTCTACCGCCTCAACATCGCGCAACTGCGTCTGCCGCCGCTGCGCGAACGGCCGCAGGACATCATGCCGCTGGCCTGGCATTTCCTCAGCGCGTATTGCCAGCGCCTGAAAATCGGCCGGCCCGAGCTGACCGACGCGGCCATCGCCGCGCTCGAGAAATACAGCTGGCCCGGCAACATCCGCGAACTGGAGAACGTCATTCATTTCGCGCTGCTGGTCGCTTCGGAACGACAGATCCGTCCGGAGCATCTCAAGCTCAACAGCGTCGCGACGCTGCAGGCGAGTGGCGACGCTGCGCAACGCACGCCGCTCGAGCGGATCGCGGCGTCGCTGCGCGAACTGCTGGGCAGTTCGAGCGGGGAACATCTCTATAGCGATCTCGAAAAGCTGATCGTCGACGAGGCCTATCGCTTTTCGCGCTACAACCAGGTGCGGGCGGCATCGCAGCTTGGCATTTCGCGAAACGTGCTGCGCAAGCTGCTGCGCCGGCATGGCTATCTCAACGACGGCAAGGGCCGCGAAGACGTGGATGCCGATGACGAAAGCGAGCTGAGCGTGCAGCGATGAGCATCCGCTTCCGACCGTCGCGCGCGTTGCAGCAGGATGCCCGGGACCGTGTTGCTCGCGCAGCAGCCATGACCGCGGTGGATTTCTATGCGATGCGCCGTGTTTCGCGCGCGTTCAAGGACTTGGGTCGTGTCCGTCGGCGTGGCGCGGGCCTTGCGTCGGAGGGCCTTCCGTCATGAGGCGCAGTCACCGCGAAGGCCACGTGCGTTACACCCCCTTTCTTGCAGCCGGTCTGGCGGCTGGCATGGCCGCGGCGGTCTTCGCCGGCGATGCGCTCGCCTTGCCGAGCGTGTTCCCGACCGGCACGACGCGCTATGTGCCCGGCAAGGCGTACAACTCGTTCGTCCTGTTCACCGGCGGCGACAAGGTTGCGCGCCTGATCGATCTCGACGGCAATGTCGTGCATCAGTGGCCCGATGCGGGCTCCCTGAGCACGCTGCTCGATCCCGCGCTCGTGCACGGCGAGCGTGGCCACGTGCTCGTGACGCTCGAGACCATCGATGGCAAGGGCACCGACCTCGTGCCCGGCCAGGTGACGGCGCAGATTTCCAAGACGATCGGCGAGCTGGACTGGAGCGGCAAGACCTTGTGGACGTTCGGGCCGAAAGCGCCGGACGGCCTCGCACGCCAGCATCACGACTGGGCGCGGCTGCCGAACGGCAACACGGCCGTGCTCGCCAACCTCGTCCACGCGGTGCCGGGTTTCAAGCAGCCGCGCCTGCTCGACGACGTGATCTATGAAGTCGATCCCTCCGGCGCGATCGTCTGGCGCTGGGTCGCGGCCGAGCATATCGGCGAGTTCGGCTTCACACCGGAGCAGCTCGAGATCGTCAAGAGCGACGCGAGCGCCGACTACCTGCACTTCAACAATCTGAAGCCCGTGGGGCCGAACCACTGGTTCCGCGATGGCGACACGCGCTTCGCGCCGGACAATCTGCTGGTCGATTCGCGCAACGCGAATTTCATTGCGATCATCGAGCGCAAGACCGGCAGGGTCGTCTGGCGGCTCGGTCCGGACTACGAACGTGCACGGCATCCCGACGTGCGGCTCGAGAGCAAGGTGCCGCGCCCGCTGGACCGCACCAGCGGCCAGCACGACGCGCACGTGATCCCGGAAGGTCTGCCCGGTGCGGGCAATATCCTGGTCTTCGACAACGAGGGCGAAGGTGGTTACCCGCCTTTGCCGCTGGCGGTCACCGGCGGCTCGCGCGTGCTGGAGATCGATCCGGTGAAGAAGGAGATCGTCTGGCAGTACACCGGCGA
This sequence comes from Solimonas sp., assembly GCA_047605265.1. Lineage (GTDB taxonomy): Bacteria > Pseudomonadota > Gammaproteobacteria > Nevskiales > Nevskiaceae > Solimonas. The sequence continues at coordinate 46,221 of JASGFY010000009.1, forward strand.
GGATTCCGGCGGTCCGGCCTGGTCGTTCCGCAGCGCGTTCATCAGTGACGCACGGCGGCTTCCGAACGGCAACACCTTCATCGACGAGGGCCAGAACGGCCGCCTGTTCCAGGTGACGCCGGCGGGCGAGATCGTCTGGGAATACGTCAATCCGTATCCGCGCCGCGGCACGGATGCGCAGAGCGGCAGGCCGAGCGTCAATTACTCGCTGTACCGCGCGCAGCCGGTGCCGTACGACTGGGTGCCGGCGGGCACGCCGCGCAGCGAGAAGCCGGTGACGCCGCCGGACAATACGCAGTTCCGCTTGCCGGGCGGGTGAGGCACCGGCTTTCTCAAGCACCGAATCCGAAGGGAGAACTATGAAGCTGCATCTACGTCAGCTGGTGGCCGTGGCCGCCTTGTCGGGCGCGTCGCTCGCGCAGGCCGCCACCGATCGAACGCCGGCGATCGACGGTGTCGTCGCCGCCGACACGCCGATCGAATTCATCAAGGATGGCTTCGAGGGCACCGAGGGACCGATCGCGCTGTCCGACGGCAGCCTGCTGTTCACCGAGACGCGCGCGAACCGCATCACGAAGATCGCCGTCGACGGCACGACGAGCACCTTCCTCGATAATACCAACGGTTCGAACGCGCTCGCGTTCAACGGCGAGCGCGAGCTGATCAGCGTGCAGACGGTGAAGCCGCAGGTCGGCGTGATCTGGCCGGCCGATCGCGTCCGCGTGCTCGCCGCCGACTTCGAAGGCGCGCCGCTGCTGCGGCCGAACGATCTGGTCGTCGACAAGACCGGCGGCGTCTATTTCAGCGACCCCGGCGTGGCGCCGAAGCCCGGCGAGCCGCAGCCGGTGAAGTCGCTCTATTACGTGAGCGCGGCCGGCAAGCTGACGCGGCTGGCCACCGACATCGACCGGCCGAACGGCGTGCAGCTCTCGCCCGACGAGAAGACGCTCTACGTCGCCAATACGTCCGGCGAATTCCTGCTCGCCTACGACATCGTCAAGCCGGGCCAGCTCGGGCAGCGGCGCGATTTCGCCAAGCTCGCCGGCTACCGGCAGACCGACAACGGTTGGGCGAGCGGCGCCGACGGGCTGGCCGTCGACGCGAAGGGCCGCGTCTACGTCGCCACCAACGTCGGCATCGAAGTGTTCAGCGCCAAGGGGCAGGCGCTCGGCATCGTCGAGCTGCCGAAGCAGCCGCAGAACATCGCGTTCGCCGGACCGGGCAAGCACACGCTGTACGCGGTCGGCCGCGGCGCGGCGTATCGCATCAAGACGCTGACCGCGGGCTACGCGGGCCGCGCCAAGTAGTCGCAGGCCATCAATACATGAACTTATCCAGATCACTCCGCATCTCACACGAGCTCAGAACCATGAAGAAAATCCTCCTGCCCGCGCTGTTTTCCGCCATCGCGTTCACGGCGTTTGCGCCGCTGTCGTTCGCACAGACGGCCGCGCCGGCCGCCGCGAAGGCGCCGGCGTTCAAGGCCCATGTGCTGAACCGCGCCGAGGTCGATGCGTTGTTCCAGCACCCGGAAAACGTTCTGGTCATCGACGTGCGCCGGCCGGACGAGCTGACGAGCAAGGGCGGCTTCCCGGTCTATCTGAGCGTGCAGAACGATCAGGTCGAGCAAAGCCTCAAGTGGATTCCGAAGGGCCGCACGCTGCTGGTCGTCTCGAATCACGCGGCCCGTGCCGGCAAGGTCGCCGACCTGCTCAAGGACAGGGGCTTCAAGGTCGCCGGCGCCGCCGGCGTGCAGCTGTACGAGCAGGAAGGCGGCACGCTGCTGAAGGTCGCGCCGCCGGCGCCGAAGTCCTGATCGCCTGAATCGCCGGAGACGCCGCCATGCCGACGCCGCGCAAGACCGCCGCCGATTTTCACCCGGACGTGCTGAAACTCTTCGATCGCTACGTGCACGGCGATCTTTCGCGACGCGGCTTTCTCAGCCAGGCCGCGCGCTACGCCGCCGCGGGTCTCGGCGCCGAAGCCCTGCTCGAAGCGCTGAACCCGCGCTTCGCGTACGCGCAGCAGGTCGCGCCGGACGATGCGCGGCTGAAAGCCGCTTACGTGCAGATCGATTCGCCGCAAGGCTACGGCAAGCTGAAGGCTTATCTCGCGCAGCCGACGCAGGCGAAGGGTCCGCTGCCGGTGGTGCTCGTCGTGCACGAGAACCGCGGCCTGAATCCGCACATCGAGGACATCGCGCGGCGTCTGGCGCTCGATGGCTTCATCGCGCTGGCGCCGGACGCGCTGACGCCGCTCGGCGGCTATCCGGGCGACGAGGACAAGGCGCGCGAGCTGTTCACGAAGCTCGACCAGACGAAGACGCGTGAGGATTTCGTCGCGGCCGCGAATCATCTGCGCACGCTCAAGGGCGGCAACGGCAGGCTGGGCGTCGTCGGCTTCTGCTACGGCGGCGGCATCGCCAACCTGCTGGCGACGCGCCTGCCGGAGCTGAAGGCGGCGGTGCCGTTCTACGGCGCGCAGCCGGACGCCGCCGACGTGCCGAAGATCAAGGCGTCGCTGCTGCTGCAGTACGCCGGCGCCGACGATCGGATCAATGCCGGCTGGCCGACGTACGAAACCGCGCTGAAGGCGGCGCACGTCGACTATCAGGCCTACGTCTATCCGGGCGTGCAGCACGGCTTCAACAACGACACGACGCCGCGCTACGACGAGGCCGCCGCGCGGCTGGCCTGGCAGCGCACCGTCGAATTCTTCAACCAGCATCTGCGCGGCTGATGGGCCGCGCTGTTTTTTCCATCACTGGCAAGCAAGGGGGTAACGATGTGGAAGCAACTGCGGTCCAATAAAACGCTGCTGTCGATCGCCGCGGCGCTGGCGCTGCCGCTGTCGGCGCACGCCGCTTCGTATGAGCTGCTGAATGTTTCGTACGATCCGACGCGCGAGCTGTACCAGAACATCAACAAGGCATTCGTGGCCGACTACAAGGCCAAGACCGGCGACACGGTGACGGTCCAGCAGTCGCACGGCGGCTCCGGCGCGCAGGCGCGCTCGGTCGTCGACGGGGCCGACGCCGACGTCGTGACGCTGGCGCTGGCCGCCGACATCGACGGCATCGCCGCGAAGGCGAAGCTGCTCTCGCCCGACTGGCAGTCGCGCCTGCCGAACAACTCGTCGCCGTACGTCTCGACGATCATCTTCCTCGTGCGCAAGGGCAACCCGAAGCACATCAAGGACTGGGATGATCTGATCAAGCCGGGCGTCAGCGTCATCACGCCGAACCCGAAGACCTCGGGTGGCGCGCGCTGGAACTACCTCGGAGCGTATTCCTACGCGCTGAAGAAGAATGGCGGTGACGAAGCCAAGGCGGAAGCCTTTCTGAAGGCGCTGTACAAGAACGTGCCGGTGCTCGACTCCGGCGCGCGCGGCTCGACGGTGACGTTCGCGCAGCGCGGCTTGGGCGACGTGCTGATCGCCTGGGAGAACGAGGCGTTCCTGGCGCTCGACGAATTCGGCAAGGACAAGTTCGATATCGTCGCGCCGCCGACGTCGATCCTGGCCGAGCCGCCGGTCGCGGTGGTCGACAAGGTCGTCGACAAGAAGGGCACGCGCAAGGTCGCCGAGGCGTATCTGAACTTCCTCTACACGGACGAAGCGCAGGAAATCATCGCCAAGAACCACTACCGGCCGCGCAATCCGGCGATCGCCGCGAAGTACGCGAGCCAGTTCCCCAAGCTGACGCTCAGCACGATCGCGGATTTCGGCGGCTGGACCAAGGTACAGGCCACGCACTTCGCCGACGGCGGCGTGTTCGACAAGATCTACCAGCCGGCGCAGTAATCGGGGAAAGGGAAGCGCCACGCATCGCAGGATGCGCGGCGTCAAGCCGCCCGGCGGCACGGCTCGGATCGAGCGGTGCCGCCGGGCGGCTTTTTTTGCGTTGAGGGCCTGGGCAACGCGATGCAACTGTTCCCGCGTGCGGTGCGGAGCGCGGGGAGAAACCCGTCAAGCCCGCAATGACGCACTGTTGTCCGGAACGTTGCCAGGCAAGGCGCACCAGCGCCGCCGCCGCATTTCGACGCGAAGCGAAAACGTTCCGGACCGCAATGCGCATGACGGGACTGCGCGGCGTTTCCCTAGCGAATGCTGATGCGCGGTGGTGCCGCCGCGGGCTCCGGGATCGGCAGCGGCACGATGTGCATCGCGCGGCCGCCGATTTCCAGACGCTGCTGCACGGCGAGCGGCATCTGGTTGTGCAGCCAACGCGTCAGCAGGTTCTCGTTGCCGAACACCAGCTTGCTGGCGAAGACCGTTGCCTTCGGAAAGTCCTCGAAGACTGTCGGCAGCAGCGCTATCAGCTCGCCGAGCGGATCGCCGCCGTAGGCCTGGTAGGTCTTGGCGGCGAGGCCGCGGCTCGCGCAGTAGCTGGTGAAGTAGTTCAGCGAGTTCTCGATGCGCGCGCGCAGGCTCTTGAGCGTGCGCTCGCTGTTGAACGACTCCTTGTCGACCTCGCCGATCGACACGAACGCGAAGTTGCGGAAGCGGCCGGGGAAAGTGTCGAGCACCCAGCGCAAGGCGTGCATGCCCGCGCCGCGGCTGTTGCCGACGAGGATCACGGCGGTGTCGTCGGCCGGATCGGTGGCGATCGGCTTGGCGTCCTCGTCCCAGTCCGGTTTGATCGCGTAGGCCTGGTCGACGCGCAACATCAGCTGGCGGATGTACTCGTAGTGGCGGTGGATCAGCAGGCAGAAGCCGACCACGCCGCTGGTGATCAGCACGGTTACCCAGCCGCCGAGCATGAGCTTCTCGGCGAGGATCACGACGAGGATCGCGGCGCAGACGACGAAGCCGAGCGCGGCCATCGCGAACTTGCCTTTCCAGTCGAGACGATACAGGCGCTGCTCCCACCAGTGCCGGCACAGGCCGAACAGCGACAGCGAGAAGGTCAGGAACACGTTGATGCTGTACAGCACGACCAGCAGGCCGACCTGGCCGCGGGTCAGCAGCAGGATGACGAGCGCGGCGACGCCCATGACGAGCACGCCGTTCTGCGTGACCATGCGGCTCGACAGCTGGCGGAACTGGCGCGGCACCCAGTGGTCGGCGGCCATGCTGGCGAGCACCGACGGGCCGCCGAGGAAGCCGGTGTTGGCGGCCACCAGCAGCAGCCCGGCCTCGAGCGCTAGGACCACGGCGAGCACGATGCCGGACGTGTGCGCGCTCCACGACAGGCTGTCGAGGATCGCGCGGAAGGTCACCGCGTTGAGCGTCTGACCCGGCACGTGTTCGGCGCCCCACAGCAGGTAGAGCAGGATGATGCCGCCGGCGGTGAAGGCCAGCGACAGCGCCATGTAGGCCATCGTCCAGTGGCCGGTGCGCACGCGCGGCTCGGCCAGCATGTTGATGTTGTTCGATACCGCCTCGATGCCGGTATACGTGCCGGCGCCGACCGAATACGCGCGCAGGAACAGCGCGACGGCGAACATCCAGCCGGACTCGCGGGTCAGCTGCAGGGTTTCGCTCCAGGTCGTCGCGACCATGCCGCCGAGCCCGTCGGCGTGATAGCTGATGCCGTAGATGATCAGGAAGGCGTGCGTGACGAAGAAGCCGAGGAAGATCGGCGCGAGGATGGCGATCGATTCCTTCATGCCGCGCATGTTGAGGACGATGAGCAGCACGATCACGCCGATCTCGGCGCCGAGCTTGTAGATCTGCGCGTTGCCCGAGAACAGGCTGAACAGCGCGTCGGTGCCGCTGGCGACCGAGATGGCGATCGTCAGCACATAGTCGACGATCAGCGCCGAGCCGGAGATCAGGCCGGCATGCTTGCCGATCAGCTGCGTCGCCGCCTTGTAGCCGCCGCCGCCGGACGGGAACAGCTCGATGACCTGGTTGTAGGCCAGCGAAATGATGAAGACGGTCAGTGCCGTGGCACCGGCCAGGTAGAGCGCGATGTGCGCGTGGCCGCCGAGCGCGAGAAAGGCCTCTTCGGGACCGTAGCACGACGACGACAGGCCGTCGGCGCCGAGGCCGATCCACGCCAAGAACGCCACCAGCACGATGTGCTGGCGGGTCTTGGGATCGAACGGGTCCAGCTTCTTGCCGAGGATCAGGCGCCAGAGGCCGCGCAATGCGCTCATCGAGGGTCGGTCTTGGGGCGAAGCGGTCGATTCTAGCACCGTGCCCGCCGGCTGATTAAAAGTTGCCCTATCGCTGTCATCGGCCGGCGCGTACAATTCACGCCCTTTTTGCGCGACCGCGTGAAATCCTTTGCTTTGCCGGCCTTCCGCCGGCCCCGGTGCCCCGTGATTCAGAATCTTCGCAACATCGCCATCATCGCCCACGTCGACCACGGCAAGACCACGCTCGTCGACAAGCTGCTGCGCCAGTCGCAGACCCTCGACGCGCGCGAGCAGCTCGGCGAACGCATCATGGACTCCAACGATCTGGAGCGCGAGCGCGGCATCACCATCCTCGCCAAGAATACCGCCATCCGGTGGACGGACCAGCGCAACGGCACCGAATACCGCATCAACATCGTCGACACCCCGGGACACGCCGACTTCGGCGGCGAGGTCGAGCGCGTGCTGTCGATGGTCGACTGCGTGCTGCTGCTCGTCGACTCGGTCGACGGCCCGATGCCGCAGACGCGCTTCGTCACGCAGAAGGCGTTCAACATGGGCCTCAAGCCCATCGTCGTGCTCAACAAGATCGACCGCCCCGGCGCGCGTCCGGACTGGGTCGTCGATCAGGTCTTCGAGCTGTTCGACCGCCTCGGCGCGACCGACGAGCAGCTGGACTTTCCGTTCATCTACGCCTCCGGCCTCAACGGCTATGCCGGCCACTCGGCCGATACTCGCTCCGGCGACATGACGCCGCTGTTCGAGACCATCGTCGACAAGGTGCCGGCGCCGCAGGTCGACGTCGACGGTCCGTTCCAGATGCAGATCACCTCGCTGGCGCACTCGACCTACGTCGGCATCATCGGCACCGGCCGCGTCAAGCGCGGCAAGATCAAGACCAACACGCCGGTCTCGGTCGTCAACCGTGACGGCGCCGTGCGCAACGGCCGCGTGCTTCAGGTGCTCGGCTTCATGGGACTCGACAAGGTCGAAGTGCCGGAAGCGCAGGCCGGCGACATCATCGCCATCACCGGCATCGAAGAACTCGGCATCTCGGAAACCGTCTGCGACGCGAAGCATCCGGAGCAGTTGCCGACGCTGCAGGTCGACGAACCGACCATGAGCATGATCTTCGAGGTCAACAAGTCGCCGTTCGCGGGCAAGGAAGGCAAGTTCGTCACCAGCCGCCAGATCGGCGACCGCCTGCAGCGCGAGCTGCGCACCAACGTCGCCCTGCGCGTCGAGCCGGGCGAATCGCCGGACCAGTTCCGCGTCTCCGGCCGCGGCCTGCTGCACCTCGGCATCCTGCTCGAGAACATGCGCCGCGAAGGCTACGAGATCGCCGTCGCGCGCCCTCAGGTCATCGTCAAGGAAATCGACGGCGAGCTGTGCGAGCCGTACGAAACGCTGGTCGCCGACGTCGAGGAAGCGAATCAGGGCGGCGTCATCCAGGGCCTCGCCGAGCGCGGCGGCAAGATGCAGAACATGGTGCCGGACGGCAAGGGCCGCGTGCGCCTCGAATACATGGTGCCGTCGCGCGGCCTGATCGGCTTCCAGACGCAGTTCATGACCATGACGTCCGGCACCGGCCTGCTGTTCCATAACTTCGACCACTTCGGCCCGAAGACCGAATCGACCGACATCGGCCAGCGCCACAACGGCGTGATGATCTCCAACGACCAGGGCAAGGTGCCGGCCTACGCGCTGTTCAACCTGCAGGAGCGCGGCAAGATGATTTCCTCGCCGGGCGACGAAGTGTACGAAGGCCAGATCGTCGGCATCCACGCGCGCGACAACGACCTCGTCGTCAACGTGCTGCGCGAGAAGAAGCTGACCAACATGCGCGCCTCGGGCTCCGATGAGAACGTCATCCTCACGCCGCCGGTGAAGTTCTCGCTCGAACAGGCGCTGGAATTCATCAACGACGACGAACTCGTCGAACTGACCCCGCAATCGATCCGCGTGCGCAAGAAGTTCCTGAAGGAGCACGAGCGCAAGCGTGCGGATCGCGCCGACTGATGGGTTGATCCCCTCTCCCCGCGTGAGCAGGGAGAGGGAGTTTCGCGATGAATCTGGCGTCTCCCTATCTGCAGGGCCTCGTCCTCAGCGCCGGCCTGATCATCGCGATCGGTGCGCAGAACGCCTTCGTGCTGCGCCAGGGCCTGCGCCGCGAGCACGTCTTCGTCGTCGCGACGATCTGCTTCGTCTCCGACGCGCTGCTGATCGCGCTCGGCTGCGCCGGCTTCGGCACGCTGGTGCAGGCGCATCCGGCGCTGATCGCCGCGGTGCGCTGGATCGGCGCCGCGTTCCTGATCGTCTACGGCGCGCGCAGCGCCTGGGCGGCGCTGCGCGCGTCGTCGCTGGAAGCCGCCGGCCCTGTCGCGGCGATGAGCCGGCGCAAGGCGATCGCCAGCGTGCTCGCGCTGACCTGGCTCAATCCGCACGTCTATCTCGACACCGTGCTGCTGGTCGGCGGTCTCGCCGGCCGTTATCCGGCGACACCGCGCGTTGCCTTCGCGCTCGGTGCGACCACGGTGTCGGCGCTGTGGTTCTACGGCCTCGCCTGCGGCGCCGGCCGGCTCGCGCCGTTGTTTCGCAGGCCGCTGACTTGGCGCGTGCTCGATCTGGGCATCGCCGTGACGATGTGGTCAATCGCCGTGGGCCTGCTGGGCGGCGGCTGAACTGCGCGCGTCTAGCGCAGCTGCTCCGCTTCGTACACCGCCCCGCGCCCCGCGTCGTACTGCCCTTCCCACTTCGCGATCACCAGCGCCGCCAGCGAGTTGCCGACCACGTTCAGCGCGGTGCGCGCCATGTCGAGGATGCGGTCGATGCCGGCGATGAAGGCCAGGCCCTCGAGCGGGATGCCGACGCTGCCGAGCGTTGCCAGCAACACGACGAACGACACGCCGGGCACGCCGGCGATGCCTTTCGAGGTCACCATCAGCGTCAGCACGAGCACGACCTGCTGCATCAGCGTCAGCTCGATGCCGTACAGCTGCGCGAGGAACAGCGCGGCGATGCTCTGGTACAGCGTCGAGCCGTCGAGGTTGAACGAGTAGCCGGTCGGGATCACGAAGCTGGCGATCGGCTGCGGCGCGCCGTAGGCGGTCATCTTTTCCATGATGCGCGGCAGCACCGTCTCCGAGCTCGCGGTCGAATAGGCGAGGATCAGTTCGTCCTTGAGCATGCGGATCAGGCGGACGATGCTGAAGCCGAACAGGCGTGCGACGGCGCCGAGCACGACCAGCGCGAAAAAGAAGATCGCCGCGTAGACCAGCGCGACCAGCTTGGCGAGCGGCAGCAGCGAGGCGAAGCCGAAGGTCGCGACCGTCACCGCGATCAGCGCGAACACGCCGACTGGCGCGTAGCGCATGACCATGTGCGTGACCTTGAACATGGTTTCGGAAATGCTGCGGAAGGTCTGCACGAGCGGATCGCGGTGCGCCGCCGGCAGCGTCGACAGCGCCAGGCCGAAGATCACCGAGAAGAAGATGATCGGCAGCATCTCGCCTTTGACGAGGGCCTCGAAGACGTTCGCCGGAATGAGGCTGAGGATCGTCGCCACCAGGCTGTGCGGGCCGTGCTGGACGGCTTCGGTGGTGCGCTGGTACTGCGAGATGTCGGTCGCCGTCAGCTGCCGCATGTCGATGCCGGCGCCGGGCTGGAAGGCATCGGCGAAGAACAGACCGACGACGATCGCGACGGTGGTGATGATCTCGAAGTAGACGATGGTCTTGAAGCCGATGCGCCCCAGTTTCTTCGCGTCGCCGACGCCGGCGATGCCGACGATCAGCGAGGAGATGACGATCGGCACGACGATCATCTTGATCAGGCGGATGAAGATCTGCCCGGCCGGCGTCAGGAAGTTGACGATCAGCCAGCCGCGCGCGCCGCTTTCCGCGCCCATCGTGTGCAGCGCGCTGCCGGCGGCGATGCCGAGCACGAGCGCGATGAGGATTTGCCAGGCGAGGCTGAGGCGGGGCAGGCGCATGAGTGACGGATCCTGAGGATGCGAAGGGGCGAGGGTCGGTCCCACCATAAAAAGCCCGCGGGCCCGGACGCAAATCCGGGTCGGCGGCGGATGAGGTCGGCCCGCAAGATGCGGGCCGGGTTTGGAACCGGGCAGGCGCGGAAAGCCGCGCAGTGGCGGAGCGCGCGGAAGCCGTCCCCGCAACGGATGACGGGCTCTAGTGTGTTGCGCCGTCCTGGCCGTCGGCCGGTGCGTTCTTCACGTACAGATCGAGCCAGCGGTTCATCTCCCACAGCGTGTGCAGCACCGATTCGCGCGCGCGGTAGCCGTGCGCCTCCTCGGGCAGCTGCACGTAGCGCGCGGTCGCGCCGTTGCCCTTGAGGGCGGCGTAGAAGCGCTCGCTCTGGATCGGAAAGGTGCCCGAGTTGTCGTCGGCCATGCCGTGGATCAGCAGGATCGGGTGCTTGAGCCGGTCGGCGAACGTGAACGGGCTCATCTGCGCGTACGTGTCGGTCGCTTCCCAGTACGTGCGCTGCTCGGCCTGGAAGCCGAACGGCGTCAGCGTGCGGTTGTACGCGCCGGAGCGGGCGATGCCGGCGCGGAACAGGTCGCTGTGCGCGAGTAGGTTCGCCGTCATGAACGCGCCGTAGCTGTGCCCGCCGATGGCGATGCGCCGGCGGTCGGCGACGCCGAGCGCGACGACGGCGTCGACCGCCGCCTGCGCGTCGGCGACCAGCTGCTCGATGTACGTGTCGTTCGGCTCCGCGCCGTTCGCGCCGATGATCGGCATGCTCGGATTGTCGAAGACCGCGTAGCCCTGCGTCAGCAGGAACAGTGGGCTGGCGCCGGCCGGCCGCGTGAAGCGGTTGCCGCGATCGACGATCTGTCCGGCGACGGTCGCGTCGGTGAACTCGGCGGGATAGGCCCACATCAGCATCGGCAGCGGACCGTCGCGCCGGACGTCGTAGTCGGCCGGCAGGTACAGCGTGCCGGACAGCTTGACGCCGTCGGCACGCCGGTAGGCGATTAGCTGCTTCGTCACGCCGGCGAACTGCGGCGCCGGATCGGCGAACGCGGTTAGCGGCCGCAATGCCTGATCGGCGGGCGCGTCGAGCGAGTGCAGGTAGTAATTCGGCACGTCGCTGCCGCTCTCGCGGCGCGTGATCAGCGTGCGGCCGTCGCCGCCGGCGAGCGCGACGACGCTTTCGTAGTACGGCGCCTGCGCCTGCCACAGGCGCGTGCTCCTGCCGCTGGCGAGGTCGAGCGCGGCGAGGAACGGGAATTCGCCGTCGCGCGTGGCGCCGTCGCCGCGCAGCAGCACGCCGCGGCCGTCGGCGGTGAACTGCAGGACGGCGTGGCCGGCGGCATTGCTCTCCATGAGCGGATCGCCGGGATCGTTGTAGCGGTCCTGGTAGTTGCGCTGTCCGATCACGCGCGCCCGGCCGGGCCGGCGCGGCGACACGACGAGGCGCGTCTCGTGCCGCGTGTTCCACCAGCGCGTTGTCACCAGCGCCGCATCGTCGCGGCCCCAGGCGATGTCGCGGTAGCGTTCGGGCAGATCGGCCAGCTTGCGCGGCGCCGCCTCGAACGGGGCGGCGAGCAGATAGAGACGATCATGCGTCGCGACCTTGCTGCGCGGATCGCCGCCGTCCTGGGCTTCGGCCCACAGCAGCGTCGCCGGTGCGTCGCTGCGCCATTCGATGGCGCGCGGGCCGGTGACGACGGCGTCGAACGGCGGCGGTAGGTCTTCGGCCAGCGGGCGATCGACGATCGTGCGCACGACGCGTCCCTGCCGGTCGCTGACGAGGAACTCGGTTGGAAAGCGCGACGACGGCACGAGATAGCTGTACGGCCGGTGCTGGCGCGCGAGCAGCAGGTAACGGCCGTCGGGCGACACGTCGACGTCGGCGATGACGGCCGGACTGCCGATGTCGCGCGTCGTGCCGTCGAGGCCGATCTGTTGCAGTTGGCTGGTGAAGTAGTAGTCGAACAGGGCTTCGTCGTGCGGGTCCTTGAGCAGGTCTTCGTACGTGCGGGCGGGCGCGGCCTTGCCGCCGCTCTGCTGGATGATCGGGCCGCCCGGCGCCGCGGCCCCGGCCGGCGGCGCCCCGCGCGCGGCGACGACGCTGCAGACGATCAGCCCGGCGCTGTCGGGCAGCCAGCGGTAGGCGCGGCCGAACGCGGCGTTGAGATGGCCGGCGCCGACGCGGTGCGCGTCGCCGCTGTCAGTGGCGACCAGCCACAGTTCGAGGCCGGCCGGCGTATCGAGCGCCAGCGCGAGCCAGTGGCCGTCGGGCGACCACGAGGGATCGATGAAGCGCGCGCTGTCCGGCAGCCGGACGCGGCGCTGCGATCCGTCGCCGATGTCCTCCAGCGTCACGCTGTTGAGCCAGGCGCTGCGCGCTTCGCCGGGGCCGTTGTTGCGCGGATTGATGCGGTAGCCCGCCAGACGCAGCACCGGTTCGGCGAGCGCCGCGATCGTCGGCAGGTTTTCGCGGCCGAGGATCGCCAGCCGTCGGTGCTGACGGTCGACGCTGACGGCCGGTGTCGGCGCGGCATCGAGGATCTCCGGAATCGGGGCGGGCGGCAGCCGGTAGCCGGACGGCTCGCCGGCGCGAACGGCGACGGCGCCGCAGGCCAGCAGGCCGCCCAGGATCAGAGGGCGCAAGCGGCGGAGCATGAAAGGATGGCGCATGGGGCGGGTCATGAAGGTTGATAGAAGCGGAAGGTAGTGTCGTCTGCCGCTCAGGGGCGTGACAACGAAAAAGCCCGCACCGGTTCCGGTGCGGGCCTGTGGCCGACCGCGCTGTTCAAGCCGCGCGCCGGCGCCGCAACAGCGCTGCGCTTCCGAGCATCAGCAGCAGGCCGCCGCCGAGCGCGCCGCCGCCGCTCTTCGAGCTGTTGGTCGACGAGCCGGTGCCGGTCAGCGTCAACGACACGGTGTCCGGGCTGGAACTGCTGTCGCTGACGATCGTGACCGTGCCGGAAAAAGTGCCGGCCGACGTCGCCGTGGCGCTGACGGTGATCGTGCAGCTGCTGCCGGCGGCGAGGCTGGTCACGCAATCGCTGCTCTGCGCGAAGATGCCGTCGACGGTGACGCTGGAAATCGTCACCGTGTCGTCGCCGACGTTGGTCACGGTCATGGCCTGCTCTACGCTGTCGCCGACCGCGACGCTGCCGAAGGCGATCGCGGTGGTCGACAGCTCCAGCGGTGTGCCGGTGGCGCTCAGGTCAATGGACACCGTGGTGTCGTCGCCGGTCGTGACCGACAGCGTGCCCGAGCTGCTGCCGGCCGCCGACGGCGTGGCGGTGACGGTGAGCGTGCAGCTGTCATCGGTGCTCGAGTCGTCGGTGGCGGCCAGCGTCGTGCCGGTGCACGCGTCGCTGGCGACCGCGAAGTCGCTGCTGCTCGTGGCGGCCGATGCGATCGTGACCGCGTCGTCGCTGGTGTTGGTGACCGTGACGGTGGTGGCGTCGCTCGTGACGCCGATCACGACGTTGCCGAAATCGATCGTGTTGGGCGAGAGGCTGATCGGATTGAACGCAAGCTTGTACAGATAGTTCGCGTAATAGGTGGCGGCCGTGCTGTTGCTGGTCTGGTAGGCGCCCGACGTCGTCGGAAAGTCGGTCGACAGGGTCTGGCCCGTGCCGTATACCGCGTTGCCCGCGAAGCCCATCCCATATCCGCGATCGGTACTGCCGCCGCCGAGGAAGGTCGAATACTTCAGCGTACTGCCGTCCTTGCTCAGCTTGAACACGACGGTGTCGTAGCCGCCGTTGCCCGAAGTCTGATAGGCGTCCGACGTCGTCGGGAACAGGGTGGAGCCGGCGTACGAATAGCCGAAACCGTAGGCGTAGCCGTAGTCGTCGACGGCCAGGCCGTAGAGATATTCGTAGCTGGAACCGCCGATATAGGTCGAGTAGACCAGTCCGGAAAGGTCGGTCTTCAGCTTGCTGACATACATGTCCGTGTACGCGGTGCTCGACGAAGCGTTGCTGCGCGTGGTCTGGTAGGCGCTGCTGGTCACCGGAAAATCCGTGCTGGCCGTGTAGCCGGCGACATAGACGTATCCCGAGTCATCGACGGCGAGGCCGCCATAGTTGTCCTCCTCGGCCGAGCCGCCGATGTAGGTGGCGTAGGTCACGCTGCTGGCATCGGCGCTGAGCTTGGCGACGAAGCTATCGTAATCGCCGGCGAGGCTGGTCTGCAGCGCCGAAGCCGTCACCGGGAAATCGCTGGAACTGGTGATGCCGGCGACATAGACGGCGCCGGCGCTGTCGACCTTCAGCGAGTTGTCGTAGATGTACTCGTACTCGCTGCCGCCTAGCAGCGTCGAGAACACGAGGCTGGAACCGCTGGCGTCGAGCCGCAGGACGACGGCGTCGCCGCTGCCGCTCAGCGCCGTCTGGTAGGCTCCGCTGGTCGTCGGGAAATCGCTGGAGCCGGTGTAGCCGCCGAGGTAGACCGAGCCGTCGTCGGCCAGCGCGAGCGAGCGCAGATAGTCCGAGCCCGAGCCGCCGATGTAGGTCGAGTAGGTCAGGCTCGAGCCGTCGGCGCTGAGCTTGGCCGCGAAACCGTCGTAGGAGCCGCCGCCGCTCGTCGTCTGGTAGCTGCCCGAGGTGACCGGAAAGTCCGACGATGCCGTATAGCCGATGATGTAGGCGGCGCCTTCGTCGTCGACCGCGATCGCGCGGCCATAGTCGGCTCCGGAGCCGCCGATGTAGGTCGAGTACTCGAGGCTGGAACCGTCGTCGCTGACCTTGGTGACGAAAACATCGTAGCCGCTGTCGAGCGCCGTCTGGTAGGCGCCGCTGGTCGTCGGGTAGTCGGTGGAGGTCGTGTAGCCGATGACGTAGGCAGCGCCGTCCCCGTCGACCGCGATGCCGCGACCGTAGTCGGCGCCGGTGCCGGAGCCGCCGAGATACGTCGAATAGTCCAGCGTCGGATCGATCACCAGCGGCTGGCTGCGATCGTAGTCGCCGAGCGCGAACGCCACTTCCTGTCCGGCGCCGATCTTGAACGCCCCCTCGACCGGCTGGCGCTGCCCGTCGCGCTCCTGATAGACCACCGGCTTGTGCTGCACGAGTTCTCCGCCGGCGGCGGCGATGTGCAGATTGCCGTCGGCATCGACGCTGAGCCGGTCGGCGCCGGCGAACCGCAGGCGGATGGCGTCCGGCGACTTGCCCGGCGCGACGACGAAGTCGTATTCGAGCTGGCTCTGGTTGCCGTGATAGACGAGATCGACGCCGTCGTAGACGTTGGCGTAGCGCACACGCCCGACGTGCTCGACGTTGCGCTTCCACTGCGCCTTGTCAGTGCCGTGCAGATAGTTGCTGTGGCCGGCCAGCGGCTGTTCGCCGCTGATCGCGCTGGCGGTCCGCGCGTCGACGAGCTGCATGCGCAGGCTCGTCGCGGCCGGTGCCCGATCGGGCGAGCCGGACGGCCGCAGCAGGTCGATAATCGCTTCCTGGCCGGTCAGGAACAGGCCGTAGCCGGCGCCGCGCGCGAGGAAGCGCACGTCGGCGTCCGCCTGGCCGTCGTTGCGCTCGAAGTAGAGGGGAATCTGCCCATAGCGCGCCAGCTGCGGCTGGCCCGCCGCGCGTGGAGCAGGGATGCCGCGCGGGCTTGCCGCGTGTGTGGCCTGCGCCAGATAGACGCCCGCCGCTGCCAGCGGAATCGCGAGTGCCATGCCTGTGAACACGGCGGTGCTGCGTTTCATGCCCATCACTCCCATTTATGTGCGGCGGCGCCGGTGCGGCGTCCCGGTTCATCTGCGTGCGGCGGCCGCACTTCTGCCGTACAGCCGTCCGTTCCGCTTCTAGATGCGCGACGGCGAAAGTTCCGCCATTGGTTGCCGCGCGGTGCCTCGGACTGGATTTCGGCCACGGCCGGCGGACTGGATTTCGGCCACGGCCGGCCATTAAAGTCGCTGCCCGACGGGACCCCCACGCCGCACGCGCGCACAAGGATCGGCACGGCTATTGCTAAGGTCCGGAGGTTCGACCGGAGGAGTTCGCTCGATGTTGCAGGTCTCGAATGCGCGCGCAACGTGGCTCGCGCAGCAGGTGTTGCCGCACGAGGCGGCGCTGCGCGGCTGGCTGCGGAGCCGGACCGCGCTGGTGATGGAAGTCGACGACGTGGTGCAGGAAACCTATGCGGTGCTTGCCGGCCTCGAAGACGTCAGCGGCATCCTGAATCCGCGGGCGTACATGTTCACGGTCGCCAACAACATCATCCTGCAGAATCTGCGCCGCTCGCGCATCGTGCCGATCGAAAGCCTGTCCGAAGCCGAGCAGTGCAGCCTGCAGGATCACGGCCCGACGCCGGAACAGCGCGTGTCGAGCCAGCAGGAGCTGCGGCGCATCGGACGCCTGCTCGCGCAGCTGCCGCCGAAGTGCCGCGAGGTGTTCATGCTGCGCCGGATCGACGGACTGTCGCAGCGCGAAATTGCGACGAAGGTGGGGATTTCGGAGAATACCGTCGAGAAGCACGTGGCCAAGGGGCTGCGCCTGCTGATGGGAGCCATGGCCGCGGGGGCGGCCGACGAAGCGGTGACAGAAGGGATCGAGTCGCGTGGGTATGCTTGGAAGAAACGGAATTCCGTCGATTGACGAACAGGCCGCCGACTGGGTCGCGCAGCTTGACCGCAGTGGGCTGGATGCCGGTCAGAACGCCGAGCTCGAGCGCTGGCTGGCGGCCGATACGCGGCACTTTGGCGCGTTCGCGCGCGCGCGCGCCGTTTTCGCGAGCCTCGATCGCGCGCCGGCGCTCGGGCCGGATTTCGATCCCGGACAGTACGCGCCGGTCGCCGAGGCCGCGCCGGCGACAGCCGTCGATCATGGCCGGCGCCGCCTGCTGGTCGGCGGGGCGATGGCCGCCGGCCTCGTGTTCGGGACCGGCCTCAGCGTGTCGGTCTGGCGCGACGGTCGCTACGCGACAGCGCTCGGCGAAGTGCGCCGCGTGCCGCTGGCCGACGGCTCCGTCATCACGCTGAATACGGCGACGCGCATCAAGGTCGCCTTCACGCAGACGCTGCGCCGCATCGAACTGCTGCAGGGCGAGGCACTGTTCGACATCAGCCGCCACGCCGGTCCGCCGCTGCAGGTCGTCATCGGCGCCGTCTCGCTGCTGGCGAGCGGCGCCAGGTTCAACGTGCGCCGCAACGGCCGCTCGGCGATGAACCTGATCGTCCGCGACGGCATCGTCAAGCTGCACGGCGGCGAAGCCGTGCCGGACATGACCGTCGGCGCCAATGTCGAGGCGCAGGTCGGTGACGACGGCCGCGTGACGGCGCGCCGCGACATCGCCCCAGCGCAGGCCGAGCGCAAGCTCGCGTGGCGCGACGGCATGATCGCCTTCCAGGGCGAGACGCTCGCGCAGGCCGCCGCCGAGTTCGCGCGCTACAGCGATCGCCGCATCGTCATTCGCGACGCTTCCGTCGGCACGCGCACCGTCACCGGCTTGTTCTCGGCGACCAATCCGACGGGTTTCGCGCGCGCGATCGCCACCAGTTATGCCCTGCGCCTGCAGGTTTCCGACGACATGCTGCTGCTGTCGGCCGCATAAAGTCCTCGCGGGAGTGGCGGAACTCCCGAAGCCAAGCATCAAAGCTCCTGACCGGCGCCTGCGGGCCCGGACCCAGACGGGACTATAGGGAGCGCGTTGTGCAGTCAAAGAAGCGATACAGGCTGGCCCTCGGCGGGCTGCAGGTCTTGGCTTTGTGGGGTGGCGTGACCTCGGCGGCCATGGCCGAGCAGCGGTCGTTCAATGTGCCGGAAGCGACGGCGGTGACGTCGATTCCCGAGCTGGCGCGCCAGGGCGAGATCCAGATCGTCGCGCCGGCCGATCAGCTCAAGGGCATCCGCACGCCGGAGATCAAGGGCGACATGGAGGTGCGCGAGGCGCTGCGCCAGCTGATCCGCGACACCGGCCTGAAGATCGTTTCCGACAGCGACGGCGTCATCGTCCTGCAGATGGAGGGTACGGAAAGAAAAAAGTCCGAAAGTGAGCCGATGGCCGAGATCGTGGTCACCGGTTCGCGCCTGAAGCATACGGTCTTCGACAGCCCGACGCCGGTGATGGAGGTGGGCCGCGAAGACGTCCAGGAGCAGGGCTACATCGATCTCGCCGACGCGCTCAGCGACATGCCGGGCGTCGACCAGAGCAACAATCTGTCGACCAGCCAGACCGACACGCAGAACAACGGCCTGAGCATCATCAATCTGCGCGGCCTCGGCTCCAACCGCACGCTGACGCTGATCGACGGGCGCCGCACGGTGTCCAACGCCGGCAACAAGAACGCAGTGAGCCTCAGCTCGCTGCCGCGCTACTTCATCGATCACGTCGAGATCACGACCGGCGGCGCCTCGGCCGTCTACGGCTCCGATGCCATCGCCGGCGTCGTCAACATCATCACCGAGGACAAGCTCGACGGCGTGCAGGCGCGCGTCACCGGCGGCACGACCGAGGCGGGCGGCGGCGACAGCGTCGAATACTCGTTCGGCGCCGGCAAGCACCTGCTCGACAACAGGCTGTACGTGATGGGCGGCGTCGACTACGACCGGCAGATGATCCTGCGCGCGCGGGACCGCGGCTGGGCGCTGCGCTCGGTCAGCTACGACGCGGATACCAATACGGCGACGACGCCCGACAAGAGCTCTTACATTCCGGGCGGCTATTTCAACAGCGGCGCGTACTACTACGACCAGACCGGCCTGCACAGCACTTTCGTTTCGGCCGACAACGGCTACGAAGGCCGCCAGAACGGCACGCTGATCACGCCGGCCGACAATCTTTCCGGCGCGGTCAAGGTCCGCTACGACCTCACCGACGACGTGCAGCTGTACAGCCAGCTGCTGTTGTCGCGCGTCGAGACCAATTCGGTCCGCGAGCCATATGGGCTGAGCTACTCGGCGACCTACGGCGTCGACGACGAATACACCGTCGGGCGCATCGCACGGAGCAATCCGTACATGCCCAGTGAAATCTACAGCTCGGCGTCGAGCTCGGGCGCCAGCTGGCGCCGCCGCATGAGCGAAATCGGCGAGCTGGAAATCTACAACCGCCGCACGACGCTGCGCGGCTGGGTCGGCGCGCAGGGCAAGGTCTTCGACGATTGGGACTGGGACCTGTCCTACGGCTATGGCGAGTATTCCGGTTTCCAGAACCGCACCAACGGCATCAACATGGAGCACATGGTGTACGCGCTCGACGCCGAGAACGCCGGCGACGGCACCATCCAGTGCGCCGACGAGACGGCGCGCGCCGACGGTTGCGTGCCGATCAACCTCTTCGGCGTCGGCTCGATCTCCGAGGCAGCCGCCGACTACGTGCGCGCCGACGTCTGGTATCGCCCGCACAACCGTCAGGACGACATCGAAGGCTCGATGTCCGGCACGCTGTTCGAGATGCCCGCCGGTCCGGTCGAGGCGGCGTTCGGCTTCGAATCGCGCCGCGACCAGACGCGCACGAAAACCGACGAGCTCACCCAGAACGGCCTGACCAACTTCGCCTACATCCCGGAATATCGCGGCGACGTCTGGGCCAAGGACGTCTTCGCCGAAGCGTCGTTCCCGCTGCTCAAGGACCTGCCCTTCGTCAAGTCGCTGGACCTCGATCTGGCCGGCCGCTTCGCGCACTACAACCTCGACAACGTCAACAATACCTTCAGCGGCCGCGTCGGCCTGCAGTGGGCGCCGATCTCGGACATCCGCTTGCGTTCCGAGTACAGCCAGGCGCAGCGCGCGCCGGATACGACCGAGCTGTACTCGCCGCCGCGCGACGACTACGACACCGTGGTCGACGTCTGCTCCGGCGTGACGGCGACCTCGACCGGCACGTACGACAACAACTGCCGCCTCGAGACAGGCATCCAGAACGCGTTGGCCGAAAGCACCACGTTCACGCAGGACTCGACCGACGTCAACGCGCCGAACTCGGGCAATGCCGACCTGCGTGAGGAAACCGCACACACGGTGACCGCGGGATTCGTGCTGACGCCGCGTTTCCTGCGCGATTTCCAGATGAGCGTCGATTACTACGACATCCGCATCTCCAACGTCATCTCGGCGCTCAGCAATGCCGACCTGCTCGCCGAGTGCTACGGCGATCCGAGCGGCATCGACAACAAGTTCTGCGACGACATCACGCGCGACGACGAGGGCCAGATCACCAAGATCGTCAACCGCGAGGAGAATCTCAACGAGATGCGCGCGTCCGGCATCGACGTCGCGGCGAACTATGCCTTCCGCCTGCGCGCGCTGTCCGTGCCCGGCAAGTTCAACTTCGCGCTGAACTACTCGCACCGCATCCGCCTCGAGGAGTCCTACGACGGCATCGTCACCGAGGAAACCGACAACTGGAACGGCGAGATCGGCTCCTCGAAGAACCGCGCGCACGCGTCGTTGCGCTGGAGCAGCAGCCCGTTCGGGCTGCGCTGGTCGACGACCTATATCGGCTCGGCGGTCGACAGCAACACGCTCGCCGCGTACTACCGCGCGCAGGGCTATACGGGCCTGTACCAGCACGCTGCCCAGTACTGGCGACACGACTTCTCGTGGAACTACAGCTTCGGCCCCGACCGCATGTTCAAGCTGTTCGGCGTCGTCAAGAACGTCTTCAACGAATACGGCCCCTTCCTGCCGGACGGCACGAATTACGGCAACCAGTACAACTACAGCGCCGTCTACGGCGTGACGGGCCGCGCGTACACGCTGGGTCTCGAAGCGCGTTTCTGATGTGTGAGCTCAGCCCCGGCGCCGGGCGCCGGGGCTGACGCCGTGCCAACACGTCCATTGCAAGGCAGTGTCATGTTTTTCGACTCGTTCAAGGTTCGCCATCTCGCCGGCTGTCTCGTGCTCGCGGCCCTGCCGCACGCCGGCCTCGCACAGGCTGGACCGTCGTCCGCTGCCGCGTACGGCCCGCGCGCGATGACCGCCGTCGATCTGCTGGAACTCGCGCGAATCTCGGCGCCGAATGTTTCGCCGGACGGCAATACCGTGCTGTTCTCGCGCTCGTCGGCGAACTGGGCGAAGAACTCGATGCACGGACAGCTGTTCCGCATGGGCAGCGAGGGTTCGGGCCTGCGTCAGATGCTCGATACGTCCGGCGCGGACCTGCAATGGTCGCCCGACGGGCGCTGCTTCGCGTTCGTCGCGCGGCGCGGCAAGGACAAGGTTCCGCAGCTGTATGTGATGCCGATCGACGGCGGCGACGCGCAGCGCGTGATGCCGCGCAAGACCGCCGTCGGTTCGCCGCGCTGGTCGGCCGACGGCCGGCAGATCTACTTCCTCGCCGACGGCAAGGCCCCCGGCACCAGGCGCCAGCCGAAAGACGACATGGTGCCGTTCGAGGAGCCGCGCCGCCGCCGCGAGCTGTGGCGCGTGACGGTCGCGACCGGCCAGGTCGAGCGCGTCGCGCATGGCGACGATTACGATATCGAGACCTTCGATCTGTCGCGCGACGGCCGCGCCGTCGTCTACCGCCGCGCGCCGTCGAAACTGCACGACGACAGCCCGCGCGCCGAGTTGTGGCTGCAAGCGCTCGACGACGCGAAGGCCAAGCCGCGCCAGCTGACCGACAACGACTACGAGGAGTCCGATGTCCGCTTCTCGCCGGACGGCAGGCGCGTGCTGTTCATCGCGACCGCCGAGAACGACCGCTACGGCACGTTCAACCGGAACCTGTTTGTGCTCGATGCCGGCGGCGGCGCGCCGCGCGAGCTGATGCATGGCCTGCCGTACGCGATCGAGGACGCGCAGTGGCTCGACGATGGCCGCATCGCCTTCCTGGCGACCACCGGCGTGCGGTGCGAGCTGTTCGCGGTCGACGTGCGCAGCGAGCGCATGAGTCCGCTGGCGCGCGGCGACTTCGCGATTGCCGGCATGTCGGTGTCGCGCGACGGCCGCACCATCGTCTACTCGGCAAACTCGGCGACCTCGCCCGGCGAGCTGTATCGTCTCGACACGCGCAAGCCGAAGCCGGTGCAGATCACGCATGAGCACGACGATCTGCCGCAGCGCTTCCGTCTGCCGAAGCAGGTCGCGATCCGCTGGACCACCGCTGACGGCCAGCCGCTCGAAGGCCTGCTGACGTATCCGCTCGATTACGTCGAAGGCCGGCGCTATCCGCTGATTGTGCAGAACCACGGCGGTCCGCGCTCGAGCGACGTCTTCAACCTCTTCGCCGGCGGCCGCTTCCTGCCCTTGCTCGCGGCGCGCGGCGTGATGACGCTGAGCGTCAACTACCGCGGCGGCACGGCCTACGGCGACACCTTCCTGCAGGGCATGAATGGCGGCTACTTCCGTTATGCCGACAAGGATGTGCTGTCCGGCGTCGATCACGTCGTCGCGCTCGGCCTCGCCGACCCGGACCGCCTCGGCGTGATGGGCTGGAGCGCCGGCGGCCACATGACGAACCGCCTCGTCACAGTCACCGACCGCTTCAAGGCCGCGGCGTCCGGCGCCGGCGCCGTCGACTGGCCGTCGATGTACCTGACCTCGGATACGCGCTGGCAGCGCAAGGAATGGTTCGAGACCGCGCCGTACGGAAGCGCTGCGCGCCGCGATCTGTACACCGAATACTCGCCGCTGAGCAGTCTTGACAAGGTCAGGACGCCGATGCTGATCCTCGCCGGCGCGCAGGACGAACGCGTGCCGTGGACGCAGTCGGTGATGCTCTATCGCAGCCTCAAGGCGCTCGGCGTCGAGGCGCATCTGTACCTGGCGCCGCGCGAGCCGCACAACTTCAAGGAACTGCAACACCGCCTGTTCCAGATCAACGTGCAGATGCAGTGGTTCGTCGACAAGCTGCTCGGCGAGCGGTACGAGTTCGCGCGCTCGCCGGCCGGTCCCGAAAAGAAGGGCGTCGCCGATCCGGGCGAAGCCGGAGAGCCGCGCGATGACTGAAGCGCCCCATGGGATTCGCGCCGCGCTGCGCCGCGTCGTCGCCGCATTGTTGCTGGCGGCGGTGCTGCTGCCGCGGCCGGCGCTGGCCGAGCCGGTACCGGCTTTCGACCACGACGACGACTACCTCGCGCTGCAGCAGCATTCGACGCCGGAGCAGCGGCAGCGCGGCGTCACGGTCAGCGACCATCGCGTCTTCCATGCCGTGGCGCCGGACGAGGCGGATCCGTCGGTGCATCGCTATCTGCGCGACAGCTACGCGATGTTCGACCGCCGTGCCCTGCGCGCCGCCGCGCCGCTGTTCGCGTTCCTCGTCGGCACGACCGGATCGCCGGACAGCAGCAAGACGATGCTCGCGGTCGCCGCCGCCAGCGGCTATCGCGCCGTCAGCCTGATGTACGACACGATGCCGGCGACCAACGAAGCCTGCCATCACGATCCCGATCCGACGTGCTCGCAGCGCTTCCGCCAGAAGCGCGCGTACGGCGACGACGTCAGCCGCGACATCGACGATGCGCCGAACGAAGCCGTCGTGCCGCGACTGAAGGCGATGCTGGCGACGCTCGCGCAGCGCTATCCGGACGAAGGCTGGGCGCAGTACCGGCAGGCCGATGGCGAACTGGCCTGGAACCGGCTCGTGCTGTCGGGGCATTCGCAGGGTGCCGGCCTGGCCGCGTTCATCGCGCGCCAGCACGAGATCGCGCGCGTCGTGCTGTTCTCGAGCCCCTGGGACTACTACCGCGAAGGTGGCGGCAATGGCGACAAGAAAGGCGGCAAGCGGGTCGCGCCGTGGCTGGCCGGCACCGGCGCGACGCCGGCGGAGCGCTGGTACGCGATGTACCACGCGCGCGAGCCGCACGCCGACGACATCGCGCGCGCCTTCGCCGCGCTCGCGCTGCCGGCCGATCACATCCGCGTCGCCACGCTCGAGCCGCGCCGCAAGGGCAGCGAGCACACCAGCGTGTCGAACGACTACACGACGCCGCGTGACGACAGGGGCCTGCCGCTGTATCTGTCCGACTGGGAATTCATGATCGGCAAGGCCGGCGCCGCGCCGCCGGTCCGGCGCGAGGCGACGCGATGAGGGCATTGCCGCAGGTCCTCGCGCTGCTCGGCGGTGTGCTCGCGGGCGCGCTCGCGCACGCCGGCTCGCCGAGCTGGGAAACGCCGGAAGCGGACGACCGCAAGACCTTCGCGCCGTATCTCGACAGCGACGCGGCGCGCTTCCTCGTGCTCGCCGGTCCGCCCGCCGAAGGCTCGCCGGCCGACGCCGGCGACGTGCAAGCCATCCTGCGTCTCCAGAAAGCGACGAGCGCGACGCGCCGGGCGCAGGCCGAAGACGACGGCGATGCGCTCTACGCGCGCTTCGCCGACGCCTTCGGCCGGCCGCTCGACCGCGCGCATACGCCGTACACGATCCGCCTGCTGAACCGGCTCGAACGCACCGTCGCCAGGCCGGTGTTCGCCGCCAAGGACCTCTACCGGCGTGCGCGCCCGTACCAGCGCCTGACGCTCGCGCGCGCCTGCGGCCGCGGTTCGGCGCCGTCCGCCGATCCGGACGTGGCCGGGCGCACTTCGTATCCGTCCGGCCACGCGGCGTACGGCTGGATGGCGGTGCAGGCCCTGGCCGAGCTGGCGCCGCAGCGTGCGCCGGCCTTGCTGCAGCGTGGCATCGACTACGGCGAGAGCCGGCTGGTCTGCGGCGTGCATTTTCCGAGCGACGTCGAGGCCGGGCGGCTCGTGGCGACGGCGGTCTACGAGCGCGTCCGCGGCGTCGCCGACTTCCAGCGCGACTTCGCCTGCGCGGCGGCCGAGCTGCGCGCCGACGGGCAGGCCACCGATCTGGCCCTGGCTGAGCGCTGCGGGGCGGCCCCGGCCGTGCGGCCGGCGGGCCCCTGACGTGCGCGCGCCCGCCTTGCTGCTGCTGACCGCGCTGCTGCCGCTGCGCGCCGGCGCCGACACGCCGACGATCTACGGCCGCTACGAGCAGGTCGCGGTGCCGGCGCTCGGCGTGGTCTTCGACGCCAAGCTCGATACCGGCGCCGACCTGTCGTCGCTGTCGGCCGACGTGACCGGCTTTTTCGAGCGACGCGGCGAACGCTGGGTGCGTTTCCATCTGGCCGGCACCGATGACGACAGGACCATGCACGAGGCGCGCCTGCTGCGCGTCCAGCACGTCCGCCGCCGCGGCGAGGATCGCCTCGCATCCGGCGGCGACGCGTCCGCGACACGCGCCCGTCCGGTCATCGCCCTGCGCTTCTGCCTCGGCGGGGTCTCGCGCGTCGAGGAAATCAATCTGACCGATCGCGCCGATCAGAGCCAGCAGCTGCTGGTCGGTGAGAACATGCTGCGCGACTACGGCATCGCCGTCGACGTCGCGCGGCGCGGGCTCGCCGGGCCGGCGGTCTGCCCG
>JASGFY010000010.1:0-71448 GCA_047605265.1 Solimonas sp.
GTGCTGCAGGCGTTGCGCCCCTGTTTCCCTCGGGCCGCGCCAACCTGATTTTTTGGGCTTTTCCCGGTGCGCCGTGCAGGAACGAGACTTTCGCCGTCTCGCATTCCGCCCAAAAACCGCACGCAATGGCGGGAGTTCTTCGAAGGTTTGCTATGTCATTCAAAAAAAGGAGTTGGGGCAATGAAAGTGCACATGCGTGGTCTGCGCATCCTGCAATGTGCGGCTTTGCTGTCGACGGGTCTCGCAGTCAGCCAGGGAGCGTCCGCGGAAATCTACAACGACGGCAAGGTGCTGCTAACCGGCAGCGCGTTCACGGTCGACGGCGCGGGTGGCGGCAGCGCGGTGCCGTGGGCGCCGATCAGCGGCTACGAAACACGCGACGGCAAAATGGCAGCGCCACGTTCACCTACGTCAACCTTGCCGGCACTGCAGGTGTCGTTCTATGGGGTCAACGTCAGCTTCTGGGACCGCTTCCAGCTTTCGTACACCACGGCGCGCCTGTCGCTGAACCTGCCGAACCTGGAGACGGTCGCGCTCGTCGCCGCCGCGCTCGCGGGCGACGTGGCGGCGAGCAGTTGCAAGGCCGCGCGACGGTCAGGTCGGCCGTGGCTCGACAGCGGGCGCCGCCAGCGCCAGGGCCAGCGGCCGCAGCGAGCGGGTGACGCGACGCGCACCGGGCTCATGTCTTTTGTTCGTCGCGCGATCGTCCATGAACGGCAAGCACCGACTCCTCGTCGCGCGCGGCACGCCGCGCACGGACCTGCAGGGCATCCCCGACGGAGGACAGGAAGAACAGCAGCAGGACAGCGACACAGATCGCGATGAACTGCACGGCCGGATCGATGAAGGGGAACAAGGCGGCTTCCTGCGCGGCGACGACTCCTGGCAAACAGGCGGAGGAGATCGCGGGCATCGTTGGCCGCTGTGCCGGTCGCAGCTGACGATGACCGACCGAATCGAAAACGACATCCCAGCGAAAACAAGCTCCGTGCCGCAGGCGCCGCTCAGGCGGCGATCGCGGCGCGCGCGGCGTCCCGGTTCCAGCCGCGCGCGGTCAGATACGACGCCGGGTCGGCGGGATCGAGTTCGCCGCCGTCGACGAAGCGCGATTCGACGGTCGCGCCATCGGCCCCGAGCGTCACCGCGCCGGCACCTTCGCGGATCGCGTCGACGATCGGCTGCGGCATGTCGAGCGTGGCCGCGGCATCTCGGAACGCCGCGACATCGCAGACCGAGCCCATCAGCGCGGCGAGGTTGAGCGGCTGGCTCCATTGCCGCCAGCGCAGCATCTGCAGCGCGCACCACATCAGCTGCGAGCGTCGCGGGAACGCATGCAGGCCGCTGGCGAAGCGCGGCGGACTGCCGGCGCCCTGCCCGCGCAGCACGATCTCGATCCAGGTATCGGGCACCGCCACCACCTGCAGGCGATGCAGCAATGCCGCCAGCTCCCGCGTGACGTCGCGGATGGCCAGTTCGTTGAGCGCCGACATCACCGCCGCGAGCAGCGCGCGGTGCGTCTGCGGAAACTGCTGCGCCCATTCGCGCGTGACGCCGAGCACTTTCTCGGCGCCGCCGTCCCAGATCGCCGACGTCGACGTGACCAGGTAACCGAGCCCGCCCTTGACGGTCGCCGTGTTCCACGGCTCACCGACGCAGAAGCCATCGACGGCGCCGCTCTCAAGCAGGCGCACCATCTGCGGCGGCGGCGCCACCGACAGCTCGATGCCGGCGTTGTCGAGATCGAGCCCGCCGAGGGCGAGCCAGTCGCGCAGCAGGTAGTGATGCATCGAAAACGCGAACACGTGCGCCAGACGCAGGCGGCCGCCGCCGCGCACGTACTGGGCGACGGCGCTGGCGCTGTCGACGACGCTCATGCCCGGACGCAGGCCGACGCGGTCGGCCATGGTCCGCGAGAACGTGATCGCCGAACCGCCCTGCGACAGACAGAGGCCGGTGACCATCGGCACGCCGACGCCGTCGGCGCCGAGGCTGGCCGCCACCGGCATCGGCGACAGGCACTGCGCCGCGTCGAGTGCGCCGTACGCGAGCCGGTCGCGCAGGCTGGCCCACGACACTTCGCGCACCAGCTCGACGTCCAGTCCGGCGGCGCGGAAGTACCCGCGATGCTGGGCCCACAGCAGCGGTGCCGAATCAAGCAGCGGCATGTAGCCGACCGTGAGGTGCGAGATCTCCGGGCGGAAAGGCAGCATCAGGTTCACGGCGTCGGCTCCCCGGCGGCGTTGCCGCCATCGGACTCGAGCAATTCGGCGGCGGCCAGCACCGTGCGCGCGGCTTCGCCGACCGTCACGCGGCGTGCCATCGCGCTCTTGCGCAGCAGGGCGTAGGCCTGCGCCTCGTCGAGCTTGCGCAGGCGCGCGAGCAACGCCTTGGCGCGCTCGACGTCGCGCCGGTCGGCGAGGCGCGTGCGCATCTCGTCGAGCTCGTTGCGCAGCTTCTGGTGCTCGTGGAAACGCGCGATCGCCACGTCGAGGATCGGCTTCAGGCGGTGCGCCGCCATGCCGTCGACGACGTAGGCCGAGACGCCGGCGCGCACGGCGCGCGAGATCGTTTCCGGATCGGAGTCGCGCGCGAAGAAAATGATGGGGCGCGGCACTTGCTGGGTGACCGCCGCGCAGTTGTCGAGGACGTCGCGCGCCGGGTTGTCCATGTCGACGAGGATGACGTCGGGGCGCACGCGACGCACGGCCGACAACAAATCCTCGGTCGCCGACATACGCGCCACCACATCGTAACCGGCGGCCCGCAGAGCCTGCGTCACGAAGGCTGCGCGCGCGCCGTCATCGTCGACCAGCACGACTCGCAGGCATGCACCGGGGCTGCCGGCCGGCGCGCCGCGCCGGTCTTTGGAAGGCCCCGCTTCATCGAGCATTTGCATCTCCGCACCCCACAGTGGCAGGTTGTCCTTGAATGCCGGACGCCTCGCGCCGCGACTGCGACGATGACGTCAGGCCTCGCATGAAGGACCCCTTTGTCCCTGCGGCTCCGATCCCGGAAGCACACCACTCATGAGTTTTCCGGCGCCTTTGCCGTGAGTTCTAGGTGATGAGCCAAGCCAATTTCATGCCAATTACACCAAGCACTTACGCGATGCGTGCGAGCGGCGCGCGAAGCGAATTTTTCCTACTCGCCGTCCAGCAATTTGTACTTGCGCAGCAAGCCGCGGAACTGGTGGTAGGTCAGCTGCAGCAATTCGGCGGCCTTGCGCTGGTTGTAGCGGCCGTCTTCCAGCGCCTGCCGCAGCAGCCGCGTCTCGAAATCGGCCACCGCGGTCTCGAACGAGAACGGCAGCCGCGGCGCGTCCGTGGTCGACGATGGTGCGGCGCCGGCCGCCGCGCGGACGCTTTGCACTGCGCCGGTCTCCGGCGGCGACTGCGAGGCCATCGCCCGCGGCCGGTACGGCGACGCGAACGGATCGAACTCGATGGTGTCGACGACGCGGCGCTCGCTTTCCAGCCGATAGACGGCGCGCTCGACGACGTTGCGCAGCTCGCGCACATTGCCCGGCCAGTCGTGGGCCTGCAGCGCCCGTTCGGCCGCCGGCGCGAAGCCGGCGAAATACGCGCGGTCCAGCTCGCGCGCCATGCCCTCGGCGAACTTCTGCGCAAGCAGCAGGATGTCGTCGCGGCGCTCGCGCAGCGGCGGCACGGTGATGACGTCGAACGACAGACGGTCGAGCAAGTCCTCGCGGAACTTGCCGGCGCGCGCCAGTGCCGGCAGGTCGACGTTGGCGGCGCCGATCAGGCGCAGGTCGACCTTGACCGTCTCGCTCGAACCGACACGCTCGAACTCGCCGTACTCGACGACGCGCAGCAGCTTCTCCTGCAACCGCAGCGACATCGAGGCCAGCTCGTCGAGAAAGATCGAGCCGTGGTTGGCGAGCTCGAAGCGGCCGACGCGCGCCCTGGCCGCGCCGGTGAAAGCGCCGGCGACGTGGCCGAACAGTTCCGACTCGAGCAGCTCCTCGTTGAGCGCGGCGCAGTTGAATTTCACGAAGGGACGCGCCCAGCGCTCCGAGAGGTAGTGCACGCGGGCGGCGATCAGTTCCTTGCCGGTCCCCCGTTCGCCGATGATCAGCACCGGCTTGGCCAACGGCGCGACTCTCGACGCTTTTTCCAGCACGGCCAGGAAGTTGTCGGCCTGGCCGAGAATCGGATCGGGAGTGTCGCGCGGTTCCATCCCGGCATTCTGTTAGAGGTTGGCGAAAATCGCCAAGAGGCGGTTCACAATCACAAACGGCGCCCGGAACGCGGATCTCGCTTGTTAATTAATATTTTAAAATTCAATGGACTGCAAGAGAATTCTATTTGGCACGGACTTGGCGACAGCAATCCCATCAGTCACCCGCGCAGCCGGCTGTGACGGTCGTGGGACACGCCATCAGCGCGCTGCGTCAGCGTGCCGATGCGGCGCCCGCAACCCTTTGTGAGGATGGATGGATGGGCATTTTTTCCAGAACGCGAGACGTCATCGATTCGAATCTGAGCGCCTTGCTCAACAAGGCCGACGATCCGGAGAAGATGGCACGGCTCATCATCCAGGAGATGGAGGACACGCTGGTGGAGGTTCGCTCGACCGCGGTGCGCTTCCTGGCCCGCAAGAAAGAACTGCAGCGCGCCATCGGCACGCTCGGCGCCGAGGCGGCCGACTGGGAGGCCAAGGCCGAACTGGCGATCCATAAAGACCGCGAGGATCTCGCGCGCGGCGCGCTCGCCGCCAGGCGCCGCGCCCATGAACGGATCGACGAGGCGCGCCGCGAGCTGGCGAGCGTCGAGGTCGAGATCGGCAAGCTCGACGAGGACATCGGCAAGCTGCGCGGCAAGCTGTCCGAGGCCCGGCAGCGGCAGAAGAACATCCATCTGCGCACGCAATCGGCGAGCTCACGCATCAGGCTGCGCGAGCAGATGGACGACAAGCGCACGGCGACGGCGCGCGCCGCGCTCGACGAGGCCGAGCGCGCGGCCGACGAGCTCGAATCGCGCGTCGATGCCTTCGAGCTGGGCGCCGATCGCCTGCGCGACGAATTCGCCCGTCTCGCCGACGATAGGCTCGAAGACGAACTGGCAAGATTGCGCGCCAAGGCCGGCAGGGAATCGCCGGCGGCGGGCAAGGACAAGGCGCAGGAGTGAGGGGTGGAAATTTTCTTGGAAAACCTGATACCGCTGATCGCCGTCACCGGCCTCTTCATCGTCATCCCGTTGCTGGCTTTCCGCGCCGTCACGCGGCGCCGCGAGCTCGAACTGAAGCACAAGACGGTCGCCGGCACGGAATTGACGGAACTGGCCTATCGCCTGGAGAAACGGATCGACACGCTCGAGCGCCTGCTCGACGTCGAAGCGCCGGGCTGGAGGGAGAAGCATCATGAGCAGCACTAGCAGAACACCGCGCAACGAAAGCAGCATTCGCGACGGGGGAACGCTGTCGGCGATGCGCCGCTATCCGGACGACGGCTGGGTCGCCGGCGTCTGCGCCGGCATCGCGGACTACTTCGGCTGGAGCGTCAAGGTCATTCGCGTGCTGGTGATCCTCGCGCTGATCTTCACCGGCTTCTTCCCGGTCGGCGTCATCTATCTCGCGCTCTGGTATCTGATGGACCCGGCCGAGGGAGCGGCTTCGTACACGGACGGCGCGGACACCGGCGGCGCTCCGCAGACGCCTCCGGGCGGCGGCCGTCCGTCCGGCCTGTCGCCGGACGACGCCAGGGCGCGCTTCGAGAAGCTCGATCGCCGGCTGCGGCAGATCGAAGCCTGCGTGACGCAGGACGAGCTCGAGCTGCGCCGCCAGTTCAAGGATCTCGAGGCCTGAGGCTCCCGCCGCGATGAACGCTCTGATCCTTTTCGTCGGCTGGTGCCTGCTCGCCGCGCTGTGCTGGCCGCTCGCCGTCGCCGCGCTGTTTCTGGCACCGCTGGTCTGGCTGCTCTCGCTGCCGCTGCGCCTGATCGGCATCGGCGTCGGCGCGGTGTTCGCCCTGATCGGCGCCCTGCTCCATCTGCCGGCGCGTCTGCTCGGCCACCGCCGGACGGCCTGATCGCGACGCAATACGATACCCGCGCCGCGCCCGCTGGCGGGGCGCGGCGGTTTCATCGAGAATCGCGGCCAGCCCGAAGATCGCCATGCCGCGCAAGCCCGCCCACGAACAGTTCGACACCGTCAAGGCCATCGGCGACCACGCCTTCGGGCTGTTCGGCCGCTACGGCTACGAAGGCGTCTCGATCGGTGACATCGCCAAGGCCGCCAGGCTGTCGAAGGGCGCGCTGTACTGGCATTTCCACGGCAAGGAAGCGCTGTACCTCGACTGCCTGCAGCGCCTGCACGGCATCTTCGACCAATACGTCTTCGCGCCAATGCGCGCCGAGGCCGATCCGGTGCGCGCCATCCTCCACGTCTTCACCGGCCTGCAGAAGCTGCTGCAGGACCCGCGCGTCGAGAAAGGCGTCGCCGGCTACTGGCTGATTCCGTCGCGCCCGGAAACCGCCGCGCTGATGGCGGCGCAGCGCAAATTCGAATCGGCATCGATCACGACCCTGCGCGACGTGCTGCAGCGCGCCGGCGAGCGCGGCCAGCTCGAACTGGGCGGCGAAGCCGACGAAATGGCCAGGGCCGTGATCGCGCTGATCGAGGCCTGCGTCGTGCCGCTGCGCCAATACAGCGCCGATGAAATGCACGGCATCCTCGCCGTGCTGGCCCGCACGCTGTTCCGCGCCTACGCGAAGTCGGAGCAGATGCCGCAGCTTGCCCTGAGCCTGTAGCCGCGGGTCGCGCGGCTGGCGACAGCGCCATGCGCGCCTGCCGCGGCAGACCTTGTTGCCTCCGTCGCCACCGGCCGACAATGCCGGCATGGCCGCACGGATGGCGGCCGACGACAACAAGAAGCGGAGAAGCTGGTGGGCCCATACGCCGAACGCATCCTGCGCTTCGTCGAGCCGCTCGTTTACGCGCACCGCTGGCTGACGTTCGGCATCCTGCTCGGCTTCACGCTGTGGATGACGACGCAGCCCTGAGCCGTCCGGCCGGCGGACGGTCGCGCTGGCCGCACGTCCGGCCGGGACATCCGGCTTAGTCGCTGAAAAATCGAAAAAAGTTAAGGACGAATTCAGTTTGTCGCGATAGTCTGGCGGCGATGAAACCCGGCATGCCGCTAGATCGAAGAACGGGAGACGGCTCATGAGCCAGCTGAGACGCACCAGCCGCCGAACCGTCGATCTGTGCGGCGCCGACGCCGGCAATGCCGCCGTACGCATGGACGCGCCGACCGGCGCCCTTTAAATTCCCGGCCATGTTCCTCTTCCGGTTCCTTGCTGCCCTGCTCGTCAGCGGTGCGTTGCTGCACGCCGCCGAGGCCGCGCAGGCGCAGTCGCCGGACGAGGACAAGCAGCGGCGGACCCGTGAAGAGTCCCGTCTGCCGCCCGCGCCGGCCAAGCCGTCGGCCGCGCCGAACGTCTTGCCGCCGAATCATCTGCGCGACATGAGTGCCAGCGCCCTCACACCCGACAACGCCGCACGCGAAATCCAGCGCCGTCACGGCGGCCGCGTGCTGGCGGTGCAGCCGGACGGCACCGGCTATCGCGTGAAGATGCTGAAGGACGGCGAAGTCCGCATCTATCAGGTCAATCCTTGAACCGGCGGTCCGGCCGCCCATCCGCACCACGAAGGGAGTTCGCACATGCGTGCCTTGGTCATCGAAGACGATCCGGATCTGCGCGAGCAGGTCACCAAGTTTCTCAGCGACGAGGGCTTTGCCGTCGATGCCGCCGCCGACGGCGACAACGGCGCGTACATGGCCGAGGAATATCCGGCCGACGTCGCGGTCATCGATCTCGGCCTGCCGGGCCTGCCCGGCATCGATGTGATCCGCCGCGTGCGCAAGTCCGGCCGCAAATACCCGATCCTGATCCTGACCGCGCGCGACAGCTGGCAGAGTAAGGTCGAGGGCTTCGAGGCCGGCGCCGACGACTACCTCGTCAAGCCTTTCCACAAGGAGGAGCTGATCGCCCGCGTGCGTGCGCTCGTGCGCCGCGTCGGCGGCTGGACGCAGGCGACGCTGAACTCGGGGCCGTACGTCGTCGACACCAGCGCCAAGTCGGTACAGGTCGACGGCAAGCCGGTCGATCTGACGAGCTACGAGTTCCGCGTGCTCGAATACCTGCTGACGCACGCCGGCAAGGTGATCTCGAAGAGCGAGCTGACCGAGCACCTGTACACCGAGGACGAGGAGCGCGACAGCAACGTCATCGAAGTCTTCATTCGCCGCCTGCGCGCCAAGCTCGACGCCGACAGCCGGTACAACCCGATCACCACGCTGCGCGGCTCCGGTTACCGGTGGGATCTGCCCCGCGCCTGAAACTCCCCGCCAAGCCGCGCCCGCGGCTCGGTTCGCTGCGGGCGCGCTTGCTGGTGTCGACCGCCATGGTGCTGATGGTGTTCGTCGGCCTCGGCGGCCTCGCGCTCGAGAAAGCGTTCGAGAGCGCGCTGCTGCAGGCTCAGCAGGACAAGCTCGAAGGCTTGATCTACGCGCTGCTCGGCGCCGCCTCGACGACGTCCGACGGCGAGCTGACGATTTCGCTCGACGCCGTACCGGACCGTCGCCTGCGCGAACCGCTGTCCGGCCTGCAGGCGGCGCTGTTCAACGACAGCGGCGTGATGGTCTGGAGCTCCTCGCAGACGCTCGACGTACCGTCGCCGCCGCATCTGCGCATCGGCGAGTGGCGCTTCCAGCGTCTGCGCTCGCCGAACGCGTTCAGCCTCAGCTTCGGCCTGCGCTGGATCGATTCGGATGGCAACCAGCCGCGCCGATACATCGTCAGCGTGATCGACGACACCAGCTCGTTCGACCGCCAGTTGGTGATCTTCCGCCGCACCCTGTGGCTCTGGCTCGGCGCGACCGTCGTCGCGCTCGTCGTCGCGCTGCTGCTGATCCTGCGCTGGGGCCTGGCGCCGCTGCGCCGGCTGGGCCGCGAGCTGCAGTTGATCGAATCCGGCCTGCAGACCGGAATCGAAGGCCGCTATCCGGACGAACTGACGCCGCTGACACGCGATCTCAACGCGATGATCGTCAACGAACACAGCCAGCAGACGCGCTACCGCAACGCGCTTGGCGACCTCGCTCACACCTTGAAGACGCCGCTCGCCGTGCTGCGCGGCCTGTCCAGCGACGGCAGCATTCCGCCGGCGCAGCAGCAACAGCTGCACGAGCAGCTGGGCCGCATGCAGCACATCGTCGACCATCAGCTGCGCCGCGCCGCCGCCGCCGGCAGCCGTACGCTGACCGAGCCGGTCACGCTGCGTCCGCTCGCCGAGAAACTGACGATGGCGCTCGCCAAGGTCTACGGCGGCCGCAACATCCGCTTCGACAACGCGCTCGATCCGGACCTGCGCCTGCGCGCCGACCAGGGCGACCTCTACGAATTGCTCGGCAACCTGCTCGACAACGCCGCCAAGTACGGCAATCGCCGCGTGCGCATCAGCGCGCAGGCCGACGGCAAGACCTGCCGCATCGACGTCGACGACGACGGCCCCGGTTTTCCGCAGCGGCCCGAGAAGCTGCTCGAACGCGGCGCGCGCGCCGACACGCGCAAGCCCGGCCAGGGCATTGGCCTCGCCGCAGTCAACGAAATCGTCGACGCCTACGGCGGCCACCTGACGCTCGAACGCGCCCCGCTCGGCGGTGCCCGCGTCAGCGTCGCGCTGCCCTTGCGCTGAATCGCGCCCTTGCCCGCGGATGCGCGGGCGTCAAATGCGCGGCGCGGAGCGCGATCATCGGCTCAGACGGCCGGGAAGCGCAGGAAGTGGTTGCGGTAATAGCGCAGTTCCTCGATCGATTCCTTGATATCGTCGAGCGCGAGGTGCTTGCTCTGCTTGTCGAAGCCGCGCGCGATGTCCGGCGCCCAGCGCGCGCACAGCTCCTTGAGCGTGCTGACGTCGAGGTTGCGGTAATGGAAATAGCGTTCCAGGTCCGGCATCCAGCGCGCGAGGAAGCGGCGATCCAGGCAGATCGAATTGCCGCAGATCGGCGACTTGCCGGCCGGCACCCATTTCTCGAGAAAGGCGATCGTCTGCCGCTCGGCCGCGGCGGCGTCGATCTCGCTGTCGCGCACGCGCTTGATGAGGCCGGACTTGCCATGCTGCGTGACGTTCCACTCGTCCATGATCGCCAGCTCCTCCTCCTTGCGGCGGATCGCCAGCACCGGCCCTTCGGCCAGCACGTTGAGATGGACGTCGGTGACGACCGTCGCGATCTCGATGATGCGGTGCTGCTCCGGAATCAGGCCCGTCATTTCCAGATCGATCCAGATCAGGTTCAGCGGATTCGGCTCGGTCACGGGTTTTCTTTCATTGGGAGGAAGGGGCACCGATGGTATCGTGAAGCCCTCTCGCACAAAACGATGCACAGATCGATGCGGAGGAGCCGATGGTCCATGAAGGGGCTCACGAAGGGGCGATCCTGCAGGCGATCGGCAACACGCCGCTCGTCGAGCTGAAGAATCTCGACGCCGGCCATTGCCGCCTGTTCGCCAAGCTCGAGAACCAGAATCCGACCGGCTCGATCAAGGACCGCATCGGCCTGTCGATGATCGAGGCCGCCGAGCGCGAAGGCCGCATTCACCCCGGTGCGACGCTGATCGAAGCGACTGCCGGCAATACCGGCCTCGGCCTCGCGCTCGCCGCCAGCCAGAAGGGCTACCGGCTGATCCTCGTCATCCCCGACAAGATGGCGCAGGAAAAGATGCTGCATCTCAAGGCGCTCGGCGCCGACTGCCGCATCACGCGCAGCGACGTCGGCAAGGGCCATCCGGATTACTACCAGGACGTCGCCGAACGTCTCGCGCGTGAAATGCCCGGCAGCTTCTACGTCAACCAGTTCGCCAATCCGGCGAATCCGCTCGCGCACGAGGCGACGACCGGCCCGGAAATCTGGGTCCAGTGCGGGCAGATGCTCGATGCCGTGGTCGTCGGCGTCGGCAGCGGCGGCACGTTGACCGGCCTGTCGCGCTACTTCGCGCGCGTCGCGCCGCACGTCGAGATGGTGCTCGCCGATCCGCAAGGCTCGGTGCTGGCCGACGTCGTGCGCACGGGCGGCATCCGGAAGGAGGCCGGCAGCTGGCTCGTCGAAGGCATCGGCGAGGACTTCGTGCCGCCGAACTGCGATCTCGCGCACGTGCGCCACGCCTACGAGATTGCGGACCGCGAGAGCTTCGCCGCGGCGCGCGAGCTGCTGCGCCGCGAAGGCATCCTGGGCGGCTCGAGCACCGGCACGCTGCTCGCCGCCGCGCTGCGCTACTGCCGCGAGCAGACGGCGCCGAAACGGGTCGTCACCCTGGTACCGGACAGCGGCAACAAATACCTGTCGAAGATGTACAACGATGCCTGGTTGTTCGAGCAGGGCCTGCTCGACCGGCCGCGGGCCGGCGGCGTCGTCGACCTGATCGTGCGCCGCTACGCCGAAGGCTCGGCGGTCACCGTGCGCGCCGAGGACACGCTGCTGCACGCGTACCGGCGCATGAAGCTGTTCGACGTCTCGCAGCTACCGGTGATGGACGGCGAGCGGCTCGTCGGCATCGTCGACGAATCCGATCTCGTGCAGCACGTCGCGCTCGATCCTTCGCGCTTCCACGACACCGTCGCCACGGCGATGGTCGGCCCTCTCGAAACGGTCGCGCCGGATGCGCCGATCGCCGATCTGCTGCCGGTGTTCGCGCGCGATCACGTCGCCATCGTCGCCGGCCGCGACGGCTTCGTCGGCTTGATCACCCGCATCGACCTGCTGAACTATCTGCGCAAGCAGCTCGCCTGACCGAGGCCCGACCATGAGCGACTCCCCCACGCGCGGCGCGTTCGCGACACGCGTCATCCACGCCGGCCAGGCGCCCGATCCGTCGACCGGCGCGATCATGCCGCCGATCTACCAGACCTCGACCTACGTGCAGTCTTCTCCCGGCGTCCATCGGGGCTTCGAGTATTCGCGCTCGCAGAATCCGACGCGCTTCGCCTACGAGCGCTGCATCGCCGATCTCGAAGGCGGCACGCGCGGCTACGCCTTCGCGTCCGGTCTCGCCGCCACCGCGACGCTGCTTGACGCACTGGAAGCCGGCGCGCACATCGTCGCCAGCGACGATCTCTACGGCGGCAGCTATCGCCTGTTCACGCGCGTGCGCGCGAAATCGGCCGGCCTACGCTTCTCGTTCATCGACATGCGCGAGCCGTGCCGGGTCGAAGCGGCGATCGAAGCGGATACCCGACTGATCTGGGTCGAAACGCCGACGAACCCGATGCTCAAGCTCGCCGACCTGTCGGCGATCGGCGAGATCGCCCGGCGCCGCCGCGTGCTCGCCGCCGCCGACAACACCTTCGCGAGTCCGTATCTGCAGCGCCCGCTCGAACACGGCTTCGACGTCGTCATGCATTCGGCGACCAAGTACATCAGCGGCCATTCCGACGTCGTCGGCGGCCTGCTCGTCGTCGGCGAAAACGCCGAACTCGGAGAGAAACTCGCATTCCTGCAGAATGCTGTCGGCGCCGTCGCCGGCCCTTTCGACAGCTTTCTAGCGCTGCGCGGCGTGAAGACCCTGGCAGTGCGCATGCAGCGGCATTGCGAGAACGCGCTGGCGCTCGCGCACTGGCTCGAAGCGCACCCGAAGGTCGCGCGCGTGCACTACCCCGGCCTCGCCTCGCATCCGCAGCACGCGCTGGCATCGCGGCAGATGCGCGGCGGTTACGGTGGCATGATCAGCGTCGAGCTGAAGGGCGGTCTCGACGATGCGCGCCGCTTCCTCGAACGCTGCCGCGTGTTCGCGCTCGCCGAATCGCTCGGCGGCGTCGAAAGCCTGATCGAGCATCCGGCCATCATGACGCACGCCAGCGTGCCGGCCGACGCGCGCGCCGCGCTCGGCATCAGCGACACCCTGTGCCGGCTGTCGGTCGGCATCGAGGACCTGACGGATCTGCGCGCCGATCTCGCGCAGGCGCTGGACGACTGAACCGCGACCGGGCGATGCGCGTAAAATCGCGCGCCTTTCCGACCAGAATCCTCCGACATGACCGACCTCGCCTCCCGTCGCTGCAAGCCCTGCGAAGGCGGCGTGCCCGCGCTCGATCTCGCGGCGGCCAGCAAGCTCAAGGAGCAGATCGACAGGCGCTGGAAATGGGCGCGCGAGGGCCGCGGCATCGAGGCGACGTTCGATTTCGACGACTATTACCAGACGACGGCGTTCGTGAACGCCGTGGCGTGGATCGCGCACACGACCGATCACCATCCGGACATCGGCTTCGGCTACAGAAGCTGCACGGTGACGTACTGGACGCACACGGTCGACGGGCTGACGGAGAACGACTTCATCTGCGCCGCCAGGATCGACGCGCTGCTGGACTGAAGAACGTCGTCATGGCCGCGCAAGCGGGGATCCGGGGATCGAAAGACAAACGGGCAGCCGCGCCGGACGCTCTGGATGCCCGCGCTCGCGGGAATGACGGTCAAACCGCGCGCCGATCGCTCAAGGCGTGCGCCAACGTGCCGCCGTCGATGTATTCGAGCTCGCCGCCCATCGGCACGCCGTGCGCGATGCGCGTGACGCGGATGCCGCGCGCCTTCGCCATCTCGGCGAGGTAGTACGCGGTCGCTTCGCCTTCGACCGTCGGATTGGTGGCGATGATCAGCTCCTGTACCCAGCCTTCCGACAGCAGCTCCGCCAGCCGCGGCAAGCCCAGTTCGTCCGGGCCGATGCCATCGAGCGGCGACAGCCTCCCCATCAGCACGAAATAGCGGCCGCGATACGGCGTGCCCTGCTCGATCGCCATCAGGTCGGCCGGCCCTTCGACGACGCAGAGCTGGCCGTGCTGCGCGCGCGCGTCGCTGCAGTACCGGCAGGCCTCGTCCTCGCAGAACATACGGCAGGTCGAACAGCGCGAAATGCCGGCCAGCGCATCGCCGATGGCGATGCCGATCTGCGCCGCGGCGTCGCGATCGCGATCGAGCAGATGGAAGGCCATGCGCTGGGCAGATTTCGGGCCGACGCCCGGCAGGCGGCGCAGGGCCTCGATCAGGCGGTTGAGGCGGGGGCTGTACAGGCTCACTTCGGGTGATTGGTGATTGGGATTGGTGATCCGCAAGTGTGGCGGCTTCCGCTCCGAATCACCAATCACGAATCACCCGTCACGCGCAGCGCATCAGAAAGACTGGCGCCGCAGGTTTTTCTCCTGCATGACGGTGGCGGCGATCTCCTCGACCGACATGTTGCTGGAATCGACGTAAGGGATGCCGTGGCGCTGATAGAGCTGCTCGGCGCGGCGCAGTTCGTACGAGCATTGCGCCAGCGAGGCATAACGCGAGCCGGGCCGCCGCTCGTTGCGGATCTGCGCGAGGCGCTCGGCGTCGATGATCAGGCCGAAGCACCGCGATTCGCGGCCGCGCAGCACGGTCGGCAGGATCAGATTCTCGAGATCGTCCTCGGTCAGCGGGAAATTGGCGGCGAACACACCGTGCTGCAGCGCGAGGTACAGCGTCGTCGGCGTTTTGCCGCAGCGCGACGGCGCGACGAGGATCACGTTGGCGCTGGCCAGATCGCGGGTCGAGGCGCCGTCGTCGTGTTCCATCGAATAGTTCATCGCCGCGATGCGGGCGTTGTAGCGCGCCGTGTTGGCGCCGCCGTGCGCCCGGCCGGCCGCGTGCGACGAATCCTGGCCGACCTCGGCTTCCAGCACGTGGATGAAGTGGTCGAACAGATCGAGGAACAAGCCATTGACGGTACGAAGGATTTCCCTTACCTCGTCGCTGACGGTGGTACTGAAGACGATCGGCCGCACCGCATTCTGGGTGGCGACGAAATTGATATAGTCGACTATGCTTCGCGCCCGTTCGACGGAGTTGATGAATGGCAGGGTGGTTTTTTCGGCTTCCAGGCCGTCGAACTGCGTCAGTAGTGTGTTGCCGAGGGTCTCGGCGGTAATGCCCGTGCCGTCCGAGACGAAGAAAACAGTGCGCTGTGTCATCGATGCAGTTTCTTGTTTTTTCGGCGGGCTTTCCAGTCCGCACCGCGACAACAGGGATTGAGGGAGTCTTCGGGCCGCCGGGGCGGCCGCTTCAGCCTGAAGACAGCCGAACCGCCAGTATAGTCCGCACGTTTACGTCCTTAACTTTCGAGAAACCGACGTGCATAACCCCGTACACCATAGAGATTCGATCGTGACCCGCAACGTCCTCTGGTACTCCGAACTCGGCATGCACGACGTCGAGATCGTCGGCGGCAAGAATGCCTCGCTCGGCGAAATGATCCGCAACCTCGCGCAATCGGGCGTGCGGGTGCCGAACGGTTTCGCGACCACCGCCGACGCATATCGCCAGTTCCTGAGTCACGAGGGCCTTGCCCAGCGCATCAACGAGATGCTCGCCCAGCTCGACGTCGACGACGTCGCCGCGCTGGCCAGAACCGGCAAGGCTATCCGCGAGGCGGTGCTAAAGGCGCCGTTCCCGGCCGATCTCGAAAAAGACATCCGCTCGCACTACGACCAGCTCGTCGCCGAATCGGGGAAGGAAATCTCGGTCGCCGTGCGTTCGTCGGCCACCGCCGAAGACCTGCCGGACGCCTCGTTCGCCGGCCAGCAGGAGACGTTCCTCAACGTCAACGGCATCGACAACGTGCTGCACGCGATCAAGGAAGTGTTCGCGTCGCTGTACAACGACCGCGCGATCGCCTACCGCGTGCATCACAAGTTCGAGCACTCGACGGTCGCGCTGTCGGCCGGCGTGCAGCGCATGGTGCGTTCGGACCAGGGCGCCTCGGGCGTCATGTTCACGATGGATACCGAGTCGGGCTTCCGCGACGCCGTGTTCGTCACGTCGAGCTATGGCCTCGGTGAAGCCGTGGTGCAGGGCTCGGTCAACCCGGACGAGTTCTACGTCTACAAGCCGAACATTCGCGCCAAAAAGCCCGCGATCCTCAAGCGCGGCCTCGGCGAGAAGGCCAAGAAGCTCATCTACTCGGCCGATCGTTCGATCGGCAAGACCATCGAGTTCGCGCCGGTGTCGCCGGAAGAGCGCAACCGCTTCTCGCTGAGCGACGCCGAGGTCGAAGCGCTCGCCGTGCAGGCGCTGACCATCGAGGAGCACTACGGCCGGCCGATGGACATCGAGTGGGGCAAGGACGGCATCGACGGCCAGCTCTACATCCTGCAGGCGCGTCCGGAGACCGTGCAGTCGCGCGCCTCGGCCAACGTGCTGCGCCGCTACAAGCTCAAGGGCAAGGGCCCGAAGCTCGCCGAGGGCCGCGCGATCGGCCAGAAGATCGGCGCCGGCGCCGTGCGCCTGCTGACGTCGATCGAGGAAATGCACCGCGTGCAGGCCGGCGACGTGCTCGTCACCGACATGACCGACCCGGACTGGGAACCGATCATGAAGCGCGCCAGCGCGATCGTCACCAACCGCGGCGGCCGGACCTGCCACGCGGCGATCATCGCCCGCGAGCTCGGCATCCCGGCCGTGGTCGGCTGCGGCGACGCGACCGAGAAGCTCAAGGACGGCGACAAGGTCACCGTGTCCTGCGCCGAGGGTGACACCGGCTTCGTCTACGACGGCAACATCGACTTCAGCGTCGACGAGATCGCGCTCGACAAGATGCCGGACATCCCGGTCAAGATCATGATGAACGTCGGCACGCCGGAGCAGGCGTTCGACTTCGCCTCGCTGCCGAACAAGGGCGTCGGCCTCGCCCGCCTCGAGTTCATCATCAACCGCCAGATCGGCATCCACCCGCAGGCGCTGCTGGAGCTGGACAAGCAGCCGGCCGAGCTGCGCCGCATCATCGACCCGATGATCGCGCCGTATGGCAGCCCGATCGATTATTTTGTGAAGCGTCTCGCCGAAGGCGTGGCGACCATCGCCGCGGCGTTCGCGCCGGAACCGGTGATCGTGCGCATGTCCGACTTCAAGTCGAACGAGTACGCCAACCTCATCGCCGGCAAACGCTACGAGCCGCACGAAGAGAATCCGATGATCGGCTTCCGCGGCGCCTCGCGCTACATCGCCGAATCGTTCCGTCCGTGCTTCGAGCTGGAGTGCAAGGCGCTCAAGTACGTGCGCGACGAGATGGGCCTGACCAACGTCAAGATCATGATCCCGTTCGTGCGCACCGTCGACGAGGCGCGCCAGGTCAACGAGATCCTCGAGGCCAACGGCCTCGAGCGCGGCCGGAACGGCCTGCAGCTGATCATGATGTGCGAGCTGCCGAGCAACGCCGTGCTCGCCGACAGGTTCCTCGAATATTTCGACGGCTTCTCGATCGGCTCCAACGACATGACGCAGCTGACGCTCGGCCTCGATCGCGACTCCGGCCTGATCGCGCATCTGTTCGACGAGCGCAACGAGGCCGTCAAGCGCATGCTGCACATGGCGATCGACGCCTGCCGCAAGCAGAACAAGTACATCGGCATCTGCGGCCAGGGTCCTTCCGACCATCCGGATCTGGCGCGCTGGCTGCTCGACGAAGGCATCGAGTCGATGTCGCTGAACCCGGACACGGTCGTCGAGACCTGGCTGTTCCTGGCCGGCCAGAAGGCCTGACCCGATGCGGCGCCGCGGCCTTGACTGCGTCGCGGCGCTGCTGTTCGCGCTGAGCAGCGCCCGGGCCGTCGCCGACGGCACGCCCGGGCGTTTCGATTACTGGGTGCTGTCGCTGTCGTGGTCGCCGGAGTACTGCCAGGCCAACATCGGCGACGAACAATGCCGCCAGCAATACGGCTTCGTCGTCCACGGCCTGTGGCCGCAATACGACCGCGGCTACCCCTCGCGCTGCGCGTCGCGCGCGCGCGTGCCGGATGCGCTGATCGCGCGCATGTTGCCGCTGATGCCCAGCGAGAAGCTGATCCGGCACGAATGGGACACGCACGGCACCTGCTCGGGCCTGTCGCAGGACGATTACTTCGCGCTGATCGAGCGCGTGCGCCGCAAGATCGAGATTCCGGCCGAATACCAGAATCCGGACGCTTACATCAGCACCCGTGTCGACGAGCTGGAGCGCACCTTCATTCGCGACAATCGCAGCCTCGCCGGCGAGGACATCGCCGTACAGTGCAAAGGCCGTTATCTGCAGGAAGTGCGGATATGCTTCGACACGCCGCAACTGAACCCGCAGGCCTGCGGCCGCGATGTCGACGACCACTGCCGCGACCAGGTCGTCCTGCGTCCGAACCGCTAAGCCGTCGCGGCGCCGCGTCCCACCACGAGCCGTGTCAACAGAAAAACGCCCGCATCAACGGGCTTCTGTTTCAGTCTGGGATTCCTGAAGGCGCCGTGCTTCCCTCGATCCTCCGGGAGACGACGGATGACAAGTGGGCGGCGGCGTGACGCGCAGCAATCGATCCTGTGGTCCAGGACTGTCCGCAGTGATCCGCCGTTGATTCTCCGGGCGGTTCCGCAAAGGAAGCGCCCTGCTGCTTCCGTTTCTGCCGCAGGTAGGTTGTCTAAACGCGCCGCGCGCGCTGCTCGGCGAGCGTCAGCGCCACTTTGTTGCGCAGGTAGCGCGGCAGAAGCCAGGCCGCGGAGATCGCCTCGCCGCGCGCAAAGCGCGGCAGGGCGATCGCCAGCGCGTCCTCGGCGCGCGGCAGCGCGGCGCCGTCCATGGCCTGCAGCCGCGCGCCCGTCGCGGCGCGCAATGCCA
Source organism: Solimonas sp. (assembly GCA_047605265.1). Classification (GTDB taxonomy): domain Bacteria; phylum Pseudomonadota; class Gammaproteobacteria; order Nevskiales; family Nevskiaceae; genus Solimonas. The sequence goes on from JASGFY010000010.1 coordinate 18,663, forward strand.
TCTCAGAGGCGCCCCAGCCGGTGCCGGCCGCGGCCGCCTCACCCACGCAGCGCGGCGCTTCGGCCGGCGCGCAGACCGTCTCCTCGCCGACGAGCGCCGGCAGGCCGTCGGCGCCGCGCGCGTAGCAGGCGAAATAGACTTCGTCCATGCGCGCGTCGATCGCCGCCAGCACGCGGTGCGCGCCAGCGCGCAGCGCCGGAACGGCGAGCATCGCCAGCGACGACACGCCGACGACCGGACGCTCGTGCGCCAGCGACAGCCCCTTCACGAAGCTCACGCCGATGCGCACGCCGGCGAAGCTGCCGGGGCCGACGCCGCAGACGTAGCCGTCGAGCTGCGCGTAGCCGAGGCCGGCTTCGGCGAGCAGTGCCTGCACCATCGGTACCAGCTTTTCGGTGTGGCTGCGGCCGGCGGTCTCGAAGCGCGCCAGGGTCCGGCCGCCGACCAGCACGGCGGCGGAACAGGCCTCGGTGGCGGTGTCGAGGGCGAGCAACTTCATAGCGAAGCAGCGAATTCCCGCACGGCGTCGAGCTCGCGCAGCACCGGCATCGCCGGCAGGCTGGCGAGCACGCGGCGGCCGTAGGACTTCGACGTGATGCGCGGGTCGCAGAGCATCAGGAGACCGCGGTCGGACGGATCACGGATCAGGCGGCCGACGCCCTGGCGCAGCATGACGATCGCTTCCGGCAGCTGCAGGTCGAAGAACGGCGTACCGCCGCGCCGGCGGATCGCGTCGAGCTTGGCCTCGAACACCGGATCGCCGGGCGCCGCGAACGGCAGGCGGTCGATGATCACGCAGCGCAGCGCCTGCCCTTTCACATCCACGCCTTCCCAGAAACTGCTGGTGCCGACCAGCACGGCGTTGCCGTCGGCGGCGAAAGCATCGAGCAGCGCCGAACGGCTGTCGTCGCCCTGCACGAGTACGCGCAGCGTCAGCGCGGCGCGCAGTCGCTCGGCGATCTGGCGCAGCGCGCGATGGCTCGTGCACAGCACGAAGGCGCCGCCGCCGACGGCTTCGATGACCGGCTGCACGGCGGCGGCGGCGGCGAGCGGATAGCGCGGATCGTTCGGCTCCGGCAGGCCCTTCGGCAAGTACAGACGCGCCTGTCGCGCGTAATCGAACGGACTGTCGAGACGCAGTGTCCGCGCGTCGTCGAGGCCGAGCGCGCGGCTGAAATGGCCGAAGTCCTCGCCGACCGCGAGCGTCGCCGAGGTGAACAGCCAGGTGCCGGGATAGGTCTCGCGCATGCGCTGGAAATCGTCGGCGACCTCGATCGGCGTCGCATTGACGCTGCCGCCGCGCAGCTGCGCCTCGACCCAGCGCACCTCGCGCAGCGCAGCTTCGTCTTCGCCGCCGGGTTCCGCCGGCGGCTCGCGCAGCACGTGCATCCAGCGTTCGAGCAGACCGACGGCGCGTTCGAGCGCACCCGCGAACTCGGCGCTGCGCTCCTCGAGCGGCGCCAGCCGCTGCCGCAGGCCGGCCAGCGATTCGCCGACCTGCCCGGCCGCGCGCCGCCGCTCGGCGTCGGCGAGAAACGCGGCGAGCGGCTGGCGCTGCGGCAGGCCGGCGAACAGCTGCTCGAAGCGCGCGACGTCGCCGGAGAATACTTGCGCCGCCTCGGCCAGCGCGGCGAGGTCCGGCTGCAACTGTGCCTCGGCCTGCACGTCGCGCGCGAGCTCCTGCAGCTGGCGCGTCGACACACGGCGGCCGAAGAACTCGGCGGCGAGTTCGGGCAGCTGATGCGCCTCGTCGATGACGATGGCGTCGCTGCCCGAGAGAATCTGGCCGAAGCCCTGGTCCTTGAGCACGAAGTCGGCGAGCAGCAGATGGTGATTGACGACGACCAGGTCCGCCGCCTGCGCCGCGCGCCGCGCGCGCGCGACGAAGCACTGCTCGAAATCCTCGCAGCGGCTGCCGAGGCAGTTGTCGGCGGTCGAGGTGACCTGTCGCGTCAGGCCGTCGTCTTCCCTGAACTCGCCCAGTTCGGCCAGCTCGCCGGACACCGTGCGGCGCGCCCAGTCCTCGATCGTGCGCAGGCGCTCCCAGGCCCAGCGCAGCGCCGGCAGGCCGCGCGCACGCTTCATGCGGTGCAGGCACAGATAGTTGGCGCGGCCCTTGAGCAGCGCGACGCGCGCCGGCACGCGCAGCGCATCGCGCACGCGCGGCAGGTCGCGATGAAACAGCTGGTCCTGCAGGGTGCGCGTGCCGGTCGAGACGAGCGTACGCTTGCCGGACATCAGCGCCGGCACGAGATAAGCGTAGGTCTTGCCGGTGCCGGTGCCGGCCTCGACGATCAGGCTGTCGTCGCGCTCGAACGCCGCGGCGACCGCCGCCGCCATCTGCCGCTGCGGCGCGCGCGGCGCGAAGCCGGCGAGATCGGCGAATGGGCCGTGCGCGCCGAGCAGCTCGGCGGTTTCGTCCGGGGTCACGCGCCAGACCGTCGGCGACCGGGCGAGCCGCCGCGTCCGGTCACGGCGTCGCCGGCTTGGCGCTGAGCTGCGCTTGCAAAGCCTCGACCTGCGCGGACGCCTGTTGCGCGCCGTCGGCGTCGCCGCGCGCCTGGCGCGCCGCGGCGATGGTCTTCCAGTTCTCGACGGTGACGTAAACGTTGCCGCGCGCCAGAGCGTTCGACTTCTGCGCGGTGTTCTCGGCCTGGAGGTAATTCTTCTGACCCAGGTACGCCTGGCCGAGCGTCGACCACACGAAGTAATTGCGCGGCTCGATGCGCAGCGCCCGTTCGAGCGAACCGGCGGCGCGATCGGGCTGGCCGGCGTTGAGCGACTGCCGCGCCTGTTTCATCAGCGCCGTGACGGCGCCGCCGCTGATCTGTTCGGCACTCTTCGGATAGTCGACGGCGGGCGGCGGCGTTTCGGATGACGGCGGCGCGACCGACTGGGCGACCGGCGGCGGCGGCGGGCTCGGCAGCGGTTCGCCCTGCGGCGGACTGGCCGGCGGATAGACCTGGTGCACACCCTGCGTGGTCTGGCAGGCCGCCAGCAGGGTCGCCAGCGAGACGATGATCAGCTTCGAGCGCACGTCGGAAATCCGGGGAGACGGAAAGGTGCCGCCATTGTAACCACCAACGGCGCGCAGCCAGGAGCCGCGTCAATGTCCGAAGATATCCTTGAGCCACTGCATCGCCCCCTGCGGCTTGCCCTGCGCGGCGCATGGCGCCCATTCCTGCGGCCCGCTGTTGCGCAGGTAGGGCACGGTCACGGCGTTGTAGCACTGCTCGTCGGCGCGCAGGCCGCTGTTGGGCTCGATCGCGAGCTCCTCGACGCTGGCCGGCGGGATGTTGTCGATGCTGCGCACGTGCAGATCCTTCATCACGCGCGCCCAGATCGGCAGCGCGCCGGCGGAACCGGACAGGCCGGTCGACTGATTGTCGTCGCGGCCGACCCAGACCACCGTCACGCGATCGGCGCCGAAACCGGCGAACCAGCTGTCGCGGAAATCGTCGGTCGTTCCCGACTTGCCGGCGACGACGGTCCCCGGCGCCAGCTGTGAGTACGCGGCGCGGCCGGTACCCAGCGTCATCACGCGCTGCATCGCCCAGGTCACGAGGTAGACCGGCCCTTCGGCGATCGTCTGCTTCACGTCGAGCGGAAAGCGCTGCAGCGGCTTGCCTTCCTTGGTCTGCACTTCGCGGATCGCCGACGGCCGCGCCTGGAAGCCGCCCGAGGCGATCGTGCCGTACATCTGCGCGATCTGCAGCGGCGATGCATCGACGGCGCCGAGGAAGATCGACGGCAGGGCCTTGGCGTCGCCCTCGTAGCCGGCCGCCTTCATGGTCTTCAGCACCTGCGGGGCGCCGAGCGCCAGACCGAGACGCACGGTCGGCAGGTTGTACGACTGCGCGAGCGCCATGTAGAGATGCTGCGGCCCGTGCAGCTGATGGTCGTAATTCTTCGGCGCCCAGACCGCCGCACCGGGCAGCTTCAGCTCGATCGGCTCGTCCTCGAGCACCGTTTCGAGATTGTACTGGTCGGGATGCTGCAGGGCCGTCAGATAGACGAACGGCTTGGCGAGCGAGCCGATCGAGCGTCGCGAATCGAGCGCGCGGTTGAAACCCGGAAAGCGCACATCGCGGCCGCCGACCAGCGCCATCACCTCGCCGCGGTCGGCGCTCGTCACCGCGCCGGCCGCTTCGAGCATGCCGGGCGGAATCCGGCGCGACTTCTCGATGACCGGCAGCTGTTCGAGGATGCGGGTCTCCAGCGCCTCCTGCGCGCGCGGATCGAGCGTCGTGAAGATGCGCAGGCCCTCGTTGGTCAGGTCTTCGTCCTTGTAGTCGGCCTCGAGCTGGCGCTTCACCAGTTCGACGAAGGCCGGATAGCGCTCAACACCGCCGCCGCGGCCGCCGACCACGCCGAGTGGCATCTTCACGTATTGCCGGTATTCGTCGTCGGTGATCAGGCCTTCGTCGCGGAACACGCCGAGCACCAGGTTGCGGCGCTCGGTCGCACGCTGCGGATTGCGCCGTGGGTTGTAGTACGACGGGCCCTTGACGATGCCGACCAGCAACGCGATCTCGTGCGGGCGCAGCTCGCCGAGCGGTTTGTTGAAGTAGAACTGCGCGCCGAGGCCGAAGCCGTGCACCGCGCGATTGCCGTCCTGGCCGACGTGCACTTCGTTGAGATAAGCCTCGAGAATCTCGTCCTTGCCGTAATGGCTTTCGAGCAGCAGCGCCATGAACGCTTCGTTGAACTTGCGGTTCCAGGTCTGCCGGCTGTTGAGGAAGAAGTTCTTGACCAGCTGCTGGGTGATCGTGCTGCCGCCCTGCACCACATGACCCGCGCGCAGGTTGGCCAGACCGGCGCGGAAGATGGCCTTCAGGCTGATGCCCGAGTGCGAATAGAAATCGTGGTCCTCGACGGCGACGAGGCCCTTGGGCAACAGCGGCGGCAGATCCGAGAGCTTGACCAGCACGCGGTCCTCGCCCTGCTTCGGATAGATGCTGCCGATCAGCATCGGGTCGAGGCGGACGATTTCCTTTTCCTGACCGCCATCGGGATCGACGACCGCCGTCACCGCGTCGCCGCTGAACGCGACGCTGAGCTTCTGCGCCGGCTGCGCGCCGTCCCAGAACGTGAAGCCGCGCGCATACAGATCGACGCGCTGCGCACCGGCCGCATAGGTGCCGGTCATGCCGAGCTGTGCATCCTCGCGATAGCCGAGCCGCTGCAGCTCGTGCACCAGATCATGCGCGTTCAGGGCGAGGCCGGCGTACAGCTCCTGCGGCGCCGCGTAGACCTGTGCCGGCAGAGCCCAGCGCGCGCCGGCGAAGCGCTCGCGGATTTCCCTGTCGAGCTTGAGCAGATAGCCGGCGAAGAACACGCCGCCGACGCTGAGCGCCAGCAGCAGCACCGCCACGGCGGCAATCTTGATAGAGCGGGAGTTGACGACCATAAGGGCGCAGAGTTTAGAGGATCGTCCGACGCGTCGCGAAGCGTGCCCGGCCCGCGGCCAGGATTCAGTGGCTGTTCAGTCATGCAAAAGAAAAAGCCCGGCGCGGGGCCGGGCTTCAAGGTGCCACTGGGGAATCGAATCTGGCGCTTAGAAGCTGTAGACGAGACCGAGACCGGCCGCCGAGCTCTTGGTGTCCGACGAACCGGTCGTGGCGACGTCCTGCTTGATACCGATGTAGTAGAGCTGCGCAAGGAAGGCCTTGCTCAGCTTGTAGTCCACGCCGAGGCTAAGGTCGGTGCGCTTGAGGTCGGTGTAGTCGCCCTTTGTCTCGCCGTACTGCGCCTTGAGCTTGACCGCGTCGATCGAGTAGCCGGCGCCGATCAGCCAGCTCGTCTCTTTGTAGCTGCTGCCGGTCAGGGAATCCGTCGTCGAGTTTTCCTGATCGACGCCCTTGGCCTGCTGGAGCAGCGCGCTGAGTTCGAGATCGGTGACCGGGTTCACGTAGATCGCACCACGGATGATGTTGGATGCGGCGGTCGTGCCATCGAACTTCAGGCTGGCGGCTTCGTGGTAGGCATACGACAGCGAGGCATAGACGATCTTGGTGTCATACACCAAGGAAGCGTAAGCCGTGTCGGCGATGCCCTTGTCCTGCTCGCTGCTGTTGTCGAGCGCCGTGCGCCCCTCGCCGGGCTGCACCACGGCCGTCACCGTCAGCCCATCGAGGAACTTCGGCGTGGTGTACTGGATGGCGTTGTTGATGCGTGTTTCGCCGACCAGCAGGCTGCTGTCATCACCGAACGATTCGTCGTTGAAGAGGTCCGCCTTGGCACCCGCTTCCTTGACCGGCGTGTCGAACTTGCCGACCTTGAACGTGCCGAAGCCGCCCTGCAGGCCGACGAAGATGTTGCGCTCGGAGAACGCCGTGCTTTCGGTGCCATCAGGATCGATGCCGTATTCAAGCTGATAGATGACCTGCAGGTCGGCGAGACCGGTGTCTTCGCTACCCTTGAAGCCGAGGCGCGAGGAGTTGTTGTTGTCCTTGACGATCCAAGTGTTCTCGTCATCGTTGGACGAGGAGGTATCGAGGCCGATTTCGTCCTTCTGGTTCTCGATGCCGACATTGAACTTGCCGTAGACCTTGACGTCGGCGAACGCCGCGCCCGGCACTACGAAAACAGCCCCCACAGCGATCGCAAGCAGATTCTTGTTCACGCAAAATCTCCTTCAAAACAAACAATTGAGTAATGGACGCAGGCTCTGCGCGGTGACAGAATCAGCCACCCCCTGCAGCTACGGCGCCGCGGCGCCCGTTCTATATTGACGGCTCTGCGGTCGGCGCAAAGTATGGAGAGGCGCCGTGAATGAAAGTTTACATATATATGACATTTAAATGACACCCTTCCCCGGCCCGCTGGTTTTCGTGCAACGCATCGAGGGTGTCGCGTGCGGCGAGGCCGAAGGGCGTTCAGGGTTGCTCGCCGACCCAGCGCAGGAAGTCGCGACGCTGTTCCCCGCTGGCCTGTGCCCACCACCCCTTGACGGTGTTCAGCCAATCGCCGCCCGCACCGGACTCCGTTCGTGTGCTTCCGTCGCCGACCCAGCGCAGAAAGTCGCGATGTTCCTGTGCCCCGGCCTGCTTCCACCAGCCCTTCATGAGGTTGACCCAATCGCGATCCTGGCCCGCTGACGCCGTCGGCGGCAGCGGAGCGACCACCGGCGCGGCCGCGGGCTCCGGCGCGGATGCGGACGGTGCGGCCTGCAGCGGCTGTATAGTTTGCGTTACCACGCCGTCCTTGAACTTCGCGGCATCCTGAACCAGCGTGGTGTTGCCGGTTGCCGGCGCGAACACGCCGGCCAGGCCGCCGCCGAACTTCAGGCCGCTGCTGACGGACGCGGTGCGTACGCCCGTCGTCCGATCCTCGGACCAGCCGCGAAAATCCTGCACGAGCTTTTTTGCGTCATCGTAGGTACCGGGATGCGCATAGTCGATCCGATATTGGTGCCCCGCCTGCGCGTCGATCACGAACAGCGCCGGACTCTTCGACCGCAGCACATCGCTTTCGCCGCTGGCTTGCCAGACTTCGCGGTAAAAGACCAGCACTTCGTAGCGGCCCGGCAGCACCTCGAGACGCTTGTCGCCGCGGTTCCACATGCCTTGCGCCGCCGGCACTTCGACGCCGTTGATCGTCGCAACCTCGAGCTGTTCGGGCATGGTGACGACGGCGATCTCGGCCGCGGGACGGGAAGCGCCTTCGTACAAGCGCACGTCGGGGCCCGCACAGGCCGCCATGCTCAACAGCACGGCGACGACGAGAATGCGGAACGGGTTCGACATGGAGGCTCCGGCAGGGCTGAACCGGCGCAGCATAGCACCGGTGCTGAAACGGAAAAGGCCGCGGTCCCGCTGCGGCCTCACGCGGATACGGGGGGCGTTACTGTCCGTCGATCTCACGCTCGACGGCTTCGAGCGACAGATGGCGGACGTCCTTGCCCTTCACCAGATAGATGACGTATTCGGAAATGTTCTTGGCGTGATCGCCGATGCGTTCGAGCGCGCGCACGCACCAGATGATGTCCATGACGCGGCCGATCGTGCGTGGATCTTCCATCATGAAGGTGATGCACTGGCGCAGCAGTGCCTCGTACTCGCGGTCGATCTCGCGGTCCTCGCGCGCCACGTTGAGCGCCGCCTGCGCGTCGAGACGCGCGAAGGCGTCGAGCGCGTCGCGCACCATCTTCGACACGGCCCGCGACAGGTGCTGGACCTCGCGCAGGTTCTGTATCAACCGCTCCTGCGAGGCCAGATCCTTGGCCATGCGGCCAATCTTGCCGGCTTCGTCGCCGATACGCTCGAGATCGGTGATGGTCTTGATGATCGCGTAGACCAGACGCAGGTCGGAGGCCGTGGGCTGGCGGCGCGCGAGGATGCGCGAGCATTCCTCGTCGATCGCCACCTCGAGCTGGTTGATCTTGAAGTCGTTGAGATTGACCTGCTCGGCAAGACCGGCGTCAAGCGACATCAGGGCCTGCGTCGCATCGACGATCTGCTGCTCGACGAGACCGCCCATCGCCATCACGCGCTGGCGCACGTCCTCGAGCTCGGCATTGAACTGGCTCGAGATGTGTTGGCGGAAAATCGGCTTATCCATGTGCTTTGCGTGACCAGGTGAATTGAGGACCGACGAAGCCGACTATAGGACATTCCCGCTGTGGCTTTCAGAGCGCCCGCGCGTCATGCCGCTGCACGTCAGCCGAACCGCAGGGGCGGCACTGTGCGGCTTGTTTGTGACGAGTGGATGACATTTCCGCGTCTTTTGCGTGAAAGCCGCCAGCAGCGGCCTCTGCCGGGGATTCCGGCCACGGGAAAACCGCTTCTGAACGCTTTCCGGGCGCTTGCAACGAAACTGTAAAACAGCGCAGCTAACCTCGCGCCGCTCATCGGAACAGATGATCTGTCCCAACCTTGGAGATTCTCCGTGACCGCTTTCCGCAAGACCCTCACGCGCGTGTCGCTCGCCGTCGCCGGCGCGGCGTTCTCGTGCGCCGCGCTCGCCGCCGACATCACCGGTGCCGGCGCGACCTTCCCCTATCCGATCTACTCGAAGTGGGCGGACGCCTACAAAAAGGAAACGGGCATCGGCCTCAACTATCAGTCGATCGGCTCGGGCGGCGGCATCAAGCAGATCAAGGCCAAGACGGTGACGTTCGGCGCGACCGACAAACCGCTGAAGGCCAGCGAGCTCGAAGAAATCGGCGCGATCCAGTGGCCGATGGTAATGGGCGGCGTCGTGCCGGTCATCAACGTCAAGGGCATCACGCCGGGCCAGTTGGTGCTCGACGGCAAGACGCTCGCCGACATCTTCCAGGGCCGCGTCACCAAATGGAACGACTCGGCAATCAGCAAGCTGAATCCGGGCGTCACGCTGCCGGCCAAGGCCATCGCCGTGGTGCACCGCGCCGACGGCTCGGGCACGACGTTCAACTTCACCTATTACCTCGGCGAAGTCAGCGAATCGTGGCGCGTCAATGTCGGCGTCGAGCAGTCGGTCGAGTGGCCGGTCGGCATCGGCGGCAAGGGCAATGAGGGCGTCGCCAACATGGTCACGCAGACCGACGGCTCGATCGGTTACGTCGAATACGCGTATGCCAAGCAGAACAAGATGACGTTCACGAAGATGATCAACAAGGACGGCAAGACGGTGGCGCCGGACGCCGACACCTTCGCGGCTGCCGCTGCCAATGCCGACTGGAACAAGGCCAAGAGCTTCTACCTGATCCTCGCCAACCAGCCGGGCGCCAACAGCTGGCCGATGACGGCGGCGACCTTCATCGTCATGTACAAGAAAGCCGACAAGCCGGAAGACTCGCTCGCCGCGCTGAAATTCTTCGACTGGGCGTACAAGAACGGCGGCAAGTCGGCCGACGAACTCGATTACGTGCCGATGCCGGCCAGCGTCATCGATCTCGTCGAGAAGACCTGGGCGTCCAGCATCAAGGACGCTTCCGGCAAGCCGCTCTGGAAATAGGCGGACGGTTATCATCGCGGCGGCGGGAAGCCCGGCTTTCCGCCGCCGCCTTTACACTAGAAAGATGAAAAACCATTCACCCGACTCATCCCCGGGGAGTTCCGCGTGACCACCGCCGTCATCAAGCCCGCTTCCGAAACCTCGAGCATCCTCAGCCGCAACCGGCTGACCGATGCGCTGTTGCGTTCGCTGACGCGCGCCGCGGCGGTCATCGTCCTGGTGATGCTGGGCGGCGTCATCGTTTCGCTGGTCGACGGCGCGCTGCCGGCGCTGAAGACCTTCGGCTTCTCGTTCATCACCACTGAATCCTGGAATCCGGTCACCGAGAAATTCGGCGCGGCCGCGCCGATCTACGGCACGCTGGTCACCGCCTTCATCGCCATGCTCATCGGCGTGCCGATCAGCATTGGCATCGCCGTCTTTATCACGGAATTGTGCCCGCGCCCGCTGAAGCGGCCGGTCTCCACGGCAATCGAGCTGCTCGCCGGCATCCCCAGCATCATTTACGGCATCTGGGGCCTGTTCGTGCTGGCTCCGCTGCTGCAGGCCCATATCCAGCCGGTACTGATCGGCGCGTTCGAGAACGTGCCATTGCTCAACCATCTGTTCGCCGGTCCGCCCTATGGCATCGGCATCCTCACGGCGGCGCTGATTCTCAGCATCATGGTGTTGCCGTTCATCACCTCGATCACGCGCGACGTATTCGAGACCGTGCCACCGATGCTCAAGGAATCGGCCTACGGCCTCGGCTGCACGACTTGGGAAGTGGTGCGCAACATCGTCCTGCCGTACAGCAAGACCGGCATCATCGGCGGCATCATGCTCGGCCTCGGTCGCGCGCTCGGCGAGACGATGGCTGTGACCTTCGTGATCGGCAACGCGCACAAGATCCACGCCTCGCTGTTGGCGCCTGGCACGACGATCTCGGCCTCGATCGCCAACGAGTTCACCGAGGCCGACGGTGCGATGTACACGTCCTCGCTGATCGCGCTCGGCCTGATCCTGTTCATCATCACCTTCATCGTGCTGGCCTGCGCGCGCCTGCTGCTGCTGCACATGAAGAAGGCCGAGGGCCGCCACTGATGTCCGCGCTTTCCTCTCCCGAATCGCTGAAGCTCTACGCGCGCCGCCGCCGGAGCCACAAGATGGCGATGGTGCTGGCGAATGTCGCCACGCTGCTCGGCCTGATCGCCCTCGCCTGGATTCTCGCGACGCTGCTGATCAAAGGCTTCGGCGGCCTGTCGCTGGCGGTGTTCACGCAGAGCACGCCACCGCCCGGCGAGGACGGCGGCCTGCTCAACGCCATCTATGGCAGCGTCATCCAGACCGTGATCGCGGCGCTGATCGGCACGCCGGTCGGCATCCTGGCCGGCACGTACATGGCCGAGTACGGCCGCAACACCAGACTGGCAACCATCGTGCGCTTCATCAACGACGTGCTGCTGTCGGCGCCATCGATCGTCGTCGGCCTGTTCGTCTACGAAATCATGGTGCAGCCGATGGGCCACTTCTCGGCCTGGGCCGGCTGCGTCGCGCTCGCCATCCTCGTGCTGCCGGTCGTCGTGCGCACCACCGAGGACATGCTGCTGCTGGTGCCGGACGCGTTGCGCGAAGCGGCGAGCGCGCTCGGCGCGCCGCGCTGGCTGGTCATCCAGAAGGTCTGCTATCGCGCCGCCCGCGCCGGCCTGGTGACCGGCATGCTGCTCGCCGTCGCCCGCATCAGCGGCGAGACGGCGCCGCTGCTGTTCACCTCGTTGAACAATCAGTTCTGGAGCACCGACATGAACGCGTCGATGGCGAACCTGCCGGTCGTCATCTTCCAGTTCGCGACGGCGCCATATGAAGACTGGCAGCGTCTGGCCTGGGTCGGCGCCCTGCTGATCACCCTGGCCGTGCTGGCGCTGAACATCCTGGCGCGCGCACTGTCCGCGCCACAGTCGAACGCCCGATAACATGCATACTATGGTGGACGCTCCCATGCAGACCCGTCCCAACGTCGAACTGACGAAGACCGTGCTGACCGAACCGATTGGCGATGCGCTGCGCGAGAAGGTTTCCGTACGCAACCTCAACTTCTTCTACGGCGATTACCGCGCGCTGAAGAGCATTTCGCTGCCGCTGTACGACCGCAAGGTCACAGCCTTCATCGGCCCGTCGGGCTGCGGCAAGTCGACGCTGCTGCGCATCCTCAACCGCATGTACGACCTCTACCCCGGCCAGCGCGCCGAGGGCGAGGTGCTGCTCGACGGCGAGAACATCCTCGCGCCGGGCACCGATCTGAACCTGCTGCGTGCGCGCATCGGCATGGTGTTCCAGAAGCCGACACCGTTCCCGATGTCGATCTACGACAACATCGCGTTCGGCATCCGCCTCTACGAAAAAGTGCCGAAGTCGGAAATGAACGACCGCGTCGAGGATGCGCTGAAGCGCACCGCGCTGTGGGACGAAGTGAAGGACAAACTGCACGCCTCGGGCCTCGGCCTGTCGGGTGGCCAGCAGCAGCGCCTTTGCATCGCCCGCTCGATCGCCGTGCGTCCGCAGGTGCTGCTGCTCGACGAGCCAACGTCGGCGCTCGACCCGATCTCGACGGCGAAGATCGAGGAGCTGATCTATCAGCTCAAGGTCGATTACACGATCGCCATCGTCACGCACAACATGCAGCAGGCCGCGCGCGCCGCCGACTTCTCGGCATTCATGTATCTCGGCGAACTGGTCGAATTCGGCACGACCGACCAGGTCTTCACCAAGCCGCGCGAATCACGCACCGAGGATTACATCACCGGACGTTTCGGCTGATCCGCCATCGCCCCGCCTACGCGACCGCCGGCCACTCGCGTTTTCGCCTGCGGGCCGCTGGCGGGCCGTGGTCGAGACTGCGCTAGAACAGCGGCTGGCTCGACGTGCGCATCGGCGTGCCCCGGCCGGCCGGCGTCTCGCCGGCCTGCGCATCCGGGGGATCACGAACCAGTGCGACGCTATCGCGGCCGCCAGCCTTGGCGCGATACAGCGCCACGTCGGCGAGCGACAGCAAGGCATCGAGCGACATGCCGGGTCTGAACAAAGCGACGCCGACGCTCAACGTCGGATGGATACCGGCAATGATCTCGTGCGTGGCTTCGGCGAAGCGCTGGCGCAGACGGGCGGTGATGCGCTCAGCCTGATCGGCGTCGATCTCCTCGAACAGCACGGCGAACTCATCGCCGCCGTGACGGCCGAGCAGATCGCCTTCGCGCAGCTCTTTGGCCGCAACCTGCGCAAAGGCGCACAGGACGCGGTCGCCGGCGGCATGGCCACCGCGGTCGTTGATCGTCTTGAAGTGATCGAGGTCGATCAAGGCCAGCGCCGCATGGCGACGTGTCCGCGCCAGTCGCGCGAGCTGCCGCTGCGCCTGTTCGCGGAAGCCGTCGCGGTTCAGCGTGCCGGTCATCCCATCGGTGCGCGCGGCCCGCGCCAGCGCGCGTTGTGTGCGCTCGGAGGACATCATCATCAGCCCCATGTTCCAGCCGGCCACCGCAGGCACCAGCAGGAAGATGGTCCAGGCGTGAAAGGCGTCGTGCCCCATGTAGTCGGGCTCGGCGCCGACGAGCCCGACGTAGATGCCGCGGGAGAAGCTGGTGAGCGCGCAGGCCAGCATCATGGTGGCGCAGATCGCGGCGGCGACCGAACCGTCGCGTCTCGCGATGCGCCGCGACGTCCAGGTGTTCGCCAGTTCGAGGCCACCCATCACCACGGCCACGACGACGATGCGCGCCGCCAGGCTGGCGCTGAGCCGGGACGGGATCGCGAACGCGGCGAACTGCAGCAGCAGCAACAGCGCCGCCGGCCACAGCGGCAGACGGCGCTGGTCGTAGGCGAGCACGCCGAACCAGGCGGCGACCAGCGCCGCGACCGCCAGCGTGTTGGCGAAGGCGATCGAGGCAAGCGCCGGAACCAGCCCGTGCAGACCGACCAGCAGCATGCCGGCCGCGCCGAGCAGATTGCCGGCCGCCCACCAGCCGACGCCGCGGTTCTGCGGACGGCGCAGGAAGAACAGCAGCTCGGCCGCCCCCAGCACGACGCTCATCGCGAACAGAACGAAGTACAGAATGCGGAGGTCGAGCGGCATGGGTGCGACATTTTGGACGCCGGAGACGCCGACAGGTGCCGCAGCCTGCGGCCGGCACGATCGGGCGAACCAATGGCGCGGCCGGCGGCGCGACCGGGAGCGCGGGAAAATATCAGAGTCTGCCGCCGTCGATCGCGGCGGCGCCCAGTGCATCGCGCGCCGGCTCGGCGACGCGATGCGGGGGGAACGCGCAGATGAACGTCGAACCGACGCCCGGTTCGCTTTCGATCTCCAGCGTCGCATCGAACGCTTCGAGCGCGTGCTTGACGATCGACAGGCCGAGACCGGTGCCACCGGAGGCACGCGAGCGGCCGACGTCGACGCGATAGAAGCGCTCGGTGAGCCGCGGGATGTCCTCGGGCGCGATGCCGATGCCGGTATCGGCGACGGCGAAGCGCGCACCGCCAGGTGTCCGCTCCCAGCTGACGCGGATCACGCCGCCGGCCGGCGTATAGCGCACGGCATTGGTCAGCAGATTGATGATGACGCTGTAGAACTCGGTTTCGCCGCCGAGCAGCAGCAGCTCGCCGTCGACCCGCTGCTCGAAGCGGTGCTGGCCTTTCGACACGGCGCGTGCCTCTTCGACGGCGCGCGCGACCAGCACCGGCACCTGCAGCAGTTCGTCGCGCATGTGCGCACGCTCGCCTTCGAGGCGGGCCAGCTTCAGCATGTCGTTGACCAGCGCTTCCATGCGCAGGGCCTGGTTGCGCATCTCCAGCACCGGCGCCCGCCAGTTGGCCAGCGGCCCGCCGGCCTGCGTGTCCATATCCATCAGGTCGAGATAGCCACGCAGCACCGTCAGCGGCGTGCGCAGCTCGTGCGAGGCGTTGGCGACGAAATCGCGGCGTGCCGCTTCGAGCTGGCGACGCTCGGAGATGTCGCGGACGATCAGCAGCTTCTGGTCGTTGCCGTACGGAATGATGCGCAGCGACAGCAGGCGGCTGCGGCTGAGCGGTGACGGCGCCTCGGTCTCGCGCTCGAAGTCGCCTTTCTCGAAGAACTCGGTGAAGCTCGGATGGCGGATCAGGTTCGGCACGCGGATGCCCAGATCCTGCGGCGCGCGCAGGCCCAGCAGCTGCCGCGCGGCGGTATTGAACCACGAGATCTCGCCGCGCTCGCCGAGCACCACGGCGCCGTCCGGCAGCGCTGCCGTCGACGCCTGGAACTCGGCCAGCATCAGCGAGAGCTTTTTCTTGCGCTTGCGGTTCTTGCGCTGCAGGTCGATCAGCAGATCGAAGATCTCGCCCCAGATACCGCCGGTGTCCGGCAGGAAATAGCGCTTCGGCGCGTACAGCCAGGCGCGCAGGCGGATCAGCTGCCGCAGCTGCAGCAGACAGAAGACCAGCACCGCCAGCAGCGCGCCGAGCGCCGGGTGGCCGAAGGCGAGCCCCGCGCCGGCGCCGATGGCGGCGATCGTCGCCAGCCTGGCGACGCCGCGCCACCAGAATTCACGCGCCGGGAAATCGGCGTCCGGACGCTCCCTGGCTTCGACCGGGCCGTCGACGCTGTCCGGCGGCTGTGCTGGCCTCGGCTCGCTCATGCCGGCATGTTCAGATCTTGTCCGAGAAGCGATAGCCGGAACCGCGCACGGTCTGGATCATCTCGTCGTAGCCGAACGGTTCGAGCGCCTTGCGCAGGCGGCGGATGTGCACGTCGACGGTGCGCTCCTCGACATAGACGTTCTGCCCCCAGACACGATCGAGCACCTGCTCGCGCGTATAGACGCGCTCGGGGTGGCTGATGAAGAAGTGCAGCAGCCGGTACTCGGTCGGACCGAGGCGGATCGGCTGTCCGTTGGCGGTGACGCGCTGGCTGGCCGCGTCGACTTCGAGGCCGTTGATCGCCAGACGCTCTTCCTCGCCACCCGGGATCGCGCGGCGCAGCACGGCTTGGATGCGCGCGATCAGTTCCGGATACGAGAACGGCTTGGACACGTAGTCGTCACAGCCGATGTTGAGACCGCGCACCTTGTCCTCTTCCTCGACGCGCGCCGTGACCATGATGACCGGAATGTCACGCGACATCGGCTGGCTCTTGAGTTCGCGCGTCAGCTCGACGCCGGAGACGCCGGGCATCATCCAGTCCATCAGGATCAGGTCCGGGCGCTCGTCGGCGATGCGCAGCCGCGCCTCCTGCGCCCCCGACGCTTCCACGACGCGAAAGTCGGCGCGCGACAACGCGAAGCGCAGCATCTCGCGGATCGGCCCCTCGTCGTCGACCACCAATATCAGTTTCCCCTGCATCGCCATACGTTCCATTTAATGACAGTTCAAGCATATGAACAATGGGTGACGTTTCGATGACAGCCCGCACAAACAAGCGCTTGGCCCGTGTGCGTCATCGACGCGCCCTGTCCCTGTCATCACTGCGGCGGCTTTGACCGACGGCCGGGCGCTGCTTACGATGCGCCCCTCGCCCGGCGGCGCGCATCGCCGGCATGTCTTACCAGCCCCGGTTCCGGCCGCCATCGGCCAAGGCCCTTGCTCCGGATCGTGACGCCCCCACTTAACACAGTGCTACACAGCCGCCGCGCGGCGGCATCAAAACGGAAGCATTCATGAGTAAGCAGCATCATCGTCTCGTCATCCTCGGCTCCGGTCCGGCCGGCTACACGGCCGCCGTGTACGCGGCGCGCGCCAACCTCAAGCCGGCGCTGATCACCGGACTCGAGGTCGGCGGCCAGTTGATGACGACGACCGAGGTCGACAACTGGCCCGGCGACGTCGAGGGCCTGCTCGGTCCGGATCTGATGGCGCGCATGCAGAAGCACGCGGAACGTTTCGACACCACCTTCATCTACGACCACATCCACTCGGTCGATCTGCAGCAGCGGCCGTTCACGCTCAAGGGCGACCAGGGCGAATACAGCTGCGACGCGCTGATCATCACGACCGGCGCCAGCGCCAAGTATCTCGGCCTCGAAACCGAGCAGGCCTTCCGCGGCAAGGGCGTGTCGGCCTGCGCGACCTGCGACGGCTTCTTCTACAAGGGCCAGGAAGTCGCGGTGATCGGCGGCGGCAACACCGCTGTCGAGGAAGCGCTGTATCTGGCCAACATCGCCAGCAAGGTGACCATCGTGCACCGCCGCGACAAGTTCAAGGGCGAGAAGATCCTGCACGACAAGCTGTTCAGGAAGCAGGCCGAAGGCAAGGTCGAGATCATTTGGGATTCGACACTCGATCAGGTGCTCGGCGATGCGTCGGGCGTGACCGGCATGCGCGTCAAAAATCTCAAGGACGGCAGCAGTCGCGATATTCCGCTGAAGGGCGTGTTCATCGCCATCGGCCACTCGCCGAACACGGCGATCTTCGAAGGCCAGCTGAAGATGAACGGCGGTTACATCAGCGTGCACGGCGGCAACAGCGGCGATGCGACAGCGACCAGCATACCCGGTGTGTTCGCCGCCGGCGACGTGATGGACCACGTCTATCGCCAGGCCATCACCTCGGCCGGCACCGGCTGCCAGGCTGCGCTCGACGCCGAACGCTATCTCGACAAGCTCGCGCTCGGCTGAGAATCCAGCGTTTCGACTGGCAGCTCGAACCACAGATTTCACGATTGCACAGAGGGAAAGAAGCTCGCTGTTTTTCTGTGTAATCTGTGAAATCCGTGGTTAAGGGCCTTTGCCGCCGATGAGCGAAACCCCAAGCAACAAGATGCAGCTGTACCGCAGCCTCGTATCGCCGTATTCGCGCCGCGTGCGCGCGGTGATCGAAGAGCTCGGGCTCGGTGAACAGATCGAGGAAATCGAAATCGATCCGTACACCGCCAGCGCGGAGTTCCTCGCGATCAATCCCCTGTCGAAAGTGCCGGTGCTGATCACCGAACAAGGCGAAGCCCTGCCCGACTCGAACCTGATCATCAGCTATCTGTTCACGCGCGGCCACGGCATGGCGGCATTGCCGAGCGGCGCCAGACGCTGGGCGGCGCTGCGGCGGCAATATCTCGCCGAAGGCATCATCGACGCCGCCGTCGCCTCGACCAACGAGAAGCGGCGACCCGAAGGCATCATCTATCAGGTCTTCCTCGACCGTCAGGCCGCCGCAATCCAGCGCGCCGTCGCCCGGCTCGACGAGGAGGCCGGGGAGCTCAATCAGGAAGCCCCGACGACCGTCGAGATCACCGTCGGCTGCGCCCTCGGCTATCTCGATCAGCGCATGGCGTATCTCGAATGGCGCAAGGGCCACGACGCGCTTGCCGCGTGGCATGCGCAGTTCGCCGAACGTCCGGCGATGCAGAAGACGGCACCGCAAGCCGCGTGAACGGAGGCTTGCCGCAGGCACTGCGCAGCACCGTGCTGGCCGTCAGCGTGGTGCTCGAAGCCTGCGGCGGCAACGTGCGCCCCGATCCGGCGAACGATGCGACGCGGCGCGAGATCGTGCTCGATGCGCTCGGCCAGGTCGGCCGCCCATACCGTTATGGCGGCACGACCCCGTCCGGCTTCGACTGCAGCGGCCTCGTGCAGTTCGTCTACGCGCAGTCAGGCATCAAGCTGCCGCGCACGACGCGCGAACAGCATCAGATCGGCCGCAAGATCGATCTCGAAAATGCCGTGCCGGGCGACCTGCTGTTCTACAGCTTCGGCGGCCACGGCATCGATCACGTCGCGATCTATCTCGGCGACGATGAAGCCGTGCATGCCCCGGCCAGCGGCCGCGCCGTCATCGTCGCCGGCGTGCATCTCAAATACTGGCAGCAGCACTTCGTCGACGCGGTACGCGTGCTGCCGTAGGAAAGTCCTGCACGGGCCCAAGAAGACCAACAGCATGAACCGCAGATCATGCCTCCCGCCGGCTGCGGACATTCCGGACCATCGCATGATCATGAAGCGGCGGGCCGGCGCACGCACCGGCCCGCGACAGCGCAAATCAGAGAATGATGCGGCTGGACTCGCGGCCGGCCCCGAGCAGCAGCTTGTTGAGACTGCGCACGAAACTCGCCGGATCGTCGAGCTGACCGCCTTCGGCGAGCAGCGCCTGGCCGAACAGCCACTCGCCGAGATCGGCGAAGGCCGCGTCGTCGCCGGTCGCCTTCAGCTTTTCGACGAGCGGATGCGTGGGATTCAGCTCCAGGATGGGCCGCGAATACGCCCCCTGTTCGCCGGCGCGCTTGAGCATCTCTTCGAGGCGCCGTGACATCGCGTGCTCGCCGGCGACGAGGCACGATGGCGATTCGGTCAGCCGCGACGACAGGCGCACCGCTTCGACGCGCTCGCCAAGCGTCTTCTGCAGGCGTTCGAGCACCTCCTTGAACTCGCCTTCTAGCCGCGCCTTGTCCGGCGTCTCGATCTTCGCGTCGAGATCCCTGGAGGCACGCGCGACCGATTCGAGCTTCTTGCCGCCGAACTCGGTCAGGTGGCTGACGACCCACTCATCGATGCGATCGGTCAGTAGCAGCACTTCAAAGTTGTGCGCGCGAAAACCTTCGAGATGCGGGCTGCTGCGCGCCGCCGCCAGCGTGTCGGCGGTCAGGTAGTAGATGCCGTTCTGCCCGGCCGGCATGCGCGCGACGTACGCTTCGAGCGTGACGTCGGGCCGCTCGGTCTGCGTGCTGGAATAAAAACGGCACAGCTTGGCGATGCGCTCGCGATTGCCGTGATCCTCGACCAGACCTTCCTTGAACACGACCCCGAACGCCGCCCAGAACTTCGCATAGTCGTCCGGTCTGTTGCTCGCCATGTCTTCGAGCAGATCGAGCACGCGCTTGACCAGTGCGCTCTTGATCTTCTCGACCGTGCGGTTGCCCTGCAGGATCTCGCGCGAAACGTTCAGCGGCAGATCCGGCGTGTCGACGACACCGCGCACGAAGCGCAGATACGGCGGCAGCAGCTCGGCCGCCTTGTCCATGATGAAGACGCGCTTGACGTACAGATGCACGCCACGCGCCTGCTCGCGATCCCACAGATCGAACGGCGCATGGGCCGGGATGTAGAGCAGCGAGGTGTACTCGATCGTGCCTTCGACCTTGTGATGCGCCCAGGCCAGCGGCACCCGGTAGTCATGCGCGATCTGCTCGTAGAACTTGGCGTAATCCTCGTCCTTCAGCTCGGACTTCGGCCGCGTCCAGAACGCGCGCGCCTGGTTGATGGTTTCCAGCTCGCCCTTGTCGTTCTTCAGCTTGATCGGCAGGCCGATGTGGTCCGAATACTTGTGGACGAGTGTCTGCAGGCGGAACGGTTCGAGGAATTCCTTGTCATCGTCGCGCAGGTGCAGGATCACTTCGGTGCCGCGGTCGAGCTTGAACGACGGCTCGACGGTGAACTCGCCCTGCCCGTCGGACTCCCAGCGCACGGCCTCGGCATCGCTGCGCTTCGTCAGCACCGTGACCTTGTCGGCGACGATGTACGCCGAATAGAAGCCGACGCCGAACTGGCCGATCAGCTGCGAATCCTTCTTCTGGTCGCCGGACAGTGATTCGATGAACTTGCGCGTGCCGGAACGCGCGATCGTGCCGAGGTTGTCGATGACCTCGTCGTGCGACATGCCGATGCCGTTGTCCTTGATCGTCAGCGTGCTGGCGGCGGCATCCAGAATCAGCTCGACGGCCAGCTCGTCGCCGCCGAGCAGCGCCGGATCGGCGATTGCCGCAAAGCGCAGCTTGTCGCAGGCATCCGACGCATTCGAGATCAGCTCGCGCAGGAAGATTTCCTTGTTCGAGTACAGCGAATGGATCATCAGGTGCAGCAGGTGCCGCACCTCTGCCTGGAACTCGCGCTTCTGCGCGCGCGTCTCTGTGCCATTTGTGGCCGTCATCGGCTTGCAACTCCTCGAAATCATGGGGAGCCGGCGTTTTAGGGCCGGCGCTGCGGATTTTCAAGCCTGCTTCCGGCACATGTCTTGCTACGGCTGCGACAGCCTTGGTATTTATCGAATGCTTTCCCGTTTCGCGATCTATTTCGACGAAGTCGCAAGACGCGGCTCGATCCGCCGTGCCTCCGAGCACCTGCACATCACCGCCTCGGCGATCGACCGTCAGATCCTGCAAATGGAGGAAAGACTCGGCGTTCCCCTGTTTGAGCGCATGCCCCAGGGCTTGCGCCTGACGGCGGCCGGCGAGCTGCTGGTCGGCGCCATCCGCCGCTGGCGGCGGGACATCCGCAACATCGAGGCGCAGATCGACGGCTTGCGCGGCTTGCGCCGCGGCGAAGTGAACATTGCGCTGGTCGAAGGCAGCAGCGAATTCGTGATTCGCAGCCTGCAGGACTTCCGGCAGCGCTATCCCGGCATCGAATATCACCTGCAGATCGCCGTCTCCGATCAGGTCATCAATCGCGTGCTCGGCGGCGACGCCGATATCGGCGTCGCCTTCAACCCGCCCGAGCGCCACGATCTGCGGCTCGAGCGCGCGCTGATCTACCAGGTCGGCGCCGTCATGCTGCCCGCGCATCCTCTCGCCGGACACGACGAGCTGACGCTCGCCGAATGCGCCCGGCACGCGCTGGTCGGCCCCGACGAGGGCAACGTGCTGCACGGCATCCTCGATGTCGCCTGGCAGCGCAGCGTCGGCGAATCGCCGCGCTATACGGCGTCGGCCAACAGCATCACGCTGATCAAGTCGCTGGTGCTCAGCGGCGTCGGTATCGGTTTTCTCACGCCGATCGACGTGTCGGCCGAGGTCGAAGCCGGCATGCTGCGTTTCCTGCCGCTGGCCAACACACAACTGCCGCTGTCGGCGCTGTCGCTGATCAGCGCGTCCGGGCGTTCGCTGTCGAACGCCGCTTCGCTGCTGCTTCACCATCTCAACGGCACCATGATGCGCGAGCACGGTCCGGCCTTAGGCTGAGTCGTCGCGTTGCTTTTTCGGCAACGGCCTTCAGCAAAAATTGCTGTGGATATGCACGCTCCACCGCAAGCAGAATCGTTTCGCGCCCGCAATGATCCACGTCACTTCCATGCCGCAGTCGCTCACCGAACAGCGCCCCGATCCGTCCCGCCGCAGGCTGCTGGCGGCGAGCTCGGGGCTGCCCGCGCTCGCGCTGCTGGCGGCCTGCTCGCCGAAGCCGGCGGCCGGCAGCAAGGGCGCGCTCGGCGAGGCGCGCAGCGTGGCTTTCGCCGTCGGCACGACCGGCTCCGACTTCGTCATGGAAATCTCGCTCGGCGTCGCCGATGCCGCCGCGATGCTCGGCTGGCGCTTCACCCGAATCCTCAACGCACAGCCGACGCCGGACGCGCACATCAACGCCATCCGCCAGGCCGTGATGATGCATGCCGACGTCGTCGTCACCGTCGACTGGTACCAGGCGGTCGTCGATGAGATCGCCGCCGGCATGCAGCGCGGCTCGCGCTTTGCCGTCGTCAACTCGCTGAACAATCCGGACACGCTGGCACCGCTGCAGGTGCCCTTCGTCGGTCAGCAGCCCCGCGATACCGGCCGTCTGATGGGCGAGCGCATCGCCGCGGCCCTGCAGGCGCGCGGCATCCACGAAGGCTCGGTGCTGGTCGGCAATCCGTTCCCCGGCTCGCTGAACGTCGAGCAGCGCATCCTCGGCATCGGCGACGGCCTGGCCGCCGTAGCGGGACTCAGGCTGGTCAGCTTCGCGGATAACGCGGCGCAGGACGCGGCAACGTCGGCGGCGCTGTACAAGGCCAAGATCACCGAGGTCGGCAATGTCGTCGCGCATGCCGTAGCCGGCAGCGAAATGTCGGCGATCCCGCTGTCGAAAGCGCTGGCCGAGCTGAAGGACGGCCGCCGCGCGCTCGTCGGCGGCTGGGCCAGCAGCCTCAAGGTGCTGAACCTGATCAAGGGCGGCGAGATGGATTTCGCGCTCGACGAGAATCTCTACTATCAGGGCTTCATGGCCGTGCTGCTGGCGTGGTCCCGGCTCGAACGGCAGATGGCGGCGGTGACGATGGCGCCCGGCTACGCCTGGGTGACGCCGGAAACCGTCGACGCGATGATCGCCAGCTACGAACTGCGCAAGGCGAGCGCCGCCCGCTATGGCCTCACCTGAAACCATGCGCTGCCATCCCGCCCTGCCGCCACCGGTGCCCGTGCTCGAACTCGCCGGCCTGAGCCGCCATTTCGGCCATGTCACCGCGCTCGCCGACGTCAGCCTGCAACTGGCCGCCGGCCAGGTGACGGCCCTGCTGGGCGACAACGGCGCCGGCAAGTCGACCCTGATCTCGATGGTGTCGGGCGTCACGCCGCCGAGCGCCGGCGAGATCCGCCTCGACGGCCGGCCCGTGCGGTTCGCCAGCCCCGCCGATGCCCGCCGGGCCGGCATCGCCACCGTGTTTCAGAATCTCTCGCTGGTCGAGGATCGCAGCATCGCCGAGAACCTGTTCCTCGGCTGCGAGCCGGTGCGCTTCGGCTTCGTGCTCGACCGCCGGCGCATGAATCGCGAGGCCGAAGCCGTGCTGGAGCGGCTGAAGGTCAATCTGCCGCCGGCGACCACGGCTGTGCGCTATCTGTCCGGCGGCCAGCGCCAGGCGGTCGCCGTCGCGCGCACCGTGCTGCACGGCAGCCGCCTGGTGATCATGGACGAGCCGACCGCCGCGCTTGGCGTGCGCGAGACCGCGCGCGTGCTCGATCTGATCCGGGAACTGCGCCGCCAGGGCACTGCGGTGCTGCTGGTCAGCCACAACATGGACAACGTCTTCGAGGTCGCCGATCGTGCGCTCATCCTGAGGCTCGGCCGCAAGATCGCCGACCTCGACATCGCCAGGACCAGCCGGGCGGAGATCGTCGGCCTCGTGGTCGGCAGCGCCAGCACGCGCGCCACCGCGCAGGAAAGGGCGGCCTGATGCATCCGATCGCCAGCCTGATGATGAGCCGGCAGACAGCGATGGTCGCCATCGCGCTGCTGCTGTTTGCCGGCTTCGCCGCCAGGGCGCCGCATTTTCTCGACGCACAGACACAGTTCGAGATTCTGCGCGTCACCGCCTTCACGCTGCTGATCGGCCTGCCGCTGACCTATCTGGTGATCGCCGGGGAAGTCGATCTCTCGATCGGCTCGAACTACGGCCTGTGCAGCGTGATCACGGCGCTCGCCATCGTCGAGCGGGGATGGAGCCCGTGGACCGCCGCCGGCCTCGCGATCGCGCTCGGCACGGCGATCGGCCTGTTCAACGGCTACGCCGTGGTGCGCCTGCGCATCCCGTCGTTCATTCTCACGATCGGCATGCTGAGCCTGCTGCGCGGTCTCGCGCTGGTGGCAACGATGGGGCTGGCGATCGACATTCCCGTCTCGGTGCAAAGCCGTTTCTTCGCCGTGTCCGGCGGCTCGCTCGGCGTCATTCCGGTCCAGGTGCTGTGGGCGCTGGCGGCGTTCGCGCTGTGCGGCTTCGTGCTGCGCCACACGCTGTTCGGCGCGCGCCTCTACGCGACCGGCGGCAATGCCCGCGCCGCGCTGCAGATGGGCGTCAATCCCGGCCGCGTGAAGATCTGGACCTTCGTCGCGCTGGGCGCCGCCTGCGGCCTCAGCGGCGCGCTGACGGCCGGCTGGCTGCGCCTCGGCTCGCCAAATACCGGCATGGGCAGCGAACTGACGATCATCGCCGCCGTCATCATCGGCGGCGCCGCGCTCAGCGGCGGCGTCGGCACCGCCACCGGCACGCTGGTCGGCGCCATCATCGTCAGCATGATGCAGACCGGCCTCGTGCTGCTCGGCGTGCAGGGCAACTGGGTGCAGGTCTGCGTCGGCGTGCTGATCGTGCTCGCCGCCGGCCTGGAACCCCATCTGCGTCCCGACGGCCCGCTCGCCGAGCGACTGCGACGTCTCGGCCACAAGGCCGAGCCCGGCTGACCGCCCGCGGTACGCCGCGCCACCGCGCGGCGCTTTTCCCGACGTTCCATCCCTACTTCACGCGAGGTTAGCCGAGTCATGGCTGCAGCCGAGTTGCGCTACGAAAAAGCCGAATCCATCGCGGTCGACGACATCCCGGTCATCGACTTCGGACCGTTCCTCCACGGCGACGACGCCGCGCGCGCGCAGGTCGCCGCGCAGATCAGCGCCGCGTGCCGCCGCATCGGTTTTTTCTACATCGTCCATCACGGCGTGCCGGAAAGCCTGCGCCGGCGCGTGCTCGACGAATCGCGCGCCTTCTTCGCCCGGCCGTTCGCCGAGAAGATGAAGTGTGCCCCGCTGCTCGACGGCCAGTGGTGCGGCTACCTGCCGCCACGCGGTGCCGCCGAAGGCACCCAGCCCGGCGGCTCGCTCATCAAGAGCCCCGATCAGCTCGAGAAAGTTTCCGGCGGCACGCTGCAGCAGTTCAACATGATGCGCGTCAAGCTCGCCGACGACGTCAACTATGACTCGGACGACCCGATCTACCAGTCGAACCTGTGGCCCGCCGGCGCGCCGGACTTCGTCGAGACGATGATCGTCAACCAGCGCGCCCTCATCGCGCTCGGCGAACAGCTGATGCGCGCCTTGTCGCTCGCGCTCGGGCTCGACGAGGATTATTTGTCGCGCTTCCATCGCAGCCCGCTGGCCACGTTCGGCCTCAACTTCTATCCGGCGCCCGTCGCCGGCCACCCGTCGGCCAACGTCGGCGTCGGCGCGCACTGCGACGCCTCTTCGTTCACGGTGCTGCTGCAGGACGACGTCGGCGGTCTCGAAGTGCGCCATCCGCAAGGCCACTGGATCGCCGCGCCGTACGTGCCCGGTGCCTACGTCGTCAACATCGGCGACACGCTGATGGGCTGGACCAACGGCCATTTCGTCTCGACGTTCCACCGCGTCGTCAGCCGCCGTCCGGTGGACCGCTACTCGGCGACGATGTTCATGAATCCGGACCGCGAGGTCACCGTCGCGCCGATCGAACGCTTCGTCTCCGACACCAACCCGCGTCGCTTCGACAGCTTCGTCAACGACGAGTACATGCGCCGCTTCTTCGTGAAGTTCTACGACCAGATGTTCAAGAAAGGGCTGCCTTCCCCGGAGGACTGACAGACAGCAGACGATCGCGACGTCGCCATCGCGAAAGCCCGCAGCGTCCGGCGCGATGCCAGCGGCTTGCAAACACCGGCAGTGTCAACCCGCGCCGTTCACTGACTCCTTATCGAGAATGCAGAGGTCCATCACCATGCTGAAAGCACCCAGACTGCGCCGCTTCAACAGTGCGGCACTCACGGCGATCTTCCTGTTCGGCAGCAGCGTCGCCGTCGCACAAAGCGACGACAGCGATGCGTCGGACCCGGGCAGCGACGCCGACATCCCCGTGCTGGTCGTCACCGGCCAGAAGAAATCGGCGATCCTGCCGACCGAGACCGATGCATTCGGCCTCGGCGCGAGCCAGCTGGAGACGCCGCGTTCGACATCGTCGGTCTCCAAGGCGATGATCGACCAGTACAGCCTGACGACGGTGCGCGACCTGATCGCCGTCGTGCCCGGCACCTTCACCGCGAGCTTCTACGGCGTCGACGGCACGGTGAACATCCGCGGCGAATACGCCGACAACTTTTTCCGTGGCTTCAAACGCGTCGAGAATCAGGGCACCTATGTCTCGCCGATCGATTCGAGCCTCACGCTCGACGTCGTGCGCGGCATCGCGTCGCCGGCCTATGGCACCGGCCGCGCCGGCGGCTACGTCGACTTCGCGCCGCGCTCGGACCGCTCGATCCGCTTCAAGAACGGCCTGGCCACGCAGGGCGAGGCCTCGGTCGCCGCGGGCACCAACGATTACTATCGCGACACGCTCGAGTGGGGCACGCCGTTCTCGCTCGGCGGTCATGCCGCGGGCGTCGATCTCTACGTGGAAAAGAACCAGTCGGCGCAGTATTTCGACGGCATCGATCCGAAGCACACCCTCGCCCAGCTCGGCCTTTCGTTCGACCTGCCGGCCGGCTGGGAGCTCGACACCGGCTGGCAATACCTGGACGGCAGCGGCATGCAGGGCACCACCGGCATCAATCGCCTCACGCAGGACCTCGTCGATCATCGCAACTACATTTCCGGCCGACCGACCGCGCAGATCGTCGCCGACGGCGCGTCGTACATCACGCCGGACGACATCGACGCGATGGGCGGCGTCACCAAGTACTACGCGACCAGCGACGATTACAGCAGCCTCGACGCCGATACCATCCAGACCGTCAAGCTCGGCCGCCACACCGTGCTGACCTCGCCGTACGATTTCGGTGACGTCACGACCAATACCGCCTATCTCGATCTGATCCACGCGTACGGCCCCGGCCAGCTCAAGGTCCAGGGCTTCTTCGACGACATGTCGGCCGACTCGTACAACGGCTACGGCTTCGCCAAGCGCCTGCGCGACACCGCAAGCGAATTCCGCCTCAGCTACAACGGGCAGCTGCGGCCAACGAGCTGGCTCGGAGCCAGCTTCGTCGGCGGTGCCGGCTACCGCCGCTACGATGCCGACGAAAGCTACGTGTTCGCGCGCGGCTACATGGTGCTCGACCGTCAGGACATCAGCGTCGGCGCAACGCCGGACAGCATCTTCAATCCGCGCTACGTGAGCGGCGCACCCTGGGATCAGGTCTACCGCTCCACGGTCGACGGCTACGGCGCGTTCTTCAACACGGCTGTCGATCTGTTCGACGGCCTGAAATTCACCGGCGGCGCGCGCCGCGACGAATATCGGGCACAGTCGATCAACGATGGTCTGACCGACTACTCGGTCTCCACCGGCCAGACCTACACGCACGACAAGGGCGCAACCAGTTGGTCGGCCAGCCTCAGCTACGTCACGCCCTGGGGACTCGTGCCTTACGTCACGCGCGGCCGCTCGTACGCGCTCGAGACCCTGCAGGGCGGCGCGGTGACGCCGGGCAACGTCGCCAACGACACCTTCCTCTCGCCGACCACGCTGACCGAAGGGGGCCTGAAGGGCAGCTTCTTCGATTCGCAGCTGTTCTTCGCGATCTCGGCGTACAAGCAGCGCCGCATCCAGTCGGAACTGCTGAGCAGCAATTTCACCGGCGCGACGACCAACGGCGTCGAAAGCGAGCTGCGTTGGGCGATCAACCAGAAATTCGGCATCTCGGCGGTCGCCACGCGGCAGCGCACGAAGATCGCCGGCTCGTCGTATCTGGTGGTGACGCCGGAAGAATTGGGGCTCACCAATACCGACGGCTGGGGTTACATCTATGAAGCATCGACCAGCAGCTTCACCGGATTGGAGAACGGCTACGTCGACCGCACGCAGCCGGAGTACGTCTACGGCCTGTTCGCCAATTACGAAGTCGGCAACGGCCTGGGCGCGACGCTCGGCGGCAACTACGTCGATCACACCAGCGGCCAGTTGCCCGGCGCCGTGGTGTTCCCGCACTACTACCTGATGCGCGGCTCGGTGCACTACGACAAGGGCGCATTCCGCATCGCGCTGAACGTCAACAACATCCTCGACGAGCGCTACTACATTCCCCAGCGCAGCACGGAAACCGAAGGCGCGGCAATGCCCGGCGAAGGCCGCACCGCGGTCCTGAAAGTCATCGCTCATTTCTGAAGCGAAGGCCGGGCAGGAGCCGCTTTCGCAAAACCGGCGGACAGCAAAAAGCACGGCGGACCTCGAAGGTCCGCCGTGCTTTGCAAGCCATATCGCAGCCGCCGGCAAAAGCCGGCGCGGCGTTCTTAGCCGAGCTTCTCGGTGATGCGCGCCGCGCGACCCGAGAGATTGCGCAGGTAGTACAGCTTGGCGCGACGGACTTCGCCGCGGCGCTTCACGCTGATCTCGGCGACCTGCGGGCTGTACGTCTGGAACACGCGCTCGACGCCTTCGCCGTGCGAAGCCTTGCGAACCGTGAACGCCGAATTCAGGCCGCGGTTGCGCTTGGCGATGACCACGCCTTCGAAGGACTGCAGGCGCTCGCGGTCGCCTTCCTTGACCTTGACCTTGACCTCGACCGTGTCGCCCGGGTTGAAAGTCGGAACCTGCTTGTTCATCTGTTCCGCTTCAATCGCGG
The DNA here is from genome assembly GCA_047605265.1 of Solimonas sp. Taxonomy (GTDB): domain Bacteria; phylum Pseudomonadota; class Gammaproteobacteria; order Nevskiales; family Nevskiaceae; genus Solimonas. The sequence goes on from JASGFY010000010.1 coordinate 47,572, forward strand.
CAATGATCTTGTTCGTACGCATGTCTGCTTACCTCTGTTGTGCCTATCGCCGCTGCGCGATGAAGTCCCGCAGCAGCGCCCTTGAATCCTCGTCCAGCTCCAACCCGTCCAGCAGTTCGGGCCGCTTCAACCAAGTCTGGCCCAGTGCCTGCTGGCGACGCCAGCGCGCGATTTTCGCATGATCGCCGGACATCAGCACGTCCGGCACTCCCGCATCACGCCAGACTTCCGGCCGCGTGTAATGCGGATGGTCCAGAAGCCCCGCGGAGAACGAATCGTTCACCGCCGACTGCTCATCGCCCAGCACGCCGGGCAAGAGACGCGCGATGGCATCAATCACCGCCATCGCCGCCAGCTCGCCGCCGGACAACACGAAGTCACCCAGCGACAACTCGAAATCCACTTCGGCCGCGAGCACGCGCTCGTCGAGGCCTTCGTACCGCCCGCACAGCAGGATCAGACCCTGCTCCGCGCTCAGGCGTTCCGCCCATCGCTGGTCGAAGCGGCTGCCCTGCGGCGACAGGTAAATCACCTTCGGCACCATCGGGGGCACTCTCGTGGCCCCATCCGCCGCCCCGATCGCCTTCTTCGCGTCGGCCACCGCCGCCGCGAGCGGCTCGGCTTCCATCACCATGCCGGGCCCGCCGCCGTAGGGCCGCGCATCGACGCGGCGCCACTTGTTCGCGCTGTAGTCGCGCGGATTGCGCGTCGACAGCGCGAGCCGGCCCTGCTCGACCGCGATCCGCGGCATACCGTACCGCGTCACTTGTTCCACCAGCTCGGGGAACAGCGTGATGACCTCGACCCTCATCACCGAACCCGCCATTACCAGTCCGGCTGCCACTCGCAGACGAGGCGGCCGGCTTGCAGATCGACCTCGCGGACGATCTGCGGACTGACGAACGGGATCAGCCGCTCCCTTTCTTCACCCTCGCCTTCACCGGCGGTGATGACCAGCACATCCTGCGCCCCGTTGCTGGTGACATCCGTCACCGTGCCCAGCGCCACGCCTTCGGTGTTCTCCACCTTCAGGCCCAGCAGATCGGCCCAGTAGAACTGGCCGTCCGGCAGCTTCGGCATCTCGCCGCGCTCGACCTGAATCTCGGCGCCGATCAGTCCGGCGGCGACATCGCGGTCTTCGATGGCCGTGCCCGCGGCATCGCCGATCTGCGCGACGAGGCCGTTGCCCTGCGCCTGGCCGGCCAGCAGCGTTGCCTCGAACCCGTCGCCGTGGCTCAGCCACCAGCGCCGGTACCTCAGAATGTTTTGGGCCGGACGGGTGTACGAGTACACCTTGATCCAGCCCTTGACGCCATGCACGCCGGAGACGCGGCCCAGCGTCACCCGGCGCGCATTCATGGAAGTCGTCTAGGCGGCGGCCGTCGGCGCCGACTTCACGAGAAACGCCACGCGATCCGACAGCTGCGCGCCGTTCTTCGTCCAGTGCTCGACGCGGGCGACGTCGAGGACGAGCTTCTGCTCCTGGCCCTTGGCGTTCGGGTTGTAGTAGCCGAGGCGCTCGATGAAGCGGCCGTCGCGGGCGCTGCTCTTTTCGGTGGCAACCACGTGGTAGAACGGGCGCTTCTTGGCGCCGGCGCGGGCGAGACGAATCGTGACCATGCTTGCAAATTCCTGTTTTCTGACGACCTAGCAGGCCGCTAAGGCCGCTGAAAGGGCGCGTATTTTAGCGTTTTCCCCACAGAAATCCAGCGCTTCCGCGGGCTTGCCGGCAGACGCTTCAACGCGTCGCCAGCCAGCGCAGCAGATCGGCTCTGCACGCAGCGGAAAAACGCAGGAAGCGCACACGCGCGGCCGCGGCCTCGCCGTCGTGCCAGAGCACCGCCTCTTCGAGGGAAACGGCCCTTCCGTCATGAAGATAAGCCGGCTTGCCGACGCGCGGCTGCAAGCCGGCACCCCATAGCGGGGCCGTCCGCCAGCGGCTCGCGACCACGCGTCCGGCCACGTCGCGGTCGGCTAGCCCCGGCCCGAGATCATGCAGCAGCAGATCGCTGTACGGCCTGATCGTCGCCGTCGCGCCGTCGTCGAAACGAACGTTCGCCGCCGGGCGATGACAAAGGGCGCAGCCGGCGGCGGCGAACAGATACGCGCCCCGCACTTCGTCCGGCTCGCGAATCGCCTTTGGGACTGCTTTTGGCACCGCGAGCAGTTGCTGGAAGCGCAGCACCGCGCCGAACAGTTCGTCGGACACCTCGGGACTTCCGCCGTCGGGCAGGCGGCAACGGACTTGCGACGGCGTGCAATCGTCGACCGGCATCAGTCTCGTCGTCAGCCCCATTTCGCGCGCGAAGGCTTTGGCGGTCTGCCCGGCGATCGACACCGATCCGCCCTGCCAGCCGAAACGGCCCGCCAGCGTGCCGCGGATCCCATCGCGCCGGGCGCGCGGATCGTCGCGCCAGTGACGGCGCTGGACATCGTCTATCCGTTCGAGCAGTCCGGTGCCATAGAGCGCCGGCGGCAGGCGCGGCTGCACAACCGTCGCTATGGACAACGGACCGTCACTCAGGTCGTCGATGCGGTAGCGCGGTTCGCGCAGAACCCAGGCTTTTCCATCAGCGTAGCGGCCGCTGCGCGTCGCGTACTCGACCCGCACCTTCGCTTCCGGCGCCAGTCCAGCGATCGACGCGGCGTTGAGCATGTGTCCGTAAACCGAATCGCCGCCGCCACCCGGCACGGCCAGTTGCAGCACCAGGCTGGACGGCGCGGGGCCGTCGCCGTCGATCCCGCGACCGCGCGCGCCGTCGTTGTGACAGCCGTCGCAGCTGCCGACATTGAACAGCGGCCCGAGGCCGTCGATGCGCCCGGCACGCGGCGTGCCCGCCGGCACCCATTGCGTATTGAGCACGCGCTGGCCCATCTCGAACGCCGTCGCGTCGGCGTCCATCAGTGCGGCGTACGCCTGCGGCTCGCGCAGGTCGCGGAAGGTGGCACGGCCGAAGCCTGCATCGGGGCGGGCCGCCGCCACGGCGAACGTCAGCAGCGGCCACAGACCCAACCGCCATGCGCGGCTCACGGCGCCGCGGTCACCGACACGCGAACCCGCTGTCCGACATGGCCGCTGAACTGCAGGATCAGGTCCCGGTCCGCCGGCAAGGCATAGACGACGATCTTGCGCGGCGCCTCGCAGGCGGGATCGCCGTTGAAGTCGAGCGACGGCAAGACCTGCGCGCCGGCGACGACGTCGAGCCAGAACGGCACGTCGACGGCCACGCGGTAATCGCCGGCCCTGGCCATCCGCAGACGGACCAGCCCGGCCGAGGCACCGTCCGCCAGGGTCTTCTTGGCCGGCGGCTGCGCGAACGTCACCGATTCCTGCGGATGCAGTTCGAGTTGGTAGAGACGGCCGGCCTCGATGGCCGGCGCCGGCACCGCCGAGGCGCCCGCCTGCACGGGTGTCGCCGCGCCAGCGAAGAGCGCGCGCACGTCGCGCACGTCCCATTTGAAGCCCTCGCAGGCCGCGGCCGCCCTCGCCATCGACGGCGCGCCGAGCGATGCCGCCAGCAGGGCGGCGGTCAAGGATCGGAATAGGTTCACGCGCCGGCTCCGAAGCGATAGTTCACGTTGCTGAAGTAGTTGCGCCCTTCCTCGTAGAAGCCCTCGGTGTAGGCGTAGTTGCGGTCGAAAACATTGCGGGCGCCCGCCTCGACGCTGAGGCCACCGCCGACGTCGTACACCAGCTTGAAGTCGGTGACGGCGAAACCGCTGGCGACACGCGAGCCGTCGCTGGCCGACAGGCGCCGGGCGTCGTACTCGGTGCTCGCGATGAAGCGCAGCGCCGCCGCGATGTCCCACTGTCCGTAGACGAACAGCTTGTGCTTCGGCACGTCGGTGAGCTGGATCGCCCGCACCGTCGGATCGCGACTCTCGTTCGTGCGGTCGAGCCAGGTGTAGTTGCCGCCCAGCTCCAGGCTGGCGAGCAGCCGGCCGTGCAGGCCCAGCTCCGCGCCCTTGCTCCAGACCTTGCCGACATTCTGGTTCTGCGTGCAGCTCGTCGCGCTGTCGCTGCACAGCGCGGCGTCGACGCTGACCGCCTGGATCATGTCGGTGATGTCGCTGTAGTACACCGCCGCGTCCACCTGGACGCCGTGCCAGGCCTGCGAAACGCCGAGCTGGTAATTCACCGCGTATTCGGCCTTCAGATCGGGGTTCGGCACCGAGGTGCCGAAGCTGTACGAATAGCGGTTCTTGATCGTCGGGAAGCGGCTCTTGCGGGCGACCGTGAAGTACGCGTTGCCGGTGTCGGAGGTTTTGTAGAAAAGCCCGATCTGCGGATTGAACGACGATGCGTCGCCGCGCGCGAAGTCGCTCAGGCCGGTGTCGCTGTCGTAATCCTCGGCGCGCGCGCCGTCGCGCCAGTCGTAGCTCGCGCCGGCGACGAGATCGAGGCGCCCGCCGAAACGCTGCGTGTCCTCGACGCCGAGCGAATACGTGCGGTCCTCGAAGTGCTGGATCGGGTCCCCGTCGTCGTGCTCGCGGTGGAAGTCGGCCTTGTAGTGCGCCGAGGCCTTGAGCGTGTTGCGCGCGGCCAGCTCGGTGCCCGCCTCGACGCTGCCGCCGTAGGTGTAGTCGTCGTACCAGCTCTTGAATGCATAGCCCTTGGTCATCGTCGAATAGCTCGCGTCGTCGTAGCTGAACAGCGAATTGCGGAAGGTGTCGTAGTACGCGCGCACCTTGACGTACGCATCGCCGAAGGCCGTCTTCGAGATGTAGTAGAGGCTGTCCTTGTCCCAGTGCGGCCACTGCCAGTAGCGCACGCTGACCGAGCCGTCGCCGGCATACGGCGGATTGCCTTTCTCGCCGCGCTGCACGATGTAGTTCAACGAGTACTCGTCGGTCGCGTTCGGCGTCCAGGCCAGCTTGAGGTTCAGCTTCTTGTCGGTGCTGTACGAGTTGTTGCGGACCCCGCCGTCCTCGCCCGTGGTCGGCGTGAAGTCGTCGGACAGCGTGTCGTGGCGGCGATCCAGATACGAGCCGCTCAGCTGCGCGTACCACGTCCCCTGGTTGCTGCCGAGGTTGAAGCTCGCGCGGTAGCCGTCGTCGGCCATGTCGCGATCGTAGTCGACCCCGGCGCCGGCATCGCCTTCGAAGCGGGCCGCCGGACGGCGGCTGATCAGGTTGATCGCACCGCCGATCGTGTTCGGGCCGAACAGCACCGAGCTGAAGCCCTTGGCGATCTGGATCTGCGCCAGATCGAAGGTCGTGAAGCGCCCCATGTCGGCGTAGCCGTCGTACGAGACGTAGACTGGAATGCCGTCGACGAAGACCGGCACCTGGCGCAGATCGAAGCCGCGCACGAACAGGGCCTGCTCGTTGCGCGCCCCGACGCTGCCAGTGGCGACGCCAGGCACCAGGCTGACCGCCCGGCTCACGGTCTGGCGATCGAAGCGCGCGATGTCTTCCTGGTCGAGCGTGCTGTCGCCGGCTTGCGGCGTGTCGGCGCCCGGCGCCGTCACCCGTACCTCGCCAAGCGCGAACGGCGCGACGTCCGGCACCTCCGGCGTCGCTTCCTGCGCCGACGCCAGCGAGGCGCCGACGGCGCAACAGGCCCCCAACCACAAACGAACGAGCCACAAACCTTGCCTCATGTCTCCCTGCTCCCGACGAATGAGTCGTACCGCGATCTTCCGCGCGCGACGCCGCCGCCGATGGGCGGAAGGATTCGATCTCGCGGAGTCCCCGAAAACCGGCGCGACATTGAGCCGGTCGTTATATAAATAAATATATAACGAAGTCGCGCCGGGAAAACCGCTCTTTCGCGGAGACAGTGTCGAGTCAACGGGGAGCGGCGGACTCGCGGCTCTCGCCGCGCAGCAGCCCGAGCACGCGGCTTTCGATGTCGGCGGCGAAGGTGTCGCCGAAACCATAATAGATCTGGTCGATCTCGCCGTCCGGCTTGACGATGAAGGTCGCCGGCAGGCGCCAGAGATCGAAATTGCGGGTGGCGATGCCGACCGGATCGACGATGACGGAGTACGGCACGGGATGCTCCTGCAGAAAACGCCGCGCCTTGTCGACTTCCTGATCGACGCTGACCGACAGCACCGCGAAGCGCTCGCCGTAGCCTTGCTTCTGCAGTCGTTCGTGGATCGCGCCGATCTGCGGCATCGATTCGACGCAAGGCCCGCACCACGATGCCCAGAAGTCGACGACGACAACCTTGCCACGGAGCCGGCTGAGCTTGACGCCCTCCGGCCCCTGCAGCACGACGCCGGCCGCTTCCGGCGTCTGCTGGCCGATCCTGACCGCCTGCGCCGGCGCACTGGCGGCGAGCGCCAGCGCGCACAGCCAGGCAGCGAGCGGACGGCGCACGGACCCGGCGTCAGCGGCGCGGGATCATGCCCGGCGGCAGGCGCCCGGCGAGACCGCGCATCATCTTTGCCATGCCGCCGCTGGCGACCTTCTTCATCATGTCGCGCGTCGTCTCGAACTGGCGCAGCAGCTGGTTGACGTGCTGGACCTCGACGCCGGCACCCGCCGCGATGCGGCGCTTGCGGCTGGCCTTGATCAGGTCCGGAAAGCGGCGCTCCTGGCGCGTCATCGAGTTGATGATCGCCACCGTCTTGCGCACCTGCTTCTCGGCGTCGACGTTCTTCAGCTGCGCCTGGATCTGCGCACCGCCCGGCAGCTTCTCGAGCAGCGACTGCATGCTGCCCAGGTTCTGCATCTGCAGCATCTGCTCGCGGAAGTCCTCTAGATCGAAGCTCTTGGTCTTCTTCAGCTTCTCGGCGAACTTCTGCGCCTTCTCGTGATCGACCTTGCGCGCGGTCTCCTCGATCAGCGACAGCACGTCGCCCTGGCCGAGGATGCGCGTGGCGATGCGGTCCGGATGGAAGACCTCGAGGCGGTCGGACTTTTCGCCGACGCCGAGGAACTTGATCGGCTTGCCGGTGACGGTGCGCACCGACAGCGCCGCGCCGCCGCGCGAGTCGCCGTCGACCTTGGTGAGGATCACGCCGGTCAGCGGCAGCACGTCGGCAAAGGCGCGCGCCGTCTTGGCGGCGTCCTGGCCGGTCATGCTGTCGACGACGAATAAAGTCTCCACCGGAGCTAGCGCGGCGTGCAGCGCCGCGATCTCCTTCATCATGTCCTCGTCGACCGTCGTGCGGCCGGCGGTGTCGACGATCAGCACGTCGGCGTACTGCCGGCGCGCCTCGGCGAGCGCGGCCTGCGCGATGTCGACCGGATTGTCGGCCACCTGCGACGGGAAAAACTCGACGCCGACGTTGCCGGCGACGATGCGCAGCTGCTCGATGGCGGCCGGCCGGTAGACGTCGCACGAGACGACGACGACTTTCTTCTTCTGTTCCTTCAGCCACAGCGCCAGCTTGCCGGTGCTGGTGGTCTTGCCCGAACCCTGCAGGCCGGCCATCAGAATGATCGCCGGCGGCTGCGCGCGCAGGTTCAGCGGCTCGGTGACGCCGCCGAGCGTCACCGTCAGCTCCTGCTGCACGACGCGCAGGAACTCCTGGCCCGGCGTCAGCGACTGCGTGATCTCGACGCCGAGCGCGCGCGTCTTGACCTTGTCGATGAAGTCCTTGACGACCGGCAGCGCGACGTCGGCCTCGAGCAGCGCCATGCGCAGCTCGCGGCCGGCGGCGTTGATCTGCTCTTCGGTCAGGCGGCCCTGGCCGCGGATGGAGTCGAGTACGCGCGACAGGCGCGTCGTCAGATTGTCGAACATGGAGAGTGGGCACCGCTGCGGATGGCCGCCATTGTAGCGGGAGTGCTCAGCCGAGCGTGATGGTGTCGCCGCGCTCGAGGTGCACGTATTCCCAGCCGCGCAGCGCACGCCGGCATTCCTTCTCGATCTGCGCTTCCGCGCCGGGCTTGTGGTGCGTCAGATACAGCCGGGGCTTGTGCACGAGCTTGCGCAGCTCGTTGCCCAGCAGCTCGGGCGTGAAATGCTTGGAGGCATGGCTGAGCGCCGCCTCCCGATCCGGGAAGGCGATCTCGATCATCAGCTTGTCGAGCCGCGGCAGGCCGTTGAGGAAATTCCACAGCGCATCGTCGGCGTAAGTGTCGCCGGAAAAGGCGAAGGTGCCGCTGCGCCCCTCGATGACGTAGCCGTTGGCCGGCACCGTGTGCAGCACGCGGAACGGCGTGATCGCGCGGTCGTCGCCAAGCCCGTAGCGCGCTTCCATCGCCATTTCGTCCCAGCGCAGCAAGGGGTTCGCCTGGTCCGGCAGCGTCGAGAAATCCGGCCAGATCGTCCAGTTGAAGATGTGCTCGCGCAGCGCCTGCAGCGTGTCGCGGCTGGCGTGGACCACGATGGGCTGCTCGATCAGGTCGAACAGGTTGTCGGCCATGAAGGCCAGCCCGCAGACGTGATCGAGATGACAGTGCGTCAGGAAGACGTGACGGATCTTTTGCTGCTGCGCGAGTGTCAGGTCGCCGACACCGGTGCCGGCGTCGATGAGGATTTCCTCGTCGAGCAAAAGGCTGGTCGTCCGCAGTCCCCGTCCCACCCCGCCGCTGCAACCGAGCACCTTGATGCGCATAACCGTCCGGAAGATACGACCGGCCGATGCTAGGAGCCTGGGCGGCAGAAACGCAAGCGGCTGCGCCTGCCCGGCTTCTACCGACCAGGCTCCTGGCGCGCCGCATGGCGATGTTATGCTCGACGAATGATCCTCACGCTTTTCGCTTGCGTGCTCTACGTCGCTTCGGCGCTGCTGATCTGGCGCCGGCCCCACCCCGTCTACGAGCGCTGGCTGCCGCCGCTGGCGCTGCTCGCGCACGGCATCGCGCTCAGCGCCTACGTTTTCCAGGGCGCGTCGATCACGATCGGCTTCAACGAAGCGCTGTCGCTGTTCGCCTGGCAGTCGTCCTTGCTGCTCTGGGCGCTGTGCTTCCGCGAACCGCTGCGCGTGCTCGGCACCGCGGTCTATCCCCTGACGGCGGCGGCCGCGCTGGCCTGCGCGCTGTGGCCGTCGCCGGCCAACGACATCCCGATCGGTGACATCAAGGCGCGCATCCACATCGTGCTGTCGCTGTTCTCGGCGGGCCTGCTGACGCTCGCCGCCGTGCAATCGATGCTGCTCGCCGCCCAGGACCGCCTGCTGCATCGCGGCCAGCTGACGCAGCTCGCGCGCGCGCTGCCGCCCGTGCAGACCATGGAACGCCTGCTGTTCCAGCTGATCGCGATCGGCTTCGCGCTGCTGTCGCTGACGCTGCTGTCCGGACTGTGGTTCATTCACGACTGGCTGGCCCAGCACCTCGCGCACAAGACCATCCTGTCGATCACGGCATGGTTGATCTTCGGTACCCTGCTGTGGGGGCGCGTGCGCCACGGCTGGCGCGGCCGGACCGCGATCCGCTGGGCGCTCGCCGGCTACGCGACGCTGATCCTGGCGTATTTCGGCAGCAAGCTGATCCTTGAAGAAATCCTGGGAAAACATTGGACTTGAACTTTCTTCTTCAAGGAGCGCCGTTGACAACGGCAGGCGCCATTCGCTAACAAAGCTTCCGCACCCGGCCTTACGACCGCGCTCTTGGACGACATACCGCTAGCCGCCCTGCTCGGGCTTCTCGTTGCCCTGCTGATCCTGTCGGCGTTCTTCTCCGGCTCCGAAACGGGGCTGATGACGCTGAACCGCTACCGCCTGAAGACGCGCGCCCAGAAAGGCGAGCGCGGCGCCAGATACGCCAAGCGCCTGCTGCGCCGGCCGGACCGCCTGATCGGCACGATCCTGCTCGGCAACGCCTTCGTCAACAATCTCGCCGCGGCGATCGTCGCCATCATCACCGCGCGCTTGTTCTCGAGCGACTGGCTGATGCTGGCGTCGATCGGCCTCGTCACGCTGCTGATGCTGATCGTCTCGGAGGTCACGCCGAAGATGCTCGCCGCCCTGCATCCGGAGCGCGCCGCGCTGCCGGCGGCCTACGTCTACTGGTTCCTGCGCCTGCCGCTGTTTCCGTTCGTGTGGACCGTCAACCGGCTCAGCAGCGCGCTGCTGCGGCTGTTCGGCGTGACGTCCGAGGAAGCCGCGCAGCACAGTCTCAGCTCGGAAGAGCTGCGCACCGTCGTGCTCGAAGCCGGTGCGATGATTCCGCAGCGCCATCAGAAGATGCTGCTGTCGATCATCGATCTCGAGAAAGCCACCGTCGAGGACATCATGGTGCCGCGCAACGAGATCGTCGGCATCGACGTCGGCGACAGCCTCGAGCGGATCCGCGACGCCGTCATCGGCAGCCCGCACACGCGCCTGCCGGTGTTCGACGGCTCCATCGATCACCTAAAGGGCGTCGTTCACCTGCGCCGCGCCGTGCGCCTCGCCGCCGAAGGCAAGCTCGACGTCGACAGCCTGCTGACGCTGGCATCCGAGCCCTACTTCGTGCCGGAAGGCACGCCGCTGAACCAGCAGCTGCTGAACTTCCAGAACCAGAAGCGCCGCGTCGGCTTCGTCGTCGACGAATACGGCGACATCCAGGGCCTGATCACGCTCGAAGACATCCTCGAGGAAGTCGTCGGCGAGTTCACCTCGGACCCGGCAACGCGCCTGAAGAACGTCTATGCCGATCCGGACGGCTCGTACCGCGTCTCCGGCTCGGTCACCGTGCGCAGCCTCAACCGCACGCTCAACTGGCGCCTGCCGACCGACGGCCCGAAGACCATCAACGGCCTCGTGCTCGAACAGCTCGAGGCGCTGCCGCAGGCCGGCGCGCGGCTCGACATCGACGGCTACCGCGTCGAGATCACCGAGGCGCGCGCCAACGTCATCAAGGCGACGCGCATCTGGCCGCCCCAGGCATGGGGCAGCGCGCCCGCGCGTGTCCGTGCCGCCGCCTGAACACGCGTCGGAGTCAGAGCTGGCGCAGCGCCTCGTCGAGCCGGGAAATCGCGACGACGTCGATGTCGAGCTTGGCGCCGCGCCGCGGCTTGTTCGCGTCCGGCACGATGGCGCGGCGGAAACCCTGCTTCGCGGCTTCGATCAAGCGCTCCTCGCCGCCGGCCACCGGCCGCACTTCGCCGGCCAGGCCGATCTCGCCGAACACGATCCAGTCGTTCGGCACCGGCCGGTTGCGGAAGCTCGACAGCGCCGCGACGAGCAGCGGCAGATCGGCCGCCGTCTCCTGGATGCGCATGCCGCCGACGACGTTGGCGAACACGTCCTGATCGCCGAGCGAGATGCCGCCGTGGCGATGCAGCACGGCGAGCAGCATGTTGAGGCGGTTGCCCTCGAGTCCCAGGGCGACGCGGCGCGGATTGCCGATCGTCGACTGATCGACCAGCGCCTGCACCTCGACCAGCATCGGCCGCGTGCCCTGGCGCGTGACAGTGACGACGCTGCCGGGCACCGGACCGCCGTGCCGCGACAGGAACAGCGCCGACGGATTGCTGACCTCGCGGAGCCCGCCGTCGGTCATCGCGAACACGCCGAGCTCGTTGACGGCGCCGAAACGGTTCTTCACCGCGCGGATGATGCGGAAGCGCGAGCCGGGGTCGTGCTCGAAATACAGCACGGTGTCGACCATGTGCTCGAGCACGCGCGGACCGGCGATCGCGCCCTCCTTGGTGACGTGGCCGACCAGCACCACGGCGGTCTGCGACGATTTCGCGTGGCGCACGAGCTGCGCCGCGCATTCGCGCAGCTGCGACACCGAGCCCGGCGCCGAATCGAGCGCTTCCGTGTACAGCGTCTGGATCGAATCGATGACGACCAGCGCCGGCTGGAGCGCCTGCAACTGGGCAACGATCGGCTCGACGCCGGTTTCGGCGAGCACCGGCAGATCGAGCCGCGCCAGGCCGAGCCGCTTGGCGCGCAAATGGACCTGCGTCAGCGATTCCTCGCCGGTGACGTACAAGGTTGTGAGGGGCGTCGGCAGGCGGCCCTGCACTTCGGACAGCATCTGCAGCAGCAGCGTCGACTTGCCGATGCCCGGATCGCCGCCGATCAGGATCACCGCGCCGGGCACGATGCCGCCGCCGAGCACGCGGTCCATCTCGGCGAGGCCGGTGCGCGCGCGCGGCTCTTCCTGCAATTGCACTTCATCGAGCTTCTGCACGCGGCCGCCGGCGGCGCCGGCCATGCCGCCGGTGCGCGCACGCGGCGCGGGGACGGCCGTCGTCTCGGTCAGGGTGTTCCAGGCACCGCAATCCGGGCATTGCCCCGTCCATTTCGGACTGGCGCCACCACAGTTCTGACAGACGTATTGGGTTTTGGCTTTGGCCATGCGGATGCGAGCGGGTTGCGGACGACAGTCGGCGGAACCGCTAGTATCGTCGCTCGTGCAGCTGCAGCACACCGGGCCGGGAGCGGAGCCGTGGAGCAGATAAGGCGGGCGAAGGACCGGTTCGCGGCGTTCACCGTCCTGAACGGCTGAGCCGCCGCGCATGGCACTCGCCGGCAAGGTTGCGACCGCGCTGCTCAGCGATCCTGGCCGTGTGCGCGGCCACAACGAGGACGCGGTCGCCGAAGACGCCGAGCTCGGCCTGCTGGTCCTCGCCGACGGCATGGGCGGACATAACGCCGGCGAGATTGCCAGCGCCCTGGCGACGACCACGGTTCTCGACGTCTGCGCGCGCCACTGGCCGGCGCTGCGGCGCGGAGACATCGGCGCCAGCCAGCATTGCAGCGCCGAATCGACGATGCTCAGGACGGCACTCGAGATGGCGCACGCGACGATCCGTCAGGTCTCGCAGACACAGCCGCAATGCGCCGGCATGGGCACGACGATCGTCGCCGCCCTGCTGCGCGACGACCGCCTGTCGATCGCCAGCGTCGGCGACTCGCGACTGTACCGGCTGCGCGATGGCGCGCTCGCGCAGCTAACGCGCGATCACTCGCTGCTCGCAGAGCTGATCGCCCGCGGACACCCTTCGGGCGAGGATGTCGTCCGCCGCGCGCGCAAGAACATCGTCACGCGTGCGCTCGGCGTCGGCAACGAGGTGCAGGTCGACTTGATCGAGGATACGGTCGAAGTCGGCGACGTCCTCCTACTGTGCTCGGACGGACTCTCCGACATGATCAGCGACGAGACGATCCGCCTGACGCTGGAACGCTACACTGACGACCTCGAGACGGCGGCGCGGCGCCTCGTCGAGCTCGCCAACGACGCCGGGGGCAAGGACAATGTCTCGGTCATCCTGGCGCGCGCCGACGCCTCGTTCGCGCATGGCCGGCGCTGGTACGAACGCTTGACGGAGTGGTTCTGAGTCCGGGCTCCGCGGGTTCAAGGTTCGAAGGCACATGGGCAAGCTCATCGTCACCGACAGCAATGGTCAGAAACAGGAAGTCGCCGCGATCACGCGGCGTGCCAGCGGGTATTACATCGTCCACGTCGGCGACGACACCGGCGGCCGGCGGGGTTTCGTCAACGGCGAGGCGATCGCCGGGCAGGCACGTCGCCTGAATCCCGGCGACGTCATCGAACTGCTCGGCACGCAGATGAACTTCGTGGCCGGCTGACGGTCTTCCGGACAGGCGCCGTGCGGCGCCTGTCTTGCGAGCAACCCTCATGAATACCTGCCTTTCGATATTCGCGCTGGCCCTGTGCGCCGGCATCTCTGCCGTCGCCCTCGCCGACGAGGCCGCGACCGTGGCCAAGGCGCAAGCCACCGCGACTGCCACGGAACCGCACAACTGCCCGCATGACACCGGCAGCCGCGTCAAGCGCGCGGACGACGCCTGCATGCCGGTCCCCGGTCAGGCTTACACACGCGAAGAGCTGCAAAGCACCGGCGCCAACAATCTTGCCGATGCGCTGCGCCGGCTATCGACCGCGCTGCGCTGATCGCGCTTCAGCGCCGGCCGCGTCCGGTTCGACGTGGCGGAAATGCACGCGCTGCGTAAGGCCGCAGAAAAGTTCGTAGGCCAGCGTGCCGGCATGACCGGCGACTTCCTCGGCCGGCAGGCCACTGCCCCAGAGTTGCACGGCGTCGCCGACCTGCGCCGACGGTACGGCGCGCAGATCGACGGTAATCATGTCCATCGATACGCGGCCGGCCAGCGGCACACGCACGCCGTTGACGATCATCGGCGTGCCGTTGGCGAAGGCGCGATGCAGGCCGTCCGCGTAACCGACGGCGACGACGCCGACCGGCATGCGTTCCGGGCAGACATAGCGGCGTCCGTAGCCGACGCTCTCGCCGGCCGCGTATTCGCGCACGGCGATCAGGCGGCTTTCCAGCGTCATGGCCGGCCGCAGACCCAGCGTCGCGGCGCTGAGGTTCGGCATCGGCGAACAGCCGTATAGCGCCAGGCCCGGCCGCACCCAATCGACGCGCGCCTGCGGCCAGGCGATCAATCCCGCCGAGTTGGCGATCGAGCGCGGCCCCGGCACCCCGGTCAGCGCCGCGTCGAAACGCGCGATCTGCTGCGGCGTGAATTCGCTGTCCGGCTCGTCGGCGCAGGCCAGATGCGTGATCCAGCCTTCGAGCTTCCAGTTCGGGTGACGGCGCAATACCGCAACCAGCCGCGGCACGTCGCCGAGCGGGAAGCCGAGGCGATGCATGCCGCTATCGAGCTTGAACCACAGCGACAACTGCGCGCTGTCCGGCAGCGCTTCGAGCAGAGCGATCTGCCAGTGATCGTGGACGACGACCTGCAGGCGTTCGTAAACCGCCAGCGCCGCCTCCTCGTGCGAGATCACGCCTTCGAGCAAGGCGATCGGCGCGATGATGTGCGCCTGACGCAGTTCCATCGCCTCTTCGAGACAGGCGACGGCGAGCGCATCGACGCCGGCGGCTTCCAGCGCGCGCGACACCGGCACGGCGCCATGGCCGTAGGCATCGGCCTTGACCGGCGCCATCACGCGCGAGCGCGGCGCCAGCGCACGCGCGACGCGCAGATTGTGCTGGATCGCCGAAAGGTCGACCGTCGCCGTGACGCGCGGAATCATTCGCCGGGATCGAAGCCGTAGCCGGCCGCGCCATACGAGGCCAAGTTCTCGAAGCGCGTGAACTCGCCGAAAAACGCCGTCTTCACCATGCCGAGCGGACCGTTGCGCTGCTTGGCGATGATGATCTCGGCCGTGCCCTTGTCCGGCGAGTCCTTGTTGTAGACCTCGTCGCGGTAGATGAACAGGCACAGATCGGCGTCCTGCTCGATACCGCCCGATTCGCGCAGGTCGGCCATGCGCGGGCGCTTGTTGTCGCGCTGCTCGACGCCGCGGTTCAGCTGCGACAGCGCCACGACCGGCACCTCGAGCTCCTTGCCGAGCGCCTTCAGGCTGCGCGAGATCTCGGCGATTTCGCCGGTGCGGTTGTCCTTGGTGCCCGGCACCTGCATCAGCTGGATGTAGTCGACGACGATCAGACCGAGCCCGTGGCGCGCTTTTACGCGACGCGCGCGGGCGCGCACGTCGAGCGGCGACATCGCGCCGGTCTCGTCGATGTACAGCGGCGCCTCGCGCAGGAAACCGCTCTGCGAGACGAGGCGATCCATGTCGCGATCGTCCAGTTCGCCGCTGCGCAACTTACCCATCGGGATGCGCGCGAACGACGACAGCATGCGCATCGCCAGCTGCTCGGCCGGCATTTCCATGCTGAACACCAGAGCCGGCTTTTTCTCGTAGAGCACGACGTGCTCGGCGATGTTCAGCGCGAACGTCGTCTTGCCCATCGACGGACGCCCGGCGACGATTACCAGATCGCCTGGGTGGAAGCCCGTGGTACTGCGGTCGAGATCGGAAAAGCCGGTCGACAGGCCGGCGAGCTGGCCCTGATTCGAGCGCAGCATGTCGATCTTCTTCTCGAGCGCGTCGATCAGGCCCGGCATCGCGTAGTAGTCGCTCTTCGAGCGATCGGCCTTCGTGCGCAGCTTGAAGACCTTCTGCTCGGCCAGGTCGAGCAGTTCGGCGTATTCGCGGCCCTCCGGACGGTAGCCAAGCTCGGCGATCTCGCCGCCGGCCGACGCCAGCGCCCGCAGCACGGCGCGCTCGCGGACGATCTCCGCGTACGCCATGACGTTGGCCGCGCTCGGCGTGTCGTTGGCGAGCGTGCCGAGATACGCCAGACCGCCGGCCTCGTTGAGCCTGCCGTGCGCCTTCAGATGCTCGGCCAGCGTGACGAAGTCGCAGGGCTTGCGGTTCGACGCCAGCTCGGCGATCGCGCGGAAGATCAGCTGGTGATCCTCGCGATAGAAATCATCGGCGTTGAGCTTGTCGGAGATGTCGTCCCAGTAGCGGTTTTCGAGCATCAGGCCGCCCAGCACGGACTGCTCCGCCTCGACCGAATACGGCGGCGCCTTGGGCTGCTGCTGAAGTTTGAGAGGAGAGCTCATCGACCTGCGGATTATGCAGCGTTTGCGCGCCGCCGAACGGCCCGAAACGAAGCGGCCCGCACAGGGCGGGCCGCTCGCAACCACGGTGTCCGGAAACGCTCAGCGCGCCTGCGGCCTGTCTTCCTCGACGACCACCGTCAGCGCGGTCTCGACTTCCGTATGCAGGCGCACGGCGATCTCGTAGCTGCCGACCGCGCGGATCGGACCGCTGACCAGATCGATCTCGTTCTTGTGCAGATCGAGACCGGCGGCTTCGGCGGCGTGCACGACCTCGGCCGGGCCGACGGAACCGTAGAGCTTGCCCTCTTCCGAAGCCAGGACCTTGATCGTCAGCGTCTGGCCGGCGAGCTTCTCGGCGCGGATCTTGGCGGCGTTGACGCTGTCCTGCGCCTTCCTGACGAGCTCAGCCTTGCGCGCCTCGAACACCTTGCGGTTCGCCTCGGTCGCCGGCAACGCCTTGCCCTGCGGCAGCAGGTAGTTGCGGCCGAAACCGGGCTTGACGTTCACGGTCTCGCCGAGATCGCCGAGCTTCTTGATCTTTTCCAGCAGAATCACTTGCATGGCCGGCTCCCCTTACAGGTGCTTGTCGGTATACGGCAGCAGCGCGAGGAAGCGCGCGCGCTTGATCGCCAGCGCCAGTTCGCGCTGATAGCGCGTGCGCGTGCCGGTGATGCGGGCCGGAACGATCTTGCCGTTCTCGCCGATGTAGCCCTTGAGCAGCGACAGATCCTTGTAATCGATCTTCGGCGCGTTTTCCGAGCTGAACTTGCAGGACTTCTTGCGGCGATAGAATTGCTGTGCCATGGCTTACGCTCCTTCTTCGGCGTTGGCTTCTTCGGTCGCCTCGGCGTCCACGTCGCGCGAACGGAACTCGCCCGGCTTCTTCTCTTCGTCCGGCACCTTGAACAGCGGCGACTGCTCGCTGACGGCCGCCTCGGTGCGGATCACCAGCTTGCGGATGACCGCGTCGTTGAAGCGGAACGCGTTCTCAAGCTCGGCGAGCGTGGCGTCGTTGATCTCGACGTTCAGCAGCACGTAGTGCGCCTTGTGCGCCTTGGCGATCGGGTACGCGAGCTGGCGGCGGCCCCAGTCCTCGAAGCGGTGAACCTTGCCGCCGCCGGTCTGGATCATGTTCTTGTAACGCTCGATCATGGCCGGGACCTGTTCGCTCTGGTCCGGGTGCACCATGACGACAATTTCATAGTGACGCATCGCAACTCCTTGTGGACGCTCCCTATTCCGGAAGCGGCTCCCCATGCAGCCGCAGCAGCGGCAACGCGGTGGAGCAAGTGGTCTTCACGCCGGAATGACGCGAAGGGCGTGCATGGTAGGTGAAGCGCCAGGGCAATGCAAGAAAAGCCCCTTAAAACCGCAGATTACGCAGATTCCGCAAAGCGCAAAGCAAATACGTGCCGAGAAATCTGCGTGTTGACGCTTCTGCCTTACTTCTTCCTGCGCGGCGGCTGGCGGCGCTGGCGGAAGGCCTCGTAGAGGCACACGGCGGTCGCGACGGAGACGTTGAGGCTTTCGGTCTTGCCCGCCATCGGAATCTTCACGAGACGGTCGCAGGTCTCGCGCGTCAGGCGACGCAAGCCCTCGCCCTCGGCCCCCATCACGAGTACCGCCGGACCGGTCAGGTCGACGTCGTAAACGGTGTCGGCCGCCTCGCCGGCGAGACCGGTCGTCCAGTAGCCGAGCGCCTTGAGCCGTTCCAGCGTGCGCGACAGATTCGTCACGGCCACCAGCGGCATGCGCTCCGCGCTGCCGGCGGCGGCGGCCCGTGCGGCGGCCGTCAGGCTGGCGCTGCGATCCTTCGGGATGATCACCGCCGTCACGCCGACCGCCTCGGCCGTGCGCAGGCAGGCGCCGAGATTATGCGGATCCTGCACGCCGTCGAGCGCGAGGAACCAGCGGTCGTTCCCGGCCGGCTGGTAGAGCGCGTCCTCCGCATCGAAGGCTTTTTCAGGCACATAGGCGAGCACGCCCTGGTGGCGCAGTTCCGGTGCCTTCAGGTCCAGATCGGAGCGAGGTACGACACGGAGGCGCACCTCGTGCTGCCGCGCCAGGGCCTGCATGCGGCGCGCGCGGTCGTCGTTGCGCGTCTCGGCGAGCAGAATCTCGAACGGCTTGTCGTGCGCGTCCTCGAGTGCCGCCAGCACGGCGTGAAAGCCGCCGATCAATGTCGATTTCGCCACCGCCGATCCGTCCGCCGCCAGAAAGGTCCCATTGTCCCAGATTCCGCATCGGGCCACGAAAAAGAAAGGCCCCAGCGATGCGGGGCCCGTACCGTCGCGCGATGTCGCGCGTTTACTGCGCCTGCGACTTCACCGCGCGGCGGATGAGGCCGAAAACGACCAGCAGCACGACGGCGCCGACCAGCGCACCAAAGAAGCCGGCACCCTCACCCGCCTTGTAAAAGCCGACGGCCTGTCCCCCGTAGGTCGCGGCGAGAGAACCCGCGACCCCGAGCACCGTGGTCAGGATGATGCCCATCTTGTCGTCGCCGGGATGGACCCAGCGAGCCAGCAGGCCGACGACAAAACCGATGATCAACGTTCCGATGATGCCCATATCAATAGTCTCCCTGCGTGAATGTATACCGAGCATGCCACATCAGATTGGCGACGCCGTGACACGAAGCCCGGCCTTCAGCTGCCGAGATACGGCGGCGGCGCCCAGGCCTGCTGCTCCTGGCCCTGGACGACCGGCTTGATGACGATGTCGACGCGGCGGTTGCGCGGTTCGTTGACGTTGTCGGCCGTGCGCACGAGCGGCTCACGCTCGCCGCGGCCTTCCTGCCGGATGCGCTGGCTCGGCACGCCGAGGCTCGACAGATAGCTCGCCACCGTACTCGCACGGCTCGCCGACAGGCGCAGGTTGTACTCGTCGCTGCCCGTCGTGTCCGTATGACCGACGACGTGGATCACCGTCTGGTCGTAGCTCTTCAGGATGTTGGCGATCTTCGCGTAGGTGTCGAGCGCTTCCGGCCGCAGCTGAGCGCTGTTCAGATCGAAGCTGACGTCGCTGGCGATGCCGACTTTCAGCGAGCCGTCCGACAGCCTGGTGATCTGCAGCGCGTTGTTGCGCTGTTCTGCGGCGAGCTGGCGATTCAGCTCGGCCTGCTGGCGATCCATGTAGTTGCCGACCGCACCGCCGGCAAGCGCGCCGATCACCGCGCCGACGATCGGCGCACCGGTCGCGTGGCTGACGTTGTTGCCGATCACGGCGCCGGCGACGCCGCCGATCACCGCGCCGGTCTTGGCGCGGCGGTTCGGGTCGTCGGTCGCGCAGGCGGCAACGCTGCCGACCAGGACAGCAACGAGCGCAATCCGGGGATAATTCATGAGCGTTTCCTGGGGCCGGAACGGCCCTTCTTCGGCGGCGATTGTGTGGCGGAGCGCTGAATTGGATCTGAATGTTCACCACGCCTGCCGCGCGGCGCGGCGGCGATCTGGCGAATCAGCTCCAGATCGATCTTGCGTTCGTCCAGATTGACGCGCGCGAGCTTGACGCGCAGGCGGTCACCGAGTCCGTAGCTGATACCGTTGCGGCTGCCGCGCAGGCGGTGCGTGCGGTCGTCGAACTCGTAGTAGTCGTTCTTCAGCGTCGACACGTGAACCAGACCATCGACATAGAGTCCGTCGAGCTCGACGAACAGGCCGAACGGCGCGACGCTGGCGACCGAACCGTCGAACTCCTCGCCGACGCGGTGGCTCATGTACTCGCACTTGAGCCAGGTCGTCACCTCGCGCGTCGCCTCGTCGGCGCGGCGCTCGGTCATCGAGCAGTGCGCGCCGAACGCTTCCATCTGTTCCTGCGTGTAGATGAACGCCGGCTTCTTGCGCAGCAGGGCGCGCTTGGCGATCGCATGCTTGAGCGCGCGATGCAGCAGCAGGTCCGGATAGCGGCGGATCGGCGACGTGAAATGCGCGTAATGCGTCAGCGCGAGGCCGAAGTGGCCGACGTTGGCCGGGCTGTAGCGCGCCTGCATCAGCGTGCGCAGCAGCACGGTCTGGATCAAATTGATATCCGGACGCGACTTGGCCTCGGCGAGCACCCTGGCGAAATCTCCCGCTTTCGGCTTGTCGCCGCCGCCGAGGCTCAGGCCCTTCAGCGCGAGAAACTCGCGCAAGGTGTTCACCTTCATTGCATCGGGATTCTCGTGGATGCGGTAAAGGTTCGGCAGCTTGGCCTTTTCGACGAGCTTCGCCGACTCGACGTTGGCGGCGACCATGCATTCCTCGATCAGCCGGTGCGCGCGATTGCGCTTGACCGGCACGATGCGATCGATCTTGCGCTCGCCGTCGAAGACGATCTTGGTCTCGGTCGACTCGAAATCGATCGCGCCACGACGGCTGCGGGCGGCGAACAGCGCGTCGAACACGTCGTTCAGCACCTGCAAGTGTGGCAGGATCGAAGCGCGCTGCTGCGCCTTGGCGCCGGCCGGATCGTCGAGCATTTCGGCGACGTCTTCATAGATCAGCCGCGCGTGGCTGCGCATCACGGCTTCGTAGAAGCGCGATTTGGCGATCTCGCCGTCCGGCATCACGCGCATCTCGCAGACCATGCACAGGCGCTCGACATCCGGATTCAGCGAACACAGTCCGTTCGACAGCTTCTCCGGCAGCATCGGGATCACGCGCTGCGGAAAGTACACCGAGTTGCCGCGACGGAAGGCCTCCTTGTCGAGCGGCGACTCCGGCTTCACGTAGGCGGAAACGTCGGCGATCGCGACCCACAGCGTCCAGCCCTTGCGCTCGCGGCGCGCGTGGACGGCGTCGTCGAAGTCGCGCGCATCGCTGCCGTCGATCGTCACCAGCGGCAGCTTGCGCAGGTCCTCCCTGCCCTCGTACTGCGACGGCAGCACGGCATCGGGAATCGCCGCCGCTTCCTGCTCGACCGCCTGCGGCCATTCGTGCGGCAGGCTGTGCGCGCGGATCGCCGCCTCGATCTCCATGCCAGGCGCCAGATGTTCGCCGAGAATCTCTGTGATCTGGCCTACCGGTAGCGTGCGGTGGCCCGGCGGCTGCACGATCTCGGCGACGACCATCTGGCCGTGCCGCGCACCCGCCAGATCATCGGCCGGAATCAGCAGATCCTGCTGCACGCGCGGATTGTCGGGAATGACGTACGACACGCCGCGCTCGACGTGCAGGCGGCCGACGACGCTGCGGCTGACGCGCTCGATGACCTCGGCGACCACGCCTTCCGGGCGCCCCTTGTAATCGAGCCCGACGACGCGCACCAGCACGCGGTCGCCGTTCATCAGCGAGCGCATCTGCTTGGGCGCAAGGAAGATGTCCTTGCCGCCGGCATCCGGAATCAGGAAGCCGAAGCCGTCGCGATGCGCCTGCACGCTGCCGGCGATCAAGTTCATCTGCGTCACCGGACCGTAAGCGCCGCGGCGATTGGCGACCAGCTGACCCTCGCGGATCATCGCCATGAGTCGCTTCGACAGCGCTTCCTGCTGCGTCAGCTTGCCGAGCTCGAAGATACCGATCAGCTCATCGAGCGTCAGCGGTCCTTCGTGCTGCGCCAGCGTATCGAGGATCAGCTTGCGGCTGGGGATCGGATCGGCGTAACGCGCCTGTTCCTGCGCGTATTCGCTGTCTGCGTATTGCCAAACCATGCCTTCAGCGGGCTGGCCATGCTTTGCGGCGCGCGACGCCGACTTGGGGTTGTCCTTGGACTTCGTTCTTTTCATTGACAAAGGTAGTTGGCGTCGCCACAATGCGCGCCCTTGACGCCAACCGCAAGTCAGCAGCGCGGTAGCGCGGCCTCTCATGCCGAGATGGCGGAATTGGTAGACGCACCAGTTTCAGGTACTGGCGGGTAACACCGTGGAGGTTCGAGTCCTCTTCTCGGCACCAACAAGACTGTAGCAGCAAGTTGCATCAGCTTGCAAAAACCTATCTAAACCCGTGCAAAAGCGCGGGTTTTTTTGTTTTTGACACTGAACACGTTGCGGGGAGTTGCAGCGCACGGCGCCCTTCCCGGGGGCACGTTTAGGCTAAATTCAGGGGGTATCGACGATTTCGTGCCCCCAAGGTTTGCGCCCATGCTCAAAGCGATCGATCTCAGAAACAAGCTGGCGCCCGGCAAGCATTCCATCGGCGATGGCGCCTATCTGGAAGTCAAACCGAGCGGTGCCGCCAAGTGGCGGCTCAAGTACCGCCTGGCCGGCGTTGAGCGACGCATCACGCTCGGCGCGTACCCCGCGATTTCCACGATCTCGGCAGCCCGCGATCTGGCGCTGAAAGCCCGGATTCAGATTCGCGAGGGGCTGGATCCGGTAGCCGAGCGCCGAGCCAAGGTCGCCGCGCTGGTCGCCAAGCAGCGGACCTTTGCAGAAGAAGCCGACGCCTGGCTTGCCGCCCGCAAGCCGACATGGGCGGCGGAAACCCTCCGCAAGGCCACACTCGCGGTCAACGACCTGAAGCAAGACCTCGCGGACGAGCCGATCGCGGCGCTCAGAAGTGCGGCCGTCGCCGCCTCTCTGAGGCGAATCGAGAAGCGCGCGCCCGATCTGGCGCGAAAAGCCAAACAGGCTGTGCAATCCATCGTGAAGCAGGCCATCGCCGACGGCCATCGCGAGGAAGGCCAGTTTCTGTCGCTCAAGAGGGCGT
The DNA here is from genome assembly GCA_047605265.1 of Solimonas sp. Taxonomy (GTDB): domain Bacteria; phylum Pseudomonadota; class Gammaproteobacteria; order Nevskiales; family Nevskiaceae; genus Solimonas. The sequence continues at coordinate 70,439 of JASGFY010000010.1, forward strand.
TGGGCCGTCAGGAAGTCGAGCACATGCCTGCAGCAACCACACCCGAAGAACTTGGCGAGGTGCTGCGCAAAATCCGCGCCTACCCCGGCCGTGTTGTTCGCGCGGCGTTGCTGATGCTCGCCTACACCGCTCAGCGACCTGCGCAGATTTCCGCGATGCGCTGGGACGAGGTATCCGGCGACGAATGGCGCTTCGCTGCCGGCCGCACGAAGACACGGGCGCACATCGTCTCGCTGCCGGGCCAGGCGCTGGCACTGCTCGACGAGATGCGCCAGTACACCGGCGGAAAGGGCTACGTGTTTCCGGCGCTGGCCCGGCAGCGGTCGCCTCACCTGCACCGCGATACCATGAGCCTGACGTTGCGGGAGGGTCTGGGCCTACGCGGCAAGCAAGTTCCGCACGGTTTCCGCACCTCCCTACGCACGCTGGGCCGTGAGCGCCTGCAGATCGCGCCAGCCATTCTCGAAGCGCAGGTCGCTCACGACAAGAAGGGGCAGGTCCAGAAGGCATACGACCGCACGGAGTTCACCAAGGAGCGGCGTCAGGTCATGCAGCAGTGGGCGGACTGGGTGGATTCGCTTGCGGAGGCTGCTGAACAGGCGGCGGCCCGCGCACCAACGTAAAGCCCACAGGCGCCGCGGGGCGGCGAAACAGCAGAACGGCGTACGCGAGCAGTTGTTCTGCTGTACCCGCCACGCGGCGGATGGGATTCTCCCACGCTCCCGGACACCTGGTTAACGTGAGTTTCGTAGATTTTCGTATTCAGCGCGGTCAGGTCGAGCATCGGCCGCGCCGCGCGTTTCAGGTGAACCACGCCCGCCGCCATCAGGCCCACGGCCAGCGCCAGCGCCGCGCGGCTCCAGGCGGCTTCGGGCCGCGAGAGGATTTCAGCAGCGGCCATCAGGCCGAACAGACCACCGCCGGTCAACAGAAAGCCCGGCCAGTCGAAAGGCTTCTCCCGGTCGCGCTCCAGCACCGGCACGATGCGCCAAGCCAGCCAAAAGGCGACG
>JASGFY010000011.1:0-59707 GCA_047605265.1 Solimonas sp.
CAGATCAGCACCGCGTGGAACACCACCACGCCGGCCAGCCCGAGCATCCGGCGGCTCTGATTCGGCTTCTGACCAAATTCCATTGACAAAGCTCGCTCCACGATTCGTTACACCACCGCCAACCAGCATGCCAGATGGCGATGGGGGCATCGGCCGAAGCCACTGCCTGCTGAATAAAAATGCAAAAGTTATACCGCTCTGTTCTACCGCTAGCCCCTGCCCCGACAGACCCGGTTTCCGGAAATTCTGCCCAAGCTTGGCGCCACTTGGCTGACGGTTACGTCAGCCTCTTCTGCAAGACCTATTGTAGAGACAGCGGTTCTGCCGAGCAGACTGCCTGCCACCCTCGCCGGAATACACACCGATCACGACGCCGTCTTAACAACGCCGCACCGCTGAATTTCGGAAATCGCGGGCTGGGCGGCCAGCAGGCCATTGACTTTAACGGCATGCACTCGAAGTTGCTAGTCCATTTGCGGAGATTGGTGCCGGCAGAGGGAATCGAACCCCCGACCCACTGATTACAAATCAGTAGCTCTGCCAACTGAGCTATGCCGGCACACCGCGAAGATTGTAGCCGGGCTTCGTGATCCATCGCATGAGGCAAACGTTCCTTCCGCGCGATGGCGGGAATGCCGATAATCAGCGCTATTTTTCCCCGGCCGCGAGCAGCGCCATGAGTGAGATCGAACTGCACCGCAAACTGCTCGGCGACGCCGCGCGCAATCAAGCCTTCCACGCCGCGCTGCAGCGCGTGATCGAGCCGGGACGCAGCGCTGTACTCGACATCGGCGCCGGCACCGGCTTCCTGTCGTTTCTCGCCCGCCGGCTCGGGGCGCGGCAGGTGACGATGATCGAATACAGCGACGCGCTCGATCTCGCCGAGGAACTCGCGCGGCGCAACCGCATCGACCAGCTGTCTTTCGTCAGGGCGCATTCCAGCGAAGTCCGCCGCAAGCTGACAGTCGACGTCGTCGTCACCGAGACGCTCGGCAACTACGCGCTCGAAGAGAATTTTCTGGAAACGGCCATCGATGCACGGCGCTTCCTCAAGGCCGACGGCATCATCATCCCGGGGCGCCTGCGACAGTTCGTCGCGCCAGTGCTCGCCGATCGCCTGCAGAAGGAAATCGACGTCTGGCCTCGGGTTGGCTTTGACTTGGACCTGGCGCCGGCCCGCACGATCTCGCTGAACAATATGTATGTGCGCGACATCGCCGCCGCCGATCTCGGCGGCAATGACGAGCACGCGCAGCTTTGGGATGAACTCGACGTGCGACCCCAGTGCCCCGCCCCGCCCAGTGCGCGGCGCAAAATGCTGCAATGGCGCGGCGCGAAACTCGACGGCCGGCGCATCGCCGGTTACGCGCTGTGGTGGGAAACCGAGCTGCTCGAGGGCATCACCCTCAGCACTTCACCGTTCGCCGCGCCGACGCACTGGCAGCAGATTTATCTGCCGCTGCTCGACGCGGTGACGCCGCAGCGCGGCGACGTCGTCGAGCTGACGCTCGCTTCCGATACGCGGCCCGAAGTCGGCGTGCGCGTATCGTGGAAGACGCGGCTGCTGCGCGCCGGCAAGGTGGTGAGCGAGCAGGCCCTCGACAGCCTGCGCGGACGGCTCTGAACCCTATCAGCGCGGCCCCGGCGCGGTGTGTCGTTCGAGTTCGGCGAGATGCCGCAGCGCGTATTCGCGGCCGTCGCCGCACATCTCGACGCTCGGCCGCAGGCTCGCGCAGACGGACGGCCGTCGCGGATCGCCGAACAGGGCGCAACGCAGATCGTCGCGCAGATGCAGGCAACGCACGCCGGCCGGCTTGCCGCGCGGCATGCCCGGCAGCGGCGTCGAAATCGACGGCGCGATGCAGCAGGCACCGCAACCGCTACGGCAGGCGAGCACGGCAATGCCTTACGCTAGTCACGAAAAATTCCGGCTTTGGATTCTCTGCAAGATGAACCGCATCCTCAAAGACCTCGTCAATCTGCTGAACCTCGAAACCATCGAAGACAATCTGTTCCGCGGCGAGTCGCGCGATCTCGGCGGCAAGAGCGTGTTCGGCGGTCAGGTCATCGGCCAGGCGCTGACGGCGGCGTCGCGTACCGTACAGGATGCCGCGCCGCACTCGCTGCATGCCTACTTCCTGCGTCCGGGCGACATGAACAAGCCCATCGTCTATGAAGTCGACCGCATTCGCGACGGACGCAGCTTCACCGCGCGGCGCGTGCAGGCGATCCAGAACGGACAGCCGATCCTGTCGATGATGACATCGTTCCAGCAGCCGGAGAGCGGCCTCGAACACCAGATCCCGATGCCGCAGGTGCCCGGCCCAGAGCAGTTGAAGACCATGGCCGCGTACGTCGAACAATGGCTCGACGAGGTTCCCGACGTCGGCGAACGCGTGCATGCGGCGCTGACGCGCGAGGTCGCCATCGAATTCAAGCCCGTCAACCCGCGCAATCCACTGCAGCCGAGCGCGCAGCCGCCGGCGCAGGCGATCTGGTTCAAGGCCGCCGGACGCCTGCCGGACGACGGTCTTCTGCACCACAGCGTGCTGGCATATGCCTCGGACTTCCATCTGCTGTCGACCGCGCTGCGGCCGCACGCGCTGAGCTGGTTCGACACCGCGAACGCCGTCGCCAGCATCGACCATGCGCTGTGGTTCCATCGCGACATGCGCGTCGACGACTGGCTGCTCTACGTCATGGACTCGCCCACCGCGCAGGGCGCGCGCGGCCTCTCGCGCGGCCTGATCTACGACCGCGGCGGCCGCCTCGTCGCCAGCGTCGTGCAGGAAAACCTGATGCGCACGCAGCCGCCGGGCTGAGCCACCATCCGGCGCGACCGCAGGTGGCAACTTCGCGGGCATGCCTCAGGCCGCCGCCGTATCCGCCTGATCGGCGAAGAAGCGCGCGACCGCCTCGCGCTGCACGGCGGCGTCGACAACGCCGTTGATCGCATGCCAGAACGCATCGGCGTCCGGCTGCGCCCGGCAATACCACTGGATGTGCTTGCGCGCCACGCGAACGCCGCGGCTTTCGCCATAGAATGCGTACAGCGCGTCGAGATGCTCGAGCAGCCAGCGGCGGATCTCGAAACGCGCCGGCGGTGCCAATGCTTCGCCGGTCGCCAGGAAATGGGCGATCTCGCGAAAGATCCACGGCCGGCCCTGCGCGGCGCGACCGATCATCAAGGCATCGGCGCCGGTCGCCCGCAGCACCGCGCGCGCTTTCTGCGGACTGTCGATGTCACCGTTGGCCATCACCGGAATGCGCACCGCCTGCTTGATCGCGGCGATCGTCTCGTACTCGGCGGCGCCGGCGTAATGTTCTTCGCGCGTGCGCCCGTGCACGGCGAGCGCTCGGATGCCGGCATCCTCAGCGATCTTCGCGATCGCGACCCCGTTGCGCTGCGCGCGCACGTAGCCGGTACGGATCTTCAGCGTCACCGGAATATTTCCCTCGCTGGCGACGGCGGCGACGACCGCCGCGCAGATGCGTGCGACCAACGCCTCGTCGCGCAACAGCGCAGAGCCGGCATCGACGCGGCAGACTTTTTTCGCCGGGCAACCCATGTTGATGTCGACGATCTGCGCGCCGTGCGCGACGTTGTAGCGCGCGGCGTCCGCCATCTGCCGCGGATCGTAGCCGGCGATCTGCACCGAGACCGGCGCGGCCTCGCCGTCATGGTCGATGCGCAGCCGCGACTTCTCCGTGTGCCAGAGGCTCGCGTCCGAACTCGTCATTTCGCTGACCGCGAGCCCGGCGCCCAGCCTGCGGCACAACTGCCGAAACGGCCGATCCGTGACGCCGGCCATGGGCGCCAGCACGAGTGGAACGTCGATCCGGTAGGGGCCTATCTGCATTCGCGCATTGTCGCCGAAATACCTTCCGACCAATTCAAATGCTTTGAATCCAAGCCTCAAATCATTTCGATTTCCTGTCGTCCGCGAATTCGCTTATCGTGCGAAGCAAGTTGGAGAGTCCCCCGAACGTCACCCGCCCCCAAACCCCCGGGTGGCGTTCTCCAGCGGCGGATCGCAAGATCCGCCGTTTTTTTGCCGGGACGCTCGTCATTCCCGGCGGCCCGGCAGGAGCAGCGGCCCGTCAGAACAACGATAGCCACGAAGGCGAATCAAGCACGCCGAGCAGCAGGCTTTCGATCAGCAGCGCCGCCGCCAGATCGCGGCCGAGCCAGCGCCGCGGCAGTCTGCGGAACGGGGCGGCGAGACGATCGAGTGCGCGCAGATTGCGGCGCAGCGCGCCGACGATCGCGCGCGGCGGATGGACCTGCGCGTACGCCACGAGCAGACGTCCCAGCAACAGCCGCGAGCCAGGCTTGCGCGACGTGTGCTTGACGACCGACATGAGGAACAGGCACAGATCGCGGGCCTGGGCATCGGCGAGCGACATCACGCTGCAGGGATTCTCCTCGAAATCGAGAAAAGTGACGCGCTCGCCGTCGTAGGCGAGGTCCTTGATGAAGGGACGGCCGTGGCACTGGCCAGCCGCATGCACACGGCCCAGCGCGCGAGCCGCTGCAACGAGCGCGGCGCGCTGCGCATGAAGGTCGTCGCCGCGAGCGAGATAGCTTGACAGCGTCGGACCGGCATCGGCCGTGACGAGGTATTGCCTCGAGCAGGAAAGGACCTGCGGTGCCGGCAGGCCAAGCGCGCTGAAGCGCAACATGCGCTTCGCCTCGTTGCGCAGTTCGTCGCGCTGGCCGCGACTGGCCGTCGGCCGCAGGAACGGCAGCGACAGCGCGCGCACCAGTATCCATTGCAGCCAGTGCCAGGGTCGCCATTTCGGGGGACCCGGCATCTTCAGCCAGACGCGGCGATCTCCACACGGCACCGCCAGCACGCGCGCCGCACCGCCGTCCGTATCCAGCCAGTCATATGTGCTGCGCACCCGCATGGCCTCGTCCAGTCCCAAACCCGGACCCCACCGCAACGTCCCGTTATTGATTAGCTCGCTATTACTTAGTGAACTAATTAATTACTTAATACCTTAACATTGCAAGGTTCGTCAATTGACATGCGCTGAATCCGAACCTTCAATGCCTCGACTAAGCTGCGCGTGATCTCCGCGCCTTCCCCCTCCATGCCCGTACAAGAACAACTGTCCGCCCCCGCGAAAGCATTGCTGTTGCTGGAAGGCCGCCTCGGCCTCGAACTGGCCGCCCTCGCATTCAACTTCGGCCGTCTGCTGCGCGAACTGCCGCGCGGTCGTGGCCAGCCCGTGATGGTGTTGCCAGGCTTCGGCATGAGCGACCGCGCGATCGCCCCGCTGCTGACCCTGCTCGCCAGGCTCGGCTACGCCAGCCATGGATGGGGCCAGGGCCGCAATCTCGGCATGCGTCGCGGCGTCAAGGACGCGCTCGCCGAACGATTGCGCGCGCTGCATGCCCGGCACGGACCGGTGACGCTGGTCGGCTGGAGTCTCGGCGGAGTGTTCGTGCGCGAAATGGCGCGTCATCAGCCGCAGCTCGTGCGCCGCGTCATCACGCTCGGCAGCCCGATCAACGGCCATCCGGACGCCAACAACATGGTGACGCTGTTCCGCCTCGCCAATCGCGGCCAGCCGGTGAAGGTCGACCTCGAAGGCTTCGCTCGCCGCATCAAGCCCCCCCCGGTGCCCTGCACGGCGATCTACACGAAGACCGACGGCATCGTCGCCTGGCGCGCCAGCATCGAGGACGAGGCCGACCACGTCGAGAACATCGAAGTCCACGGCAGCCATCTCGGGCTGCCGTTCAACACCGACGTGATCCGCATCATCGTCGAGCGCCTTGCGTAGGCTAACGGACGCTCCATCGTGGCCGCACGCCAGCTGCGCTCAAGTTTTCTTTATTTCGCCTTTATTTCGCCTCGCCAACCGCAGACCTGGCCCTCGTTCTGCTGCTTGAGATAATTCAAGAGCGGCTGGAAGTATTCGATCAGTGCCGAAGCGTCCATTTCACGCGAGCCCGTCAGCTTTTCCAGCGTGTCCTGCCAGGGCTCCGAGGCGCCGGCCTTGAGCATCTCCATGAGTTTCTCGCCGGCAGCCTTGTTGCCGTAGATGTCGCATTCCGCCAAGGGACCGGTGAAACCGGCGGCATCGCACAGCGCCTTTTGGAACTGAAACTGCAGTACGTAGGCCAGCAGGAAGCGCACGTACGGCGTGTTGCCGGGGATGTTGAACTTTGCCCCGGGATCGAAATCGTCTTCGCTGCGCGGCACCGGCGCGCTCACGCCCTGGTACTCCTCGCGCAGCTTCCACCAGCTGTCGTTGTAATGATCCGGCTTGATGTCTCCGGCGAACACCTTCCAGCGCCATTGGTCGACCAGCTTGCCCCAGGGAAGAAACGCGATCTTGTCGAGTGCAAGTTTCATTTGCGCGTTGATCAGAGCGCGCTCGTCGAGCCTCTGCTGGCCGACGAGGCCGATGCGCTGCAGGTATGCCGGGGTCAGCGACAGCGCGATGGTGTCGCCAACGGCTTCGTCGAAGCCAGCCTGGGCGGCTGCCTGGAAGATGGGCGGCAGCCGGCTGTACAGCAAGTAATAATAAAGGCGACCGAGCTGATGATGAATCATGTAGAAGGAGAAGCTCGTCGGCTCGACGCAGGTCTTCAGGCGAACGTCATCCTTCAGATCGATGTCCCATGAGCTGGAGCGGCAGATGGCGTCACGGTCGCGCGGTCGCACGAACATCGACCGTTCGTAGAACGAGGACGGCAGCGCAGGAAGACCGATGGACGTATAGAAGCCTTCGGCGATCCTCGTGACTTCGACGGCGAACTGGAGATCGGCCTTGTATGAAAGCTCCGTCAGGTCGAACGCAGTCGGTGTTCCCTTGAATTGACCGACGAGCTTCTTGTAGACCTCGTCATGGCGCCTCTGCAGAGCGCCGTCGAGATCGAGCGAGCTGACGTTCCTGTACGGCTCGACCAGCGGGTAGATGTTGCTCCACTCCTGCGCCCACATGTCGCCGAGCAGGTGCGCCGGGATCAAGCCGTCCTTCGGCACCACCGCGTCTCCGTATTTCCCGTTGAGCACGGCGCGCACGTTGCAGTGCAGCGCCTCGTAGAGGGGTTGCAGCTGCTGCCACAGCTTCTCGACGGTCTGCTCGAACTCGGCCGGGCTCATGTCGTATCCGGCGCGCCACATCTCGCCGAGATCGGCGAAGCCGAGTTCGCGCGCACCTTCGTTGGAGAGTTCGACGAGCTTCGCGTAATCACGCTTGACCGGTCTGGCCGTCTCGTGCCAGCCGGCCCAGGCGGCGGCACGCTGCTCGGGCGAGCGCTGCGGATCGCCGATGATTTTCTGTATTTGGTATAAAGACAGGCAATCACCGTCCGCAGCCGGGCACCACTTGCGGGCGTCGAAGTTGGCTCGCATGTTCGCGAGCACATCGATCAGCTCGCTGCGCTTGATCGGATCGTTGGGCGCCGGACTGTTCGTCAGCAACTTCAGCAGCAGCAAACCGCGAGCGGTATCCCTGTCGGCCGCCACACCGTCGAACTTCTTCGACTCGTCGAGCTTGCTCCCCAGGTAGGCAAGCCAGCTCTCATTGGCTTGAGCCGCGATCATCTGCGTATCAGGGGTGGGGTAATTCTCCTGTATCCATTTCGCCGAGTTCAGATACGGCACGAACTTGCGGTAGTCCTCGTTGACGCCCGCCATGAAGGCGTCGGCGTCGGCAGCCGTGGGCTTCGAAGATGAAGTGGCTTGTTCAGCCCTTTGGCAGCCGCCGACGAGCATCGTGGCAAGCACGGCGAGCGACAGGCGGACTAAGCGGCGCATATCCAGTTTTTCAGCATTCGAATGGATCCACGCCTGACGAAATGTTCGTTTCCGCAGCTCTGTTCCGGCTGGCTCAGCCGTCAACATAGAGCTTCCTGAAAGGGAAAACGGAACGGGCCGCCCGGTGCCGACTCAACGCCCCTCCGAGGCGCTCGGATCCCTCGTTCCCCATTGAACGGCGGATACCGACGGCAAGAGCGAGCGAGCGCCGACGCCAATCATGACGGTGGCCTGCGCGACCTCTTCGGTCGGCGCCGCGAGCGTCCCGCCCCAGAACTGCCGACCCAACCACATGCCGCACAGCAGCGCAATGACCACCATGCTGCTGGCAACCAGCCAGCTGATCGAAATACGCTGACGAGCGGGGCCGTGCACCTCGGTGTCTGCCAGCGCCCGGCGGGTCAGCGCGTCCAGTCGCGGATCGCTCGTGCATCGGCCGATCGTGTTCCAGACTTGATGGACGCGCCAATAAGCGGCAGCGTTTTCCGGCTCGCGCAGCCAAGCCTCAAACTCGGCACGACGGCCGGCATGGGCTTCCTTATCGAGATTGACGGCAAACCATTCTTCAGCGGCCCCAGCCGCTGCGGCATCGACGGGCGCCAAGGGCTGTGGCCGCGCACGGCTGCGACAGAGATTGCGAACGATGTCCATGCGTCGTGGGACCTGAAAAAGCGCGCCGAAGTTCTCAGCGGAGCATGCACTGAGATGGACATTATAGGCAGCGGCTGACGCAATTCACATGTGAGGCTCTAGGTGGTTTCGTCGAGCCTGCGCCGGCATACCGTCAAGGCCTTGCTGATCTGCTTCTCGACCATTCGGACCGAAATGCCGCAGCGTTGCGCGATGGCCTGGTTGCTCATTCCGGCCGACCGGCTCAACAGGAATACCTGCCGGCACTTGGGTGGCAATGATTCGATCGCGGCGATGACCCGCGAAAGCTGCTCTCGCGAGTCGTGCACACGATCCAGATCTGCCCCCGGATCGGGGAACGATTCGCCGATCTCGCGTTCCAGAGGAACGATGGAGCGGTTGAGCATGCTGCTCTGCTGTCGCCCCCAGTCGTTGAACGTATTCAGCGCGATGCGGTGAAAGATGAGCCTCCACGCATTCGGCGATCGCAGGCTCTGGTAACGCAGCAATCGCATGGCGCTTTCCTGCGCGAGATCCTCGGCGACTTCGTGCGATCCGCTCCAGCGTCGAAGCATCGCCACCACCCGGGGGTAGTGGTCTTTCAGGAAGAATCCGATTCCGGAATCCTGCACGCCCAGCGCGTTCTCTAGTGGATGCACCTCGCCGAGGAATGGGCGTTCATCAGGCGTACTGCCAGCCGCAGTCACGCCTGCGATATTTTTCGCCGCTTGTGACATGTCATCCCAAAGGTTCGAAACGGATTGGTTGCGCGCCAAGAGGAAATTCGTGGCGAGCTCAACACTTCAGCAATAGCGATGAGCAATAGCCATGCCATTGCGAATTGATTCAAAAAGGTAGCGGTATTGCATGCATCGCTAAAAATGGATGCAATCTAGACACAAAACCACAGACTCCTCGATGAAAGGGCGTACGGAGTTAAAGCCTGCACAATCGCGTCCGCTCGCCGGTTCAATAGGCAATGTCTTTCAGGCCAAGCCTTTTCCAAAATGGGGCATTCCGGCGCTGCAGAGGTCACAAATAACAAGGCAGTCCGCGCGCCCGAGGCATGCGTCGCTCTCTGCCGGCAACCGCAAGCGGTACGCACGATCTGCGTCGCGAACTTTTCCTGTATCAGCACGCTCAGCGTGGCGGCGATCGCCGGGAAAGCATGGACATCAACTCGCTTGCGCGAGCAAGGCTTGCCGGACCCGTTCCAGCCGCCCTTTCGGCTTTCTTGTATCCAGCGACTCCAGCGCCAGTGCCGCGAAGCCCGTCATCTGCGCAACAGCAAAGCTGACGCCATAGAGATTGCGCTGCTGAGGTACGCCGGGGATCGGACGTGGGTAACCGGAAGCGCAAAGGAACACGCCGCCGGAATCGGCCGCCAAGCGAAAGCGTTCACGCGGACAGTCCCAGTCGAGTCCCACACCGAGGACCTGCGGAAGCGCCCCCGGATAGCAGGACGAACCGTGGGCTTCACGCGCTGCCACCAGCAGGACGCCGGCCGCCCCGGCGTCCTCGGCCACGTCCTCGAAGATTGCCGCGTGCGCAGCATTGGAGGAGCCGAGGCTGAGGTTGACAAGATCGACGCCCTGGTCGACGGCCCAGCGGATTGCGGTGATGAGGGCCGCGGCGCTGGTCTTGAGCGAGTCGCGGAAGACACGCACGGGCAGGCAGACCGCTCCGGGCGCTTTCTCCTGGATGGCGGCGGTCACGGCAGTGCCGTGTCCGAGCCGATCGAGTGCGACATCGGTGCCGCGCACGATGCTGCCGTCGGTCAGCACGGCAACGCCGGTGGCGATGGTGTCGGCGGCGATGTGCGGATGTCGCGGATGGATGCCGCTGTCGATGATGGCGATGCGCACCCCTTTTCCGCTGTAGCCGGCGAACGGCCGCGAGCGCGCGTCGTCCTGATCAAACATGAGCGAGATCAAACATTGGCGAGGCCCGTATGTGGGCGCGGCCGTGCACGAGCGTGACCACCAGATCGGCCATCTCCGCCAGCGCCGGCTTGTGCGTGATGACGACGAGGGTCGCATCGGGCAGTGCCGTCCGCAGGCCTTCGGCGACGAGCTTTTCGGTATCGCCGTCGAGCGCCGACGTCGGTTCGTCCAGGATCAGCACGCTGGGCCGCCGCAGCAGGGCACGCGCAAGCGCGATGCGCTGGCGTTCACCGGCCGACAAGGCCAGACCGCGCTCGCCGGTGCGCGTCTCCAGCCCTTCCGGCAAACGGCCGATCAGCTCACCGAGCCCTGCCGCGCGCGCCGCCGCCACGATGTCCGCCGGACGTGCGTCGGGCATCGCGAAAGCGATGTTGGCCGCGATCGTGTCGTTGAAAAGGTAGGCCGACTGATCGACGAGCACGAACTCGCGGCGCAGGTCGGCAAGTGTCACGTCGCGCAGATCGAGGCCATCGACCAGGATGCGCCCCGCATCGGGATCCAGATAGCGGACGAGCAGGTCCGCGATGGTGGACTTGCCCGCGCCGCTGGGCCCGAGGATCGCACAGAATTCGCCGGCGCGGACCTCGAAGTCCACACCGGCCAGCACTGGCCGACCGCCGTGGCTCATGGCCACGCCCTCAAAGCGCACGTTCCGGCGCAACGGCCCGAGCGGCGCCGCGCCCGGCTTCTCGAGCACGTCGGCGGGCGTGTCGAACAGCTCGAAGATGCGTGCCAGGGAGACGCGTGCGGAGGCCAGGCTGGACGTCATGCCCATCAGCACTTGGATCGGCGAGAACAGCCGCATGTGGTAGGTCATGAAGGCGACCAGCGTGCCGATCGTCATCTGCCCGCCGATGATCATCCAGCCACCGTAGAGAACGACCGCCGCCGTCGAGACCGTGAGCATCGTGCCGGGCAGCGCGCCGGTCATGAAGGACGCGATCTGCATGCGCAGCATCGCGTCGATGAAGGCGTCGTTGCGCTTCCTGAATCGCTGCACCTCGTGCTCGCCGGCGCGCAGAGAGGTGACGACGCGCATGCCCATCACCGTATCGACGAGCAGGCTGCCGAGATCTGCGCCGCGCTCGCGCATCTCGCGCGTCAGAACGGTGAGCTTGCGCTGGTAGCGCAGGAAGGTGGCGATGCAGGCCGGCACGAGCAGCACGCTCACCAGGAACAGGCGCCAGTTCAGCCACAGCATCATGGCCGTGCAGCCGACGAGGAACAGGAAATTGCCGAGCGCCGAGAGCAGCGAATCCGTGGCCACGCGCTGTACGTCACTGACATCGCTGTTGAGACGCGACATGATGTCGCCGAGACGGAAGGCGCCATAGAAGCGAGGGGACAGGCTCTGCAGGTGGCGCAAAAGCGCCGCGCGGATATCGAACAGCATCGCCGCCGAGAGCGACACGTAGCGATAGCTGGCCAGGATGTTGAAGCCGAAGCCGGCGATCGTCACGACAATCATCAGCGCCGCGATCCGCACCAGCGCGTCCCAGTCCCGTTCGAGCAAGGCATTGTCGATCATCAGCTTGGAGAAATAGGGCTGCGCCAGACCGAATGCGGTGGACAGCAGACTGACGAGCAGCACCAGGAACAGCGATCGCCGATACGGCCTGAGATAAGGCAGCAGCCGCCGGTAGCTGCGCCAATCGGCAACGGCCTGCTTGCGGGGCATGTCGCTCAGGCGGCTTTCTCGCAGGGGACCAGACGGTAGCCCTGCAGCGCGTAGCGCGGCGGCGGCCTCGGGGCGAGACGGCGGCTGCACCAATCGTGCCCCTCGACCAGTGCGGCGAGCTGCGCCTGCCACCATTCGCCCTTGCCGCCTTTCAGGTAGAACTCGCCACAGAGCTTCAGATGACGGCGCATGGCGGCGATCAGCATCGACTCGTGATGCAGGCGCACGGCCTCCGCCGGCTGGCCATCGCGGATGGCGGCGACGGCGGCCGCAGCGAGGATCGCCTCGCGCACAGCCTGGGCGGTGCCGTCGCCGCAGATCGGGTCGAACGCGACCGCCGCCGTGCCACAAGCCAGCCAGTCCGGCCCCTGCAGCGCGTCGAGGATGCGCGGGTGCGTGTCGAAACCGGCGACACCCGCAGCCGGCGAGGCGTCCGGCAGGAGCGCGATGCGCGATCCCAGATGGCGACTCTGCCCCAACAGCGATTCGGGCGTCGCGCCCACCGCCAGCAGCCAGCCGGCGCCGGTGCCGGCGGGGATGCAGAACAGCCAGCCGGCCGCCACGGCCTCCATCCAGCAACTCATCGCGTCTTCCTCGTGGAGATAAGCCACGCGCGCCACCTGCCCCCGCCGCGCGCCGAAGTGGCGCAGTCCGCCTGCCGGAAAAGGGGCCGCCGTGTGGATCGTCAGGTCCGCGGTAGATTCGCTCGCCGGCGCGATATCGGCGCGCAGCGCGGCGTCGAGCTCGTCGCCCGATACGACGACGGCGTCGTGCGGAAACGCGACCGGATCGCCGCCGCCCCAGGACACCATCCGGCGGATGACGCGCGGTCGGTCGGCAAACAACGCCGGCAGGCCGAGAACGTCGCGCAGCAGCGCGAGGCCCGCCGCGCCGAGCAGGATGGCCGGCACGGCGGCGGTGCGGACGGCGACCTGACGCTGCGCGACGAAGCCGGCGCGGGACAGCAGGCGGGCGCAGCAGAGGGCCGCTACGCCGTGCCCCCGAATCGAGACGTTCATCGGGTGCGAGACAGGCTCATCTGATGACCACGATGCCGGCGCCCGTGGCGTCGTTGCCCAGCGCCCAGGTTTTCTCGTACCGCAGGGTCTTGGCATCGTAGACGTCGATCTCGTAGCTCGCGCCGTAGATGTAAAGCTTGCTGCCGTCGGCCGACATGCCCAAGTTGAAACGCGAGCGACACTCGAATTCGCTCTTGGCCAACACCGTGTTGCTGCCGAGATCGAAGCGCCAGAACTCGCAGCGCCGGTTGCCGAGCTTGCCGATGGTGGCGACCGTATAGCCTTCCTTGCCATCGGGCGTGACCTGCAGACCCGCGACCGCTTCCGGCGCGGGCCCGATGGGCTTGAAGTCGATGTGCTTCGTCGACAGGTCGAAGCGCGCGATGCCGAACACATTGTTGCCGATCGGCCCTTCGCTCGCATTGAACAGAGAAACGTATTCGCGCGGCGACCGCAGCGTTTCCAGGCTGCCGCCGAAGCTGCCGTCCTCAAACTCGCCGGCCGGCGGCTTGGCGAGATCGATACGCTGCGTCACCTTGAAATCGGCGGTGTCGACCACGGTGATCTTTTCGCCGAGCACATACAGCGTCTTGTCATCCTCGGAGAGCAGCAGCCGCTGGCGGTAACTGTTCTGCGGCAGATCTTCGTCCGCGACATCCACCGCCCGGACGATCTTCTTCTCCTTCAAATCGACGGCGATGTACTGGTACTTGCTGACCTTGTAACGATCGTTCAGCTTGTCGAAGTGCTCGCCGAGCAAATAGAAATAGCGGCCTTTGGAGTCAGCCACGCCACCGTTGAAGCGGTAGCGCGTCCGCGGACCGTCCAGACTGAAGCTGTCGAGGGACTTTCTGGTCGCGACGTCCACGACTTCGATGCCGCTCGAAACCGAGGTCACGTAGAGGCGCTTGCCGTCATTCGACAATTGCATGCCCCGCGGCAATCCAATCGACAGGATCAGGCGCTGTGTGGTCTTGCCCAGGGCTTCGTCGAAGACGAGCAGCTTGTCGGGATAGCCTCCCGCGAAGATCGTTCCGGCATGGAGCGAAGGGGCGGCCAGTACGGTGGCCGCGGCGACGGCGAGACCCAGGTAACGTTTTTTCATGCGGCAGGTTCTTTCATCCAGTCCAGGAAAGTTTCGACGGACGGCGGCAGGCGCCTTTCAGGGAAAGACAAGATCGAGCGAGCGCCAGTCCTTGCTGGCGATCGCGCAGTTGCTTGCCCAGTCCGGCGAATAGTTGACGTGATCCGGCACCTGCACCGGCCAGAAGCAGGACGCGTAGCAGTCGTAGATGTCGCGCTCGACGGGCTGGCACAGGCCGGCCGTACCGCCGCCGGCATCGACCTCCCAGCCCGGCGAGAACATCAGGGTGCAGCCCATCGGCACATGGACCGCGGGGCCGTTGCCGTGTTGCTGGAGCGCCACCACGTCCTCTTCGAGCGAAGCGGCCATTTCGTCGATGCGGCGCGCTTTCTTGTTAAGGGGTTTCAAATGTTTCATGACTGGGCTTTCCTCTCGGCGAAACGTTCCAGGAACTGCGGGTTCTTCACGCTCAATGCGCCGTATATTTGGAGGCAGGTATCCGTCCACTCGCGGATCCAGTCGCAGTAATGCAGGTTCGCGTGGCCGGTGTCGCCGTAGCGGACAAAGGCTTCGTGATGGCAGCCGCCGGCGCACAGCGGGCGCGCCCAGCAGCTCGCGCATTCGTACTTGGCGGAAACGTGGCCCCGTGCCAGGAAGTCGGCGCGCTTCCCGGTGTCGATGCCGCTGGAGACGTGACCGAGGCTGTGCGTGTCGGCATCGGTGAAACGATGGCAAGGAGAAAGACTCCCCGACGGGCTGACGCCGAGCAGGCCGAGGCCGGCACCGCAGGGATGCGACTTGCTGATGCCCTGCAGCAGCTCGCCGATCGTTTCGCTGACGTTCGAGAAGCCGTGCGGCTGGCCGCGCAGCGCGTATTCGAGCCACTCTTCGGCGAGCTGGTGGAACTGGTCCAGAATGCCGCGCATCTCCACGTCGCTCACCGAATAGTCCTGCCCGCCCGAGCTGGTGACCGGCGCAAAGCCCACTTCGTGGAAGCCGAGATCGTCCTTGAGATGCCGGTAGATGCGGATCACGTCCGTGACGCCTTCGGTCAGCGTCACGCGCGCCGTAACGAGCCGCGTCTTGTGGCTGGCGATGAGCTTGCGCAGGCGCGGCTCGATCACGGCGTAGGTGCCCTTGCCGTTCTTGTAGACGCGGTGCCGGTCCTGCAGATCCGGTGGACCGTCCATGCTGACCGTGACGCCGACGTGATGATCGGACAGGAAGGTGATGATCTCGTCGCTGAGCAGCGTGGCGTTGGTCGTCAGGCTGTAGGTGACGCTGCGCCCCTGTGCGGCGGCCTGCGCGTTGGCGTAGAGCACGACGTCCTGCAGCAGGCGGAAGTTCAGCAGGGTTTCGCCGCCGAAGAAGGTAATGTGCACCGTCTTGCGGCCTCTCGACTGCTCGAGCAGGAAATCGACCGACTGCCGGGCGGTATCGAGTGACATGTACTTCGGCTTGCCCGCCGGCGTCGCGATCTTGTCCGCGCCGAATTCGTAGCAGTAGGTGCAGCCGAGATTGCAGAGGTTGGTGATGTTGAGCACCAGCGCCTGCAGGGGATAGTCGGCGGGCGGTGCGGCCGGCGCCGGGGCTTTCGCGGACGTGTCCGAGACGATGCCCTGCACGAACCACAGCTCGCGGATGAGATCGTCGGCATCGGCGTGCGCGTAGCCGACCTCGATCAGCGCCCGCGACAATTCCTCGTGGCTCATCTCGCCCTGACCGAGGCGTTTCATGACCATGCTCGCGCCTTCGTCGAGCGCGAAGATCGCGCCCGCGGCCACCAGATAGGCGAAGTCCCGGCCGTCGGCCCGAAACTCGTGGATCTCGCCGCGGCGATAGCGGCGGGCCGGTGGCGGCAGCGGCAAGGGCATCACGGCGCTCATGGCGCGACCTCCGGCTGGTCGAACTGCTTGTACAAGGGAACCGTGACGACGAGGTAGGAACGGGCACTCAACGGCTGACCCGAGGCGTCCTTCTCGTTCCTGGCCGTCGCCACCACCCAGATCTCGCCGTAGTTGTTGCGGCCGAAGCGCCGCTCGGCGGCCGGGCCCTCGACGTTCGGCGTGAACAGGCCGGCGGAACTCAGGGAGCCGACGAAGCGCGTGTCGTCGTCGTTGATGACGGTCGGAAATTCCGCGACGCTCCAGTCCACGTCGACGGCGCCGATCGCGATGTCGTCTTCCGTGTGAGGCTTGCCGTCCGCTCCCTTGGCGTAAGCAACGGCCTCGAACTGCTGGTAACCCTTCGGGAAGCGGATGCCGCCGAGGTGCGCAATGGCGTTGCTGTCCGGCGCGACTTTCAGATAGTCGATCCGGTCGTAGACCGGCAAGGCCTTTTCGAGCACGGAACCGCGCACGACCACGTCGCGGACACCCGGCATCGCCCCGGCGGCGACGTCGACCATCACCACCAGCTCGTCCGGCTTGGCGGAGACCACCCGCTTGACGGTCACGCCGGCGCCGAGATCGACGTCCTGCGTTGTCGCTTGGACCGGCAGGCCGGCGCCGTAGATGTGCAGATTGACGCCTGTGGAACCGGACTTGAGCGCGAGCGGCGCGATACCCGCCACCGTAGCGCCGGCGCCGGCGCGGATCAGCTTCACGTCGAAACCGAATTCCTGGTAGGCGCCCCAGAACCAGCGGCCTTCGGCGGTCTGCTGGTCGGGGGAGAACCACAGTGCCTCACGCGCCACGGCGCCCGGCACGTCCGGCGCGCTGTCCTTCGCGGCGCCGCCGTCCGAGCGCCCGCGCCAGCTGTAGCCGCCGTAGACCAAACCGCTGCCCTTGCGGGTGAGCGTGCTGCCATCGGTGAGCGAACGCAGCGTGGTGACGGTGGTGAATGCGTCCGCCGCGGCGCCCAGCTCGATCGTCATTTCGCCCACGTAGCGGCCCTTGCCCGGCATCGAGGCACTGACCAGCCATTTGCCTGCCAGCATCGGCGCGTGGATGCGCGGGGCCCAGGCAGCCCACTCGGGCGTATGCAGCGGCGCGGCCTTCGACAGATATTCGAGCGCGGCCTGGCCTTGCGTGAGCGGCGACGTGCTCTTGGTGCCCGGAGCGGCGGGGACGTTGCGGCGATACTGCATCTCGGCCGACGCGTAGAGCGAGACGTGCATGTTCTGCAGCAGCGCCCATTCGGTCTGTGAGCGCCGCCACGAAAGCGGCTGGCCGAAGGCATGGCAGGCGACGCAGGCCTGACGCACGGTTTCGTCCGGAACGCTGGTCTCGTCGATCAGCCGATGCTCGGGCATGTACATGACCGGCCTGGCCTCCTCGGGCGCCAGACCGTGCCAGGTGCCGAGATAACGGACGATCGAGCGCGCGTCCTGCGGCGAGATCTGCAGGCCGTTCAGCCGCACCATGCGCTTGATGGCCTGCGACCACCCCTCGGGCGTGGTGCGCAACCAGGAGATGCGGCTGAGATTGCCCTTGGCATCCGGCACGTGGCAGGAGCCGCACTTCTGGAGAGTGAGCTTGTCGGTGACGGGAATGCCGGCTTCGGTCTCGGCAAGCTCGGATACTTCCCGCGCATCCCTGGCATCGGGCTGCTCGGCGACCGCGGCGGCGGAGACACTCAGCAGGATCGAGCACAACACCGCCCGCCCCAGCCTGACGGCGATACCACACTCATTCTGCGCGATGGTCATAAATTCGGATCGTCTCTAGGTTCTTGTCGGCGACTGCCGCGAGCCGGCTGATCGGATTCATCGGTACCGCACCTGGATGTCCGCTTCAGGAAAGGCAGCAACCCGCATTTGATAAGAACGGTTCACGCAGCGCCGACCGAACCTGCAGCCGGCAGCGTGCGGCGGCTTGTGCGCGCGATCGACATCGAGGTTCGGTCGCCGGCGCCGCAATCCGTTCTTCCGCAAAGACGGGAACGAAATTTCGCGACGTCCATCGTCCCCCTTCCATCGTTGCCTGCTCATCCATCAATTGAGAGGAACCACGTGCGTATATCTCATGCCTCGCAAAAGCCGCGGAAGAATCTGCTGGCACTGGCCGGAACCTGCCTCCTGTTCAGTTCGATCACCGAGGCGCAGGTCGTCTCGTCCGGATCGGCGGAGGAATCCGCTACAGCGGCCGATGCCGCCAGTGCGTCCTCTGAAGCGAGCGATGACTCCATGACGGTTATCGAAGTGATGGGAAAGGGCTCCGCGCGCACCAAGGCGGCGGTGTCGTCCAACTACATCGAGGTCCAGGCGCCGGGCGTGACGCCGCAGACGTTGTTGGCCGATCTGCCGGGCGTGAACGTGCAGACGTCCGATCCGTATGGCATGTACGAGCTCAACGATCGCCTGATCATCCGAGGCTTCAGTGCGACGCAGCTGGGCATGACGATAGACGGCGTGCCCTTCGTCGACAGCCTGTCCGAAGGCGGCACGATCGCTCACTATCTTCTGACCGAGGATCTGGCCGGCGCCGAAGTCTCACCGGGCGCCGGAGATGTGACGCAACCCGCAGTCAGCGCACTGGGCGGCGCGATCCGTTATATCAGCAAGAATCCGACCGACGACATGGGCGGCCAACTCAGCGCGACCGCGGGTCGCTTCGGTTTCAGCCGTCTGTTCGGCAAGCTCGATACGGGCTCTCTGTGGCAAGGCGGACCTTCGGCCTATGTGGCCGCGCAGCGAAACCACTCCTACCAGTGGGAGCATTACGGCGAGATAGAAGGCATGGGCGGCCTTGAAGCCGACCATGCCGAGACCAAGATCGTCCAGAAATGGGGCCGCAACAGCGTGGCACTGAAGGCGTCCTGGGACAAAAGGAGCAACTGGGATACCGAGAACGTCGACTTGAAAACGATGGAGGCGACCACGGATGGCACCCTCTACTACAACTTGGTCGACGATCCGACCCTGTGGGCCGGTTACTGGCGCAATGGCACGGAAGATACGCTCGTCTCGCTGCGCGGCGTGTTCTCTCCGACGGACAACGTGAACGTCGCCGTCACGCCGTATTACAACGATCATAAATACTGGCTGTGGTACGGCATCAGCGCAGATGCCGCGGAGGAGGCCTACGAAGATGCAATCGAGGGCACGCCGGGACGAACCGATATCGTCGAGCCCAACGGCGAAGTCGCACAGCGCATTGCCTGGGCCACGGGCAACCGCGCCGGCGTCACGAGTTCGTTGACCTGGAACATCGGCCCGCACACGGTGGAAAGCGGCATCTGGTACGAGAACAACAACTACAGCTACTACAAGCCGATCCAGAACACGGATCCGGATACGGGAAAAATCCTGGTCAACGAAGTGACCAGCGTCAGCGCCGATTACGACATCGATTCCAAGATTTTCCAGCCGTTCCTGAAAGACACCGCTGTTTTCTTCGACGATCGCCTGACGATCCAGGCCGGCGCCAAGGCCCTGCAGGTCAAGCGAAGCATGGTCGGCTACCGCAATGCGGACGACTTCAACTCGTCCTCGAAAGCCGATATCTCGTCCACGTATTCCGACTGGTTCCAGCCTCAGGCCGGTCTCACGTATACGTTCAACGACCTCATGGAAGGCTTCGTCAACTATGCGGAGAACTTCAGCGCCGTCACGATATCGGCGCTGACCTCGGCGATCTACAACGCGAACATCAAGCCGGAGAGCACCAAGAATGTCGACTTCGGCGTGCGCTTCAAGGGTTCGAACTGGAGCGGCTACCTCTCCGGATACTCCGTCAAGTACAAGGACCGCATCATCGGCCTCTCATCCGGCAACCGCCTGAGCGCCGTGACCGGCACGACCTATCTCAACGTCAGCGGCTCCAGTACCCGCGGCGTGGAGCTGTCCGGCGACTGGTCTCCGCTGCAATCACTGAAGCTCAGCACCTCGTGGTCGTTCAGCAAGTCCATCTACGATGCAAACTACTATTCCTTCGAGGAGGATGACGACGGTGATTGGGTGCAGGATGTGCTGGTGGCGGTGAAGGGCAATTACGTGCCGGATCAGCCACTGGTTCAAGGCAATCTGAACGCGTATTACACGCTGAAGCACTTCGGCGCCAATCTCGGCATGCAGTACATGGGCAAGCGCTATGCGGATTCGATGAACGATCTGACCGCACGCGATTATCTGATCTGGAACGGCGGTATTTCCTGGTCCGGCCTGCCCGGAGAGAAGCTGCATGGCCTCACCTTCCGCGTGACCGCCTATAACCTGCTCGACAAAGCGTACATCTCCTCACTCAACACGAACGTTTCGAGCGCGACCGGCAAACGCGGCTATCCGCGCGCGACTTACGGAAGCATCGAGTATTCATTCTGAGCCGAACGGTGCAAAGCGTTCAGACTTTCCGTTCTGAGCCATGCGCCCGTGCGACCGCACGGGCGCACTGGCGTTTCGATGCAGTTCGTCGGGCTTTCGGCGCCGGCCTGCGCGGTCGCTGGATGAGACTTCTGTCGGGCGGCGCCATGGCAGCTGTTCTCGTCGGCACCTCGCCGGCACAGGCCGCCGACGGCGCCGACGCCTACGCCAGGCGTTGCGCCGCCTGCCACCAGCCGGACGGAGCCGGAGCGGTTTCCCTGGCGCCACCGTTGCGCACGCCGGTCTTCAAGAAGCTCGGCACGCACGCGCCCGGCTACATCGTGTCGATCCTGCTCGCCGGAATGGTCGGTCAGGACATCGACGGTGAAAGCTACGTCGCCGCGATGCCCGACTGGAGCGCCTTGAGCGACGAGGAAATCGCCGCCATCGCACGCTTCGTCCTCGCGGACTTTAATGATCTCGAGGTCGCGGTGACGCCCGAGGAAGTCGCCGCATCGCGGAAGAACAAGCTGCAAAGCGAGGACATCATTCGCTTGAGAAGCAGCGTGCAGTAGCCCTGCCGCGCGCCGGTGCCATGGCGCTTTTTCCAAAAAAAGCAGAACGCCCTTCGATCCGAACGAGAAAACCATGCCTTCCATCATCCTGCCACGCCAGCGGCGCAAGGGGCTGGCGACGGCCACTCTGGTCGCCAGCCTCTGCGCGGGCTGCACGCTCGGCACAGCGGCCCTGTCGCCACCGCTGGAAACACGGCCGCGCAACGCAACCGCGCTTCTGCCCGCATTCCCCGGCCAGACTCGTGCGCCGGGCATCGACAGCAGGATCGAGCTCGACGTGCAGACCGTCGCCCAGGGTCTCGACAAGCCATGGGCTTTCGAATTCCTTCCCGACGGCAGCATTCTGCTGACCGAGAAGCCGGGCAAGCTGCGCATCCTCGGCAAAGACGGCCGGCTCTCCGCGCCCGTCGAAGGACTGCCGCCGGTCCTCGAGATCGGCCAGGGCGGCTTGCTCGACGTGGCGCTCGATCCTGATTTCGGGAAGAACCATGTCATCTACTGGAGCTATGCCGAGGCACGCGAAAGTGGCAATGGCACGACGCTGGCGCGCGGTGTGCTGGAACGCGATGGCATGGCGCCGAGCCTGCACGACGTCCAGGTGATTTTCCGCCAGGAGCCGGCGCTCGAGTCGCGTCTGCATTTCGGTTCGCGCATCGCCTTCGCCCGCGACGGCACCTTGTTCCTGACGCTCGGTGAACGCTCGATCCTCGAAGGCCGCGTGCAGGCCGAGGATTTGCGCAGCGACCTCGGCAAGGTGATCCGCATCAATCGCGACGGCAGCGTGCCGAAGGACAATCCGTTCGTCGCCACGCCGGATGCGCGGCCGGAGATCTGGTCCTACGGACATCGCAACGTGCAGGCTGCCGCCATCGACCCGGCGACCGGCAAGCTGTGGACGGTCGAGCACGGTCCGCGCGGCGGCGACGAGCTCAACCAGCCGCAGGCCGGACGCGACTACGGCTGGCCGACCATCACCTACGGCATCGAATACAAGGGCGACCCGGTCGGCGCCGGCATCTCCGCCAGGAAAGGCCTCGAACAGCCGGTGTACTACTGGGATCCGGTCATCGCGCCCAGCGGCATGACGTTCTATACCGGAAAAATGTTTCCCGAATGGCAGGGATCGATCTTCATCGGTGGACTGGCCAGCACCAAGCTGGTCCGCCTGCAGATGCGCAAGGGCCGCGTCGCGGGCGAAGAGTGGCTGCTGCAGGGCCGCAGGATCCGCGACGTCCGTCAGGGGCCCGACGATGCGCTCTACATCATCACCGACGGACCGGGCGGCGAACTCCTGCGCATTGCCCGCAAGGCCTCGAAATCATGAAACGACTACTCGCACCGAGCTTGCTGATGGCCACGCTGTCGGCGGCGGCGGGAACCGCGCCCCTGCCGGTGGTTTCGTTGCCGGAAGCGGGGGTTTTCCCGGAGAGCATCACTTCGACGGCCGACGGCAGCCTGATCTGGGGCAGTCTCGGCGGAGGAACGATCTATCGGACGGCACCGGATCAAGATCTCGCGAAACCCTGGATCAGGGCCGACGCGTCGGGGCATTCGGTCTACGGCGTGCTTGCCGACGAAGCGCGCGATGCGCTGTGGGCCTGCTGGGTACTGCGCGGCAACGACGGCGCCCAGAGCGACTTGCGCCGCTTCAGCCTCAAGAACGGCGAACTGCTGCAAAGCTACGCCTTCCCTGGCGGCGGCTCGTGCAACGACGTGGCCATCGCGCCCAACGGCACCGTATACGCGACCGATATGAGCGGCGGCCGCATTCTCCGCCTGCTGCCCGGCGCCAGGACGCTGGACGTATGGCTTGCGAACGAACGGTTGAAAGGCGTGGACGGCATCGTCGCCTTCGAGGCCGTCGTTTACGCCAACAATTTCCGCAGCAACGAGCTTTATGCCTTCCGGCGCAAGGCCCCCGAATTGACCGTTCTCACGGCCTCCCGACCGCTGTACAAGCCGGACGGCATGCGGCCGGAAAAGAACGGAGGGTTCCTGCTGGTCGAGGGCAGCGGGGTACTCAGCCGCGTCAAGGTCAGCGGCGACCGGGCGCAGATCGACACGCTGTACGAGGGCCTCGAAGGGACGACGGCGCTGGCAGTGGCACGCGGCCGGATCTGGGTGCTGGACAGCATGTTCCGTTACCGATCGAACACGGATTTCGATGCGGGGCCGTTCAAGGCCTATGGAGTACCGCTGGTGAAGTAGGCATCGGGCTTCGCATTTCCCGCGCGCACTCCGTTTCCGTCGTGCTGGCTGATGGCCAATGGATTTTCTGCGTACCGCGAGGTGAACCATGACTTTTCGTCGAATCACGATGAGAAAAGAGGAACTGACACCAAGAGAAATGCAAACCCTGTACCTTCTGCTGAACGGAAGGACGACGAAGCAAATCGCCCAACTCCTGGAAATTTCCGCTCGGACGGCCAAGCATCATCGGCGCAACGTCTATGACAAGTGCGCCGTAAAAAACGTGGCTCACCTGGCACGCTACGTGCTCCTTCCCGATTGAGCCGCAGCGGCTCAAGCCGCCGCCATTCGCGCGAGACCCGCGCGAATCCCTCGATGGCGCAACCGAAACGGTTCGGGTCCGCTTGGCCCGGGGCGAGCCACGGCACCATTTTCGGAAATGCGGCAGCGCCTGCATCGACAGCGTCACGGCCGTGGCGCCCCGCTGCCTCCACTGAAACTCACGCTCCTCCGGATCCGGGCAGCAGCGCATAAACGCCGCACCCGATCCCCACGGACTTCCTTGTTAGATCACGTGTTGAATTACTGACTTTGCGTCAGTCGCCGCCGAGTACAGCACCTGCATTTCGCGCGGGGTCAGCGCGGCATGAAACGGGGCGAACTCTTGCACGGTGATCTCGTGGTCGCAGCGGCGTGACGGATGCGCGCCGGCTCAGCGCGCCGACGCGACCGGCTCGCCTTCCGGATGAATGACGTAGACCTGCGTGAGCTTCATGTCCATTGCGCCGGAAATCGCCGTGTTCTGCCCGGTTTTCGGATCCGGATATCCGTCGGCGAGACGGCGCAGCGCCTTGTAGATCGACGCGGCCGATGCCTGGCCGTAGGCGGCGTGGTGCGTCGCCCACGAAGTGTTCATCGCGTAGTACCACTGCTCGACGTCGATGAAGCCGGCCAGCACGCCCTCGGCGCTTTCCGGCGTCAACTTCAGGCGCAGGCGCGCGCTCTTGAAAATGTTGATCGCCGGATCACCCATGCCGTCTTCCGGCATCTGCACTTCGGTGAACGGCTCAGTCTCCAGCACGCCGTCGACGATGTGGCCCTTGGCGCTGATGATGAAACGCTTGCCCCAGCGCGCGTCGATGCGCTGCGAGCCGCCCGGCAGATAGTTGCCGGTCGGCCCGGCGAGCAGCGTGTCGAGCGTGCGGTAGTACGAGACGGTGACGTCCGGATCGTTCTTCAGGCTGTCGACGCCGCTCAGCTCGAAGGTCACGCGATTGAACGGCTTCTGCGCGCGCCACTTCGTCGTGATGATGCCGAGCTCGCCTTCCTTGCGGTAATTGCGGATGCAGCCGACGACGCGGAACAGCTGGTTGTCGATGCCCTTGCGCCCATCGTCGCTCTCGAAATCCTCCGGCGTGTCCTTGCCGTCGAGGTTCATGCCGATCGCGTACTTGCCGGTGGCCTCGTAGAAGGGAAATTCGTCCGGCGTGGTATCCGGGTCCCAGATCGCCGCCTCGCGCTTGAGCTGCGTCTCGACCAGGGTGCGCTTCTTGCCGTCCTTCGGAAACTCCTCGGCGAACTGCTCGCGCGGCCCGATGTTGAAGCCGTGCGGACACTCCTCCTTGGTCGGCGTCTCGCGCAGGCCCCAGGAGACCTCATCCCACAGCACGTAGCCGATGCGGCCGCCGGGTGGCGCCCAGTCCTTGCCCTCGGCCGCTTTTGGCGCCGGCCTGGCTTCCGGCTCGGCCGCCGTCACGCTGCCGCTCAGCACCAGCGGCAGCAACGCGCCCATTATCAGGCCGGTCAGCGCGCGCTTCAGAACGGCCTGCCAAGGCCGGTCGTCGTTCAGGTCGTTCATGAGTCACCTCGTCCAAAGTCGGAACGCAGCCAGAAGGCCTTGTAGCCGTTGCGGTAGCCGTAGAACTCGCCCCACTGGTCGGCCGTCATGTCGCCGGGGCCGTGGTCGCGGTAGTGCGTATAGACCGGGCGCTTGCGGTAGGCCCACACATACAGCGCACCCGGTTGTTCCGGCCTGGCTTGCTTGCCGGTCATCGGGTCGATCCACATCGCGGTCCACAGCAGGTTGTCGCTCTTCGCGCCCTTGGAGACCGGCACGTACGGGAAGCGCTCGAGGCAGCGCTTCGGATCGCCGCCGCCGCAAACGGTGAAGCGATAGACCTGTGGCGAATCCGGGTGATCGCAGGCGAGCTGATCGAGCGCATCGTCGGCGCAGTTGTAGAGGTAGACCGTCTTGCCGGCCTTGTCGGCGAGCACGAGTCCGGTCGGGCTCTCCTGCACCGTGAAGTCGGCCGGCGGCTTCGGCGTGTACTGCGCGTAGACGTTGTGCCAGCCCGGCACGTCGCTGCCGTACATCTTGTAGAACGGCTCGCCGATGTGCGTGTACAGCGGCTGCTGGCGGAAGGTCCACTGCCGGACGCCCGGCGAGCGTTCGATGATGCCGAACTCGCCGCGCGGCTTCGCGTAGGCCGGCGCCTCGATCGGCTTCCACGCATCGAGACAGCTGCCCGTGCAGTTCGACTTGTCCGCCTTGTCCAGCGTGCTGGCATAGACCGAGTAGTTGTCGCTGGTCAGCAGCATGCGGCCGATCAGCGTCCCGTCGACCTTGAACTGCGGCGGCACCATCGACGGCGCCTCGGCCGGCTTGCGCACGCCCACTTCGCCGGATGCCTGCGAATGCGCACCGTTGACCTCGCCCGGCCTGGTGTCAAGCACAGAGGTATAAAGCGCGTAGCCGTCGTAGGCCCACTGGCTGATGCCGTCCTTACGCTGCACGACGGTCCACTTGCCGACCGGCTTGGCGTCCTTGTCGGCGACGACGATCGGCCACACGTCGATGCAGCTCGGCCGCGTCGCCACCTCGGGCAGTTCGAAGCCCGCCGGATACGGACTCATCAGACCGGCGTTCTCGGTGTACTTGGTCGCATCGCAGCTCGGCGCGCCCTTGCGTTCGCCGACCGGGCCGTTGCGCAGCTGCCGCACCGGCCAGGTGTAGAGCGTGTGGCCACGCGCGTCGGCGAACACCGGGCCTTCCTGCCCGGTGACGACGATCTGGAAACCGGGCGGCATCGGCACCGGCTCGTACTGCTCCTTCGGCGAGGGCGTATCGGGCCACGGCGATTTCGCATCGGCGACCGCAAGCGGCGGCGCCGCAATCAGACACAGGGCCAGCAGGCCCCGAAGAACGGAAACCCGCGTCACGCGATGATCTCGCTGAAGTGGGACGCAGTCATGTTGCTCTTGACGCCCCAGGTCGGAAGGTCGACGCCCATGACACGCATCGCGGTATAGGCCACGCGCGTAACGCCGGTGGCACCCGCGTCGATGTGCAGACCGGTCTTCACGCGGCCGCCGGCGCGGCCGGCGGTGAACGCCACCATGCCGTCGAGCGAGTGAATGCGCGCTTCGCCGTGATCGGTGTTGGCGTAGATCAGCATGTTGTCGAGCAGCGTGCCGTCACCCTCGCGGATCTTGGTGAACGCTTCGACGAAGTAGGCCCACTCCTCGATCGCGCGCGACGCGAAGTACGCGCACTGCGGCTGATAGCCGATGTGACCGTCGATCGGCTCTTCGTGCGTCGTCGTGTGATGCGGCTTCTCGTAGCCTTCCTTGACGGTGTTGGCCTGCGCGTTCGAGTACGCCATGTTGAAGACGCGCGTCTGGTCGCAGGCGACGGCCATCACCATCAGGTCGGTCAGCATGCGATGGCGCTTCTCCACCATCTCGACTTCGACGCCCATCTTCGGGTCGTCGCTGATCGCCGGCGGCGCGTGGCAGGCGGCGATCGGCTCGGGCTTGGTCAGCTGCTGGTCGAACTGCTTTTCGAGATGGCGCAGGCCGGTGAAGTATTCGTCGAGGCGTTGGCGATCCGCCGCGCCGACGGTCTTCTCCATCGTCTTGATCTCGTCGAGCACGCCGGACAGCACGCTGCGGCGGACCATGATGCGCGGGTTCGGCGTGAACACCGGCGCGTTCGGATCCTGGAAGTCGGCGCCGAACAGGCGCGTGTAGAACTCCAGCGGCGAGATTTCCGGCGGGTTCGGCGAATTGGCGCTCTCGTAGCTCACCGTGTTGCGGAAGTCGCCGGTCGCCGACGCCGTCAGCGTGCGGAAGCGCGTCGAGCGACCGATCTGGTTGGCGACCGTGATGTCGATCGTCTCGCCCGGCAGATCGCTCGTGCTCTTCGGCGCCTTGCCGGTGCGGCCGACGATCCAGCCCGAGTAGTGGCAGAGATTCGGCTCGCCATCGCGGAACACGTTGAGATTGGTGAACAGATTGACGTGCTGCTGCACGCGCGCGACGGGCGCCAGCTGCGGCGGCACTTCGTAGCCGGCGCCGAGCTTCTGCGGCACGAAGATGCGATTGGTCGCGCCCAGGCCCCAGAACCAGGTGCCGAAGCGCAGCGGCAGCGCCTCGCCGGTCGCCGCGTAGGCCTTGCCGTTATCGTCGAGCAGACAGTCGAGCACCGGCAGCGCGACGGCCACCACGCCGCCGTTGAGGAACCCACGCAGGACGTGGCGGCGGCTCAGGTTTTTGACTTTCATGACGGAAACCCCTTCGGTCTCGGAATCACGGTTGGGCGGACGCGGATACGGACGGTTCTGCGGCAGCGGTCTGCTGCGGCAGCTCCGCCGATTTCAGATCCGGCAAAGGAAAGGTCTTGTGGACGCGCGGCTCGTAGACGTGCGTGAACGCGCGGCTCAGCGCGATCTCGCGCAGCAGGTCCGGAAACACGTAGCCGCTGTCGGCGAAGCGCGTCGACAGGTATTCGAGAACGCGACGATCGCTGGTCTCGCCCGACGAGCCGGTGCCGTAGGCGAACGTGCGACGCACCGCGCACCACGGCACCTGCGGGTTGTCGCGCAGCGCCTTGCCGAGGCCGACGATGTCGGTGAACGGCACGCCGTCGAGATTGCCGCTGGTGTCGATCGGCACGCCGTTCTCTTCATGGCGGAACGTGCCGGAGCCGTCGAAGGCCTCCATCGACAGGCCCATCGGGTCCATGATGCGGTGGCAACCGGCGCACGACGGATTCTGCAGATGGAAGGCGATGCGCTCGCGCGCCGTCTTCACGCTGCCGTCCGGATTCTGCACCTTCGAGAAATCGACGTTCGCCGGCGGGCGCGGCACGGTCTGGCACAGCATCACTTCGCGCAGCGCCTTGCCGCGCAGCGTCGCCGAACTGCGCCCCGGGTGCGAATGCAGGGCCTCGAAGCTGACCTGCGTGAGCAGGCCGGCGTGCGGATCGTCGGCGGGGAATTCGTACGGCGTCCAGCCCGGACCCTGCGCGGCGACCTTGTAGATCGGCGCGAGCGACGGCGACATGAAGGTCTTGCGCGTGGTGAACAGATCGCGATAGTCGGCACGGCGCGTGATCAGATGATCGACGACCGTGCGCAGCGTCTGCTCGCGCGCGTCGACCGCCGTTTCGCCGGTGAAGGTCGGATAGATCGTGTTGTCCTTGCTGAGGCGGCTGAAGTCCTCGAACGCGAACATGTCGTCGAACAGCGCGCGCACGCCGGATTCGAGACGCGGACTCGCGAGCATGCGGTCGACCTGTTCGGTGAGACCCTTCTCCGTATGCAGCGAGCCGTTCGCGGCGGCTTCGAGCAGCTCGGCATCCGGCGCGGCGTTCCACAGGAACAGGCTCAGGCGCGTCGCCAGCGACCAGTCGTCGAGGCGCAGCTGGCCCGGATGATCGGCATCGGGCTCGGCGACTTCCGCCACCAGCAGCACGTTCGGACTCAGCAGCAGACCTTCGATGACGACGCTGAGGCCCTGATAGAAGTCGTGCAGTTCGTCGGCGGATTGGCTGGCCGTGTCGACGAACTTGTCGATCTGCTGCTCCGGCAGCGAGCGCCGGTACAGCAGCGGCGCCACCTGCGAGAAAAACGCCTTCGCGCATGCCGCATCGGCCGCGTCGGGCTTGGCCGGCTCGCACGGAATCAGATACTGGCGGCTGCCGTCGCTGACGATCTGCGCCGCCACCTTGGTGGCTGTCTTCTGGTAGATCTCCAGCTGCGAGTCGGTGAGGCCGGCCACCGACGCTCCGCTCGCCAGCAGGCCGTCCGTGCGCGGCAGTGCGGCGAAGCGCGTCGTCGGCTGCACATTCGGGCCGAACACGTAGGCGAGCGTGTTCAGGTACTGATCCTGCGTCAGCAGACGCAGGCTGATCGGCGTGCCCTTCGATTGCGGCTCGGCGTCGCGAAGGATGCTGCCGGCCGCCGCCACGACGATCACGACGGCCACCGCCGCGCCGCCACCCGCCAGCAACAGCCTGCGCCGCGGCGACGTGCGCGCACTGCCCAGGAAAGATCGCACTCTTTGCAGCATGTTCAGGACCTCGCGGAATTCGGCGGACGGGACGGCACGCCGTCGAGCTTTTTCAGGACCAGCGGCGCGAGACGCGCTTCCGCAGCGCCCGGCGTCTTCGCCGGCGCGCCGGGCGCGTGAACCGAAAGCCCGAAGCTGACGTCACCCTTGCGCACGGCGAGGCCGTCGCCCCACCACAGCGCTTCGTCACCCAGTCGCCGGGGCGTTGGCGTGCGCGACAGCACGCCTTGCGCGGCGGCGTCGCGGAACGAATCGAGAAACTCGTGCGCGCGCCCGCGCGGCCAGCGCATCGCGTTGAGCATCACGAAGCCGCGCGCGAACGGCGACGCGGCGCGATCGGCCGGCATCGAAACGTCGGCCACGAACGTCCACACACACGACGACGACCAGGCGCCGTTCGATTCGACGCCGGCATCGTGATTGACGCCGGCGTCGACGCCGCGGCCGATCGCACGCTCGATCTGCACACGATCGAGCAGCGCGCAGGCGTCGATGCGCGGCGGCGGTGCAGCGTTCGCGCCGGCCGCCGTCAGCGGCAGCGCAAACAGCAGCGCCATGCCGATGCCGCGCCTGTCCATGGACGCGTTCATGGGCCCGCGCCCGCGGACGATGCCGCGTCCGGCGCGAGCGCGGGATCGGCATCGTGCGCGGCCGCAGCCTGCGGCCGTGCGTGCACGCGTTCGTCCCAGCGCGCCAGCACGGCGGCCGGCGTCGGCTTGTCGAGCAGGCTGAACAGCGCGAAGAACGCGAGGCTGGCGACGAGGCCGACGTAGATCGGCAGGTTGGCGTAGATGTCGTGCAGCACGAGCATCGTGCCGATCGTGCCGACCATGCCGGCGAAAATGCTGGCGATCGCGCCGCGCGCCGTCGCGCGACGCCAGACCATGCCGCCGAGCACGGCGACCATCAAACCGCCGACGAGAATGTCCGAGGCGATCGTCAGACCGGCGATGACGTCCTGCAGCAGGCAGGCGATCGTCGCCATGACGATGCCGAAGAACAGGATGTAGCGCCGCGTGTGCGCGATTTCATCCTGCGCGCCTTCGCCGCGGCGCCGGCCGCGAATGTCTTCGGCGGCAACCGTCGCCGTCGCGATCAGGCAACCGCTGGACGTCGACATGATCGCCGACAGCGCGCCGGCGACGACGAGGCCGGCGACGCCGACCGGCAGCACGTGGCGGACGACCTCGGTATAGACCGCGTCGCGGCCGGCGAGGTCCGGCAGCAGTACCTTCGCGGACATGCCGATCAGCACGCCGGCGATGCCGTACGCGAAGCCGTACCCCGATGCGGCGAGACCGGCCCAGCGCGCGACCGAATCGCTGCGCGCGGTGAACACGCGTTGCCACAGATCCTGGCCGATGACCATCGTCGGCACGTAGAGAATCACATAGGTGAAGATGCTGCCCGGTCCGATCGCAGCCCACTCGAACGCTTCGGCCGGCAGTTTCGCGTGCAGGCCCTCGAAACCACCGGCCTTGATCAGCGCCGCCGGCAGCAGGATGAGGAAGATGCTGATCGTCTTGAGGACGAACTGCACCATGTCGGTCAGCGTGATCGACCACATGCCGCCGAGCGCGGCGTAGACGATCACCACGCCGCTGCCGAGCAGGATGGCCGGCACCTTGCCGATGTCGAACAGCACCGAGAAGATCACGCCGTACGCGATCGTCGACGTCACCGAGATCATCAGCGTGTACGCCAGCATGACGATGCCGGATACCTTCGTGCCCATCTCGCCGTAGCGCAGTTCGAGCATCTGGCTGACGGTGTAGACGCGCAGGCGGTTGATCAGCGGCGCGAGCACGAGGCTGATCGCGCCAACACCGGCCGACATCGAGAATACCAGCCAGACGCCGGACAGCCCGTGCTGATAGCCGAGGCCGATGCCGCCGAGCGTCGCGCCGCCACCCATCACCAGCGCGGCGAGCGTGCCGGCGTAGAAGAACGGCCCCAGCCGGCGACCGGCGACGAGAAAATCGGACTGCGTGCGCGCGCGCAGTCTGGCGTACCAGCCGATGCCGATCATGCCGGCCATGTACAGGGCGATGACGAGCAGGTCCATCGTCAGCGGCTCCACGGCGCGGCGGGCCGGGCGAACATCGGACAACGGCAGCGAAAGCCCCTGCGCCACGTCAAAAAAAACCTCGATTCCTGCTTCGGCGTCACGTTTGGCGCAACCATGGATGTCCGTCCTTAAAGCTTGTGAATTCGGCCGGTCCAGATCAATGAGAACTGGATCGATACGATTTAGCGGGGCTAAAGCTGCCGGCCCCGGCCGGTGTCACCGCATGCGATCGATGTCCTTCGGTTTGACGGGCGGCGCCGCGTTGCCCCAGGAATTGCGCACGTAAGTCAGCAGCGCCGCCGCCTGCTCGTCGCTGAGCTTCTGCGCGAACGGTTTCATCGACTGCCACGGCCGCTGCCATTCGAGCGATGGCGCCTCCTGCGGACGGCGTGGCCCGTTGATGACGAGATCGATCAGCGACGACGGGTCCGGCGCCTGCGCGAAGGCGCTGCCGGCGAGCGGCGGCGCGGTGTCGGCGGAGCCGAGGCCCGTCGGCAGATGGCAGGTGCCGCAATGGATGTCGTACTGCCTGGCGCCGAGCGCCATGACCTTCTCGCTGGGCTTGCCGGAGCGCGCGCCGGCCGGCGCGAGACTCTTCAGGTACACCGCCATCGCACGCGTGTCGGCGTCGGTCAGGTAACGCGTGCTGTTGAGCACGACCTCGTTCATCGTCCCCATCAGGCGCGCGTGCGCACTGATGCCCGATTTCAGGTAAGAGGCGATGTCACTTTCGGACCACGCGCCGAGGCCTTGCGGCGACGGCGTCAGATCCGGCGCCCCGCGCGGCACGATGCCGCGCTCGTCGTCGAGATCGGCGAACGAACCGCCGCTATACAACGCATCGGTCTTTTCCGCGCCGAGCAGATTGCGCGGCGAGTGACAGGCGCTGCAGTGCGCGAGCGCCTCGACCAGATACGCGCCGCGATTCCACTGCGCGGAACGCTTCGGGTCAGGCGTGAATCTTCCTTCATCGAAGAACAGCGCGTTCCAGACGCCCATCAGCGCACGCTGGCTGAACGGGAACATCAGCTCATTCTGCTTCGGCGGCGCCTGCACTGGCTTGAGGTTCATGAAATACGCATACAGCGCATGCATGTCCGCATCGTCGATCTTCGTGAAATTCGTGTAAGGAAACGCGGGATAGAGAGGCTCGCCATCGGGGCGAATGCCGCGACGCATCGCGGCCTCGAACTGCGCGAAGCTCCAGCCGCCGATGCCGGTCACCTTGTCCGGCGTGATGTTGGTCGAATAGATCGTGCCGAAGGCGGTCGGAAAAGGAACGCCTCCGGCGAAGACCGCACCGCCCGGCACCGTATGGCAGCTCACGCAGTTGGCGGCGCGCACCAGATACTCGCCTCGCTCGACCCCGACTTCCGCATGCGCGGCGATCGACGGCAGCAGAAGCGGGATCCAGACAGCGAGCCGTAACGCGAACTTCACCGAAGACATGACATCCCCAAACCGAGCGAAATGTGCTCTGGGCCCGTCTTGCTGCAAGATTCGCGCCCACATTAACGTCTATACAAACAGATTGATATGACTGTACATTAATCCGAACAGGGAGTGGCCCTGCCCGAAAACGATGCGCGGCCCCGTTTCGGCCTGCGCCACGACTTGGCACTTGCGCACCATGTCTGATCAATCGCACGAAACTCCGGACACGGCCGAAGGCAGGCTTCCACCCGTACGCGCAATACAGGCGTTCGAGGCCATCGTCCGCTGCGGCAGCGTCGCGTCGGCGGCGGAAGAGCTCGGCGTGTCGTCGGGCGCCGTCAGTCAGCAGCTGCGCAAGATCGAGCGCGAGGTCGGCGTCAGGCTGCTGAAGCGGGACGGACGCTCCCTGACGCTCACCTCATGGGGACGCATCTACTATGAACAGGTGCGCATCGCTTTCGATGAATTGCGCCGCGCACAACATCGTTTGCAGATCGCGCGGGTCAAGCAGGGCATCGTGCTCAGCGCGCCGTCGTCGCTGGCCATCTGGCTGCAGCGCCCCCTGCTCGATTGGGGCAAGGCGAATCCCTCGGTGAGCCTGTGTCTGATCGGTGCCGAGAACGAGCCCGCGCTGCAGGACGACGGCATCGACTTCCGCATCTGCTACGGCGCCGATGCCCGGCGTTACGACCGTTTTTCCGAATTGTTTCGCGACACCGTCGTACCGGCCTGCGCGCCGGACTTCCTGCGAACCCATCCGATCAAGAACGAAGCCGAGATCCTCGCGTGCCCGCTCATCGACGTCACCTGGGACAACCGCCATCGGCCGCCGCCGTCGTGGACCGACTGGGCCTGGTCGGGAGGATTGCCACCGCCAAAGAACGGCAGCCGCCTCGCGTTCTCGCTTTCCGGCGCGGCGATCGAAGCGGCGGTCGGCGGCGGCGGCTTCGTCCTCGGCCAAGCGTCAATCGTTGCCGAGCATGTCCGCCAGGGACGGCTGGTGGTTCCCTTCGATCGCCGTCTCGGTCTTCCGGAGCCCTACTTCCTCGCGTGGCAGCGCGACGCGCTCGACCGGCGGCCGTGCGCGGAATTCCGCAACACGCTGATCGCCGCCGGCCACCGGCAGCACCATGCATCCAACGGCGCGTCGCCGCTGTCGACGGCTGCGCCCGAGGCCGCGAACGCGCCGCATCCGCCGACGGCGCGCCTCTAGGTCAGGCCGCGGCCTTGAACGTCGCCACGAGCTCGTGAAGAGCGCCCGGATACGAAAGACGCACGAAGGTGATCGGCGACGACGTCATGCTGCGCGTGGTGCGCTCGACGATCAGACACGGGCTGCCGGTCTTGACCTTCAGCCGGGCCGCGACGTCCTGCTCGGCGCCGGATGCACGGATGCGGTGCTCGGCCACGTTCCACGGCACCTGGCGCAACAGCCACGCGCCGGGCGAGGTCTCCGAGAAATCGACGTCGGCGGCGGCCGGCACGGCATGCAGATTGATCAGCCGGTGCTCGTCGCAGAACGGCTGATCCTTCGCGAAATGCCGGCAGACCAGTTCGAGAACCGGCATGTTTTCGTCGGTTCCCATCAGCGTGCGGTCGGCGCGCGTCGCGCGGCGCCGGCGTCGCTCGAGAATCTCGAACCGATACGGCTGCTTCAGCGCCTCCACTTCGGCCTTGATGTCGGCGATCGAAAGCACGGCGGACTGCGAATG
Source organism: Solimonas sp. (assembly GCA_047605265.1). Lineage (GTDB taxonomy): Bacteria > Pseudomonadota > Gammaproteobacteria > Nevskiales > Nevskiaceae > Solimonas. Next base: position 34,704 of record JASGFY010000011.1, read on the forward strand.
CGGCCGGCCGACGAAGCTGCCCACCTTGCGGCGGCGCTCGATGATGCCTTCACGCGCGAGCTGCGTCAGAACCTTGTTGACCGTCATCCGCGAGCATCGGTACTGCAGCATCAGCTCATGCTCGACCGGAATGCGCTGCCCGGGTTTCCATCGTCCGGACATGATGTTGCCCTGGATGTCGGAAAGGATGCGCTGATGCAGCGACGTGAGACTGTTTTTCGACTGGCGATCCGCGCGCGCGGACACCGTTTTGTCCTGGTTCACCTGCTTCCCCGATTCCTTCAAGCGCACAACTCCTTGATCGCTTTTCTGTAAGCGCTTTGCACCCGCTCTCGGAACTTGTGCCGGCCGCGTTCGACCTGCCGCACCCCGTTCACCCATACGCAATCCACGACGCCATTCGTGCTGGCAAACAGCCAGGAGTCGAGCAGCGCATCATCGGTCCGTCCCACGGTCGCCGGCACATCCGTCGCCAGGCTGACGAGATCGGCCGCAGCGCCTGCGACGATACCGGAACGCGGACAGCCAAGCGCCGCTGCACCACCCTCGACGGCATGCCGGTACAAGGCCATGCCGGTCGACCGATCGCCTTCGCCCATCACATTGCGCACTTTACGTGAAAGCCGCTGCGAGTACTCCAGCAGCGAGAGCTCGCCGGTAAGGCTGATGCACACGTTCGAGTCGGTTCCGACGCCGAAGCGGCCACCCTCGGCCAGATATTCCGCGGCCGGAAAAATGCCGTCGCCGAGATTGGCTTCGGTGATCGGGCACAAGCCGACGGTCGCTCCGCTGCGCGCGATGCCGGCGAGTTCGCCGGCATCGACGTGCGTGGCATGAACCAGACACCAGCGCGCGTCGACCGCGGCGCTGTCAAGCAGCCAGCGCACCGGCCGCGTGCCGGACCAGGCCATGCAGTCGAGAACCTCGCCTTGTTGTTCGGCAATGTGGATATGCACGGGCGCGCCGGGCAGCAGCTGCGTGACCTCGGCAAGGTCTTCGGGACTGACGGCGCGCAGACTGTGCGGCGCCGCGCCGACGATGCCCGCCGGAAGGGCGGCAACCATATCCCGGCAGCGCTCGAGGAGGCGTGCGTAACCATCGACGTCGAGAATGAACCGGCGTTGCCGCTCGTTCGGCGCCCGGCCGCCGAACGACGAGTGCGCGTAGAACACGGGCAGCAGCGTCAGCGCGATGCCGGTCCCGGCGGCGGCCGCGACGATGCGGCCGGCCATTTCGCCGCAGTCGGCGAATGGCTGCCCATCGATGCCGTGATGCAGGTAGTGGAATTCGCCGACGCGGCAGAACCCTGACTCGAGCATTTCGACGTAGGCCTGTGCCGCGACGGCTTCGAGCTGTTCCGGCGACATGCGCAGCGCAAAGCGGTACATCGTTTCGCGCCAGCTCCAGAAATTGTCCGTCGCCGAACCGCGCGCCTCGGCCATGCCCGCCATGCCGCGCTGGAAGGCATGGCTGTGCAGGTTCCCCAGCGCCGGCACGATCACGGCGTGACGCTCGTCGCCTTCGACGGCGGCGGCACCGGCTTCGATTTTCGCGATGCGTCCATCGCGCAGATGCACGCGCGCGGAGGGCACCCATCCATCAACCGTCAGCAACCGCTCCGCATGCAGCACAGCCATTAGGGGAACTCCCATCGGTCGAAGCGCAACGCTTGCATTTCTAATTTATATGACTATACATTAAGAACAACACGGAACGCATCACCATCACGGATTCTCTGCGATGCCCGCCGAGGCACCTACATCCCCAACCGCGCCGGAACGCCTGTGGCGCAATGCCAGACTCGCCAGCATGGCGCGCGGCTCCTCGGGCATCGGCGCAGTCGCAGAGGGCGCGATCCTCGTGCGCGGCGAACGCATCGTGTTCGCTGGCGCCGAGCGCGATCTTCCCGCCGACGCGCCCGCCGATCGTGAAGTCATCGATTGCGAAGGACGCTGGATCACGCCGGGTCTCGTCGACTGCCACACGCATCTCGTCCATGCCGGCAACCGCGCCGCGGAATTCGAGCTGCGCCTGCGCGGTGCGACGTACGAGCAGATCGCCGCGGCCGGTGGCGGCATCATCTCGACGCTGCGCGCGACGCGTCAGGCCAGCGTGCAGCAGCTCGTCGCGCAAGCGCTGCCGCGCCTCGACGCACTGATCGCCGACGGCGTCACCACGCTCGAAATCAAATCCGGCTACGGCCTCGATCTCGATGCCGAGCGCCGGATGCTGGCGGCCGCGCGCGAACTCGCGCGCCTGCGGCCCGTCCACATCCACACAACCTTTCTCGGCGCACACGCGGTGCCGCCGGAAATGAAAGGCCGCGCCGACGCATACATCGATACGCTGGTCGGCGAGATGCTGCCGGCGCTGGCCGCCGAAGGACTCGTCGATTCGGTCGACGGCTTCTGCGAAGGCATCGCCTTCTCGCCCGCGCAGATCGCGCGCGTCTTCGAAGCCGCCGCCGAGCTCGGTATCCGCGTGCGTCTGCACGCCGATCAGCTGTCGAATCTCGGCGGCGCCGCGCTCGCGGCTAAGCATCACGCGCTGTCCGCCGATCATCTCGAACACACCGACGAAGCCGGTGCGAAAGCGCTCGCCAGCGCCGGCACGGTCGCCGTCCTGCTGCCAGGGGCGTTCTACTTCCTTCGCGAAAAGACGCCGCCTCCGGTCGATCTGTTGCGCCACTACGGAGTTCCAATCGCGATCGCGACGGACTCGAACCCCGGCACGTCGCCCCTGACGTCACTGCTGCTCGCCATGAACATGGCCGCCACGCAATTCCGCCTGACCGTCGACGAATGCCTTCGCGGCACGACGCGGGAAGCGGCGCGCGCCCTCGGCCTCGGTCACGCGGTCGGCACGCTGGAAGCCGGGAAGTTCGCCGACTTTGCGATCTGGAATATCGAGGACCCGGCGGAACTCGTTTACCGCATCGGCTTCAACCCGCTGCATTCCCGAATCTGGAGAGGTCGATGATCACGATTGCATTGAAGCCCGGCGCGACGTCGCTGGACGACTGGAGGACGATCTATCGCGGCGCGACACCGCGCCTCGATGCGTCATGCCGCGCCGCCGCCGAGAAAGGCGCACAGGCGATCTCGCGCATTCTCGCGCACGGCCATCCGGTCTATGGCATCAACACGGGCTTCGGCAAGCTCGCCACCGTCCGCATCGACGACGCAGACCTCGAACGCCTGCAGAAGAATATCGTGCTGTCGCACGCGGCCGGCACCGGCTCGCCGCTGCCGACGCACATCGTGCGCCTGATGATGGCGCTGAAGATGGCGAGCCTCGGTCAGGGCGCGTCCGGCGTGCAGCTGAAGACGCTGGATTTTCTCGAAACGCTGCTGTCGGCCAGCGTCATTCCGGTCGTGCCTTCGCAGGGTTCGGTCGGTGCATCCGGCGATCTCGCGCCGCTTGCGCACATGGCGGCGGCGATGATCGGCGTCGGCGACGTCGACACGCCGAAAGGCCGCCTGCCCGCCGCCGAGGGGCTCGCGCTCGCCGGCCTGCAGCCGCTGACGCTGGGACCGAAGGAAGGTCTCGCGCTGCTGAACGGCACCCAGTTCTCGACCGCCGTCTGCCTCGCCGCGCTGTTCGAAGCCGAGGTGCTGCTGCAGAGCGCGCTCGTCACCGGCGCGCTGACGACGGACGCCGCGCGCGGCACCGACGCGCCGTTCGATCCGCGCATTCACGCGCTGCGCCGCCACCAGGGCCAGATCGAAACCGCGGCCGCGCTGCGCGAGTTGATGTCGGGCAGTCCGCTGCGCGCCTCACATCTGGTCGACGACGATCGCGTGCAGGACCCCTACTGCCTGCGCTGCCAGCCGCAGGTGATGGGCGCCGCGCTCGACCTGCTGCGCAAGGCGGCCGGTTTCCTCGCCACCGAGGCGAACGGCGTCTCTGACAATCCGCTGATCTTCGCCGACAACGACGAAGCGCTGTCCGGCGGCAACTTCCACGCCGAGCCGGTCGCCTTCGCCGCGGACATGATCGCGATCGCCGTCTGCGAAATCGGCTCGCTCGCCGAGCGCCGCATCGCGATGCTGATCGACCCTGTGCTGTCCAGCCTGCCGGCGTTCCTCACACCGCAGCCCGGCTTGAACTCCGGCTTCATGATTCCGCAGGTGACCGCCGCCGCGCTGGTCTCCGAGAACAAGCAGCGCGCCTTTCCGGCCAGCGTCGATTCGATTCCGACGTCCGCCAATCAGGAAGACCACGTGTCGATGGCCGCGCACGGCGCGCGCCGTGTCCTGCCGATGGTCGAGAACGCCACCGCCGTCATCGCCATCGAGCTGCTGATGGCCGCGCAGGGCTGCGACTTCCGTGCGCCGTTGAAGTCGAGCGCGCCGCTCGAAGCCGTGCGCGCGGCGCTGCGCGAGCGCGTGCCGGCGCTCGAGGACGACCGCCACATGCATCCGGACATGGAAGCCGCGATCGCGCTCGTGCGCAGCGGCAGCATCGTCGACGCCGTCGGCATGCCGTTGCCGCAGGTGCTGCAGGCCGCATGAAGACGATACCGCCGCCCGACTGGCTGTCGCTCCGGCGCGGGAACGCGCCGCTGCTGCTGAGCATTCCGCATGCCGGCACCGACCTGCGAGGCCTCGACGGCCGTTTCGTCTCGTCATGGCGCGCCCGTCGGGATGCCGACTGGTGGCTGGAAGACCTGTACGGCTTCGCGACGTCGCTCGATGCGACGGTCGTGCGCACGACGGTGTCGCGCAGCGTCATCGACGTCAACCGCGATCCGTCGGGCCAGTCGCTGTACCCCGGCACGGCGACCACCGAGATGTGCCCGACGACGACGTTCGATGGCGAGCCGCTGTACACCGATGGCGCGACACTCGGCAACGCCGAGATCGACGCGCGCCGCGCGCAGTATTTCGATCCGTATCACGCGGCGCTGCACAACGAAGTGAAACGCCTGCGCGAGCTGCATCCGCGCATCGTCGTCTATGACTGCCACTCGATCCGCTCGCGTATCCCGCGGCTGTTCGACGGCCTTCTGCCGCAGTTCAACATCGGCAGCAACGGCGATCTCGCCTGCGATCCGGCGCTCAGCGCCGCCGTCGCTTCCGTCTGCGCCGCATCGCCGTACAGCCACGTCGTCAACGGCCGCTTCAAGGGCGGTTACATCACGCGCTCGCTCGGCCGACCGACCGAAGGCGTTCACGCGCTGCAGATGGAACTGGCCTGCCGCGGCTACCTGCACGAGCCCGACGACGTATCGCCTGCCAACTGGCCGGCGCCCTATGAATCCGGTTACGCCGCGCCGCTGCGCGCGGTCCTCGAGACCGTACTCGAACGCTGCGTGCAGTTCGCCCTTCGCCCCAAGAATTGAAAACAGGTTTTCCCATGCTCCGAATCGACAAATCCCGCGTCATCCGCGCCCCGCGCGGATCGACCCTGAGTGCACGCAGCTGGCTGACCGAAGCGCCGCTGCGCATGCTGATGAACAACCTCGATCCGGACGTCGCCGAACGTCCCGAGGAACTGGTCGTCTACGGAGGCATCGGCCGCGCTGCGCGCGACTGGAACAGCTTCGAGCGCATCGTCGCGACGCTGAAGCGCCTCGCTGACGACGAAACGCTGCTCGTGCAGTCCGGCAAACCGGTCGGCGTGTTCCGTACGCATCGCGATGCGCCGCGCGTGCTGATCGCCAACTCCAACCTCGTGCCGCACTGGGCGAACTGGGAACACTTCAGCGAACTGGATCAGAAGGGCTTGATGATGTACGGCCAGATGACGGCCGGCTCGTGGATCTACATCGGCTCGCAGGGCATCGTGCAGGGCACGTACGAAACCTTCGTCGAAATGGGTCGCCGTCACTACGGCGGCAGCCTCAAGGGCCGCTGGATTCTCACCGCCGGGCTCGGCGGCATGGGTGGCGCGCAGACGCTGGCCGCGACGATGGCGGGCGCGGGCTGCCTGGCGATCGAATGCCGGCAGTCGAGCATCGACTTCCGCCTGCGCACCGGCTACGTCGACGTCTGCGCCAAGGATCTCGATGAAGCGCTGGCGATCCTCGAAGACGCCATGCGCTGCGGCAAGGCGCTGTCGGTCGCGCTGCGCGGCAATGCCGCCGAAGTGCTGCCGGAACTGCTGAGGCGCGGCGTAAAGCCGGATGCCGTCACCGACCAGACGTCGGCGCACGATCCGATCAACGGCTATCTGCCGCTCGGCTGGAGCGTCGAGGAATGGGAAGCGCGCCGCGCCGCCGATCCACAGGGTGTCGCCATCGCTGCGAAGGATTCGATGGCCGTGCACGTGCGCGCGATGCTCGAATTCCACAAGCAGGGCATTCCGACCTTCGACTACGGCAACAACATCCGTCAGGTCGCCAAGGATCGCGGTGTCAGCGACGCGTTCGCGTTCCCCGGCTTCGTGCCGGCCTACATCCGCCCGCTGTTCTGCCGCGGCGTCGGTCCGTTCCGCTGGGCCGCGCTGTCCGGCGATCCGGAAGACATCTACAAGACCGACCGGAAAGTGAAGGAGCTGATCCCCGACGATCCGCACCTGCACAACTGGCTCGACATGGCGCGCGAGCGCATCCATTTCCAGGGGCTGCCGGCGCGCATCTGCTGGGTCGGCCTCGGCGATCGCGACCGTCTCGGCCGCGCGTTCAACCAGATGGTCGCGTCCGGCGAGCTGAAGGCGCCGATCGTCATCGGCCGCGATCATCTCGACTCGGGTTCGGTCGCTTCGCCGAACCGCGAGACCGAAGCGATGCAGGACGGCTCCGATGCAGTCTCCGACTGGCCGCTGCTGAACGCGCTGCTGAACACCGCGTCCGGCGCGACCTGGGTGTCGCTGCACCACGGCGGCGGCGTCGGCATGGGCTTCTCGCAGCACGCCGGCATGGTCATCGTCTGCGACGGCAGCGCCGAAGCCGATGCGCGCCTCGCCCGCGTGCTGTGGAACGATCCGGCGACCGGCGTCATGCGGCATGCCGACGCCGGCTACGGCATCGCGCTCGACTGCGCGCGCGAACGCAGCCTCGATCTGCCGAGCATCGGCTGAACGCGGGCGGCCGGCGCGGACAAGCACATGCAGATCCTGCGTTCGGCCGCCTATCGGCGCATGCCGTGGAAAAACGGCGGCGGCGAGACCTTCGAGATCGCCGTATCGCCTTCGCATGCCACGTTCGAAAACCTGGACTGGCGCGTCAGCGTCGCGCGGGTCACGCAGGATGGACCGTTCTCTCTGCTGCCGGACATCGACCGTACCTTGTGCGTGCTCGACGGTCCGGGCCTGGCGCTCGATTTCGGTGCGGACACCGGCACACGGCGCGTGACGCCGGCGGCGGCGCCGTTGCCGTTCGCCGCCGACCAGCCCCTGCACGCGCGCATTCTCGGCGGCGCCATCACCGATCTCAACGTGATGACGCGTCGCAGCCGCTATCGGCACACGGTCCGCTCCCTGCCGCTCGACACCGCGCAGACGTTCGGCTGCGCGGCCGATCATCTGTTCGTGTTCTGCGTGCGCGGCAACGTCGCCGTGACAATCGGCGCGCATGCCGCCGTCCTGCTCGACGCGCGTGACAGCGCGCGCGTGGATGATGCGCAGGACGCAGGCCCGATCTGCGTCGCCGCTGCCCGGCCGCAGGACTCGGCCGTTTATCTGATCGAAATTTTCCACATCGCGGCGCGGATCCCGTAGTCATCCGCGCGCGGCCGCGCGGGTCCGATACCGCGGCACGGCGCCGCATCGATGCACGAGCCCCGCGGCGAATCATGGACAGCCACGTACGCGCAGCTCTGGTGCGCACGTACGACTCATGCTGGCCGATTCCGGTCGCGTCGCCGGTAAGCGCCGATCGCCCGTCCGGGCTCTCGCCGGAATGACGCTGCCGAATTTCCGGAAAAGCCGTTTCCCTTTAGAAATTCTGCGGCGCGCCGGCCTTGCGCACACGCGCTCCCGCGCCCGGCGGCACCCATTCCCATGGCATGAAACATGCGTAAATTCATATAGACTTTTAAAACGATATGTCTATATTTAATTGAGACAGCGTGCACGAGTCGAAGGCAGCTCCAGCGATGCCGGAGTTGCAGGGGGCACGACCGGCGGCGGCGTCCAGTCCATTCGTCACCGGCGGCCGACAGCACTTCTCAACCTTATCTATTGGGAGTTGGAGTTCATGGTTTCGATCAAACCGAGCCCGAAGAAGCGACCCGGGGGGACGCTCGTCGCCGACGTGCAGGTGCGCGCACCGGCAGCCAGCCGATCCGGTGGATCCGCAGTGTTTCTGCTCAGCCTGATTTCGCTGGCGGCATCCCAGTTCACGTATGCCCAGGAGGTGGCCGGCGCGCCGGACGCAGCCGCCACGACATCCGAAGAGCCTGCCGTCACCGCGCCGGCGGCCGCGGAGCCGGATGGCGCCGAGGAAGTCGTCGTCACCGGCACGCGCATCGTGCGCGACGGCTACAGCGCGCCGACGCCGGTCACCGTCATGAGCACCGAGCAATTGCAGTCGTTCGCATCGCCCAACATCGCCGATGCGCTCAACACGATGCCGGAACTGGCGGGCAGCGCGACGCCAGAAACCTCGGTTGCCACCGCGAGCACCGGCTCCTCGAACATCAATGCACTGAACCTCCGCTCGCTGGGCACGAACCGCACGCTGGTGCTCATCGATGGTCAGCGCTCGGTGGCTTCGTCGATGTCGGGTCTCGTCGACGTCAACCTGATACCGCAGGATTTGGTGCAGCGCGTCGAGGTCGTCACCGGCGGCGCCTCCGCGGCCTACGGTTCGGACGCGCTCAGCGGCATCGTCAACTTCATTCTCGACAAGCATTTCACCGGCACCAAGCTCACCGCGCAAAAGGGCGCCACCACCTACAACGACGGCGAAAACTGGATGGGCGGCCTGACGTATGGCACACCTTTCGGTTCCGGCCGGGGTCATTTCACCTTCAGCGCGAACTATCGTTCTCAAGACGCGATTCCCATCAACGATCGCCCGTGGAATCTCAAGGGCTGGCAGTTCATGAACAACCCGAACTACAGCGACAGCGGCGGCGAGCCGAAGCGGCTGCTGCTGGATAAGGTCGCGCCGAGCACCGGCTTCGCCGGTGGCGTCATCACGGACACGGCCTTGCGCGGCACCGCCTTCGGCCCCGGCGGCACGCCTTACCAGATCGAGTTCGGCGATCTGGTGTCGGATCCGGACATGCACGGCGGCGACTGGAAGCTCACGCAGGTCCGCGGCACGCGCGCCGGCACCAGCCTGCTGGGCGGCGCCAAGACCGCCAGCTTCTTCACGCGCGGATCTTGGGATCTGACCGACGACATCAATGTGTTCGCGCAGGCGGCGTACGCACGCGACCGCAACCACAATCTCGCCTTCTCTCTCGAGGACACCGGCACCATCGAACTGAGCGTCGACAACGCTTTCCTTCCCGAGAGCATCCGCTCCGCCCTGGTGGCCCAAGGCGTCGACACCTTCCACATGGGCAGCATGCATACCGACCTGCCCATCGTCGACGCGACGAACGATCGCAGCGTGACGCGCCTCGTCGTCGGCGCCGAAGGAAAATTCGGCGACGGCTGGGGCTGGAATACCTACTACCAACACGGTATTTCCCAGTTCAAGAGTGTCGCCAAGGGGATGTATTACGACCCGTATCTCGAACTCGCCTACGATGCCGTCCTCGATCCCGACACGGGAGCCGTCGTCTGCCGTTCGACGCTGACCGATCCGACCAATGGCTGCAAACCGTACAACCCGTTCGGCATCGGCGTGAACACGCAGGCGGCGGTCGACTACGTCACCGGCAACGGTGTACAGATGTGGCGCAAGCAGGAAATGACGCAGGACGTCGCCGCGTTCACGCTGACCGGCTCGCCATTTTCGACCTGGGCCGGCGAGGTTTCCATCGCGACCGGCATCGAATGGCGTCTGGAAACGATCGGCAAGGGCAGGAACGACGCGCTTTCGCCGACGCAGGACTGGTGGGTCGGCGGCTATCAGGTCAGCAAAGGCAGCTACAACGTCAAGGAAGTCTTCCTCGAGACCGTCGTGCCGCTGGCCAAGGATCTGCCGGCGCTGCAAGCCCTCGACTTCAGCGGTGCGGTGCGCGCGACCGACTACAGCACGTCCGGCAACGTGGAAACCTGGAAGCTGGGCCTGAACTGGACACCGATCGACGACGTCCGCGTGCGCAGCACGGTGTCGCGTGACATCCGCGCCCCGAACCTGGAAGAACTGTTCAGCAATGGCGGCGGCGGCGCGCCCGCGATCACCAACCCGTGGCTGAGCGACGAAACCGAGTACATCACCTCGCCGCGCATCGGCAATCCCGACCTGGTTCCGGAAACGGCCGACAGCTTTGGCGGCGGCTTCGTGCTCACGCCGCGTTTCCTGCCGGGTTTCGCGATGTCGATCGATTACTGGAGCATCGACATCGACAAGGCGATCGGCCTGCCGGAGACCCAGGACATCATCGATGGCTGCTATGCAGGCCAGACCAGCTTCTGCTCGGCCATCGACTTCAACGATGACGGCTCGATCGCCGTCGTGCGCCGCGTCCCGTTCAACTATACGAAGCTGGCCGCCCGCGGCATCGACTACGAAGCGTCCTATCGTTTCACGGCCAGCAAGCTCTACGATGCCTTGCCGGGCGTGGTACAGATTCGCGCGCTGGCCACGAACTATAAAAAGATGGCATCGACCATCGACGGCGTCGTCGACGATACGGCCGGCCAGAATACGGACGACAGTCCGCCGAGCTGGAAGTGGAACGCATCCGTCAATTACATGCTCGACGCGTTTCGCGGCTCGGTGACGGCCCGCGGCATCAGCTCCGGCGTCTACGACAACGACTATGTCGAGTGCAGCAGCAACTGCCCGGCGTCTACCACGAAGAACGTGACAGTCAGCGATAACCACATCCCCAGCGCGGTCTTCTGGGATGCCTCGCTGACGTACGTTTTCACCTTCGACAAGGCCGACGTCGAAAGCTTCGTGAACATCAGGAACGTCTTCGACCGCGATCCACCGATCGTCGCGCCGGATCCGGGTGGCTACAACTACACGATGCCGTCGTCCAATGCGTACCTGTACGACGTGCTGGGCCGGACCTTTACGGTTGGCCTGCGCATGAAGTTCTAAAGTGGTGGTGGTTCCTGCTGTAAGCCTCTGAGTGCTTGCCCCCGTAGCCTGCGGGGCGGTTCGCCGCCCCGTTTTTTTGATCTTGCGGCGCTCACGTACGCCCGCTTCGTTGGAGACTGCATTTCATGCGACATTCATTCATCAGACACGCTCGGAACGGCCTGTTGGCGCTGAGCGCACTGCTGGCATGCGCCGGGCACGCTGCGGAACCGTCGGCGCTCAAGGTGCCCGAGTACGCACTCGACCCGACCTGGCCCAAACTTCCACTGCCCAACCACTGGGCGCTCGGCCTCATCAACGGCATCCATGTCGATGCCAAGAACCACCTGTGGATCTACCACAGCCCCGAACTAGTGCCGAATTACGCGCTCGGGGCCGCGCAGAATCCGCCGATCGGCAAGTGCTGCGTCGCCGCGCCAGCAATCATCGAATTCGACGAAGCCGGCAATGTGCTGCGCGCCTGGGGCGGTCCAGAGGATGCCAAGGTCCAAGGTTATGACTGGCCGACGGCCGGCCACGGCCTCTACGTCGACTACAAAGGCAACATCTGGATCGGCGGCAGCCAGACGCGCCCCGCAGCCGATGGCTCGCCGGCCGACGGTCTGTACCTGAAATTCAGCCCCGAAGGAAAATTCCTGCTGCAGATCGGCGGCAAAGGTCCGTCCAAGGGCAGCCTCGACACGACGATGCTCAGCGGCGCCGCCGCCGTCGATGTCGATCCGGCAACCAACGAAGCGTTCATCGCCGACGGTTACGGCAACCATCGCGTGATCGTGTTCGACGCCGACACCGGCAAGTTCAAGCGCCAGTGGGGGGCGTACGGCAAGCCGCCGACGAACCTCGACATTCCGCGCTACGACGGCGGCCCGGAGCTGCCGAAGCAGTTCAATCTCGTGCACTGCATCCGCATCGCGAAGGATGGCCTGGTTTACGTGTGCGACCGCCTCAACGACCGCCTGCAGGTCTTCAAGAAGAACGGCACCTTCGTCACCGAACACGTCTATGAGCCGATGACGCGCGGCTCGGGTTCGGTCGGCAACGTCAGTCTGTGGCCGGATGCCAAGCAGACCTTCATGGTGATGAACGACCCGGGCAACTTCGAAACGGTCATCCTGCGCCGCTCGGATCTGAGTGAGCTGAGCCGCTTCGGTCACTACGGCACCTGGGCCGGCGAATATCACCGCAATCACCAGATGGAGTTCGATCTGAAGGGCAACATCTACACGTCGGAAGACTACCGCGTGCAGAAGCTCAAGATCGTCAACGGCGTCAAACCCTGATCCCGGCTGGCAGGCCGCCGGCCTTGCGTCGGCGGCCTGCAGTTTTTCTAACGGGAATCACAGCCTCTCTCTTCCTTCGGCGCGCCTGATGTCCGCAAGAATATGCGGCCCGGCATCCGCAAAGGCCTGTCGCTCTGCCCTCGCGGATCCACCGCCAGGCACGCCGCCGGAACTGCCGGCGCCAGCCCCGGGCACCCACCATGGAGAACACGGTTGTTGAAGAACAATGAGGGCCGGATGTCCTCCGACGTGTATTTCAATCCCCACGTCGCGGCACTGCCGAAATACAACGCCGGACTCGGTCCCGAAGCGGCACGCGCGGCCAGCGGCCTCGACACGATCGCGCGGCTGGCCAGCAACGAGAATCCGCACGGTTGCTCGCCGGACGTGGCGCGCGCGCTGGCCCATCTCGAACCGTGGCGTTATTCCGATCCGAACAGCCGCCTCCTGCGGCTCGCGCTTGCCGGACATCTGCAGGTCGACACGGACACCATCGTCGTCGGCAACGGCTCGGAGGAAATGATCGCGGCGGCATCGCGTGCATTCCTGACGCTCGACGCCGAGGCGCTGACGGTCTCGCCGTGCTTCGGCCTGCACGAGATCGAACCGCTCGCGGTAGGCGCCCGCGTGACCAAGGTGGCAATGACCGCCGCTTGCGGGTTCGATGTCCCCGGCCTCGAACAGGCGCTCACGCGTTCGCCGCAGCTGCTGTTCCTGCCGTCGCCGTGGAATCCGGTCGGCAGCGCGCTCGATCATGATGGCCTGGCTCGCGTGATCGCGGCGACGCCGGCATCGACGCTGTTCGTGCTCGACGAGGCTTATCACGAATTCACGTCGGCGGCGATTCCGGATGGCCTGGAGGTGCTGCGCAAGAGCGATCGTCCGTACATCGTGCTGCGCACGTTTTCGAAGGCATACGGCCTCGCCGGCCTGCGCGTCGGTTACGCGGTCTGCTCCAGCGTGGCGATCGCGCGGATGCTGGCGGCCGCCAAGACGCCGTTCAACGTCAACGCGGCGGCGCAGGCCGCCGCTGTCGCCGCACTCGGCGATCAGGCGTGGATGCGCGCCAGCGTGTCGCGGATCTGCGTCGAGCGAGAACGCGTGGCGGCGGCGTTGCGCGCGCGCGGTCTGCGCGTCGCGCCCTCGGAAGGCAACTTCCTGTTCTTCGACACCGGCCTGTCGAGCGTGCACGTGGCCGGCGAACTGCTGAAGGCCGGCGTCATCGTGAAGCCGTGGATGGAGCCGAAGTTCCAGAGCTTCATCCGCGTCTCGATCGGCAGCGCGCGCGAAAACGATCAGTTCCTCGACGCCTTGATGCGGGTTCTGCCGCCGAAGGCCGCAACGACGATGGGCAACAGCTTCAACGCGACCGCGAGCGCCTGAGCTTCAGCCGACCCGTGCGCGTGCCTCGCGCGCCCGGGCCGCGCAGGCATCATCCGCCGACACTGCCGCCGCGTCCGCGCGATACCCACCGCACGCCCATCGCAGGCACTCGCGCGCAGGCCTCAGTGCGGCAGATACTCATCCGCCATCTTCGCCAGACCATCACGATAGTAGTCGAAGCGTCCGGCGAGTTCGCCGAACACCTGGCGCAGGCCGAATTCGCCGGCGAGCGGATGGCGCGACGCCGTGAAGTAGTACGAGCGGCCGAGCTTGCAGTAGTACTCGACCGTCACCGGCCGCCGTTTGTAGCGATGCCGGTGCTCGACCCACTCGGCGCAGATGCCGGCGGTGTAGAGCGCGAAGTTGCCGATGTGCGTGTGTACGAGGAAGCCGCGCTCCGGGCCGGCGTTCGCGGCGGCCGTGACCAGATCGACGAGATACTGGTAGTTCGCTTCCTCGTCGCGGCTGACGCGGTAGACGCGATCGGTGCGCGTGAACAAGCCGAGCAGGTTCGCGAGATAGTGGATCGCCTGCCGCTCCTGCGCGTTGCGCCGTCCGGGCAGGCAGCGGCGCAGCAGCACGTTGAAGAACAGTTGCGGCGACACTTCCAGCCACTGCGTCGATTGATCGCGCAAGGCATCGAACACGTAATCGGCCTCCAGCATCGAATCGAGCGTCGAGGGCTGCTCGATCACCCGCTGCGCCGCCTCGACGGCGTCGATGCCCGGCACCGGAAAGTGCTCGAACAGGAAGACCAGATCCTGCCGCGTCAGCAGCGCGGTTCCACACTGCGCAAAGTCCGGCATCTGCATCGTGCACCTCCACAAAAAAAGCGGACGAGACAGGCCAAGCAATTCTTCTGCCAGCGATGCGCTGCGGGCGACTCAGCGACGATTCAGCCGGCAGAGACGATGAACGGCATCAGTATGACGAAGTGCGGGTCTCGTTATGATGAAAGACATGGCGAAGCGCACTGAGAATAGAGTCCGAGACCCTTCGAGCCATGAACCGACGTGATCTGCTGAAGTCCGCCGCCGCCGGCTTTCCGGCAGCGGCCGCATGGTTCAAGCAAATGGCGCAGGCCGACGAATTGAGCCCGCTCGGCAAGCCGCAACCGTTCGATTACGCGACGCTGAAAGGCCGCGCCCGCGCCCGCGCCGCGCAGCCTTACCAGGCACCGCCGGATACGCTGCCGCCGCCGATCGCCTCGCTCGACTGGGATCGCTGGCAGTCGATCCGCTTCCGCGACGAGCACTCACTGTGGCGCGACCAGCCGCTCAACTTCCAGGCGCGCTTCTTCCATCTCGGCTTCACGACCCGCACGCCGGTGCATCTTTACGAAATCGTCGACGGCCAAGCCACCGAGATCGCCTACGACAGCGCGATGTTCGACTACGGCAAAAACGGCGTGAAGCCGGGCTCGCTGCCGGAGAACCTCGGCTTCGCGGGCTTTCGCCTGAACTTCCACGACGACTGGGGGCGCGACGTCGCCGCGTTTCAGGGCGCGTCGTACTTCCGCGCGGTCGGCGCGTCAAAGCAGTACGGCCAGTCGGCGCGCGGGCTCGCCGTCAACTGCGGTTTTCCGCAGCCCGAGGAATTTCCGAACTTCATCGCGTACTGGCTCGAACGGCCGGCGCGCGGCGCTAACAGTGTCACCGTCTATGGACTGCTCGATTCGCCGAGCGTCGCCGGCGCCTACCGCTTCATCCTGACGCCGGGCGAGCGCCTCGTCATGGAGATCGACGCGGCGCTGTATCCGCGCCGGCACATCGAGCGCATCGGCATCGCGCCGCTGACCAGCATGTACGAATTCGGCGAGAACGACCGGCGCGCCGCCAGCGACTGGCGGCCGGAGATCCACGACAGCGACGGCCTGCAGATTCACAACGGCCGCGGCGAATGGATCTGGCGGCCGCTCGTCAATCCGCGCAGCGTGCACGTCAACTCGTTCTTCGACGACGGCCCGCGCGGCTTCGGCCTGATGCAGCGCGACCGCGACTTCGATCATTACCAGGACGACGGCGTGTTCTACGACCGCCGGCCGAGCGTCTGGGTCGAGCCGAAAGGCGACTGGGGGCCGGGCGTCGTCATGCTCGTCGAGATTCCGACGGCCGACGAGACCTCGGACAACATCGTCGCGTTCTGGAACCCGAAGGATCCGGTCACGCCGGGCCAGGAGTATCTGGTCGCCTACCGCCTGAGCTGGGGCACCGACCACCCGGACCGTCCGCCGCTGGCGACGACGCAGGCGACGCGCACCGGCATCGGCGGCGTCATCGGCCGGCCGCGCCGGTATTTCTCTTGGCGCTTCGCCGTCGATTTCGCCGGCGGCCCGCTCGCCGGGCTGCCGAACAACGCGAAGGTCGAAGCCGTCGTCATGGCATCGCGCGGCCGGATCGAGCTCGTCTCCGCGCGACCGCTCGATGCGATCAAGGGCTGGCGCGCGATGTTCGATCTGGTGCCCGACGCGAGCGCAGCACCGATCGACCTGCGCCTGTTCCTGCGCGCCAACGGCGAGCCGCTGACCGAAACCTGGCTCTATCAGTACACGCCGCCGCCGCTGGCGGAGCGCAAGCTCTGAACACGTGCCCGCTATACTCGGGGCAACCGGTCGTTTGATGAGGCCCGCCATGAGCGCCGTTCCTCGCTCACCGAAAAAGAACGCCACTTACGAAGACCTGTTCGATCTGCCCGCCCACATGGTCGGCGAGATCGTCAACAGGCAGCTGCACGCGCATCCACGTCCGGCCGGGCCGCACACGCGCATTGCCGCCGGACTGGCTCTGCGAGGTGCTGTCGCCTTCCACCGCGCGGCTCGACCGCGTGGAAAAGCTGACGATTTACGCGCAATACGAAGTGCAATGGGTCTGGCTGGTCGAGCCCACCGCCCGCACGCTCGAAGTGTTCGGGCTGGATCGCGGTCATTGGCGCCTGGAAAGCAGCCATGCCGATGATGCCCGCGTGAAGGCGCCGCCGTTCGATGCCGTCGAACTGGAACTGGATATCTTGTGGATTTCGCCAACGGGCGCGGACCGGACACCGTAGTTCGCGAACGGCGCGCCGCGCTCAGTTCGACGGCGAGCATTCCTTCGGCGCCACGGCCTCGCCACGCTCGATTTTCTCGATCTTCGCGCAGATTTCCCTGACCTGCTCGCGGATGATCTCCGCGAGCCGCCACGCGCCGCGGCCGGGATAGTCGCGGTCGGCGAACACCAGATACAGCTCGGCGTAGCGCTCGCCGCCCTCGCGCATCGGCAGGCGCTTCAGCTCGCCGCGCTTGAGCTCAGCGCGGATCGTTTCCTCGGCGAACCACGCGAAGCCGAGGCCCATCTTCGCCGCGGCGATCTGCGTGGCCTTGTGCGAGACCGTCCAGCGCTGCTCGGCCCCGAGCCACGCGCCGGATTCGCGGACACGGTTGTGCGCCGAGTCGCGGATCACGAGCTGGCGATACGGCCGCAGATCGCGGTGCGTCAGCTCTCGGCCGAGGCGATGCAAGGGGTGATCGGGATGCGCGGCGGCGACGAAGCGCACGCGCATCAGCGAGTCGCCGACGAAGCCGCCGGGAACGTGGCCGGCGATCGCGAAATCGACGCGGCGCTCGAGCAGCGCCTCGTCGGTGCCACCGAGCACGGTCTCGTACAGCTGCACGCGCGTGTCCGGCCGTTCCTGCGCGAAGCGCTCGAAGCACTGCAGCAACAGCCAGGTCGGGAAGATCACCTCCGCCGCCAGCCTGATCTCCGCCTCCCATCCGGCGGCCAGACCGGCGGCGCCGCGTTCCAGCGCCGTGGCTTCCGACAGCAGGGTCTGTGCGCGCCGGTACAGCACCTCGCCCTCGCGCGTCAGCTGCGCCTTGCGGCCGCGGATCTCGAAGATCTTCAGGCCGAGCTGGCTCTCGATCTTCTGCACGGCATAGGTGATGGTCGACTGCGTCTTGTGCAGCGCTTCCGCCGCCGGCGCGTAACCGCCTGATTCCACGACGGCCGTCAGGGCGCGCCACTGCTCCAGGCTGATCCTCGGCTGCTGGCTCATGATCGATCCATTCGATGCTTATGGCCGATAAATTCCGCTTTTTTATCGAACAAGGCAATCGTTAAATGGCCGCACCCTCCTCATCAGCGGCGCAAGCCACGGAGTCGTGCCATGCCCACCCACCAACCAAGCCTGCTGCAGATCAAGACCAGCGTCTTCTCGGACCACGGCAACTCGACGAAGCTCGCCAACGACTTCGTCGCGCAGTGGCAGAAGAACCATCCGGACGGCAAGACGGTCGTGCGCGATCTCGGCGCCCACCCGCTGCCGCATCTCACGGCCGAACGCGTGCAGGCCTTCTTCACGCCGCCCGAGCAACGCACGCCGGAACAGCAGGCGCATGCCGCCGCCAGCCAGGAACTGATCGACGAGCTGAAGGCCGCCGACGTCGTCGTGCTCGGCCTGCCGCTGTACAACTTCGGCGTGCCGTCGACGCTGAAGGCCTATTTCGACCATCTGGCGCGCGCCGGCATCACCTTCCGCTATACGGCCAGCGGCCCGGAAGGCCTGCTCGCCGACCGCAAGGTCTACATCTTCGCCACGCGCGGCGGCTTCTATCAGGGCACGCCGGCCGATTCGCAGACGCCGTTCGTGACCACCTTCCTGAACTTCATCGGCCTCAAGGATCTCGAATACGTGTACGCCGAGGGGCTCAACATCGGCGAAGCGCAGAAGCGCGCCGCGCTCGATGCCGCCGCCGAGAAGATCGTGCAGCTCGCCGCGTAAGCACGCCGCCACAGGAGACAACACCATGAGCACTCTGCGCACCCTGCGTCACGTCATTGCGTCGGTCGCCACCGCCGACGGCGCCGGCGTCAAGCTGCGCCGCAGCATCGGCAGCCAGCGTGGCCTGTACCTCGATCCGTTCCTGATGCTCGACGAGTTCTACTCGGACGATCCGGACGATTACCTCGCCGGCTTCCCCTCGCATCCGCACCGCGGCTTCGAGACGGTGACCTACATGCTCGACGGCCACATGCAGCACCAGGACCACCTCGGCAACGTCGGCGATCTGGGCCCCGGTAGCGTGCAGTGGATGACGGCGGCGCGCGGCATCATCCATTCGGAAATGCCGAAGCAGACGGAAGGCCGCATGCGCGGCTTCCAGCTGTGGCTGAACCTGCCGGCGGCCGAGAAGATGAAGCCGGCCGGCTATCGCGATATTCCGTCATCCGACGTGCCGACCGTGCAACTGGCCGGCGGCGTCGAGGTGCGCGTGATCGCCGGCACGCTGGTCGACGGCGGGCGCCGCGTCGACGGCCCGGTCAGCCCGGCAGCCGCGAAGCTGTCGACCGATCCGCTGTACTTCGACCTGCGCCTGCCGGCCGGCGCCCGCTTCGAGCAGAACATCGGCGACACGCATGCCGCATTCGCCTATGTCTACGACGGCGATGCGACGATCGCCGGCCAGCCGCTGCCGCATCGCGCGGCCGGCGTGCTCGATCGCGGCGACACCGTGCAGATCGACGCCGGCGATCGCGGCGCGCGCGTGCTGCTGCTCGCCGCCCGGCCCATCGGCGAGCCGATCGTCCAGTACGGCCCGTTCGTGATGAACACGCGCGAGGAGATCGAGCAGGCCATCCAGGACTATCAGTCCGGCCTGTTCGGCAAAGCCGCCTGAAGCCGTCCGTCCCACCCGCAAAGGGCCGGCCATCATGCCGGCCCTTTTGCGTTTCCGCTTCAGGCAAATTGCACTACGTCAGACG
This sequence comes from Solimonas sp., assembly GCA_047605265.1. Lineage (GTDB taxonomy): Bacteria > Pseudomonadota > Gammaproteobacteria > Nevskiales > Nevskiaceae > Solimonas. Next base: position 54,215 of record JASGFY010000011.1, read on the forward strand.
GCGCGACGATATGATTTTTCTATGACGCAAATTTTCACAATCAATTTTGCAAATTGAATCGACGAGCCTAGGATGTGGTCTTCCTTGTCCCACCAACACGACCTCAAGAGGATGCTCCGATGTCGCTGATCAATACCCCCGTCCAGCCGTTCAAGGCCCAGGCTTTCCACAACGGCAAGTTCGTCGAAGTCACGGACCAGAGCCTGAAGGGCAAGTGGTCCGTGCTCATCTTCCTGCCGGCCGCCTTCACCTTCAATTGCCCGACGGAAATCGAAGACGCCGCCAAGAACTACGACGAGTTCCAGAAGGCCAACGCCGAGGTCTACATCGTCTCGACCGACACGCATTTCGCCCACAAGGTCTGGCACGAAACCTCGCCGGCGGTCGGCCAGGCCAAGTTCCCGCTGGTCGGCGATCCGACGCATGCGCTTTCCAAGGCCTTCGACGTGCTGATCGAGGAAGAAGGCCTCTCGCTGCGCGGCACCTTCATCGTCAACCCGGACGGCATCATCAAGACGCTCGAAGTCCATTCGAACGAGATCGCCCGCGACGTGTCGGAAACGCTGCGCAAGCTGAAAGCCGCGCAGTACACCGCCGCGCATCCGGGCGAAGTCTGCCCCGCCAAGTGGAAGGAAGGCGCCAAGACCATCGCGCCGTCGCTCGACCTCGTCGGCAAGATCTGAGCGGAATCTTGACCGATACGCGTGCCGCCAGGCGGCGGCACGCACGAGGCGAGTTGAGCGGCAAGCCGTAACGACCTCGTCCGGTTCCTCCGGACCGGACGGGGTTTTTTGTCCCGAATTGTCCGGATCACCCCATTTCTCCAGGAGAAGTCCATGTTGGACGCCCATCTCAAAACCCAGTTGCAGGCCTATCTCGAAAAGGTCACGCGACCGATCGAGATCGTCGCGTCCGTGGACGACGGCGCCTCGTCGCAGGAACTGCTCGAGCTGCTGCGCACGATCGAATCGCTGTCCGACAAGATCGCACTGATCACGGACGGCACGGACGCGCGCAAGCCCTCGTTCGCGCTGACCACGCCGGGCCAGCCGATCCATCTGCGCTTCGCCGGCATTCCGCTCGGCCACGAGTTCACCTCGCTGGTGCTCGCGCTGCTGCAGGTCGGCGGCCACCCGTCGAAAGCCGCGTCCGAACTGCTCGAGCAGGTGAAGAACCTGCAGGGCTCCTTCAAGTTCGAAACGTATTTCTCGCTCTCCTGCCAGAACTGCCCGGACGTCGTGCAGGCGCTGAATCTTGCCGCCGTGCTGAACCCGAACATCGAGCACGTCGCCATCGACGGCGCGCTGTTCCAGGACGAGGTCGAGCAGCGCCAGGTACTGTCGGTGCCGCAAGTGTTCCTCAACGGCGAAGCGTTCGCGTCCGGCCGCATGGACCTCGAGCAGATCGTCGCCAAGCTCGACACCGGCGCCGGCGCGCGCGACGCCGAGAAGCTCAACGCCAAGGCGCCGTTCGACGTGCTCGTCGTCGGCGGCGGCCCCGCCGGCGCGGCGGCGGCGATCTACGCCGCGCGCAAGGGCATCCGCACCGGCATCGTCACCGAGCGCTTCGGCGGCCAGGTGCTGGACACGATGGCCATCGAGAATTTTCCTTCGGTCGAATACACCGAAGGCCCGAAGCTGGCGGCATCGCTGGAATCGCATGTGCGCAGCTACGGCGTGGACGTCGTCACCGCGCAGAAGGCCAGGGCGCTGCATCCGGCGGTGCGCGAAGGCGAACTGACCGGCGTCGAACTGGAAAGCGGCGCGACCCTGCGCGCGAAGACCGTGATTCTCTCCCCCGGCGCGCGCTGGCGGCAGACCGGCGTGCCCGGCGAGTCCGAGCACCGCAACAAGGGCGTGACCTACTGCCCGCACTGCGACGGCCCGCTGTTCAAGGGCAAGAGGGTGGCGGTGATCGGCGGCGGCAATTCCGGCGTGGAAGCGGCGATTGATCTTGCCGGCATCGTCGAGCACGTCACCCTGCTGGAATTCGACGGCAGGCTGCGCGCCGACGAGGTGCTGCAGCGCAAGCTGCACAGCCTGCCCAACACCACCGTGCACGTGAACGCGCAGACCTGCGAGATGGTCGGCGACGGCAGCAAGCTGACCGGCCTGCGCTTCACCGACCGCACCAACGGCGAAGTCAGCGACCTGGAACTGGCCGGCGTGTTCGTGCAGATCGGCCTGCTGCCGAACACCGAATGGCTGAAGGGCGCGGTGGAACTGTCGCCGCGCGGCGAGATCGTGGTCGACGACCGCGGCCACACCAGCGTGCCGGGCGTGTTCGCCGCCGGCGACGCGACCACCGAGCCTTTCAAGCAGATCGTGGTGGCGATGGGCTCCGGTTCGACCGCCGCGCTGTCCGCGTTCGACTTCCTGATCCGTCATTCGGCCCCGGCCGAATCCGAAGCGAAGGCGGCGTGATGCTTTTTCCTTCTCCCTTCGGGAGTAAGGTGCCCCAAAGGGGCGAATGAGGGCGGAAACATTCGGGCCCATGGAACGTTCACCGGATATTCGTTCTCCCGCCCTCATCCGGCGCTTCGCGCCACCTTCTCCCGGTGGGAGAAGGAAAACAGCTAGGCTCCCGACATGAACCTGCGCGATCTGAAATACCTGGTGGCCCTGGCCGACCACAAGCACTTCGGCAAGGCCGCCGCGGCCAGCTTCGTCAGCCAGCCGACGCTGTCCACGCAGATCCGCAAGCTGGAGGAGGAACTGGGCGTGCCGCTGGTCGAGCGCGCGCCGCGCAAGGTGATGCTGACCCCCGCCGGCCGCGACGCCGCCGAGCGCGCGCGGCGCATCGTCGCCGAGGTCGAGCAGATGAAGGAAGCCGCGCGGCGCAGCCAGGATCCGGAGGCCGGCACGGTGCGGCTGGGCGTCTTCCCCACGCTGGGCCCATACCTGCTGCCGCACGTGGTGCCGCGCATCCGCGAGCGCTTCCCGCAGCTGGAACTGCTGCTGGTCGAGGAAAAGAGCGACGTGCTGCTGGCGCGCCTGCGCGAAGGCAGGCTCGACGCCGGCCTGCTCGCGCTGCCGGTGCACGACGAGCAACTGCACGCCGAATTCCTGTTCGAGGAACCGTTCCTGCTGGCCGTGCCCGAGAAGCATCCGCTGGCCCGGCGCGACGCGCTGAAGCTGGACGAACTTTCCGACCAGAAGCTGCTGCTGCTGGAAGACGGCCACTGCCTGCGCGAGCAGGCGCTGGAAGTGTGCCGCTTGTCCGGCGCCAACGAGAAGTCGGAATTCCGCGCCACCAGCCTGGAGACGCTGCGGCAGATGGTCGCCGCCGACGTCGGCATCACCCTGCTGCCGACCCTGGCGGTGAAGCCGCCGGTGGCGCGTTCGGACAACATCCACCTGCTCGGCTTCAGCGATTCGCATCCCAGCCGCCGCATCGCGATGCTGTGGCGCAAGAGTTCGGCGATGCACGATTTTCTGCTGAAGCTGGCCGACGTGTTCAGGCAACTGCCGGGAGAATTGTTCTCGCCGCAGCTCGCCGCCGCCGCACCGCGTCCGCGCGAGAAGCCGGCATCCCCGAAACGCGCCTAGACCCGCCATCGGATCGGTGCTGGCCACGGTCGGTAGCCCCCTGCCCGGCCTGTCGACCGGCCGGGGCATCGACTGGAACGCGCCCGGCAAGCGCGCGCTGCGCCTGCGCGTGACGCGATCGATTGCCAGCCCGAAGCCAGCGGCGACCTGTGCCGCTGATCCGCATGCAGAAAACAGTTTCCCGTGGCCGATCCGCGCCGCGGGACAGGGCATACTTGTGCATCCAGTTCCCCACGCCCCCGCACGCATGAACGCATCCGCTCCCTCCAAGCTCCAGCAATTGCGCGAACTGTCCGTCGTGGTCGCAGACACCGGCGACTACGACGCGATAAAGCGGCTCCAGCCGGTCGATTGCACCACCAATCCCACGCTGGTGAAGAAGGCGCTGGACCTGCCGGTGTACGCCGACCTGATCGAACGCGAACTGGCCTGGGCGCGCGGACAGGGCGGCGGCAGGGCGGCCATCGTCGACGAGGTCGCCGACCGCCTGACCGTCGGCGTCGGCGCGATGCTCAGCGCCTTGATTCCGGGCCGCGTATCGACCGAAGTCGACGCCGACCTCGCCCACGACACCGCCGCCACGGTGGCCAAGGCGCGCAAGTTCATCGCCATGTACGCCGAGCGCGGCGTGGCGAGGGACCGCGTGCTGATCAAGGTCGCGGCGACGTGGGAAGGCGTCGAGGCCGCGCGCCGGCTGCAGCGCGACGGCATCGACTGCAACCTGACCCTGATCTTCAACCCCGCGCAGGCGCTGGCCTGCGCCGAAGCCGGCGCGTTCCTGATCTCGCCGTTCGTCGGCCGCATCCTCGACTGGTACGTCGCGCGCGGCCAGACTCCGACGAGCATGGACGAGGACCCCGGCGTGAAGTTCGTGCGCGGCGTCTACGCCGAATTCAAGCGGCGCGGCCACGCGACCGTGGTGATGGGCGCATCGTTCCGCTCGACCGCGCAGATCGAGGCGCTGGCCGGCTGCGACCGCCTGACCATCTCGCCCGACCTGCTGGAGAAACTGGACGCCGACCGCGGCGAGCTGCCGCGCAGGCTGTCGCCCGGCGCGCGCGAAGCCGGCGACCATGCGTCGGTCACCGCAGCAAGCTTCGCTGCCGCGCTGGAGGCCGATGCGATGGCCAGGGAAAAGCTGTCCACCGGCATCGAGATCTTCGCCAAGGACCTGCACGCCCTGCGCGACAGCATCGCCGCGCGTCTGACCTGAGCGGAACCCGCCGATGAGCTTGAACCGCCTGCTTGTCGTCGTGTTGTCGCTTGGCGTGCTCGGCTGGTGGTTCTCGCCGTATTCGCCGCGCTTGGTGCACGCGCCGGCCGGCGCTACGGGCGGCTCGGCATGCCCGCCGCCGCCGCAAGTCGCGGCCGGCGGCCCACCGCTGCAAAGCGACGTGCCCGCGTCGCTGCGACCGTTCGCCGTGCAGGCGGCGACGCTGACCCCGCTGGCCGGCTTCAGCATCGATGCGCGGGTGCTTTCGCGCGAAGACTATGCGTGGGATCGCGAAGCGAAATTGTCGCCGACCGACCTGGCCCTGGGCTGGGGCCGCATGGCCGATGATGACGTGCTGTCGCGCCTGTCGCTCAGCCAGTCCGTGCGTTTCTTCAGCTATTCGTGGAAGGAACGGCCGCCGCTGGATCCTGCCGAAATCGTCCGCAGCGCGTCGAACATGCACATGATCCCTGCCGACGACACGGTCGCGCGCGCATTGGCCGCCGTGCGCAAGGACGACCGCGTGCGCATCGACGGCTGGCTGGTGCAGGCCGACGCAACCGACGGCTGGCGTTGGCGCAGCTCGCTGAGCCGCGAAGACAGCGGCAGCGGCGCCTGCGAACTGGTCTACGTGTGCTCGATCCGCAGCCTAAGCGCACGATAGCCCGCAGGAGCGCCCTTCAGGGCGCGATGAGGCTTTCATGGGAAGGCCCACCGCGCCCTGAAGGGCGC
>JASGFY010000012.1:0-54413 GCA_047605265.1 Solimonas sp.
CGCAGGTCGACGCGCTGCAGCGGCCGGACGCCGACGGCATCGCCCGCGACCTGGCCTGGCTCGAAGGCGCGAACCGTGGCGTGCTGACGCGGGCCGACGCCCGCTATCCCGCGGCGCTGCGCCAGATCGCGTCGGCGCCGCCGCTGCTGTTCTGGCAGGGCGACGTCGACGTGATCAGCCTGCCGCAGGTCGCGATCGTCGGCAGCCGCTCGGCGACGCCGCAGGGGCTCGACAACGCGCGGGCCTTCGCCGCCGAGCTGTCGCGTCGTGGTTTCGTCATCACGTCCGGGCTCGCGCTCGGCATCGACGGCGCCGCGCATCGCGGCGCGCTGCAGGCCGGCGGCTACACGGTCGCCGTCTGCGCGACCGGCCTGGATCGCGTCTATCCGGCGCGGCACAAGACGCTCGCCCATGAGATCGCCGCGCACGGCGTGCTGATCTCCGAATTCCCGACCGGCGTGCAGGCGCTCGCCGAGCATTTCCCGCGCCGCAACCGCATCATTTCCGGCCTCGCGCTCGGCGTGCTGGTCGTCGAGGCGGCGCGCGAATCGGGCTCGCTGATCACGGCGCGCTACGCGATCGAGCAGAGCCGCGAGCTGTTCGCCATTCCGGGTTCGATCCACAACCCGCAGGCACGCGGCTGCCACGCGCTGATCCGCCAGGGCGCCAAGCTCGTCGAAACCGTCGACGACCTTCTCGAGGAGCTGGGGCCTTTGCTGGGCCCTCTGCTCGGCACGCGACTTGCGGAACAAAAGCCGCCGGCGATGGAAGCGCCGCTGGCCGACGAAGCCGCAGCCAGCGTGCTGACCGCACTCGGCGATGAATTGCTGACGATCGACGATCTCGTGCAGCGCACGGCGATGGCGATCGCAGAACTGCAGACGACACTGACGATGCTCGAACTCGGCGGGCAGATCGCCGCGGCGGCCGGAGGGCGCTACCAGCGACGCCACCCCTAGGATGACAAGCGGCCGACCGGCCGTGCGGCCGCCCTCCGCCGGAAAGGCATTACACTGCGGACACGGTACCGATCGCGGTACCACCAGCACTGGAGACTCGACGTGAAAGAAACGGTCCTGGATGTGCTGATGTATCTGTTCGAAAACTATCAGGAAGGCGAATTTTCCGACGCCGATTACCAGGACACGCTGCGCGAAGAACTGGTCGCGGCGGGCTTCCCGGACGACGAGGTCGGCCACGCCTTCACCTGGCTCGACGGCCTTGCCCGGCAGCGCCAGCTCCCGCTCGTCTTCGGCCCCGGCCGGGCGATGCGCCTCTACACCCGCGACGAGACCGCGCGCATTCCGGTCGAATGCCGCGGCTTCATCATCTATCTCGAGCAGCTCGGCATCATCACGCCGGAGATGCGCGAACTGATCATCGACCGCCTGATGGCGCTCACCGAGGAGATCGACCTCGAGCGCGTCAAATGGGTGTGCCTGCTGGTGCTGATGAACCAGCCGGACGCCGAGGAGGCGTTCGGGCACATCGAGGAAATGGTCTACTACCACGGCGAATTCAAGCACTAGCGCTCCGAGCCACCCGTCGAGGGACCCGCGCGTAGCACGGGATCGACGGCAAGGCGAGTGAGCGCCGCCCGCGGCGGCGACCGAGCTGCTGCGCGGGCCGATCTCGCGACTTCCGTGCTCGCTGTGCTTCAGCACAGCTGCGCGCGGGAGCCGCGACCTCGGCCCTGCTCGCAACGCTCGCTCGCCGCCGCCTCACGATTTGAATAGACCTGAAATTGCCCTCTCCCTCCGGGAGAGGGCAGGGTGAGGGGCGCATCACCCGCTGATGTCGCTTCCCGCTTTGCGCAGTTCGTAACCGCTCCCTCGCGCGCGTACGCGTGCGCGCGCGGTTGGCTGGACATTCGCGGACCCTTCCGCTAATAAGGCGCCCAACTGCGGCCGGCCGGCCGCACCCACCTCCCCGGGCGTGAATGAGCAAGAACCTGGTCATCGTCGAGTCGCCGGCCAAGGCGAAGACGATCAAGAAGTACCTCGGCAAGGATTTCGAAGTCCTGGCGAGCTACGGGCATGTGCGCGACCTGGTGCCCAAGGACGGCGCCGTCGACGTCGCGCACGGCTTCGACATGAAGTACCAGATCATCGATCGCAACGAGAAGCACGTGAAGGCGATCGTCTCGGCGCTGAAGGACGCCGACGAGCTCTGGCTCGCGACCGACCCCGACCGCGAGGGCGAGGCGATCTCCTGGCACCTGGCCGAACTGCTGCGCGAGAAGAACGCGCTGAAGGGCAAGCCGGTCAAGCGCGTGGTCTTCTACGAAATCACGCAGCGCGAGGTGCAGAAGGCGATCCAGAACCCGCGCGACATCTCCGCGGACCTCGTCAACGCGCAGCAGGCGCGGCGCGCGCTCGACTACCTCGTCGGCTTCAATCTCTCGCCGCTGCTGTGGCGCAAGGTGCAGCCGGGCCTGTCGGCCGGCCGCGTGCAGTCGCCGGCGCTGCGCCTGATCTGCGAGCGCGAGGAAGAGATCAAGGCCTTCGTGCCGCGCGAGTACTGGACGCTCGAAGCGGCGGCCGAGAAGGACGCGACGGCGTTCAGCGCCAGGCTCGTCGAATTCGACGGTCGCAAGGTCGAGCAGTTCAGCTTCGTCAACGTCGTCGATGCGATGGCGGCCAAAGCCGCCGTGCAGAAAGCGGCCGACGGCACGCTGCGGGTCGCCGGCGTCGAGAGGAAGCAGCGCCGCCGCAATCCGGCGCCGCCGTTCACGACCTCGACGCTGCAGCAGGAAGCCAACCGCAAGCTCGGCTTCTCGGCAAGCCGCACGATGCGCGCCGCACAGCAGCTGTATGAAGGCGCGGACATCGGCGGCGAGACCGTCGGCCTGATCACCTACATGCGTACCGACTCGGTGAACCTCGCGCAGGACGCGCTCGCCGACATCCGCACGGTGATCCCGCAGCAGTTCGGCGCCAGGGCGCTGCCGCCGGAGCCGCGCTACTACAAGACCAAGAGCAAGAACGCGCAGGAAGCGCACGAGGCCGTGCGCCCGACCTCGGCCGGCCGGCTGCCGAAGGACGTGGCGAAGTACCTCGCGCCCGACCAGGCTAAGCTCTACGAGCTGATCTGGCGCCGCACCATCGCCAGCCAGATGGAGCAGGCGGTCTACGACACCGTGACGGCCGAGCTGCGCGCCGGCGATGCACCGGCCGGCAGCCGCGGCGCGCATGCCTTCCGCGCGTCCGGTTCGACGCTGGTCGAACCCGGCTTCATCGCCGCCTATCTGCAGAACGTCGACACGCCGAGCGGCAAGGACGACGACGATGACGACAAGCGCCTGCCGGCGCTCGTCGCCGGCGACCGCGTCAAGCTGCTCGATCTGATCGCCGACCAGCACTTCACCGAGCCGCCGCCGCGCTACACCGAGGCGAGTCTGGTGAAGACACTGGAAGAGTTCGACATCGGCCGCCCGTCGACATACGCCTCGATCATCTCGACGCTGCAGGCGCGCGACTACGTGCGCCTCGACGGCAAGGCCTTCATCCCGACCGACGTCGGCATGATCGTCAACAAGTTCCTGACCGATCACTTCACGCAGTACGTCGACTACGAGTTCACCGCGCAGCTCGAAGACCAGCTCGACGCCGTGTCGCGCGGAGAGAAGCAGTGGAAGCCGCTGCTCGCCGACTTCTGGGGCGGCTTCAAGCCGCGCGTCGACGAGAAGATGGAGCTGTCGCGCGCCGAAGTCTCGGAAGCGCGGCAGATCGGCACCGACCCGGTGTCCGGCAAGCCGGTGTCGGCGCGCCTCGGCCGCTACGGGCCGTTCGTGCAGATCGGCACCAAGGAAGACAGCGACAAGCCGCGCTTCGCCTCGCTGCGCGCCAATCAGCGCATCGACACCATCACGCTCGACGAGGCGCTGGCGCTGTTCCAGCTGCCGCGCAAGCTCGGCATCCTGCCGAACGGCGAGGAGGTCGAGGTCAACATCGGCCGCTTCGGTCCGTACGTGCGCCACGGCAAGAGCTTCGTGTCGCTGAAGAAGGACGACGATCCGTACACCGTCGAGCTGCCGCGCGCGATCGAGCTGATCGATCAGAAGGCGGCAGCGCTCGAGGCGGCGACGATCAAGACCTTCGACGGCACCGGCATCCGCATCATCAAGGGCCGCTTCGGTCCATACATCAGCGACGGCGCGCGTCGCGCGCCGGTGCCGCGCGGTCGCGAGGCCGAATCGCTGAGCGTGTTCGAGTGCGAGGCCTATCTCGCCGAGGCGGCCAGCGCGCCGAAGAAGGGCGCCAAGAAAGCGACGAAGAAGGCCGCGGCGAAGAGCGAGGCGGCGAACGACGCCGTGCCGGCGAAGAAGGCTGCCGCCAGGAAGGCGCCGGTCAGCAAGACCGCGACGAAGAAGGCAACGAAGAAAGCCGCCGCCAGGAAGAAATGATGGACGTCGCGCCCTGGCATTTGCGCAGCGCGATGGCCGCGCTCGCGCGTGGCGGCGTCATTGCCTGTCCGACCGAGGCGGTCTGGGGCCTGTCCTGCGACCCCTTGAGCGAGCGCGCCGTCATGCGCGTGCTCGAACTCAAGGATCGTCCGTGGGAGAAGGGCCTGATCCTCGTCGCCGCCGATTTCGCGCAGCTCGAACCGTTCGTCGAGATTCCGTCGAACAACGCGCTGAAGCGCGCGACGGCGACCTGGCCCGGCCCGGCGACCTGGATCTTCCCGGCGACCGAGCACGCGCCGATGTGGGTTAGCGGCGATCACGACGGCGTCGCCGTGCGCGTGACGAAGCATCCGGTCGTGCGCGCGCTGTGCAGGCGTTTCGGCGGTCCGCTGATCTCGACCAGCGCGAACCCCGCGGGCCGCGAGCCGGCGCGCAGCGCCTTCGAGGTGCGCCGCTATTTCCGCGACGGGATCGACGCGATCGTGCCCGGCGCGCTCGGCGGCCTCGCCAAGCCGACGACGATCCGCGACGTCGCCACCGGACACATCCTGCGCCGATGAGCGTCGAGACCCCCGACAGCGCTGCCGTCGAAGCCTGTCTGCGCGGCTTGCAGCAGCGCATCTGCGACGCACTCGAAGCGATCGAAGGCGACGCGGGCGCGCGCTTCGTGCGCGATGCCTGGGAAAAGCCGGCCGACAGCCCGCTGCGGGGCCGCGGCGAGACGCGCGTGCTCAGCGACGGCAGGGTCTTCGAGCGTGCCGGCGTCGCCTTCTCGGACGTGGCGGGCACGCGTCTGCCGCCGTCGGCGACGCAGAACCGGCCGGAACTCGCCGGCCGCGGCTTTCGCGCGATGGGCGTCTCGCTGGTTTTCCATCCGCGCAATCCGTACGTGCCGACCGTGCATGCCAACGTGCGCTTCTTCGTGGCGGAGGCGACGCACGCGCTGCCGGTCTGGTGGTTCGGCGGCGGCTTCGACCTGACGCCGTACTACGGCTTCGAGGACGACGTGCGGCACTGGCACGCGACGGCGCGCGCGGCCTGCGAAGGCTTCGTCGACGCCGACGGCGCGCCGGCCCATCCGAAGCTGAAGAAATGGTGCGACGACTACTTCTTCCTCAAGCACCGCAACGAGCCGCGCGGCGTCGGCGGCCTGTTCTTCGACGACTGGAGCGTTGGCGGATTCGCGCGGAGCTTTGCTTTGCAGCGCAGCGTCGGCGATCACTTCCTCAAGGCGTATCTGCCGATCGTCGAACGGCGCGGGGCCATGGCCTACGGCGAGCGCGAGCGCCACTGGCAGCTTTACCGCCGCGGCCGCTACGTCGAGTTCAACCTCGTCTGGGATCGCGGCACGCTTTTCGGCCTGCAGTCCGGCGGACGCACGGAATCGATCCTGATGTCGATGCCGCCGCTGGCGGCGTGGCAGTACGACTACCGGCCGGAAACGGGCACGCCGGAAGCGGAACTATTGTCGAAATATCTCGTGCCGCGGGACTGGTGATAGGCCTCTGGTCGGTGCGGCCCAAGGGGTGAAGGCAAAAGCGCCCCTCGCCCCAACCCTGTGCCCCGCTAGCGGGGCACAGGGAGTTTTGTTCTTTGTCGCGCGGAGCGTGATCTGTTGTTTTTGATGTTGGGGCCCTTTGCGAAGCGCCGGGAAGCGCGGACGAGCCGGAGTGGTTCGGCGCTGACTGTTCGAGCGGTGCGCAGCGCCGCGAGTTTCAGCGCCGGCCGGCTTGGCGAGCATCGCAGGGAGCCCTCGCGCAGCGAGGGCGCGTGAGCCCCGGGGTGTGTTCTCTTGGTTACTTCTCTTCGCCTGCAGGCGCCTGCTGTTGGTGCACAAGCCAAAGAGAAGTCACTCGCCGTGAGACGAAATAAACGCGCTGACCGAGGCCGGTGTCTGCAAAGATCGCGGTACCCAATCGCGATGCCATAATGGCCCGCATGACCCTCACCGAACTCCGCTATCTCGTCAACCTCGACAAGGAGCGCCATTTCGGCCGCGCGGCCGAACGTTCGTTCGTGTCGCAGCCGACGCTGTCGGTTGCGTTGAAGAAGCTGGAAGACGAACTCGGCGTCGCGCTGTTCGAGCGCAACCGCGGCGAAGCGAAACCGACGCCGGTCGGCGAGCGCATCATCGCCCAGGCCAAGCGCGTGCTCACCGAGGCGCGGCGCATCGAAGACCTGGCGCGCGAAGGCCACGACGAACTGGCCGGGCCGCTGCGCTTCGGCGCGATCTACACGGTCGGGCCGTATCTGCTGCCGAATCTCGTGCCGCTGCTGCGCGAGCGCGTGCCGATGATGCCGCTGGTGATCGAGGAAAACTTCACCGCCAAGCTGCTCGACCAGCTGCGCGACAACGAGCTCGACGTGATCTGCGTGGCGCTGCCGGTCGATCTGAACGGCCTGTCGGCATGGCCGGTCTACGACGAGGATTTCGTCGTGCTGCTGCCGCCCGAGCATCACTGGGCGGGTGAGAAATCGATTCCGGCCCGGCAGCTCGCCGGCGAGAAGCTGCTGCTGCTCGGGCCCGGCCACTGCTTCCGCGAGCAGGTCATCGAAGCCTGTCCGAAATGCGTCGACCCGGATCGCGACGGTCCGCTGCCGCAGTCCGGCAGCTCGCTCGAGACGATCCGCCACATGGTCGTCGGCGGGCTCGGCATCACGGTGTTGCCGCAGTCGTCGGTCGAGAACCGTCCCGACGAACGCTCGCGCCTGCTCGCCAAGCCGTTCGTGCCACCGGGTCCGAAGCGGCGCATCGCCCTGGTCTGGCGCAAGACGTTTCCGCGGCGCCAGGCCATCGTGCAACTGCGCGACGCGATCCTCGCCTGCGGCATGAGGGGCGTCCACCTGCTGCCGGACGAGGCGCAGCCGCAGGCTGATTGAGCTTGTGTCGTGCGCGTCTGACGCGACGCTGACGAACGCGTTCACGGCGCGTCCGGATCGCTGCTCTACAATGATCCGCCGCGAGACGACGACCGATGATTCGAGCTCTCCAGACCTGCGCGCTGCTGCTGGTCCTCTGTACGCCGTTCGCGGCGCGGGCCGACGATGCCGGCGTGCGGCGCGAGTTCCGCGAGGCGCTGGCCGACGCGCGCGCCGGCCGCACGCCGACGCACGAGGACAGCGCGGCTTTGCGCGCCTACGCGCTGTTTCCGTATCTCGAAGCGGCGCGCATCCAGAGCCTGATCGCGCGCGCGCCGGCCGGCACCGGCGACGGCGCCGCGGCACGCTTCCTGACGGCTTATCCCGATCTGCCCGTCAGCCGCGAGCTGCGCTGGCAATGGCTGCTCGATCTGGCGCAGCGCCAGCAATGGCCGGAATTCCTGGCGCGCTATGCGCCGGACGGCGCCGAGCTCGCCTGTCAGCGCTGGCAGGCGCGCATCGCCGTCGACGGCACACCGGCGCTGAAGGACGAACTGCTCGCGTTCTGGAGCGACGCCGCGCAGATGCCGCAGGACTGCGTCGCGCCGTTTGCGTGGCTGGAGGCGAGCGGAGCGCTGACGCCGGCGGCGATCGAGCGGCGCGCGCGCAAGTCGCTGGCGGCAGGCAATAGCAACCTCGCCAATTTCCTCGCCGCCAAACTGCCGCTCGAGCGCGCCGCGCCGCTGCGCGCCTGGGCCGAGCTGCTCGACGAGCCGCAGGCGCGGCTCGCCGCGCTCGCCGATGCGCCGCAGCGGGGTTTCGAGTGGCAGGCGGTCGACGATGCCTTCACCCGGCTCGCGCGCCGCGACCCGGCCGCGGCGGCCGCCGTGCTCGCGCGCTTCGACCGTCAGCGTTTCACGGCGCCGCAGTACGGAGAGCTGAGCCGCGCGCTCGCGCTCGGCTATGCCTGGAACCGCAGGGCCGAAGCGCTGCAGTGGTTCCAGTTCCTGCCGGCCGATGCGATCGACGCGCCGGTGCGCGAATGGCGCGTGCGCAGCGCGCTGTGGAACGGGCAGTGGGAACTGGCGCTGCAGTGGGCGCAGGCTCTGCCGCCCGCCGAGGCCGACGATCCGCGCTGGACCTACTGGCGCGCGCGCAGCATGGAAAAGCTGGGCCGCAGGGACGAGGCGCGCGCGCAGTACCGCAGGCTTGCCCAGGACAACGGCTACTACAGCGTGCTGGCGGCCTGGCGCCTCGGCGCGCGCTACGCGCCGCGCACGCGCAGGCTCGACGAGGTTCCGGACGTGCAGGCGCGGCTGCTGAAGTCGCCAGCGCTGCTGCGCGCGCGCGAACTGTTCTGCGTCGACGAGATCAACTGGGCGAACGCCGAGTGGCGCGCGGCGACACAGGATCTGCCGAACAGCGATCGCGCGCAGGTTGCCCTGCTGGCGTCGCGCTGGGGCTGGCACTGGCAGGCGGTGCTGACGCTGACGCAGCTGAACGCGACCGACGTGCTCGACGTGCTCTATCCGCGCACCCTCTTCGACGACGAGATCGCGCGCGCGGCCAAGCAGAGCGGCCTGCCGCCGGCGTGGATCTACGGCGTCATGCGCCAGGAAAGCCTGTTCCTGCCGCAGGCGGTGTCGTCGTCCGACGCGCTCGGCCTGCTGCAGCTCAAGCTCGGCACCGCGCGCGACGTCGCGCGCAAGATCGGCGTGCGCCGTCCCGATCGCGAAGACCTGTTCGATCCGGCGTTCAACCTGACGCTGGGCTCGGCGTATCTGCGCCAGATGACCGATCGCTATGACGGCCAGTTCGTGCTGACGACGGCGTCGTACAACGCCGGCCCGAACGCGGTCGCGCGCTGGCTGCCCGAGCTGCCGATGGACGCCGACGTGTGGATCGAGAACGTGCCGTACAACGGGACGCGCGGCTACGTGCAGCGCATCGCCTGGCACATCGCCGTCCACGACTGGCAGCTGACCGGCAAGATCCGCGACTTCGACGATCTGCTGCAGCCGGTGCGGCGGCCGTGAGACCGCGATGACGACGGCGTCCGGCCGGTGCCCGGGAAAACGCTACCTGGTCGGCGGCGCGGTGCGCGACCGCCTGCTCGGCCTGCCGGTCAAGGACCGCGACTGGGTCGTCGTCGGCGCGACCCCGGAGGCGATGCTCGCCGCCGGCTTCAAGGCGGTCGGCAAGGACTTCCCGGTGTTTCTCGAGCCGCAGACCGGCGAGGAGCACGCGCTGGCGCGCACCGAGCGCAAGTCGGGGCGCGGCTATCGGGGCTTCACCTTTCACGCCGACGCCGGCGTCACGCTCGAAGACGACCTGCTGCGCCGCGACCTGACGATCAACGCGATCGCCGAGGACGAGGACGGCCATCTCGTCGATCCGCGCGGCGGCCTGCGCGATCTCGAAGCGCGCGTGCTGCGGCACGTGTCGCCGGCCTTCGTCGAGGACCCGGTTCGCGTGCTGCGCGTCGCGCGCTTCCACGCGCGCTTCGCGCCGCTCGGCTTTCGCATCGCCGACGAAACGCTGGCGCTGATGCGGGCGATCGTCGCCTCCGGCGAAATCGATCATCTGGTCGCCGAGCGCGTCTGGCAGGAAACGGCGAAGGCGCTGAACAGCGCGCGGCCGAGCGCCTATTTCGACGATCTGCGCGCCTGCGGCGCGCTCTCGCGCGTAATGCCGGAGCTCGACGCGCTGTCCGGCGTGCCGCAGCGCGCCGATTACCATCCGGAGGTCGACAGCCTCGTGCACACGCTGATGTGCGTCGACATGGCGGCGCGCCTGGGCTACGGGCTGCCGGTGCGCTATTCGGCGCTCGTCCACGATCTCGGCAAGGGCCGGACGCCGCAGGGCGAGTGGCCGTCGCATCGCCTGCACGACGTGCGCGGCGTGCCACTGGTCGAAGCCTTCTCGGCGCGCCTGCGCGTGCCGGCCGAGTGCCGCGATCTCGCCGTGCTGCACACGCGCGAGCATCTGCTGATCCATCGCGCCTTCGAGCTGCGGCCGGTGACGCTCGTCGAGCTGCTCGGGCGGCTGCAGGCCTTTCGGCCGGGCGAGCGCTTCGAACAGGTGCTGCAGGCCAGCACCTGCGACGCGCGCGGCCGCCTCGGTTTCGAAGAGAAGGCTTACGAGCAGGCCGATTATCTGCGCGAGGCGCGCGACGTCGCCGCGCGGCTGCAGGCGCGCGACGTGCTCGCCGAGGCCCAGCCGCGCGAGGGCGCGGCGATCGGCGAGCGCCTGCGCGAACTGCGCGCCGCCGCGCTCAGGCGCTGGCGGGCGACGCGCGTGGTGTCGTAGCGCCGCACAGATAGCCCATCGCCATGTCGACGATGGCCACCTCGATCTCGGCGGTGTCGAAATCGGCGGGCGGATCGATGACCGCCGCGTGCACCAGCGCCTGTGACATGGTGACGATCATGTAGCGCGCCAGCTTCGGATCGCGCGGCGCGATCTCGTCGCGGTGCGCTTCCAGCAGCGCCTCGAAGCGCGCATGGACGCCGAGATAGTCCTCGCTTTCCGATTCCGGCGGATCGAAGAACGGAAATTCGTTTTCGAGCACGCGGTGCAGCTCGGGTTCGAGCAGATGACCCTGCAGGGCGGCGTGCACCACCGCCGTGATCTGCTCGCGCAGGCTGCGGCCCAGCGTTCGGTCGAGCGCCGCGGCCAGCAGCTCGTGAATCTGCCGGCCATGCCGCTGGTGCAGCGCGGCGACCAGCGCGTCCTTGTTCGGGAAGTACTGGTACAGCGAGCCGACGCTGACGCCGGCCCGCTCGGCGACGCGATTCGTGCTCATCGCCGCGTATCCCTCGCTGGCCAGAATGCGAGCGGCGGCTTCCAGAATGGCCTCGACGGTCGCCTGCGCGCGGGCCTGGCGCGGCTGTTTGCGCGGCGGTTCGATGGATTTCATCGGTCTTCCGGAGAAATGCGAGTAGGGAATATGAGTGGAAGCTCGTATTATGCCCAAACACGAGCAAGCGCTCACATTCGCGGCCGGATGCCGAGGCGTCCGGCTTTTGCCCCTGAACGATTCCCCGGATGGATCATGCGTCGTTCCCGTCACCTGCGTGACCGCGGCAATCCCGGCTGCAAGTCCGAGCCCGGCCTGTTCGTGCCGCGGATCGATCCGCTGCGCTGCAGCGCCGAGGGTCCGTGCGTCCGCGTCTGTCCCTATGACGTGCTCGAACTGCGCGAGGTGCCCGCCGATCAGCGCCGCGCCTATCCCTGGCTGCTGCGTCTGCGCCTGGCCGTGAAGGGCGGCCGCCAGGCCGCGGTGGTCCGTGCGGCGGCCTGCCATGCCTGCGGTGACTGCGTCGTCGCCTGTCCGGAGCAGGCCATCACGCTGGTGCGCGCAACGCCGACGGCGGCGATCTGAGATCGCCGCGAATGACAATGGACGCCTCCTCTCTTGACAGGCTCATATTTGCCAAGACAATATCTGCCAAAGCAAATATTGTCTTGGCAGGAAACAGGCGCCGATCCGTGAGCACATCGTTCTACGATCCCCGAACCTTCGATTCACGTGGCAGTCTCGGCTACCTGCTGAAGACGGCGCACGCGCAGATGCACGCCTACGCCGACCGCATCTTCGCCGGCCACGACGTGAGCTTCGTGCAATGGATCGCGCTGCTGAAGCTGCGCGAGGGCCATATGCTGACCGCCAGCGATCTGTGCCGCGCGATGTGCCACGACAACGGTGCCGTCACGCGCATGCTCGACTACCTCGAATCGCGCGGCTACGTCGAGCGCCAGCGCAGCCAGCAGGACCGCCGCGTCGTCGAGCTGCGGCTGACCGACGCCGGCGGCCGCAAGCTCGACGAGCTGCTGCCGATGGTCGTCGACGGCCTCAATGCCGTCATCAACCAGGCCGGTTTCAGCACGGCCGAATTCAACGAACTGTCGCGGCTGCTGAATAAGCTGCTGACAGGCATGCAGTCGTTTCCGGCTGCCGCGGAAGGAAACCCATGAACCGCAAACTTTTGATCGCCTGCGGCGCCGCGCTGCTGGCCGCCGGCTGCGTGCTGCCGCCCAGGGACGAGCCGCGCCTGACGACCGTCGACGACCAGACGCTCGGCCTGTCGGCAACGGTGGCGCCGCGGGTCGGCGACGGCTGGTGGAAGGCGTTCGGCGATCCGCAGCTCGATCGCCTCGTCGACGACGCGCTCGCGCACAATCCGGGCCTGGCCGAGGCGCTGGTGCGCGTCCGCGCGGCGCAGGCGCAGGCGATAGCCGCCGGCGCGTCGTTGACGCCGGGCATCACGCTCGACGGCCAGGAAGTGCGCCAGCGTCTGTCCGAGAACTACATCTATCCGCCGCCGGAGTACGGCTTCGCCGCCAGCGGCGGCAACATGGCCTGGCTCGGCCAGCTGGGCCTCAACCTGTCGTGGGATCTCGATTTCTGGGGCCGCCAGTCGGCGCTGCTGCGCGAAGCGCAGGCGCAGACGCGGGCGGCCGAACTCGATCGCGCGTCGGCGCGTCTGGCGCTGTCCGGGTCGATCGCGCAGTCGTACGTGCAGCTCCACCAGGCCTACGCGCTCGCCGACATCGCCGAGCAGAACGAACGGCAGCGCGAAGACCTGCTCAAGCTGACGCAGGGACGCGTGCGCGCCGGCCTCGATACGCAGGTCGAGCTGAAGACCGCCGAAGCGACATTGCCGCAGGCGCGACAGGCGCGGCTGCAGGCTGAGAGCCAGCGCGATCTCGCCGTGCACAGCCTCGCGGCGCTGGCCGGCCACGGCGGCGACGCCTATGCCTCGATCGGCCGTCCGCAGCTTGCGCTCGATGCGGCGCTGCCGCTGCCGGACGCCTTGCCGCTCGACCTGCTGTCGCGCCGCCCGGACGTGCTCGCCGCCAGGGCGCGCGTCGAGGCCGCGACGCGCGGCCGCGAAGCAGCGAAGGCGGCGTTCTATCCGGACATCAGCCTCACCGCGTTCGCCGGCTATCAGGCCGTCGGCATCGACAAGCTGCTCGACCGCCACAGCGGCATCTATGGTTTCGGGCCGGCGCTGCATCTGCCGATCTTCGACGCGCAGCGCCTGAAGGCCGGCTACCTCGGCGCGACCGCCGAGCTCGACGGCGCGATCGCCGGCTACAACGACACCGTGCTCAAGGCCGTGCGCGACGTCGCCGACCAGATCAGCCTCAACGATTCGCTCGCCAGGCAGATGGCGCAGGTCCGCGCGCGTCTCGATGCCACCGAATCGGCGTACCGGCTCGCGCAGAGGCGCTACGCCGCCGGCCTGACGTCGCAGCTCGCGGTCCTCAATGCCGAGAGCAACGTGCTGTCGGCGCGGCGCGACATGGTCGCGCTGACCTCCAGCCTCGTCATCTCCCGCGTCACGCTGCTGCTGATGCTGGGCGGAAGTTTCGATCCCAACCTGCCGACCGCCGAAGCCGGCGCCGGAGCCTGAAGAATGAACAACCCGAATCCTGTCGCCTCCGCTCCCGCCAACGGCACGCGCCGCCGCCGTCTGCTGATCCTCGCCGCCGTCGCCGTGCTCGGCGCGATCGCGTACGCGGCCTACTATTTCCTGTACGGCCGTTACTACGAGTCGACCGACGACGCTTACGCCGCCGCCGACCTCGTGCAGATCACCAGCGAAGTCGCCGGCACGGTGACCGGCCTGCATGCCGACGACACCCAGCACGTCGAGCGCGGCCAGCTGCTCGTCGAGCTCGATCCGGCCGACGCCGAAGTCGCGCTGGCCGGCACTGAAGCCGATCTGGCGCGCACCGTGCGCTCGGTGCGCGGCCTTTACGCGCAGCACGATGCGCTGCAGGCACAGATCCGCGCGCGCGACGTCGCCCTGCGCGCGGCGCGCGGCGACCTGCAGCGCCGCCTTGAAGTCGCCGGCGACGGCGGCGTGTCGGCCGAGGAACTGCAGCACGCCCGCGACCAGGTCGCGCAGCTCGAAGCGGCGCTGGCGACGGCGCAGCAGGACCTCGAGACCAACACGGCGCAGATCGACAACACGACGATCGAGACTCATCCCCAGGTGCTCGTCGCGGCCGCCAAGGTCCGCGAAGCGGCGTTGATGCTCAAGCGCACCAGGATCGTTGCGCCGGTGTCGGGCACCGTCGCGCGCCGCGGCGTGCAGGTCGGCCAGCGCATCGCGGCCGGCGCGCCGCTGATGGCGGTGGTGCCGCTCGCCGACGCTTGGGTCGACGCCAATTTCAAGGAAGTGCAGCTCGAACAGATGCGCGTCGGTCAGCCGGTCGAGCTGCACGCCGACATCTACGGCAAGGATGCGCGCTACCACGGCAAGATCGCCGGCCTCGGCGCCGGTTCGGGCAGCGCGTTCGCGCTGCTGCCGGCGCAGAACGCGTCGGGCAACTGGATCAAGATCGTGCAGCGCGTGCCGGTACGCGTGGCGCTCGACGCCAAGGAGCTCGAAACGCATCCGCTGCGCGTCGGTCTGTCGATGACGGCGACGGTCGATCTGCACGATACGTCGGGCTCGCTCGTCGCGGCACAGGTGCGCGCCGCGCCGCAGCAGCTGGTCACGTCGGAAGCGCACGACGCCGGAACCGATCGTCGCATCGCCGACATCATCGCGCGCAACGCCAAAGCCCGCCCGTGAGCGCGACCGCCGACAGCGCCGCCGCCGCGCCCGCGCCGCCGGGCGTCAACGGCGCGCGCGGCATCATCGCCACGGCGCTCGCGCTCGGCACCTTCATGCAGGTGCTCGACACGACGATCGCCAACGTGTCGATCCCGACCATCGCCGGCAACCTCGGCGTGTCGAGCGACCAGGGCACCTGGGTCATCACCTCGTTCGCAGTCGCCAACGGCATCTCCGTGCCGCTGACCGGCTGGCTGATGCAGCGCTACGGCGTGGTGAAGACGTTCGTGACCTCGGTGCTGCTGTTCACGCTGGCGTCGTTCCTCTGCGGCATCGCCTGGAGCCTGCCGTCGCTGATCGCCTTCCGCGTGCTGCAGGGTGCGGTCTCGGGGCCGATGATTCCCGGTTCGCAGGCGCTGCTGATCTCGATCTTCCCGCCGCACAAGAAGGGCGCGGCGCTCGCCGTGTGGTCGATGACGACGCTGGTCGCGCCGATCTGCGGGCCGATCCTCGGCGGCTACATCTCCGACAACTACTCGTGGCCGTGGATCTTCCTGATCAACGTGCCCGTGGGCCTGCTCTGCGCCGCGGTCTGCTGGCAGGGCCTCAGGCATCGCGAGACGCCGACGCGCAAGCTGCCGATCGACGGCATCGGCCTGTCGCTGCTCGTGGTCTGGGTCGGCGCGCTGCAGATCATGCTCGACAAGGGCAAGGACGAGGACTGGTTCGCGTCCGGCTTCATCGTCCTGCTGGCGCTCGTCGCCGCGGTCGGCTGCATCGCCTTCATGATCTGGGAACTCGGCGAGCGGCATCCGATCATCGATCTGTCGCTGTTCAGGAACCGCAACTTCGCGATCGGCACGCTCGTGCTGTGCCTCGGCTACGCGATCTTCTTCGGCGCCGTCGTACTGCAACCGCTGTGGATGCAGACCTGGCTCGGCTACAACGCGACCTGGGCCGGCTTCGTCGCCGCGCCGAGCGGCGTCGTCGCCGTGCTGCTGTCACCGCTGGTCGGCAAGAACATCAGCAGGTTCGACGCACGCCTGTTCGCCACAGTCTCGTTCGCGGTGTTCGCGATTTCGTACTTCATGCGCGCCGGCTATACCGCCGACGCCAGCTTCTTCGCCTACGTTGCGCCGCTGCTGGTGCAGGGTATCGGCATGTCGATGTTCTTCGTGGCGATGCTGGCGATCGGCCTCGACGGCGTGCCGGATGCGCAGATACCTGCGGCCTCGGGCCTGTCGAACTTCCTGCGCATTACCGCCGGCAGCTTCTCGACCTCGATCACGACCACGTTCTGGGACCGCCATGCGGCGCTGCACCAGACGCGGCTTGCCGAAGCGTCGAGCGTCTACGATCCGACGCTGACGCAGGCGATGCAGACGCTGCGCAGCGGCGGGCTCAGCGATACGCAGGCGGTCGGCGCGCTGGCGCGCGTGCTTGGCGGCCAGGCCTATCTGATGTCGGCGCTCGATTTCTTCTGGATCTGCGGCTGGCTGAGCCTCGCGGCGATCGTCCTCGTCTGGTTCACGCGCCGTCCGCACGGCGCGGTGCACGCGGTGGCGGCGGACTGACCGAGTGGATCCGGGCTGGGCGGGTTCAGCGCGGCAGCAGGATCAGCAGCGCCGTGCCGAACACGATGCGATACCAGGCGAAGACCGTGAAGCGGTGCGACTGCACGTAGCGCAGCAGCCACTTCACGGCGATGAAGGCGACGATGGCGGACACGAAGAAGCCGACCCAGAACTCGGTCCAGTTTTCCTCGGCGAAGGCCGGCGTATGCACGAGCTTGAGCAGTTCGTAGCCGCTCGCCGCGAACATCGTCGGGATGCCGACGAGGAAGGCGAACTCGGTGGCCGCCGCGCGCGACGACAGGCCGGCGAGCATCGCCGCGAAGATCGTCGCCGCCGAGCGCGAGGTGCCCGGGAACACGGCGGCGAGAATCTGCGCGAGGCCGACCCAGACGGCGATGTTCCAGGTCACGCTGTCGCGCGGCGGCACGCGCGCGGTGTGGCGCTCGATCAGCAGGATGGCGATGCCGCCGATGATCAAGGCGAGCGCGACTGGGGCGACCGTCTCCGGCAGCTGCAGGCCGAGCTTCTTGGCGATCAGGCCGCCGATGCAGGTGATGAGGAACGCGACACCGAGCTTGAACAGATAGTCGCGATTGTCGGGCTGCGCGATGCCGAGCGTCAGGCTCCACAGGCGTTGACGATAAATCAGCACGACGGCGAGCATGGCGCCGGCCTGGATGCCGACGATGAACAGGTCCGAGCGATGGCCGAGCCAATGCTCGGCGATCAGCAGATGGCCGGTGCTGGAAACCGGCAGGAATTCGGTGATGCCTTCGATGATGCCGAGCCAGATGACGTTGAGTAGGGATTCCACGGGGACGTGCCGGAGAGGGAAGTGGAGAGGTAAGGTGAGAGGATGGACCGCACAAGAATAAAGGACAGGTCATGAAACCGCTTGCACCGAATCCGGTGGTGCTGGTCACCGGCGCCGCGCGCCGCGTCGGCGCGGCGATCGCGCACATGCAGCATGCGGCCGGCTGGAACGTCGTCGTGCACGCGCATCGCTCGCGCGGCGAAGGCGAGGAGGTGGTCGCCTCGCTCAACGCCTTGCGCGCCGATTCGGCGCGGCTCGCGCTCGCCGACCTCGGCGATCCGGCGGCGCTGACGGCGCTGGCGCGCACGGCGCACGCGAGCTGGGGCCGTCTCGACGCGCTCGTCAACAATGCGTCGACGTTCTACCGCACGCCGCTGCCGGCGCTGCAGCCCGCGCAGATCGACGATCTGCTCGGCTCGAACCTGCGCGGGCCGCTGCTGCTGACGCAGGCTTGCGCGCTGCTGTTCGGCGACGGCGCGGCCGTCGTCAACATCGTCGACACGCAGCTGTCGCGGCCGCTGCCCGGCTACAGCGCCTATTACGCGGCCAAGGCCGGCCTTGCGTCGCTGACCGAGACGCTGGCGCTCGAACTGGCGCCGCGCGTCCGCGTCAACGCGGTCGCGCCCGGCCACACGATGTGGGGCGACGGCATCGCCGAAGCCGAACGCGCCGCCGAACTCGCGCGCATTCCGCTCGGTCGCATTGGCGGCGCCGACGAGGTCGCCCGCGCCGCGCGCTTTCTGCTGTCGGCCGACGCTGCCTACATCACCGGTGCGATCCTGCCGGTCGACGGCGGCCTGCGCCTCGCCTGACGCGGACCCGACGAAACTCCACCACGAAACAACATGAGGTCATGACGATGAAGCGACTTGCGTCGCTGGCGCTTGCGTCGAGCGCCGTGCTGGCGGTACCGTGCGCCTATGCCGGCTATGAGCAGTGGCTGCCCGAGGGGCAGCTGTTTCCGGCGCTCGTGGCGCCGACGATTGAGGCCAACAACTACATCTCCGACGTGCAGTTCGATACCGATGCGTCGGGCAACATCAATATCGCGATGGTCGCCGTCGGCAACGACTTCGGCTTCTACCGCCGTGAGACCGACCGCTGGGGCGCGTTCCAGATCGGCCTGTTCGCCGACTTCCAGGCGCAGTTCAACATGAACACCAGCAATCAGGCGCTGGTCAATGCCGACTACTTCGTCGGTTTCCCGATCACCTGGCGACACGACGCGTGGTCGGCGCGCCTGCGCCTGTTCCACCAGAGCTCGCATCTCGGCGACGAGTTCATCCTCAGCGGCGATGCGCCGGAACGGGAGAACCTCAGCTACGAGGCGGCTGATCTGCTGCTCGGCTACGACCTGCCGTCCGGCTGGCGCATCTACGCGGGCGGCATCTACGTGCTGCGCAAGCAGTGGGACGCGCTCGGCGATCTCGGCGCGCAGGCCGGCGCCGAATATGCGTCGCCGGCCACGAACGTCCTGCGCGGGCACTGGTTCGGCGCGCTGGCGTTCAAGTGGACGCAGGCGTTCGACAACGATCCGCAGACCAAGGTCATGGCCGGCGTGCGCTGGGGCGGCGAGACGCCCGAGCAGCGCTCGGTGACCCTGGCGCTGATCGCTTTCCACGGCGCCGTGCCGTTCGGCCAGTTCTTCGACGCGACGGCCGACTTCTACGGCTTCCAGATGCTGTTCACGCCCTGATCGGCGCGGATGCCGCGCATCCGCCGAGGTGCAGGTGTTCGAGCGTCTCGCCGCGGTAGACGGCATCAGGACCGAAGCGCTGTTCGTGGAAGCTCGCCTGGCCGCCGGCATCGAGCGTCAGCACGGTGCTGCAGCGCGTGCCGTAGTCGGGGCCGCGGATGAAGGCCGCCGACAGGAAGCGTTCGCGTTCGAGCCCGACGCCCGTGTCCGGCAGTTCGGCATCGGCGGCGACCCGCTGGTCGGACAGCGCGGCGAACAGGCTGGCGGTATCGCGCTCGTCGCCGGCGCACCACTGCGCGAGCCGCGACTTCAGATGGACGAGCTTGGGCCACGGCGTGTCGAGCGTCGCATTGCTGACCGCATGCACGCCCGGCGTCAGCGGCTGTAGCGCGAATCGCGGCTGGTTGCTGACGAACCACGCGCCGCGGTGATCTCCGACCAGCAGATTGAAGCCGGCGTAGCGATGGGCGGTGGTCTCGAGCGCGCGCGCGTACGACGCGGCGTCGCTGCGCCCGCGCAGATAAGCGGCGATCAGCGCGCCGCGCGACGGTGCCGACGGATCGGGCAACACCATGCGCCGCACGTTGGTGATCGCTGCCCAGCGGCCGTCGCGCGCCAGCGCCAGCCAGCTGCCGCGCTGCTGCAGGTCGCGGCCGCCGAAGATCTGCGGCGCATCGTCCCACCACGAGGCGGGTGCGGTCGGGCGGGCATGGAATTCGTCGCGGTTGGCGGCGAGCACGAGCGAATAGCACGGATGCGCGTCGAGGGCGAGGGCGATCAGGCACATGGCGCGCAGCATCGTGGACCGACTTCAGCGGGTCAACCGGCGATGGCTGGCCATTTCGAAAAAAAGCCCTAGAGTGCTTGCATGAAAACGCACGAGAGACCGGACGCCTACGAACAGGCGCAGTGGCAGGCGATCGAGCGCTGGCGCGAGGCGCCGCCCGACTGGGGCACGCAGGTGATGGCCGGCCCGAGCCGCGTCGCGGCCTACGCGGCGCAGTACCTGGTGCCGGTGCCGATGCTGCGCGCCGTGTTGCGCGGCGTCGATCATGCGGCTGGCTGGACATCGGCGCGGCAGGACGTGCTGAAGGCGGCCGGCGTCGACGATCTCGCCGCGCTGCGCGAGGCGACGCTCGAAACCTGCGACCGCCTGGCGCGTCGCGTCGAGTGGCGGGCGATGACGCTCGGCGGCGTCGGCGGCGCGCTGTTCGGGTTCGGCGGCGCGCCAGGCATGGCGGCGGATATCCCGACCTTGCTCGGCGTCGCGCTACGCACCATCCATCGCACCGCGTACTGCTACGGTGAAGACTGGCGCGCCGAGGCGTGGAAGGGTCTCGCGATCGGCGTGTTCGCGTTGGCCTCGGCGAACTCGCAGCAGGAGAAGCAGGACGCCTGGCGCGCGCTCGACGAAACCTCCGACCTGTTCAAGGCCGCATGGCGCGACGGCATCGAGCGCGTCGCCGAGCGCCATCTCGCCAAGGAGGCGGCGCAGTTCAGCCTGAAGACGCTGGCCGGCCGCATCGGCTTCAATCTCGGCCGGCGCAGCGCTTTCGGTCTCGGTTTGCTGCCGGTGATCGGCGCGGCGATCGGCGGTGCAATCAATGCCGGCTACATCCGCGACGTCGCGACGGTCGCGCATTACGTGATGCAGCACCGCTGGCTCTGTGCGCGCTATCCGCACCTGGCGATCGCCGAGGCTCCCGCGCCGTAACCTTGCCTTCACGGGTTTGTCATAGACTGGCCGCTTCGCCGCACGATGTGCCAAGCGCCATGAGCAAAACCCCGCCCGAGCTGCCCGCCGAACTGAGCTTCCAGCCGGCCGACCTGTTCCTCAACCGCGAGCTGTCGCTGCTCGAGTTCAACCGCCGCGTGCTCGCGCAGGCCCTCGACGAGACAGTGCCCCTGCTCGAGCGGCTGAAGTTTCTCTGCATCTCGAGCGCCAATCTCGACGAATTCTTCGAGATCCGCGTCGCCGGCCTGCAGCAGATGGCCGAGTTGAACCCGGGCAACCGCGGTGCCGACGGCATGACGCCGGCCGAGACGCTGGCGGCGATCAGCACGCGCGCGCACGCGCTGGTCGCCGAGCAGTACCGCGTGTTCAACGAGGTGCTGATCCCGGCGCTGGAGCGCGAGAAGATCCGCTTCGTGCGGCGCAGCGAATGGACCGCCGAGCAGGACGCCTGGCTGCGCACCTACTTCCAGAACGAGCTGGCGCCGGTGCTGTCGCCGCTCGGCCTGGATCCGGCGCACCCGTTCCCGCGCATCCTCAACAAATCGCTGAACTTCATCGTGCAGTTGTCGGGCAAGGACGCGTTCGGCCGCAACACGGGCATCGCCATCGTGCAGGCGCCGCGCGCGCTGCCGCGCCTGATCCAGATCCCGCGCGAGATCGCCGGCAGCGGGCCGTACGACTTCGTGTTCCTGTCGAGCGTCATCCATGCGTATGTCGACGAGCTGTTTCCCGGCATGGAGGCGGGCGGCTGCTACCAGTTCCGCCTGACGCGCAACTCGGACCTGCTGGTCGACGAGGAAGAGGCCAAGGATTTGATGGAGGCGCTCGAGGGCGAGCTGTCGCAGCGCCAGTGGGGCGACATCGTGCGCCTCGAGGTCGCGCACAACTGTCCCGAGCAGATGTGGCAGTACCTCACCGACGTCGCGCAGCTGGCGCCGGACGACGTGTTCCAGGTCAACGGGCCGGTCAATCTGAACCGCCTGCTGGCGATTCCCGACATGGTCGATCGTCCCGATCTCAAGTATCCGCCGTTCACGCCGCGCGTGCCGAAGGCGCTGGCCGGCGATCTGTTCGCGGCGATCCGCGAGCGCGACCAGCTGCTGCACCATCCCTATGATTCGTTCGCGCCGGTCGTCGAGTTTCTGCGCCAGGCGGCGCGCGACCCGAAGGTGCTGGCGGTCAAGCAGACGCTGTACCGCACCGGCGACCAGTCGGCGATCGTCGATGCGCTGATCGAGGCGGCGGGCAGCGGCAAGGAAGTGACCGTGGTCGTCGAGCTGCGCGCGCGCTTCGACGAGGCCAACAACATCGACCTCGCCGAAAAGCTGCAGGAAGTCGGCGCGCACGTCGTCTACGGCGTGGTCGGCTACAAGACGCACGCCAAGATGTGCCTGATCGTGCGTCGCGAAGACGGTAGTTCCGGCGGCGGCCTGCGCCAGTACGCCCACCTCGGCACCGGCAACTACCATCCGCGCACCGCGCGTCTGTACACCGACTACGGCTTCTTCACCGCCGATCCGGCGATCTGCAAGGACGTGCACGCGGTATTCCTGCAGCTGACCAGCCTCGGCAAGGTCATCAAGCTCAACCGCCTGCTGCAGTCGCCGTTCACCCTGGCCAGGCAGGTGCACGCCAAGATCGAGCGCGAGATCGAGTTCGCGAAGAAGGGCAGGCCGGCGCGGATCATCGCCAAGATGAACGCGCTGGTCGAGGCGGAGATGATCCAGGCGCTGTACAAGGCCTCGCAGGCCGGCGTGACGATCGATCTGATCGTGCGCGGCATGTGCTCGCTGCGGCCGGGCGTGAAGGGATTGTCGGAGCGCATCACCGTGCGCTCGGTCGTCGGCCGCTTCCTCGAGCATCACCGCGTCTACTGCTTCGCGAACGGCGGCGAGCCGGAACTGTACCTGTCGAGCGCCGACTGGATGGAGCGCAACCTGTTCAAGCGCGTCGAGGTTGCCTTTCCGATCGCCGACAAGAAGCTGCGCGAGCGGATCGTCACCGACCTGCAGGGTTATCTGCAGGACTCCGCGCAGAGCTGGTTCCTGCAGGCCGACGGCTCGTATCAGCGCGCCGACCGGGTCGAGGGCAAGCCGATCCAGCAGCGCCTGCTCGACGAGTCCTGAGCCGTCCGGTCCCGCGCGACCGGATCGCGTCTGGCCCGCTCAACCCAGCCGCAGGCGGATCGGGGCGGCAGTGGCCAGTTCCAGCTCGCGTTCGAGATCGGCGCGCGTCAGGGGATGTCGGTCCAGCCAGGTCGGCCGCGTGAAGCTCAGTGTCAGGCTGCGTCGCGTCGCGTCGATCGCGATCGGTGGACGCAGCGCCGGCGCGCGCGAGCGGTGCAGCAGGTAGGCGAGGCGCAGGATCAGCGCCAGCTTCTCGATCGTTCCCATCCACGACGGCGGCAGTACGGCGAGCACGTCCTGCGCGAACTTGCCGCGATGCAGGCGCACCAGTGTCGCCAGCGCCTGCTGATCGGTCTGCGAAAAGCCCTGCAGGTCGCTGTGGCGGATGATGTAGTCACCGTGCTTGTGGTAGCCGTTGTGGGTGATGACGAGGCCGACTTCGTGCAGCTGCGCGGCCCAGCGCAGGAATTGCGCGGCGCTGGCCTTGTCGAGCCGCCATGGCTCGGCGACCTGGTCGAGGATGCGCAGCGCCGTGCGCTGCAGGTCGTGCGCGTGCGCGGTATCGACGCCGTAGCGCCGCGCCATCGCCGCGACGGCCTCGTCGCGCACGTCGCGATTGCTGAGACGGCCGAGCAGGTCGTAGAGCAGGCCCTCGCGCAGCGCGCGGTCCGACGACTCCATCCGTTCGACCCGCAGCATGTCGAATACGCCGGCGAGCACGGCGAGGCCGCCGATGAAGACCGGGCGGCGGTCGTCGCGCAGCGCCGGGTAGTCGATCTCCGCGATGTGCCGGTGTTTCAGCGTCAGCCCGATCAGCTTCTCGAGACCGTCCCGGGTGATTTCCTCGCCGATCCAGCCGCGCTCGCGCAGCACGCGCCAGATGCCGCGGATCGTGCCCGACGAGCCGATCGCCAGATCCCAGCCCGCGCTGCGGTAGGGCTGCGCGAGGAACTCGAGCTCGACGCCGGCCGCCAGCCGCGCGCGCTCGAAGCGCGCAGGCGTGATGCGGCCGTCGGCGAAGAAGCGCTGCGTGTGCACGACGCAGCCGAGCGAGACCGATTCGAGCAGCTTCGGCTCGTCGCCGCGGCCGATGATCAGCTCGGTGCTGCCGCCGCCGATGTCGACGACGAGGCGCCGCGGCCGGCCGCGGCCGCGGCCGTGGATGACGCCGCCGTAGACCAGGCGGGCCTCCTCGGGGCCGGCGATGACTTCGATCGCATGGCCGAGCGCCGCCTCCGCGGCCAGCACGAAATCGCTGCCGGCCTTGAGCTTGCGCATCGTGTTGGTGCCGACGGCGCGGACCTGCGTGGCCGGAATGCCGTGCAGGCGTTCGCCGAAGCGTTGCAGGCAGGCCAGCGCGCGGGCGGCGACTTCCGGCGCCAGACGACGATCGGCCTCGAGCCCGGCGGCGAGGCGCACCGGCTCGCGAAGGCGGTCGATGATCTGCAATTCGTGGCCGTCGCTGCGTGCGACCAGCATGTGAAAGCTGTTGGAGCCCAGGTCGATCGCCGCGAATTCCTGCGAACGGCCCGGAGCCGCCGGCGCGCGGCGCAAGCGGTTCAGGCGCGGCATGCGCAGCACGGCATCGGGCGGAAGCGGTCGAACGTCATCGGCGGGAACGCGAACGGCAAGGTCGGGACGGCAGGGTAACAGCCGGCGCGGGCAGGCTCCAAGACACGCGGGCGCGACGGCGATGGCGGCACCGCGCGGGCCGTCGTCGCGTCCCCGCGCGCGTTGACCGGCGAACGCAAAACCCGGAACATAACGCGGCTTTATACGAGGCTGCTTTCGTCCGCCCGCCCGTTTGTTTTGGGGAGATCAAACATGAAGTCTGCGCGTTGGGGCGCGGTCGCCCTTGCCGCTTCGCTTGCTGCGTCGGTCTGCGCAGCGCCAGCCCGGGCCGCGGACGGCAATGCCGACGCCGGTCGCATCAAGGCCAGCACCTGCATGGGATGCCACGGCATTCCGAAGTACAACAATGCCTACCCGACGTATCGCGTGCCCAAGCTCGGCGGCCAGCCGGCCGAGTACATCGCCGCGGCGCTGAACGAATACAAGAGCGGCGACCGCCCGCACGGAACGATGCATGCGCAGGCGTCGAGCATGTCCGACCAGGACATCGCTGATCTCGCCGCCTTCCTGTCCACCGCGCCGAAGCATCCGTAAAGGTAGCCCCATGAAGCGTTTCATTGCCCTAGCCATGCTGAGTCTGGCGCCGGTCGGCGCCGCTTTCGCACAAGCCGCGGCGCCGGAGAAGGCGGCGGTGTGCACGTCCTGCCACGGCGAGCGCGGCGCCAAGCCGATCGCCCCGACCTACCCGGTGCTGGCCGGCCAGTACGCCAACTACCTCGAGCACGCCCTGCACGAGTACAAGGCCGGCACGCGCAAGAACCCCATCATGGCCGCGCAGGCGGCTTCGCTGTCCGACGAGGACATCAAGACCCTTGCGCACTATTTCTCGACGCAGGAAAGCCCGCTGTACACGCCGACGATCGCCAAGTAGCGATCCGTAGCGATCCGGCTTGCGGATTTTCGAAAGACGCGGCGCTTCGGCGCCGCGTCTTTATTTATGGGCGGTGCCCGGGCAGGCGTTGCCGTGGCATCCGAACAAACAACCGTGCCCTCTCCTGCGCTTGCTGCAGCTGAACTTGCACGGCCTTGATGCGCTGCTCAGGGTTCAGCGCCAAAATCGCATCCGCCAAAAGGTGTCAACTCAATCAGGACCGGTCACTGAGACGAAAAAGCCCGGCATCGCCGGGCTTTTTCAGAGGTTCGCCGTTCAGCCGTTCAGCGACAACTGCCGTCGCTGTAATAGACGCAGGCCCGCGGGGCGTAACCATAGGCGCCTGGCGCGTAATAGCCATAGGCCCGCGGTGGCGGCGGCGGGTAGGCGTTATATGCCGGGGACGGCGCGTAGCCGTACGCCGGCGGCGCTGCATATTCCGGCTGGACCTGCACGGCGTCGGACGCGGCGTAGAGCGGGGCCGTCACCACGGCAGCCGTGAGGCCGAGCACCGCGCCGACGGCGATGAAAGGCGCCGCCAGTACGTGGCCGATCGCATCGGCGGCGTCGTGATGGTGATAGCCACCGCCGCCATGGGGAGGGCCGCCCTGGGCCTCGGAAATGCCCGGCAGCGCCAGGCTCAGACTCAAGGCCGTGCAGGCAAGGACGCGTTTCATGGCAATGCTCCAGCGCGGAATGGGAGAGGCGCACATTGACAGATTAGGGTCGCGGACTGAATCGGCATTGAATGCCGCGTCAGGATTTGTCACGGCTTGTACTGGAGTCGTAAACGCAGAGCGGTAAACGCAAACGCACGGCGCGGGGCCGGGTGCGTGCTGTAGCATTTGAAGAGGCTCAGGCCTCGACGGGCTCGATCACCTTGCGCAGCTTCTTCATCGCTGCCGCCTCGATCTGGCGGATGCGTTCGGCCGACACGCCGTATTCGTCGGCGAGTTCCTGCAGGCCCGTCTTCTCGTCTTCGGTCAGCCAGCGGCGCTGCAGAATGTCGCGCGAACGCGGGTCCAGCGTCGTCAGCGCGCGCTGCATGCGCGATTCGCGTTCATCCTGCCATTCGGCTTCCTCGATCGCCGCGACGTCGTCCTGCTCGGACGCCAGCCAGTCCTCTGGCATGTAGCTCGACTCCTCGCCTTCGGCCGGCGTGGCGTTGAACGACATGTCGTTGCCGGACAGGCGCGCTTCCATCTGGAAGACTTCTTCCGGCTTGACCTTGAGATCGGCCGCGATCGCCTCGGCTTCCTGCGGGCTGAGCCAGCCCAGCGACTTCTTCGACGAGCGCAGGTTGAAGAACAGCTTGCGCTGCGCCTTGGTCGTGGCGATCTTCACGATGCGCCAGTTCTTCAGGATGAATTCGTGGATCTCAGCTTTGATCCAGTGCACGGCAAAGCTGATCAGGCGCACGCCGACGTCCGGGTCGAAGCGCTTGACCGCCTTCATCAGGCCGACGTTGCCTTCCTGGATCAGATCGCCCAGTGGCAGGCCGTAGCCCAGGTAACCGCGTGCGATGTGCACGACATGACGCAGGTTCGACATGACCAGCTGCTGGGCCGCGCCGATGTCGCTGTCGTCACGAAGCTTTTCGGCGAGCTGCTTCTCGGCGGCCGCATCAAGGAGCGGTGCCTGATTGACGTGCGCGATGTACGCGTCGAGGCTGCCCGTAGCCAACGGCATCATGGCCGCCGGCTGGCGCAGTGCAAGCGTCATGGTATCGCTCATCTTAAGGTGACCTCCCGGTGCCATATTAGCACTCGAAATTTTCGAGTGCTAAAGGCCTGCCAAAGTTCCCCGGACTCGCTGTCTGGCAGCTAAGTCCTTGATCCAACGGAGTCCAACTTCATATTGGGGCGCCCGCCGCCTTTGCAAGGTCCAGAGTAGGGCCGAGCGAGGCTCGATGAGCGCGAGGCGCCGGCCCAGCCGAGGACGATGCCGGCCAGCAGCAGGGCGAGGTCGTCCTGCAGCGGGAGGCCGGACCGTGCGAAGTCGCTGCCGCAAGCGCTGGCCAGCGCCTGCTTGGGGCAGCGGAGCGCCTATGCGCCCGCCGGCGACCCGAGCCCAGGCGAGGACGCCGCCGAGCAGGCCGTGCCAGAGGCCGGCGCATCAAGTTGGGTGGGCGAGCATGATCTTCGCCGAGTACCATTCCCACAACACCGAAAGCTCTACTTTTGCAGTGTCCGTTTGACGGGGAAGCTTGCGGACTGAGCGTGGCGCGCCGACGGGTTGACGGCGGCGCGCCGCGCATTAAAGTCGGCGGCATGTCTCGACACTTCCCACGGCAGCCCGGCGGAATCCGCGCCACGGCGCTGTCCGCGTGCGGCGCGGCGGCGCTGCCATGTGCGGTGCCGTCCTGATGCCGCGCGCCCAAGGCCGCTTGCGCGTGATCGGTGGGCAATGGCGCTCGCGCATCGTCGAATTCGATCCGGCGAGCGGCGTGCGGCCGACGCCCGATCGTGTGCGGCAGACGCTGTTCGACTGGCTGGCGCCGCGCATCGAAGGCGCGCGCTGTCTCGATCTGTTCGCCGGCAGCGGTGCGCTCGGCATCGAAGCGCTGTCGCGCGGCGCAGCGCACTGCAGCTTCGTCGAGGAAGGCCGCCGGCAGGCCTCGTCGATCCGCACCGCGCTGCTGACGCTGAAGGCGCAGCACGCCGAAGTGCTGGAACTCGACGCGGCTTTCTATCTCGCGCAGACCTGGCACCGCTTCGACGTCGTCTTTCTCGATCCGCCATACGGCAAGGGCCTGCTCGAGCGCGTGCTGCCGGAGCTGCCGAAGGCGCTGGCGCCGCACAACCGCATCTACGTTGAATGGCCATCCGGCCCGCCGCCAGCGCTGCCGGACCGTTTCGAGCTGCTGAGGGAAAAGCAGGCCGGGCAGGTATGCTTCGGTCTGGCGACTTACCACCATCCGGCCGAGCCGTAACAGGGGGGCGCGCGCTGCGGCGGCGCGCACGGCCGGCATTACCGCGGGGGATTCATGGCCAGCATCGTGGCGGCGTACAGCGGCACCTTCGACCCGATCACCTATGGGCACTACGACATCATCAAGCGCGCCGCGAAGATGTTCCCGAAGCTGATCGTCGCGGTCGGCAGCAACATCGCCAAGAATCCGAAGTTCACGCTCGAGGAGCGCGTCGCGCTGATCCGCAAGGTGGCGCGCGGCCTGAAGAACGTCGAAGTGCAGGGCTTCTCGGGCCTGGTCGTCGACTTCGCGCGCGAGCACGGCGTGACGGTGCTGGTGCGCGGCGTGCGCACGACGGCCGACTTCGACTACGAGAAGCAGATGGCAGTGATGAACCGCGATCTCTATCCGCAGCTCGACACGGTGTTCTTCAATCCTGCGCCGCAGTACGCACATCTGTCGTCGTCGCTGGTGCGCGAACTCGCCGGCCTCGGCGCGCCGGTCGAGAGACTGGTGCCGGAAGCGGTGATGCCGATCCTGATGGAGCGCTTCGGCCGCAAGCCGCCACATTCCAGGAAGACCTGAGCGCCGTCGGCGCGGCCGGCGGCCGGGCGGCCGCGCGCTACAATGACAGCATGGCGCTGAAGATCACGCACGACTGCATCAACTGTGACGTCTGCGAGCCGGTCTGTCCGAATCACGCGATTTCGCAGGGCATCGAGATCTACGAGATCGATCCCGATCTGTGCACGGAATGCGTCGGCCATTTCGACAAGCCGCAGTGCCAGACGGTGTGCCCGGTCGCCTGCATCCCGTTCGATCCGGACCATGCCGAGACGTCGGAACAGCTGCTCGCCAAGTACAGGCGGCTGATCGACATCTGAGGCGCCGCCCGATCTCCGCGCCGGCGTCCGCCGGCCACGCCGGATTCTCTGGCCGCGCGATGCCGGAGCATTCCCTCAGAGGCCGGCGAACTCGACGATCAAGGGCGCGTGATCGGACGGCCGTTCCAGGCGGCGCGGCGCCAGATCGATATGCGCCGCGCTGGCGCGGGCGGCGAGCGGCGCCGACAGCAGCCAGTGGTCGATGCGCAGGCCCTGGTTGCGCGCGAACGCGCCGGCCCGATAGTCCCACCAGGTGAAGCCGCCGGGCGCCTGCGGGAACAGGCGGTAGGCGTCGCAGAGGCCCAGCGCGCAGAGCCGGCGCAGGCCGGCGCGTTCCGCCGCCGAGCAGAGAATCTCGCCTTCCCATTGCCGCGGGTCGTGCGTGTCCTCGGATGCGGGCGCGATGTTGTAGTCGCCGCCGACGGCGAGCAGCGGATGGCGGTCGAGTTCGGCGGCGAGATAGCCGTGCAGCGCCTCGAGAAAACGCAGCTTGTAGGCGTATTTCTCGCTGCCGACCGCCTGGCCGTTGACGACGTAGACGCTGATGAAGCGGATGCCGTCGATCGTCGCCGCGATGACGCGCTTCTGTTCGTCGCCGAAGCCGTCCATGTCGCGCACGACGTCGGCGATCTCGCGGCGCGCGAGCAGGGCGACGCCGTTGTAGGTCTTCTGGCCGTTGCTGACGGCGCGATAGCCGGCCGCCTGCAGCTCGGCGTGCGGGAAAGCCTCGTCGATGAGCTTGAGCTCCTGCAGCGCGACGACGTCCACCGCGTGGCGCTTCAGCCAGTCGAGCAGGTGCGGCAGGCGCACGTTCAGCGAATTGACGTTCCAGGTGGCGATGCGCATGGCCGCGGACGAAGGGATGGCTGCTCGGGGTGCGGATTCTTTCACGAATCGGCGCCGCGTCGCGCGTCAACGACAGGCGCCTTCGCGCTTGAACGCCAGATCCTCGAAATCGGAACTGAGATCGCCGTGCGGATCGAGCTTGGCCATCGTCAGGCGCGGCGGTGTGCCGTCGTGGAAATCGAGCCAGGCGTCGGGATCGACGCTGCGATCATCCCAGCGCACGAGGTAGCGGCCGCCGTGCACGAGCACGGTGCCGGCGAGGCGCGGCGATTTTTGCGCTTCGAAGCGCACGATGCCGGCGCTCGCGCAGATCGACACCGCACCGAGCCACGGATCGCGGTAGACGCCGAGCCGGCGGGCCAGCGCCTGAGGATCGCTGGCGGGCATCGTCGCGCTGTCGGGCGGGGGCGACGCGGCCGATGCGGCCTTGCCCGGCGCGGCGCGTGCATCGAGCCATGCGGCATAGCCGGCGATGCCGCGTGTGTCGGACGGATCGGTGAAGAACTTGGTCAGGACTTCGCCGAGGATCGTGCGTGCCTCGCCGCCGTTGCCGTTGATGAGGATGACGAAGCCGCTGCGCGCATCGGGCAGCAGCAGGAGCTCGGAGTACATGCCGGCCAGCGTGCCGGTGTGCCACACCGTCCGCTGGCCGTCGGTGTCGCTCATGCGCCAGCCGTAGCCGTAGGCCAGCATGTGCGCGTGGTCCCAGTCGCGGCGCAGTGCCGGCATCGGCATCGTGATGTGCGGGGCCTGCAGCACGGCGCGCTGGGCGGGCGAGAGCCATTGCAGCTGCGCCGGCGTCGGTGAGAGCCAGTTCTGCGCCCAGGCGAGCGTGTCCTTGAGGCTGCAGCGGATGCCGCCGGCGGGATCGGATGCGGCGGCGGCGATGATGCGGTCGTCGGTGCGGATGGGTTGGTTGCGGTTGTCGATGTAGCCATGCGGTTGCGCGACGTTGCCGATCCGGTCGCGGTCCCACGCACCGACCTGGCAGCGCGAGAGGCCCAGCGGCGCGAAGACTTCGTTGCGCATCAGCGTCTCGTAGCTTTGTCCGCCCGCGGCGGCGGCCAGTTCGCCGGCCACCACGTACAGCAGATTGTCGTACTGGTACTGGCTGCGGAAGGCGTATGCGGGCTTGAAGTAGCGCAGCGCATGGATGATGTCGGCGCGGCTGTAGCGGTTCGGCTCGGGCCACAGCATCAGGTCGCCGCTGCCCTGCGGCAGGCCGCTGGAGTGGGTGAGCAGGTCGCCGACGCGCATCTCGCGCGTGACCCGCGGATCGTGCATCCGGAAGTCGGGCAGATGGTCTGTGACCCTGTCGTCCCAGCGCAGCCTGCCCCGGTCCACCAGCCGTCCGAGCAGGGCGGTGGTCATGGCCTTGCTGTTTGAGGCGAGCTTGAACAGCGTGTCGACATCGATCTTCTCGCCGCTGCCGGCGATGCGCTCGCCGAGCGTTCGCGTGTAGACGATCTCGCCGCCGTCGATCAGGCCGACGGCCAGGCCGGGCAGGTGATAGCGCGCGTAGGCGTCGTCGATCTGCTGGTCGAGATACGCGATGCGTTCTTGCGTCAGCGGCGCCGGCGGCGCCGATGCGCCGGCCGGGAGCGGCGATGCGGGCAGCGCCGCGAGCGCGAGAACGATGAAGGGCAGGCGAGCGTGCATGCGAGAAAGTCGCAAAGGGCTGCCATTCGCTTCGGGCGTCGGGCCGGAGCGCTCGGCAAGAGGCGGCATCGGAAAGAAAACGACGGGTTCGGCAGTCTCCCCGAGCGCGGGCGGCCAGCGCAAGCGCCCGGCGCCGCGGCGGTGGGCGCGCTATTCCTGCGTAGCCGGCTCGCCCGCCGTGGCCGCAGGCGCCTTGCCGGCATCCGCGGCGGCGGGTTGCATCGCCGCCGCGGGCGCGGGCTGTGTGCCGGCCGCCG
This sequence comes from Solimonas sp., assembly GCA_047605265.1. GTDB lineage: Bacteria > Pseudomonadota > Gammaproteobacteria > Nevskiales > Nevskiaceae > Solimonas. The sequence goes on from JASGFY010000012.1 coordinate 31,841, forward strand.
GTATCGTGATGCGCGGCAGGTCGTCTTCCTCATAGTCGTCGAGGACCGGCGACTTGCCGCCGACCTGCGAGTCCGAACCGTTCGAGGCGTCGCGCTGCGCGCGTTGCACCTCGCGATACTTGCGGCGCGTGTAGTAGTCGCCGTCCTCGTGGCTGCGCAGGATGACCGGCCGGATGAAGATCATCAGGTTGCGCTTGGTATGGCTGACCGAGCGCGACTTGAACAGGTTGCCGAGCCACGGAATCGACGACAGCAGCGGAATCGCCGTCACGGCATCGCTGACCTGGTCGTCGATCAGGCCGCCGATCACCAGCGTCTGGCCGCCTTCGACGTTGACCATGTTGCTGACGGTCCGCTTGTTGGTGATCAGGTCCGAGCTGCCGGCCGTGCCGCTGGCGATCGTCGAGTTCTCGAATTCGAGCTTGAGGCGGATGGTGTTGCCTTCGCCGATCGTCGGCGTGATGCCGAGCTTGAGGCCGATGTCCTCGCGCTCGATCGTCTGGAACGGATTGACGGTGCTGGTGCTCGACGTGCTCGCGTAACTGCCGGTCAGCTCGGGGACGCTCTGGCCGACCTCGATCTTGGCTTCCTGGTTGTCCAGCGTGACCAGCGACGGCGTCGACAGGATGTTGGTCTTGGCGCTGCTCGTCAGCGCATGGATCAGGGCGCCGAAGATCGAGCCGTCCGAGCTCATAGTGCCGAGCAGGATCGTGCCGCCGCTGCCGAGCATGGTGGCGCCGGCCGCCGCCGCCGCTTCGCTGGTCGTCGAGCCCCCGCTGACCGCCGAGGCCAGTGTCGACAGCGCGCTGGTGGTGGTCGAATTAGTGATGCCGACGCCGGCGATCTTGCTCGGGCTGTAGGCCACCCAGTCGACGCCGATATTGCTCGCATTGTCGCCGGTGACCTCGGCGACGATCGCTTCGACCAGCACCTGGGCGCGGCGGATGTCGAGCTGCGTGATGATCGCGCGCGCCTGCTGCATGATCTTCGGCGGCGCGGTGATGACCAGCGAGTTGGTGTCCTTGTCGGCCAGCACGCGCAGATCGCTGTTGCCGTTGGTGCCGCCGCTCATCGCGCTCGACGACGAGCTTGGCGCCACCGGCGCCGAGGACGACGAGCTGCTGCCGGACGACTTCGATCCGCTGCTCGACAGAATGCTGCCGCCGGAGCTCGACGACTTGCTCGTCGACTGCTGCACGTAACCCATCAGCAGCGCGGCGAGATTCTCGGCGTCGGCATAGTGCAGGAACACGACCTGCGTGTCGCCGGCATTCGCCGAAGGCTTGTCGAGGCGCTTGACGAGATCGATCAGCGTTTCGCGCTCGAGCTTGGTGCCGCCGATCAGCACGCTGTTCGTGCGCACGTCGGCGGCCAGCGTCGGGCCGCTGCTGCCGGCGTCGGCCTGCTTGCCGGCCTGCTGCGTCATGTTGCTGACCAGCCTGACGACTTCGTCGGCACCGGCGTTGTCGAGCGGCACGATTTCGACCGCGGCGTCGCCGTTCTGCTGCATCTCGTTGACGAGGTGCGCGACGCGCGCGACGTTCGCGGCGCGGTCGGAAATGATGAGGCTGTTGCTCGGTGCGTAGGCGGCGAGGTGTCCCGATTGCGCGACCAGCGGTCGCAGCAGGGCCACCAGCTGTGTCGCCGAGCCGTGCGGTACGTCGATGACGCGCGTGACGATCTCGTCGCCGGCGCCGATGCCGCCGGTGATGCCCTCCGTCTTGGCATTGGCGTCCGGCACGATCTTGATCGAGCCGCCGGCCGGGACCGCCGCGTAGCCGCTGACTTCGAGCACCGACAGAAACGTCGCGTAGACCGCGCGGGCGTCCATCGGGCTGGCCGAAATGACCGTGACCTTGCCCTTGACGCGCGGATCGACGATGAAATTCCTGCCGGTGACTTCGCTGACGGTGGCGATCAGCGTGTTGATGTCGGCGTCGCGCAGATTGATCGTCACCCTGCCGTGGTCTTCAACCACCGACGTCTTCGCCGCGCGCGGCTTGCCGCTGTCGGAGGCAGCGCTGAACGATGGCGCCGCGGTCTGGGTGGAAGCGTCGGCGGCGGGTGCCGATTCCACCGCGCGGTCGGCGGGCTCGTCGGCCGGTGCGTCCGGCGGCGGACCCGGCGGGACCTGCGCCGCCGCCGCGCTGCAGATCGCCAGTGCCGCCGATGCGAGGCCATGGGCGGCGTGGCGCCGCCCATGGCGTATCGAAGCGTGGAAGACAGACGAGAAAACGAAGCCGGACGACGGTGACACGTGCTGCCGCTGATGCACTGAAGACTTCCACGGACGAGTTTCGCGCAGTATTCAGGGACGTTCCGTAAACGGGCGCAGCGAAACCGTCACGTAGTATTTCTAGATGTTTTCTTTCACTTCCAAGTGTATTTATTGGTAAGACTTGTCGGGAGTGCGAAACTTTGCGCCGCCGCGATCATAAGCCTCGCAGGCTCAGAGCGGCGGGCCGGGCGGAATCGTCGGCAGCGCGTCGGCCTGGTCGGTTGGCGTGCGGCGTTCGAAGCGCGCCATCATGTCGAGCAGGCTGTAGCGTTGCGCGCGCTCGGCATCGTCGCCGCCGCGCGCGGCGGCAAGCCGCTCGCGCAGCGCGACGAGCTCGACGCCGGCGTGGCCGCGCACCTGTGCCATGGCGTCCCCGGCCAGCCTCATCAGCTGCTGCACGAACACGGTCTGCTCGACGAACAGCACCTGCCGCTCGTAGCCGTTCGCGGCCCTGCTGCCGAACACGGTATGGTCGATCGCATCGAGCACCTGGGCGAAGCCGGGCTGGCGCGCATCGAGCGCCTGCTGTTCGACGAGCCGCGCCGCGCGGTCGCCGTTCAGCAGCAGGCCGATCGTCAGCTCGCTGGCGGCGGTGGCCGGGCCGAGCGCGTCGAAGGTGATGCCGGTGTGGCGCGCGAACAGCTCGCGATGGAAGTCGTAGCCGAGCGGACGCGGCGGCAGCTGTGCGAGCAGCTGCGGCGACAGCGTCAGCTGTGCCGGCGCGAGGGTCTCGAGCAGCGCCGCGAGCGCGTCGCGCTGCTGCGCCGCCGGCACCGGCTGCGTCGGCAGCTGGCCGTCGCCGCGCACGGCATAGCTGTACAGCTGGCCGCCGAGCGCCGTCGCCGCCGCCTTGGCCTGGTAGCGGTGGTAGAGATAGAGCGGCACCAGCGCTTCCTCGATCGTCGCCATCGGCTGGCCGACGCGGATCGCGTTCTCGTCGAAGCGCTGCAGCGCCACGCGGCGCACCTGCATGGCGCGGCGCAGCTCGGCGGCGGCGTCGGTGCCGTTGTCCCACTGGTTGGCGAGCGGATGCGCGGTGTTGTCGGGCCGCGCGTCCTGGTCGGCAAGGAAGTGCAGGCCGCGGGCGCGCGCGTCGGCGAGAATCTTGCGCAACGCCGCGGTCTCGTCGGTGCCGGCCGGGAAATCCTGGTAGCCGTAGGCGATCGACACCTTGTCCCATTCGCCGATGCCGGTGGCATAGGCGTCGGACAGGTCGATCCCGCCGTGGCCGTCGAGCTTCACCAGCGGACCCGGATAGTCCATCACCGAACTGCGGCCTTCGCTGCTGCCGAGATGGTTGTGCGACAAGCCGAGCGTGTGCCCGAGCTCGTGCGCGGCGAGCTGGCGCAGGCGCGCCAGCGCCATCTCCTGCATGGCGTCCGGGACGTGCTGCGGGTCGCTGTACGGCGACAGCAGGCCTTCGGCGATCAGGTAGTCGTAGCGCGCGCGCAGCGAGCCCAGCGTGACGTTGCCCTTGATGATTTCGCCGGTGCGCGGATCGATGACGCCGTAGCCGTAGCTCCAGCCGCGCGTCGCGCGGTGCACCCACTGGATGATGTTGTAGCGGCCGTCGAGCGGATCGGCGCCCTCCGGCAGCATTTCGACCTTGAACGCGTTGCGGTATCCGGCGGCTTCGAAGGCCTGGCTCCACCAGCGCGCGCCTTCGAGCAGCGCCTGGCGGATCAGTGGCGGGGCGCCCGGATCGATGTAGTAGACGATCGGCTTGACGGCGTCGCTGACCGCTGCGGAAGGATCTTTCTTCTGCAGACGATGACGTGCGATCAGATGCCGGACCAGCGGTTCGCCGAGCGGCGTCGCGTAGTCGTCGTAATCCCAGCCGCTGTAGCCGTCGCCGGGCATGCTGTAGCGCGGCTTGAAGCCCGGTTCCGGCAGCGCGAAGAACGAGTAGCGCTCCTTGATGGTCAGCGCCTCGGGCGTCGGCACGACGTCCTTGACGTACGGGCCCGGCGCGCCGACGGCGGCCAGCGTGATCGTGCCTTCGAGCTCACTGTTGCGCGCGAAGGCTTTGGTGCCGGCCAGCGAGATCGCGCTGCGGCTCGGGTCGAGTTTGAAGTCGCCCTGGCTGCTGCGCTTGAGCGCGGCGATCACGCCGTGATGGTCCTGCAGGACGAAGTCGGTGGCGTCGACGAGCAGGCGTTCGCCGCTGCTGGCCGCGACCGTGAAGCCGTACAGCACCGAACTGGCGAACGACTGCTCGACCGCGAGCTGCTCCGGCTCGTCGTCGGTGACGGCGCGAAAGCCTGCGTTGAGCTGCGTCATCAGCACCTTGGCGCCGACGCGGTCGAAGCGCACGAGCTTGGTCCGCGAGATCTGGCCGCGGTCAATGCCGATATCGTTCGAGCCGATGCTCTGCGCGATCGTCGTGAAGAACAGCGCCTGCGTGCCGCTGCCCGGCACCTCGAGATAGACGCGTCCGCCGGCGTCGTCCCAGTACACCGGCAGAAAGCCGTCCTCGTGCTTCATGCCGGCGGTGAAGGTTTCGATCTTCGGCGGTGCGGCGGCGTGCACGAACGGCGCGGCGCACAGCAGGCCCAGCGCCAGCGAGATCAGGAGGGCGCGACGATGCCCGGCGACATGCTTCATCGAATGTCTCTGTGTCGGAGGAGGGAATGAAAGCTCGCCCCTGCGCCGCAGCATCCGTGCCATCCGCAGGCGCCGGCGGCGGATTCCCCGATGAAGATTTTGTTAGCGACGCTGCGCCGCCTGCGTGCGCGCGGCGGCCGGCGCCGGCGTCGACGGCTCGACGATGACCGTGCAGGTCTGTCCGGCGATGAGGCGCACGCCGTCCGGCACGGCTTCGATCTTCACGCGTACCGGCACGCGCTGCGCGAGGCGCACCCAGTTGAACGTCGGATTGACGTCGGCGAGCATCGAGCGGCCGACGGCGTCGTTGTGGTCGTTGATGCCGCGCGGCACGCTTTCGACGCTGCCGCGCAGCGTGCCGCCGTCCATCAGCCGGATGCGCACCGGATCGCCCTCGCGCAGCTTTGGCAGCTTGGTCTCCTCGAAGTAGCCGATCACGCGGTACGAGTGCGCGTCGATCAGTGCGAGCAGCGGCTTGCCGGCCGGCGCGTAGTCGCCGACCTCGGCGCTGAAGTTCGTCACCCAGCCGTCGACCGGCGCGCGTACTTCGGTGCGTTCGAGATTGAGCCGGGCGAGATCGCGCGCGGCGAGCGCTTCCTGGTACTGCGCGTCGGCCGCCGAGGCCTGCGAGGCGGTCGTCTCGCGGCTTTCCTTGGACACCACGAGGCTGTCGAGCTGCGCGCGGCGCGCCGCGTCGGCTGCGCGCAGGCGGCGCTCGACGCCGCGCGCCTGCAATACAGCCTCGGCCTGCGCGAGCGCGAGGCGATAGCGTTCCGGATCGATGCGGTACAGCAGATCGCCGCGGTGCACGAACTGGTTGTCCTGCACCGGGATCTCGGTGATCAGGCCGGAGACGTCGGGCGCGATGTTGACGACGTCGGCGCGCACGCGGCCGTCGCGCGTCCACGGCGCGAGCATGTAGTGGTCCCACAGCGCGATGCCGACGAGAACGGCGGCGACGGTGATCGCCAGCGTCATGAGGATGCGCAGGGCCTGGATGGCGTTCATCGAGTGACTCCAGAGAATTCGGTGGCCGCGGATCTCAGCGGCCGTAGATCAGCAGGCCGCCGCCGCCGAACAGGCAGACGAACAGCGCGAGGCGGACCAGCGGCGGATGCCAGAGAAAGCGGTGCAGATCGAGGCGCGCGGCCAGCGTGTCGAGCACCCAGGTCAGCGCGGCGGCGGCGGCGAAGACGACGAGCAGCGTCGGGAACAGGATGCCGGACAGGACGAATTCACGCGGCACGGGCGGCTCCATCCGGCGTCGCCGGAGCGGCTTCGAGGAAATGCTCGATGTCGAGCAGGCTGTTGCGGATGCGGTGCAGCGTGGTCAGCAGGCGGCGCGCGGCGCCGTCGTCATCGCGCTCCAGCTGCTTCATCAGCGCGGCGAGCGCGCCCTGCGCCTCGGCGCGCGACGGCGCCGACGGTTCGCTGGTCGCGTGCACGATGCGGTCGAGCAGGCGTTCGAGCCTGGCTGCACGTGTCCGCAGTGCCGGCGTCGCCGCGACGTGGCTGCGCGCGTCGATGACGGCGTGGCCGATCTCGAGAACCGACAGGCCATATCCTTGCAGCGCATCGCGCCGCTCCGCTGGTACGTCGGTTGTCGCCTGGATCTGCAGCAGCAGATCGCGGCAATGGCTTTCGAAGCGCCGGCGCAGGCCGCGCAGGGGACACTCGCAGGCTTGCGCGATCTGCCGGCGCAGGCTCCGGTGCAAGCGCTCGAGGCGCGCCTCGCCTTCGGCCGGCAGCAGCACGCCGAACGTCAGGCTGCCGGCCGCCATGCCGATGATGAGGGCGAGGCCCTGGTCGAGCAGGAAGGCCGGATCGTGCGTCGGCGGATTCTGCGGCGACAGCAGATTGGTGAAGAAGATCAGGAAGCTCGCGCCGACGCCGGCCGAGGCCGGATGCGAGGCGAGCCAGAGGCCGAAGACCAGGAACGGCAGCATGGCCAGCACCAGCAGCGGGAAGCCGCTCATCATCGGCAGCACGAGCAGCGCGCACACGAAGCTCAGGACGATCGACAGGCCGATGCCGACGATCATCTGGCGGATCGCGAAGCGCGGCTGCGGCGCGGCCGCGAACAGGCAGCAGACGACGCAGGCGTTGAGCGCGGCGGCGGCGCCGTCCGGCCAGTCGCTGGCGATCCAGAACGCGCTGACCAGCAGCAGCGCCAGCGCGGCGCGCAAGCCGGTGACGAAGGCGCCGCCGAGCTCGGCGTGCGGCGTGAAGCGCGCGCCGAGCGGCGTTTCCTCGGCGCCGCCGGCATGGATCGTGGCGAGCGAGGCATAGACGCGCGTATAGGCGATCAGCTCCGCCGTCAGCTGGCGCAGCAGCTCGACGCCGCTGTCGTAGTCGAGCGCGTCGCCGGCCGCCGGCGCCGGCCCGTGCGCGTCGAGCGCGTGCGCGGCGTCGAGCAGGGCCGGTAGGGCGCGGGCCGCTTCGGCGGCGCGCGTCGGCGGACGTTCGAGCGCGGCGTGCAGCGGTCGCGCGTGGACGAGCAGTGCGTGGCGCGTCACCTCGCCGCCCTGGCGCCGCAGGCGCGCGAGCAGGCGTTCGAGCGCGTGGAAGGTCGTCAGCGCCGCCATGAAGTCGACGTTGAGCTGCTGCAGGCGCGCGTTGCGCACGCGCGTGTCGGCGTCCTCGAAGAACGCGGCGCTGCGCAGCGATTCCATGCGCACGATGTCGGCGGCGAGCCGCGTGTGCAGCGCGACACCGCGCGCGGCAACGATGTCGTCGCGCAGCGTATCGGCGATCAGCCGCGCGAAATCCTGATAGCGGCTGCGCACCAGCGCGACCAGCGCCGGCGTTAGCCGCTGCGGCGCGACGACGTCGGCGATGACGCCGGCGCAGAGCACGCCGAGCAGCACTTCGCTGACGCGCGACAGGGCGATGTCGAACGCGGCGCCGGCCGTCAGCGCCGCCGAGAAGCCGATCAGGCTGGCGGTGTAGCCGGCGAGCACGAAGGCGTAGGCTTTGAAGTCGCGGAAGCGCGCGGCGCCCATCGCGCAGGCGCCGACCCACAGCGCGACTGCGCCGATGAACAGCTCGCGGTACTGCGAGAACAGCATGACGAGCAACAGCGTCGCGGCGCTGCCGACCAGCGTGCCGGCGGCGCGGTACGCGCTCTTGGCGAGCACGAATCCGCTCTGCGGCTGGGAGACGATGAACACCGTCATCATCGCCGTCGCCGGCTTGTCGAGGCCGAAGCGCATCGACAGCCACAGCGCCAGGAAACCGGCGAACAGCGTCTTGGCGATGAACAGCCACAGCTGCCATTGCGCGTGTTCGACGCGCAACACCGCGCGCAGCGTCGCGCGCCAGCCGTGGCCGGTCGTCGCCGCGCTCATGACGGCATCGTTCCGTCGGCGCGCAGCAGCTTGCCGAGCAGGCGCTGCAGCTGGCGCAGCTCCTGGCTGCTGAAGCCGCCGTAGAGGCGGTCGACGACTTTCCAGATTTCCGGCTGCACGCGCTCGGCGAGCTTCTCGCCGCTGCGCGTCAGGCGCAGCGTCACGCGACGGCGATCGTCGACGCCGGGCTCGCGCTGCAGCAGCTTGCGCGCGACCAGCTCGTCGCAGACGCGCGTCAGGTTGGTCGGCCTCTCGCCGGTCGCCTCGGACAGCTCGCGCGCGCCGATGCCATCGGCGCTGGCGCCGTACAGCACCATCAGCGTCGAGTAGCTGACGTAGTTGAGATCGTGCGCCTTCAGCACCTCGTTGCTGAGCTGCTGCGACTGCTTGTGCGCGTGCGTCATCAGGCGCGCCGCGAGCATGCGCTCGTACGGCAGCGCCGGCAGGCGCGTCTTGGCGCCGCTCAGCGCGTGAATGATCGCGCGATGCCGCGGATGCAGGGGCTCACTCATGCGCCGTCTCCGCGCCGCCGGGCCGCGGGCCGGTGTCCGCCGACAGGCCGCCGCCGAGCGCGGCGACCAGCTGCGCGTGCGCGGCGAGGCGATGCAGGCGCAGGCCCGTCGCGCGGTCGCGCTGCGCGAGCAGGTTCGATTCCGTCGTCAGCACGCTCAGGTAATCGATGATGCCGGCGCGATAGCCCTGCATCGCCAGATCGTAGGCGCGCTGCGCGCTCTGCACGGCGATGTCGATCTGCGCCTGCTGGCGTTCGAGGCCGCGCACCGTCGTCACCTGGTCGGCGATCTGCTGCAGCGCCTGCACCAGCGCGCCGTTGTAGCGGGCGACCGCCTCGTCGTACTGCGCGGCGCGCGCGCCGAGGCCGGCGCGCAGGCGGCTGCCGTCGAAGATCGGCAGCGAGATCGCCGGGCCGGCGTTGGCGACGGCGGCGTCCGAATTGAGGAAATGATAGAAGCCCAGCGATTCGAGGCCGACGCCGGCGACCAGATCGATGTTGGGATAGAAGCGGGCCTTGGCGACGTCGATGTTCTTCGCCGCCGCCTCGACCTGCCAGCGCCGCATCGCGACATCCGGGCGGCGGCCGATCAGCTCGGCCGGCAGATGGCTCGGCAGCAGGCTGCCGTCCGGTTCGCGCAGCTGCGGACGCTGCAGGTCGTCGGCCGCGCCGGGGCCTTGGCCGCCGAGCGCCGCGATCTGGTGATGCAGGATCTCGATCTGCTGGTCGACGGCGTCGATCTCCGACTGCGCGACCGGCACGCCGGTCTGCGCCTGCGCCAGTTCGAGTTCGGTGCCGATGCCGGCGCGCAGGCGCTGCCGGGTGATGTCGACGAGCTGCTGGCGATTCTGCAGGTCCTGCGCGAGCACGTCGCGGCGCGCGTACTGCAGCGCCAGCTGCGCGTAGGCCTGCACGATGTCGCTCTGCAGGACGAGGCGCGCCGCCTGTTCGGCCGCGGCGCCGGCGCGGACGTCGGCGCGCGCCGCTTCGAGCGCGGCTTCGTCGCCGCCCCAGAGATCGAGCGCGTAGCCGAAGTCGATCGCCGCGTCGTTGCTCCACCAGAATTCGCGCGCGTAGGGAGACGGAATGAAGCTCTGGCCGGTGAACAGCGTGTCCTGCGCCGATAGCTTGGCGTCGACCTTGGGCAGCGTCGCCGCGCGCGCCGTGCCGGCCGCCGCCATCGCCAGCCGCACGCGGGCGCGGGCGGCGGTCAGATCGGGATTGCCGGCGCCGGCCTGATCGATCAGGCGATCGAGCTGCGCATCGCCGAACGCCTGCCACCAGCGTCCGGACGGCCAGGCGGCGCCGATCGCTTCGCCGTCGAGCTGCCGGCCGGTCTGCAGCGCGGCCGGATCGGCGGCCGTCTCCTGCGGCGCGATGCCGTGCATGCTGGCGCAGCCGGCCAGCGCGGCGGCGGCCAGGGCAAGCGCGCGCGCGCGGAGCGACGATCGGGACATGGCGATTTATACCATAAATGAAAAATTCATAAATGAAGTATATGCCCGGAAAGAAGCCGGCACAAGTTCGCACCGGTGTCGGGCGCCGGCGACCGGGCGGCGGTCGCCGACACGGCGGGCCTCAAGCGACCGCGGCGCCGTCCTCGGCCAGACCGTTGTGGCGCAGCAGCGCGTCGATGCTCGGCTTGCGGCCGCGGAATTCGACGAACAGCTCCATCGCCTCCTTCGAGCCGCCCTGCGCGAGGATGGTGTCGCGGAAGCGACGGCCGATCTCCGGCGCGAACTGGTTTTCCTCGAACGCGGCGAACGCGTCGGCCGACAGCACCTCGGCCCACTTGTAGCTGTAGTAGCCGGCCGCGTAGCCGCCGGCGAAGATGTGGCTGAAGCTCCACGGCATGCGGTTGAACGCCGGCGGCTGCATCACCGCGACTTCGTCGCGCACCTGCTGGAGCAGGTTCAGCACGCGCAAGCCATGCTCGGATTTCAGCGAAGGATCGAAATCGCGGTGCAGGCGCAGGTCGAACAGCGCGAACTCGAGCTGACGCACAGTGGCCAGGCCGGCGTGGAAGCTGCGCGACTGGCGCAGCCGGGCCAGCAGTTGCTCCGGCATCGAGGCACCGGTCTGCCAGTGGCGCGCGAAGTTCTTCAGCGTCGCCGGGTCGAAGGCCCAGTTCTCCATGAACTGGCTCGGCAGCTCGACGGCGTCCCAGGCGACGCCGTGGATGCCGGCGACCGCCGTTTCCTCGACGCGCGTCAGCAGATGGTGCAGGCCGTGGCCGAACTCGTGGAACAGCGTGACGACCTCGTCGTGCGTCAGCAGCGCCGGTTGTCCCGGCAGCGGCGGCGTGAAGTTGCAAGTCAGGTACGCGACCGGCTGCTGCAGGCCGTGCGCGGTGCGGCGGCGGTTGATGCACTCGTCCATCCACGCGCCCGAGCGCTTCTCGGCGCGCGCGAACGGGTCGAGGTAGAACAGGCCGAACGGCACGCCGTCGCCGTCCTTCAGCACGTAGGTCGTCACGTCCGGATGCCAGACGGCGATGCTGTCCACTTTGTCGATCGTGATGTTGTAGAGACGCTGCACGACGCCGAACATGCCCCGCACCGTCGTGTCGAACGCGAAGTACGGACGCAATTCCTCGTCGGACAGGCCGAGCTTCTGCTCCTTGAGCTTCTCGGCGTAGTAGGCGGCGTCCCACGGCGCGAAGTCGGTCAGGCCATCGCGCTGCCGCGCGAACGCGCGCAGTTCGTCGAGGTCGGCCTGCGCGCGCGGCTTGGCGCGGCGCGCGAGATCGACGAGGAACTGTTCGACCTCGTCCGGCGACTCGGCCATCTTCGTCGCCAGCGACAGTTCGGCGTAGTTCGGGTAGCCGAGCAGCCGTGCCATCTCGTGGCGCAGCGCAAGGATTTCCTCCATCAGCGCGCCGTTGTCGAACTGGCCGGCCTGCGGGCCCTGGTCGGACGCGCGCGTCGCGAACGCGGTGTAAATCTCCTGGCGCAGCGCGCGGTCGTCGGCGTAGCTGACGACGGCGTCGTAGCTCGGGAAGTCGAGCGTCAGCCACCAGCCGGGCAGACCCTTGGCCTCGGCGCGGGCGCGCGCCGCCTGCTTCGCGGCGTCGGTCATGCCGGCGAGCCGGCTTTCGTCCTCGACGTGCTGGCCCCAGGCCTGGATCGCGTCCATCAGATTTTCCTCGAACCGGGTCTGCAGTTCGGAGAGGCGCAGCGAGATGTCCTTGTAGCGCGCCTTCTCGGCGGCCGGCAGGGCGATGCCGGACAGCCGGAAGTCGCGCAGCGCGTCGGCGATCACCTTGCGCCGCACGGCGTCGTAGCCCTGGTATTCCTCCGACGCAGCCAGCGCTTCATAGGCGCGGAACAGCGGTTCGGACTGCGACAGCTCGACGCCGTATTCGGTGAGCTTGGGCAGGCAGGCGTTGTACGCACGGCGCCAGTCGGCGGTCGAGGTGACGCTGAACAGATGCGAAACCGGGCCCCAAGCGCGCTGGACGTGGTCGCTCATGTCCTCGAGCGGCTCGATCAGCGTGTCCCAGGTCGGCGGCTCCGGACGCGCGAGCAGGCGCTCCAGCTCGGCGCGGTTCCTCGCCAGGACCGCGTCGAGCGCCGCTTCGGCGTGCTCGGGGCGGATGACGTCGAAAGCCGGCAGGGGCTGCATGAGAGCGTCGCGGAGCAGGGGATTAGACATGGCGCACCGGAAACAGCGAAAGGGGCGGTTATTCTGGGGACGCCGCCGGCGCTTTTCGAGGGCCGTTCGTTCCGAAAATCGGAACCGTCCGGATTTGGGTGATTTTTTGTCCATTATCCACAGCGGCGCGGGGCACGGGCCGGGCCGCCGCAAGCGCCTTCAAGGTGCGGGGAAACGCGACGGCACGCTACCATAGCGACGAGCCCTTCCCGGGCCGCTTCCACCGCACCGAAACATGTCGCGAATTCTCGTCCTGTTGGCCCTGGGCGCCGCCGCCCTCGCTTCTCTCGCCGGCTGCAGCGGGCAGCAGGTGCTCAACGAAGTCACCACCAAGCACGGCTACACGCTGACGACGGACGTGCCGTACGACACCGCCAACAGGCTGACGCTCGACGTCTACATGCCGGACAACGCCGCCAACGCGCCGGTCGTGGTGTTCTTCTACGGCAAGCGCTGGCAGCAGGGCGACAAGAGCGAATACCGCTTCGTCGGCCAGGCACTGGCGTCGCGCGGCTTCGTCACCGTGATTCCGAACGTGCGCCTGTATCCGAACGCGCACTTTCCGGACTTCGTCAAGGACGGCGCCAGGGTCGTGAAGTGGGCGCACGACAACGCCGCGCACTACGGCGGTGCCAGCGGCAAGCTGTTCGTGATGGGCCACAACTCCGGCGCGCACATCGCCGCGATGCTGGCGCTCGACGAGGAATGGCTGAAGGGCGTCGGCGGCTCGCGCAGCTGGCTGCGCGGCATGGTCGGTCTCGGCGGCCTCTACAACTTCATGCCGATCACCGCGCCGGACCTGCGCGATCTGTTTGGCCCGGTCGACCGCTTCCCGTACACGCAGCCGGTCTTCTTCGTCGACGGCAACAATCCGCCGCTGTTCCTCGTGCACGGCGAGGACGACAAGATCGTCGACGTGTCGAACACGCGCACGCTGGCCGAGTCGGTGACCGAGGCCGGCGGTCCGGTCGAAACGCTGATCTATCCCAAGATGTCGCACGATCTGATCATCAGCTCGTTCGCGTCGATGCTGCGCGGTCGCGCCGACGTGCTCGACCAGGTCGAGGACTTCATCAAGCGCAAGGCCAGCGGCCAGCCGACGCCGCGTCCCGGCTCGATCAACGCCACCAAGCTGGCGCCCGAGGCGCCGCACGACGACGGTACGGTGTTCACCGACTCGATCGAGTCGGCGCCGCCGGTGCCGGTGCAGTGATCCGTCCGTTCGCGGGCGCGACGCCGGTGCTCGGCGCGCGCGTCTACGTCGACGAGCAGGCCGCCGTCATCGGCGACGTCGCGCTCGGCGAAGACGTGTCGATCTGGCCGTTCGCCGCCTTGCGCGGTGACGTCAACCGCATCGTCGTCGGCGCGCGCAGCAACGTGCAGGACAACAGCGTCCTGCACGTCACGCACGACGGACCGTATTCGCCGGGCGGCGTGATGCTGGCGATCGGCGAGGACGTCACCGTCGGCCACGGCGTGATCCTGCACGCCTGCACGATCGGTGATCGCTGCCTGATCGGCATGGGGGCGATCGTCATGGACCGCGCCGTCGTCGAGCCCGAGGTACTGCTCGCCGCCGGCAGCATGGTGCCGCCCGGCAAGGTGCTGAAGAGCGGTTGGCTGTACCGCGGTTCGCCGGCGCAGCCGGCGCGCGAGCTGACCGCGCAGGAAATCGAGCACTTCCGCTACTCCGCCGCGCACTACGTCAAATTGAAAAACCGCTATCTGGCGGCACGCTGACGTAGAATCGCGCACCCTTTGTCATCGCGAGAGGAGACTCGATGGCCCGCAAACTCGTCCTGCTGCGCCACGGCCAGAGCCAGTGGAACCTCGACAACCGCTTCACCGGCTGGGTCGACGTCGACATCACCGAAGCGGGCCGCAAGGAAGCCGCCGCCGCCGGCCGGCTGATGCGCGAGGAAGGGCTACTGTTCGACGTCGCCCACACCTCGGTGCTCAAGCGCGCCATCCGCACCAACTTCACCGCGCTCGACGAGATGGACCAGTTGTGGATTCCGGTGCACAAGACCTGGCGCCTCAACGAACGCCACTACGGCGCGCTGCAGGGACTCGACAAGGCCGAGACCGCCGCCAAGCACGGCGAGGCGCAGGTCAAGATCTGGCGCCGCAGCTACGACATCCCGCCGCCGCCGATGGACGCGCACGACGGCGGTCATCCGAAGTACGACCGCCGCTATGCGAAGCTCGACGAGCACGCGCTGCCGGCCACCGAATCGTTGAAGATCACGCTCGAGCGCGTGCTGCCGTACTGGCACGATGCCATCGCCCCGCAGCTCAAGGCCGGCCAGACCGTGCTCGTCACTGCGCACGGCAACTCGCTGCGCGCGCTCTACAAGTATCTGAACAACGTCTCCGACGAAGCCATCCTCGAACTGAACATCCCGACCGGCATCCCGCTGCTGTTCGAACTGCACGAGGACCTGCGCGTGAAGTCGTACCGCTACCTCGGCGACGCCGAGGCGGCGAAGAAGGCGGCCGAAGCGGTGGCGAATCAGGCCAAGTCGCGCTGACGCCTGAAGCGTCTCCGAAAAGGCCGGGCTTCGTGCCCGGCTTTTTCACGCGTGGGAAATCCGACGCGCCTCATCGCTCTGTGGCGCGCCGCGGTCGCCGCCTGGTCGCCTGCGCCGCACTGCCCCGGTCCACCTTCGCCAGATAGGCGCGCAGGACGGCGCGGCTGTGGCTCAGGCAGGCGATTTTTTCTTCGAGCGATGCCAGTTCCGCGCCGATGATGTCGGCGAAGGTCTGTCGGCACTCCGCCACCCAGCCATGTCCGTCCATCGACAGCACCACCGCGATGAGGCGGCTCGGCAGTCCCGAGCGGATCAGCTTGCCGATCGTTGCGGCGCGTTCGAGGTCGGCCTGCGTGTATATCCGATAGCCATTGCCGCCGCGTCGCGCGCGCAGCAGGCCCTGGCTTTCGTAGTAGCGCAGCATGCGGGTCGAGACGCCTGTGCGGCGGGATAGTTCGCCGATGCGCATCGGATTCTCCGGCTTGACCTTGACATTGATGTCAAAGTTTACGATCGCAGCCATGAAAAAAGCCCTGTTCGTGCTGTCGGCCGCGGCGTTCGTCAGCGTCAGCGCCGAAATGATGCCGGCGGCGATCATCGCGCCGTTGAGCCGTTCGTTGCGCATTTCGCAAGGGACGGCGGGCCTGCTGGTGACGGCGTGGGCGTTCACCGTGGCGCTGACCGGGGTACCGCTGGTGCGCGTCACGCTGCGCCGCTCGCGCACGGCGCTGGTGTTCACCGCTCTGCTCGTGCTCGGCGCCGCCAACGTCGTCACCGCGCTGGCGCCGACCTTCGCCATCGCCATGACGGCGCGCGTGCTCGGCGCTGCCGCGCACGGTCTCTTCTGGGGTGTCATCGTGGTGCTGACGGCGCGGCTGGTGCCGCCGGAGCGTGCCGGACGCGCGCTGGCCATTGTGATGGCAGGCCCCAATCTGGCCGGACTGCTCGGTTTGCCGCTCGGCAGCCGGGTCGCCGAGACGATGGGCTGGCGAGCCGTGTTCCTCGGACTCGCCGTGCTGTGCGCGGTCTGTGCCGCGCTGGTCCGCCTCATGGTGCCCGATGTCGTGCACGAGCCGTCGACGCCGCTGGTTGCGCCGCGTCGCGATGCTTCGGTTTTCGCGGTGCTGGCGATCGCGCTCGGCGGCGCGCTGGGACTGGTCGGACATTTCGCGGCCTTCACGTTCATCGCGCCGCTGACCGCGGCGACGCTGCCGAGCGGCGCACTGCCCAGCGTGCTGCTGGCGATGGGCGTCGGTGGACTGCTCGGCGCCCTGTGCGCCGGCGCGTGGGCCGATCGCTGGCCGCGCGTGGCGTTGCCCGCGACGCTGCTGGCGCTGGCGGGGGCGATCGGCGCGCTGGCACTGCCCGGCAGGACTGGCTACGTCATCGTGGTGGCCATCTGGGGCATGCTGATCGGCGTCCTTCCCGTCGTCCTGCAGGCAGCGGTGATGCGCGCCGCCTCGGCCGCCTTCATGCCGTTCGCCGGGAGCGCGCTGGTCACCGTGCTCAATTCCGGAGTCGGTGCCGGCGCGGCGCTGGGTTCGCAGATCGTCGGCAGCGGCGGCGTCGCGTGCTTGCCGATCATCGCGGCGTTGGTGACGGCCGCGGGATGCGTCGCCGTTCTGTGCGCCCGGCGCTTGCGGCGGACGTCGCCCTGATGTCCGGCGCGTGTCCGGTCGTGTGAGATGTGCGGCGTCGCGGACCCTCAGGACTTCAGCACGCGCCGCACCGCGATCAGCCGCCGCTGCCACGCGACGTCGATCGGCGTGACGACGACCTCGCCGGCGCTCGGCGAGGCGTGCACGATGTGGCGGTCGTCGAGCGCCAGCGCCACGTGCAGCTGGTGCGGCTGCCAGCGATAGATCAGCAGATCGCCGGCCCGCACGTGCGCGTGCGACACCGGCACGCCGGTATGCAACAGCTCGTGCACGGTGCGCGGCAGGCGGATGCCGGCGCTCGCGAAGACCTGCTGCATCAGCGCCGAGCAGTCGACCGCCTCGTCGTCGTTGCGGCCGAAGACGTACTCGGTGCCGAGCATCGCCAGCGCCTTGTCGTGGATCTGCGGCCACGCCGCGCTCCTGGCGGCGCGCGCATGCGTCGCATGCAGCATCGCCGTGCCGCCGATGACGAGCGCGAGCACGTCGCTGGCGATGCGCAGGTGCCGGCGCGTGCCGCTGCCGGCCGGGATTCGCACCCCGGCCGCGCCGTTCACCGCCGTCACAGCGCCATCCTCACGCCGACGTAGACCGAGCGGCCCGGCGCCAGCACTTCATCCTTGACGAACGAGGTCGAGCGGCGGATGTCGTCGTCGAGCAGGTTGCTGCCGCGCAGGTAGACGGACGCGCCACGATCGCCGCCGTCGGCCACGTAGAACCTGTAGCTGAAGTCGGCGTCGAGCAGGTTGTAGCCGGCGGTCTGCGTTTCGAGCGCCGCGGTGTCGTCCTGGCGGTTCGCGCGCGTGTAGCTGACGCCGCCGGCGAAGCGTTGCCAGCTGCCGTCGAGACCGACGCCAACGCGCAGCGGCGGCATGCGCGGAATGTTCTCGCCGTTGTCGAGCCTGGCGCGCACGTAGTCGCTGAACAGGCGCGAATCGAGCTTGAACGGGCCGTCATGCAGCAGCGCGTAGTGCACTTCGGCTTCGAAGCCGTACAGCTTGGCGTCGTTCTGGCGATAGTCGACGAGCAGAATGTCGCTGTCCGCGTCGAACGTGCCGTCCTCGTCGACGCGGTCGGCGACGCCGTCCGCGCTCGCCGTGCCGGTGCCGTCGGCGTTCAGGCCTTCGTCGACTTCCGAGAGGTACAGATAGTGGTTGATCTGGTTGTAGTAGACACTGGCGTTGAAGGTCCAGCGCTGCTGGTGATGATCGAAGCCGAGCTCGATGTTGTTCGATACTTCCTTCTTCGCGTCGAGGTCGCCGCGCTCGAACGTTTCCGTCGCGCCGTGCGGGCCGAACGCGTACAGCTCCTCCGGCACCGGCGAGCGCTCGGCGTGCGTCGCGTACAGCTTCAGGTGCGAAGCGTCGCCGACGTTGAAGCTCGAGCCGAGCGAGGCCGAGAACGGCGTGTAGTCGCGATCGGCGTAGCCGCCGCCCGGCGTGTTGGTGTCGCGCTCGACGCGCGCGCCGAACTCGAGCTTGCCCAGGTTGTACGGCTTCTCCTCGATGAAGAACAGGCCGGCCTGCCGGCTGTAGACCGGTGGCACGTACGCCTCCTCGCCGACCGCCGAGAAATCGCGCCAGTTGAACTGCGCGCCGAACACGCCGCGAAAGCCGGCGAGCGGCACGTGCACGGCCTCGATGCGGCCCTGGTACTGCTGGTTGTGGAAGATGGTGCCGGCCTCGCCCTTGGCCTCGAACTCGGTGTGATCGTAATTCGACGTGCCGCCGCGGAACTTCAGCGAGTCGAGCCAGCCGACCGGCTTGTTGAGGATGATCTGCGTGTCGAGACGCGTCTGGTGCATCAGGATGAACGCGCTTTCCTCGACGGGCAGGCCGTAGTTCGTCACGAAGCGGTTGGCGCCCAAGCCGAACACGTCGCCGTTGCCGTCGATGTACGAGTACGAGGCGCCGCCGGACTGCGCGCGCAGCTGGCTGTTGTCGAGCGTGTCGTGGCTGCCGGTGCCGTCGACGGCGGCGTAGCCCGGAATGTCGTAGTCCTCCGCTTCGCGGAAGCCGTAGTCGAGGTGCAGCATGTGCGGGCCGTCGCCGTAGTTCGCTTCGCCGCTGAACGAGCCTTCGTCGCCGTTCGTGCCGTAATAGGTATCGAGCGCGCCGTGCAGGCCGTCCTCGACGCGCGTCGGCAGGCGGCCGTTGTCGACGTTGACGACGCCGCCGGCGGCGCTGTTGCCGTACAGCAGCGTGGCCGGGCCCTTGAGCACTTCGATCTGCCGCGCCTGCGCCGGCGCGATCGTCACGTTGTGGTCGGGCGACAGGTCGGAGACGTCCATCGCCGACAGGCCGTTCTCGAGCATCTCGACGCGCGGACCGGCGAGTCCGCGGATGACGGGGCGCCCGGCGCCGGCGCCGAAGTCGGTCGTCGACACGCCGGGCTGACTCTGCAGCGTCTCGCCGAGCGTGCCGCGACGCACGCGGTCGAGATCGTCGCCGGTCAGCACGGTGGTCGGCTGCACGAGATCGTCGGACGTGCGGCCGAGCGGGTTCGCAGTGACGATGATTTCGGCGACGCTGCCCTGGCTCTGGTCGGTATCGGTCGGGGCGTCGTCGTCGGCATGGCCGAGGCCCGGAAAGCCCATCGCCGCGAGCGTCAGCGGCGCGACGGCGAACAAGGGATGGATGGGACGGCGGGACAGCGTGAACGACAGACGGCGGCGCGGCGCGCGCGAAACAACGGCGGTCATGGATGGAATCCTCGAAAACGGCAGAAAAGCACGCCAAGGGCGCGCCTGTGCGATCAGACAGTGATGACGATTGCTTGGGCCGGAGGACCGCGGATGTCGTAGATGCGTGGTGCGGCGGCGCGTGCCGGCAGCACGATGCCGATGGACGGCGCCTCGGCGACGGCGACCGCCGCCGGCAGGCTGAAGACCGGCGTCAGTGCGGCGCCATCGAGACCCTGCGCGTGCGCGCAGATCTGGCAGACCGCGTCGGCGTGCAGCGCCGGATGCTCGAAACTGTGTGCGAGCGCCAGCCACTGGCCGAGCGCGAGCGCAAGGACCAGCAACAGCGATTGGGCGGGACGACGGCGCATGGACCCCCGATTCTAGCCGACGCCGGAGCGGCGGCAAGCGGGCATCCCCCTAAGCGCGTGGTGGCGGGTGCGTCGGCGGCGCCGGCGGATCGGCCGCGGCCGGCAGCGCGTCGGCGGCCGGCAAGGTCGCGTGACGCGGCGCGTGCGCCGGCAGCCAGCCGGCGAACGACGGCAGGCGGCGCGTCAGGTGATAGGCGAGGTAGCTCAGCAGCTGGCGGGCCTGCGTGCGGCGCCGCGCGTCCCGCGCGGTGATCTCCCGGCAGTGATGCGCCGTCAGCCGGTCGAGGCTCGCGCGCAGCGCGTCGGCGAGCGTCCGGCTGCGCACGACGAGATTCGCTTCGAGGTTGAGGAACAGGCTCAGCGGATCGAGGGTGCTCGAGCCGGATGTCGGCCGCAGCCGCGCGCACAGCTTCGCGCAGCTCGTGCAGCACGAAGCGGCGGTTGAACTGATTGAATCCCTTGTGCGTGTTCAGCGTCAGCAGCTTGAACGACAGGGGTGTGGCATCCATGGCGTCGCGGTCCGCATCCCTCTTCCCCGGCAAGGTTTGCAGGCAGCGATGAACGTTGGTTGATCACGTCACCGCGCCGCGTAGCCGGGCGGCCGGCGCCGCTCCAGCCAGGCGATCGCGTCGTCGGCGTCGCGCTCGAACCAGGCCCGCGCCGAACCGAGGATGAAGGTATAGCCCCAGGCGTCCATGTCGGCGAAGCATTCGGCCTGCGAGTAACCGGCGAGCTGCGCCGCGAGCAGGCATTCGAGATAGCAGACTGCGTGTTCCTCGACGTCGTCGCCGCCGGCGTGGGTATGCATCCGTGCGCGGCGCGCGTCGTCGGCGCACAGCCAGTGGCTGGCCTCGTGCAGCGCCGAGTGCACCGGCGTGTCGCCGCGCAGATACAGCATGTCGCCGATCAGTCCCGCCTCGCTGTCGCCCCAGTAGCTGCCCGGGATCGCGGTGCCGTTGGCGACGGTTCGGATGCGCAGGCCGAGGGGTTCCAGCAGCGTGCGCAGCGCATCGATGCCGAGCCTGGCGCAGCGCCGGACGCGGGGTTCGTCGATGCTGGCGGTTGGGGCCGGGGTCATGGTCGGCGCTTGGGGTGCGGATGAACGATATAAAGGCGGAAACGGTGTGCCGCGCGCGATTTTCGTGGCGGCGTCACGAGTCGTCCAGCTTCCGGCGCGGTTTTCTCCGCCTGGTCCGGCCCAAGTGCGCGCCGCACTGGCATTGGCCCCGCGGCGCGGCCTTGCGGCGCCCAGGCAATGACAATCCCGCGCAAAACTGCCAGCACTAAAGGTGACATTGCATAAAGGTAAGATTTCATGGCCACGAAGGTTCTGGGGGAAAGCGAGCTGGTGCGTTTCCGCAAGGCGCAGCGCTTGGCATACGAATGCGCGGAGACCATCTCGGCGCAGATGCAGCCGGGCATGAGCGAGCGCCAGGTCGCCACGCGCATGGGCGAGTTCCTGCGCGATCACGGTGCCGAGCTGCCCTTGCCGGACGACGAGCTGCTGCCGCAGGCGGCGAGCAGGGCGACGGCGGCCGAGACGGCGAACGCGCGCGCGAGCTGAACCGTCTTCATGAACTCCCCCTGTGGCGCCGGGCTCGGCGCTCGTTATGTTTGATTGCGGCGACTGCGACGGTACTGGCCAGTCCCGGCGGTCGCCGTAACAGTCATGAAAAGACCGCAGCGGCTCGCGCAATGGTAGAAATGCGCCAATCGGTCTCGGTCCTTTGCCATCCCACAGGAGCGTTCACGTGCGCAGGCACCCGCGGAATCCATCATGCGAATAGGCATCGACCTTGGCGGCACCAAGATCGCGGGCGTGGTCATGGGAGGCAATGCGCAGATCCTTGCGCAACAGCGCATTGCCACGCCGGCCGGCGACTACGCGGCGACGGTCGACGCGGTGGCGAATCTCGCCCTGCGGCTCGAAGCCGCGGCCGGCGCGTCGAACCTGCCGATCGGCATCGGCACGCCGGGTGCGGTATCGACCCTGACCGGACGCATGAAGAACTGCAATTCGACCTGCCTCAACGGCCAGCCGCTGCGCGCCGATCTCGAGGCGCGGCTCGGGCCGCGCGTGCGTCTCGCCAACGATGCCGACTGCTTCGCGCTGTCGGAAGCGCACGGCGGCGCGGCCGATGGTGCCGAGACGGTGTTCGGCGTGATTCTCGGCACCGGCGTCGGCGGCGGCATCGTAGTGCGCGGACAGTTGCTGCGCGGCGCGAACGCCATCGCCGGCGAATGGGGACACAACCCGCTGCCCTGGCCGCAGCCGGGCGAACTGCCGGGGCCGGCCTGCTACTGCGGGCGCAGCGGCTGCATCGAGACCTGGCTGTCGGGCACCGGACTCGCCGCCGAGCACATGCGCCTGCACGGCGGCGGCTGGCGCGGCGAGCAGATCGTGTTCGCGGCCGAGGACGGCGACGCGGCGGCGGAGGCGACGCTGCAGCGCTACGAGCAGCGCCTCGCGCGCGCGCTGGCCTCGATCATCAATGTGCTCGATCCGCAGGTGATCGTGCTCGGCGGCGGCCTGTCGCAGCTGCGGCGCCTGTATCGAGCCGTCCCTGAATTGTGGAAGCCGTGGATCTTCTCCGACGAGGTGCGCACGCGGCTGGTGCCGGCGCAATACGGCGACGCTAGCGGTGTGCGCGGCGCCGCATGGCTGTGGCCGGAAGTGGACTGAATTCCGCCCGGGCCGCGATCGCGGACAACAAAAAAGGCCACACAGCTGCGTGGCCTTCGAGGTAGAGCGGTGTGTGCCTATTCGTCCAGGAACGAACGCAGATAGTTTGCGCGGCTCGGGTGACGCAGCTTGCGCAGCGCCTTGGCCTCGATCTGGCGGATGCGCTCGCGGGTGACGTCGAACTGCTTGCCGACTTCTTCCAGCGTGTGGTCGGTGTTCATGTCGATGCCGAAGCGCATGCGCAGCACCTTGGCCTCGC
>JASGFY010000013.1:0-54117 GCA_047605265.1 Solimonas sp.
GCAGATCGGCCAGCCGGTAACGCGGGCGGCTCGGCGCTTCCACCGTCATCTTCTTTCCTTGCAGGTGGAGTTCGACATGGGAACCTTCCGTCAGCGCATTCTGCTCGACGAAGGCTTTCGGAACCGTCATCACGAGTGATCCGCCGGCCCTGCGTAGTGTTTGGCGCATGGTGCTCTCCAGTCCGTTTATAGTCCTATTCTAGTAGGATTAATTGTTTTAAGGTATTCCATACCTCTTCCCCCTGACAGTCGCCAGATGCCGCTGACGCTCGCGCATGCCGCTCCCACGCTCCCTAATGTCGCCCGAATCGGGGACATCGCGCGCGACCATTTACCAGACTTCCTTGCTGACTACCGCTCCGGTGTCTACTGAGACATGCCGGTTCTCGTTAGTGATTGCATCGATCAGTGTGTCGAGATCGAGAGCCTTCGGCTGCTCGGCAGGCTCAATGAAAATACCGCCCTGCACCTGACGCGCATCGACGACTGCCCCCACTTTCAGAGTAGCGGCCTCCAGGATCGCAGACGGGATGCGGACGGCGGCGCTATTACCCCACTTCTTGACGATGACCCGTATGGTTTTCCGTCAGGTATCCAGCATCGACATGCTGTACCTCCGAAGAGGTCTGGGCGCAGCGCTCTTGCGGAGGTTTCGAATCTGCCCTAGTGCAGATCAAAGGTAATTCACGCTACAATCCGCTACGCAAGTGGCTTGGGGGCGCTTGCGGCAAAATCGTCGGACGGACTCTAGGCGACTCCGCCGAACTCTGGTATAGTAGCGGTCTTGTTTGTTGATTTGGTTGCGGAGTGGAATGGTTTCGGGTCTTTGCAGTAAATAAAGGCCGAAACAGGCCCCCGCTACCACATTTATCTAACTTATTTAGGGGTAGATAAATGGTGCGGATGTTCTCGTTGTTCTTGGAGCTTCCGCCACCAAAGATTTGGCTTGAAGAAGGCCCCTTGCGGGCCTTTTTTATTGGTTTTTTGTTTTGGGTTTTCGTTTTGTGTGGTTTTTCTCGCGTTTTCGGAGCGTGCCTTTGGCAGTGATGCAGGAACGTTTGGAGCAGATGCTGGCGCCGGTGCTGGAGAGCCTCGGCTATGAGTTGGTCTTGCTCGAATACAGTCCGCATCCCCGCAATGCAATGCTGCGCCTTTACATCGATGCGCCGGCCGGCATCGCGATCGACGATTGCGAGCGCGCCAGCAAGGAGGTCGCCGGTGTCCTCGATGTCGAAGATCCCATCCGTAGCGCCTATCGCCTCGAAGTGTCTTCGCCGGGGCTCGATCGGCCGCTGGTGAAGCCAGCGCATTTCGAGCGTTTTACAGGTGAGCAGGCGCGCGTGCAATTGCTGGCGCCGCTGAATGGTCGTCGTCGCTACATTGGCTTCATTCGCGGCATCGACGGCGGCACGCTGCGGCTTGAATGCAAGGAAGGCTTGGCTGAAATTCCGCTGTCCGAGATTGAGCGGGCACGGCTCGTGCCGGATTACGATCAGGAGTGAAGCACGATATGAACATTCGACAGGATTGTGGAATGGCGCGCACGCGGAGCGTGCGCCCGCAGGGCGGCACGCCGGGATGCGCGCCATGAACAAGAACATCCTGCTGATGGTCGACGTCGTCTCCAACGAGAAGGGCGTTGAAAAAGAGCTGATCTTCCAAGCGCTCGAGGCGGCGCTGGCGTCGGCGGCCAAGGAGCAATACGGCGACGAGTCCGAACTGCGGGTGGCGATCGACCGTGAAACCGGCGAATACGAAACGTTCCGTCGCTGGACCGTGCTAGAGGACGACAGCGAGGACTTCGAGTTTCCGGAGCGCCAGATCAAGCTTTCGTATGCGCACAAGGAGAAGGCGGACACGCAGGCCGGCGACGTCATCGAACGTTCTGTCGCGTCGGTTGACTTCGGGCGCATCGGCGCGCAGAAGGCCAAGCAGGTCATTGTGCAGAAGGTGCGCGAAGCCGAACGTGCGCAGATCGTCGCGGCGTATCAAGGGCGCGTCGGCGAGCTGATCTCGGGGCAGGTCAAGCGTCTCGAGCGGGGCAGCGTCATCGTCGACCTCGGATCGAACGCCGAGGCCATTATCCTGCGCGACCACTTGATTCCGCGCGAGCCGATCCGTCCGAGCGATCGCATTCGCGGTTATCTGTACGAAGTCAGCCCGCAGGTACGTGGCCCGCAGCTGTTCCTGTCGCGCACGGTGCCCGAATACCTGATGGAGCTGTTCAAGCTCGAGGTGCCGGAGATCGCGCAGGGCCTGATCGAGCTCAAGGGCGCTGCCCGTGATCCGGGCCTGCGCGCGAAGATCGCCGTGCAGGCCAAGGACAAGCGCATCGATCCGGTCGGCGCCTGCGTCGGCATGCGTGGCTCGCGCGTGCAGAGCGTATCGAACGAGCTGGCCGGCGAGCGCGTCGACATCGTGCCCTGGGACGACAACGTCGCGCAGTTCGTCATCAATGCGATGGCGCCGGCCGAAGTCGAGACCATCGTCGTCGACGAGGAAGCGCACTCGATGACCATCGGCGTTTCCGAAGAGAAGCTCGCGCAGGCCATTGGCCGCGGCGGCCAGAACGTTCGGCTCGCTTCGGAGCTGACCGGATGGGTCCTCAATGTCATGACCACGGCCGATGCCGAGTCGAAGAAGGAAGAGGAAAACCAGTCGGTACTGCAGATGTTCATGGAGCATCTCGACGTCGATGCCGAAGTCGCCAGCGTGCTGGTGCAGGAAGGGTTCACGACGCTCGAAGAAGTGGCTTACGTGCCGGCGCAGGAGATGGCGCAGATCGAGGAGTTCGACGAGCAGATCATCGAAGAGCTGCGCAACCGCGCGCGCGATGTGCTGCTGACAAAGGCGATCGCCAAGGCCGAGCAGCGGGCGCACGCACAGCCGGCGGAGGATCTGCTGGCTGTTCCCGGCATGGATGAGGACACCGCCTATCAGCTGGCCGAGGCCGGTGTGACAACCTGCGAGGCGCTGGCCGATCTGGCGACCGACGAGTTGCTCGAAACGCTGCCGGATTTCGGCGAGGAACGCGCCTCGAAGCTGATCATGTCGGCGCGCGCCAAGGCTTACGCCTGATGAGAATTAGGAAATCTGGGCTCGCGCCCGGGGAGTACGGATGTCTACCGTAACTGTTCAAGATTTTGCCAAAGAGCTGAACCGTCCCATCGAGGAACTGCTCACGCAGTTTCACGAGGCCGGCGTGTCCGTGAAAGACGCGCAGTCGCCGGTGTCCGGCGACGACAAAGTCGCGCTGCTCGCGTATCTCAAGCAGAAGACCGGCGTCGCTGAAAGCAGCGAGCCGCGGCGCATCACGCTCAAGCGCAAGGAAACCACCGAGCTCAAGCTGGGTGGCGCGCGCGGCGCGCCCTCGAAGACCATCAGCATCGAGGTGCGCAAGAAGCGCACCTTCATGAAGCCCGATGAGTTGCCGGAAGTGGCGTCGCAGGCGGCGGCGGTCGCACCCGCGCCGGCGGTCGCACCGTTGCCCGCCGTTGAGCCGGTCGTCGAGGTGGATCTGGAAGCGCAACGCCGCGCTGAGGAAGCGGCGGCTGCCGAACAGGCGCACCGCGAGGCGGCTGCACTGGCGGCGGCCGAGGCCCAGGCCAAGCGCCAGCAGGAAGAAGCGGCGCGTGCGCAGCTTGCCGAAGAGGAAGCGAGCAAGCGGGCGGCCGCCGAGGCAGCAGAAAAAGCGCAGCGTGAAGAGCACGAGCGCAAACTCAAGGAAGACCCGCTCTATCGCGAGAAGTGGGAACGCGAGCAGGCACGCAATCGCGCCGCGGAGAATATCCGTCGCGCGGCCGAGGCTGCGAAGGCCAATGCCGTCGCAGCGGCCGCGCAGCGGCCGGCCGCCGCGCGTACGGAAAATCGCCCGACGGGTCCGGCGACGCCGGCGCCTGCAGCGGCACCGGGTGCCAGCGAGCGTGGCCGCGGTGGCCGTGATGATCGCGTGCATCGCCAGGAGCTGCATCTGTCGGAGGGCAAGGGCGGCAAGCGCGACAAGAAGCAGAAGAAGCCTTCGGGCCGGATCAAGTTCGACAACGTGCATGGCTTCGAGAAGCCGGTGGCGCCGATCGTGCGTGAAGTCGAAGTGCCGGAGGCGATCACCGTCGGCGAGCTCGCCAACCGCATGGCGGTCAAGGCGGTCGAGCTGATCAAGGTCATGATGAAGAACGGCATCATGGCGACGATCAACCAGACGCTCGACCAGGACACGGCCGTGCTGATGGTCGAGGAAATGGGCCACAAGGCGCGCGCGGTCAAGGCGACCGACTTCGAGGAAAGCCTCGAGCAGGCCGTGACCGGCGAGCGCGGCGAGATCGAGGGCGAGACGCGCCCGCCGGTCGTCACCATCATGGGCCACGTCGACCACGGCAAGACCTCGCTGCTCGACTACATCCGCAAGACGCGCGTGGCGGCCGGCGAAGCCGGCGGCATCACGCAGCACATCGGCGCCTATCACGTCGAGACGCCGAAGGGCATCATCACTTTCCTCGACACGCCGGGCCATGCCGCGTTCACGCGCATGCGCGCGCGCGGCGCGCAGGTCACCGACATCGTCATCCTCGTCGTGGCGGCGGACGACGGCGTGATGCCGCAGACCAAGGAAGCGATCCAGCACGCCAAGGCGGCCGGTGCGCCGACCATCGTGGCGATCACCAAGATCGACAAGCCGGAAGCCGATCTCGATCGCGTCAAGAACGAGCTGTCGAAGGAAGGCGTCATTCCGGAAGACTGGGGCGGCGACACGCAGATCGTCGGCGTCTCGGCCTTCACCGGCGAAGGCATCGACAACCTGCTCGACGCGGTCCTCGTGCAGGCGGAAATCCTCGAGCTGACGGCGCCGGTCGACGCGCCGGCGCGCGGCAATATCCTCGAAGCGTCGGTCGAGAAGGGCCGCGGTCCGGTCGCGACCGTGCTGGTCCGCGCCGGCACGCTGAAGCAGGGCGACGTCATTCTCACCGGCCCGCATTTCGGCCGCGTGCGCGCGATGTTCGACGAGGCCGGCAAGCCGGTGAAGGAAGCGGGCCCGTCGATCCCGGTCCAGGTGCTCGGTCTGTCCGGCGCGCCGGATGCGGGCGACGACGTGGTCGTCGTCGCCGACGAGCGCAAGGCGCGCGAACTGGCGCTGCTGCGCGAGCAGAAGCTGCGCGAAGCCAAGCTCGCGCAGAACCAGGCCGTGCGCATGGAGCAGGTCTTCGCCAACATGGGCCAGGGCGAGCAGAAGACGCTCAACCTCATGGTCAAGGCGGACGTGCAGGGCTCGGCGGAAGCGATCACCGAAGCGCTGCGCAAGATTCCGAGCGAAGAGGTCAAGGTCAACGTGCTGTCGACGGCGATCGGCGGCATCAACGAATCCGACATCGATCTGGCGATGGCGTCGAAGGCGATCATCATCGCGTTCAACGTTCGTGCCGATGGCACGGCGCGCAAGCGCATCCAGGACACCGGCGTCGACGTTCGCTATTACTCGATCATCTACGACATCATCGACGACGTCAGCAACGCGGTATCGGGCCTGCTCGGCACCGAGACGCGCGAGCAGATTGTCGGCATCGCGCAGGTCCGCGAGGTGTTCCGCAGCTCCAAGCTCGGCAATATCGCCGGCTGCCTCGTCATCGAGGGCTCGGTGCAGAAGAACCTGCCGATCCGCGTGCTGCGCAACCAGACGGTCATCTACGAAGGCGTGCTCGAATCGCTGCGCCGCTTCAAGGACGACGTGGCGAAAGTCGAGGCGGGCACCGAGTGCGGCATCGGCGTCAAGGACTACAACGACGTCAAGGCAGGCGACCAGATCGAGTGCTTCCAGCGCATCGAAGTGCGCCGCACGGTGCAGGCCGCCGCTTAGCGAACGGGGCGTGGGCTTCGTCTCACGTCTCACGTCTCACGATGAAAGAGTATCCCCGCAAGCTTCGTCTCAACACGCAACTCCAGGGCGAGCTCGCGGCGCTGATTCGCGATGAACTGTCCGATCCGCGCGTCGCCGGCATCACCGTGACCGGCGTCGACGTGTCGCCGGATTTGCGCAGCGCCCGCATCACGGTCAGCCTGCTGGGCCCGGATCAGCAGCTCAAGGATGCCATCAAGGGACTGACCCGTGCGTCCGGCAAGCTGCGCCATGAGCTCGGCGAGCGGCTGAGCCTGCGTTACGTTCCGCAGCTGTATTTCACGGCCGATGTCGCGCTGCGCGAAGGCGATCGGATCAGTGCGCTGATCCGCGATGCGGTGCGCAGCGACGATCATTCCGGCGGCAAGAGCGAGTAAAGCCCGAATGGTGGTTCACGCGCGCCCGCCCCGGCGGCGCATCTCGGGCGTCGTCCTGCTCGACAAGCCTTACGGTCTCAGCTCGAACGACGCGCTGCAGCGCGTCAAGCGCCTGTTCCGCGCCGAGAAGGCGGGGCATACCGGCAGCCTCGATCCGCTGGCGACGGGCATGCTGCCGATCTGCCTGGGCGAGGCGACCAAGCTCAGCGGGGTGCTGCTCGATTCGGACAAGCGCTACCGCGCGACGGTCAGCGTCGGCACGCAGACCACGACCGGTGATGCCGAGGGCGAAGCGGTTGCCCATTCGGACGCGAGCCTGCTCGGCGAGGCGGCGCTGCGCGGGGTCATTCCGCGTTTCATCGGCGCACAGCAGCAAGTGCCGCCGATGTATTCGGCACTCAAGCGCGAGGGGCGGCCGCTGTATGAGCTGGCCCGCGAGGGGCTGAGCGTCGAGCGCGAGCCGCGCCGCATCGTGGTTCACGATCTGCGCCTGCTGGATTTTGCGCGGGGCAGCTTCGAGATCGAAGTCCTGTGCTCGAAGGGCACGTATATCCGGACGCTCGCCGAGGATCTGGCGGCGGCGGCTGGACAGCGCGCGCACTTGTCGGCCCTGCGGCGCACCGGCGTGGCGCCGTTCTGGCGGCACGCGAGCGTCACGCTCGAAATGCTCGAGGCCGAACGCGACGACCTGTCGGCGCTGGACCGGCATCTGCTGGCCTGCGCCGAGGCGCTGGCGCACTGGCCGACGCTGACCGTCGACGAGATTCACGCGCAGGCCCTGGCGCATGGATGCGCGCAGAGGATCGCCGGCGTGCGCCGCGAGACGCGTCTGGCCGTCATCGACGGCCGTGGAGATTTGCTCGGCCTGGCCGAGAGCGATGCCGAAGGCTGGGTCCGGCCGCAGCGCTGGTTGCAACGGTGATGGTGGTTTTCCCCAAGCTTAAACTTGTGAGTAAGCCAGCATAAACGCTACTATATTGGACTTTTCTAAAGATCAAAAGAATCGTTTGGAGTGGATGGCAATGACGTTGACGGTTGAACGCAAGGCGGACGTGGTCAAGAAGTACGCCCGCGCGAAGAATGACACGGGCTCCCCGGAGGTCCAGGTGGCGCTGCTGACCGAGCGCATCAATGTGCTCGCGCCGCATTTCGAGGCGCACAAGAAGGACAATCACTCGCGCCGCGGCCTGCTGAAGATGGTCAACCAGCGTCGTCAGATGCTCGACTATCTGAAGCGTAAGGACGAAGCCCGTTACACGAAGCTCATCGCCGAGCTCGGTCTGCGCCGCTAACAGCGGCGCAGTCGTTTTTACCGCCAGAATTCAGGGGTAGACCATGGCAGTACCTGCCACTCCCGCCGTGCCCGTCAAGAAGACGTTCCGTTACGGCAAGCACAACGTCACGTTCGAAACCGCCGCGATCGCCCGTCAGGCGACGGCCGCCGTCATGGTGCACGTCGACGATACGGTTGTCTTCGTCAGCGTCGTCGGCCGCAAGGAAGCCAAGCCCGAACAGGACTTCTTCCCGCTGACCGTCGATTACATGGAGCGCTTCTACGCCGGCGGTCGCATTCCCGGCGGCTTTTTCAAGCGTGAAGGCCGTCCGACCGAGAAGGAAACGCTGACCTCGCGCCTGATCGACCGTCCGCTGCGGCCGCTGTTCCCGGAAGGCTTCTACAATGAAGTCCAGATCGTCGCGATGGTGATGTCGCTGAACCCGGAAGTCGACGGCGATATCCCAGCCCTGCTCGGCGCTTCCGCCGCGCTGGCGCTGTCCGGCATTCCGTTCCAGGGTCCGATCGGCGCCGCCAAGGTCGGCTACAAGGACGGCAACTACATCCTGAATCCGACGGCCACCGAGCTTGAGACGTCGGATCTCGAACTCGTCGTCGCCGGCACCAAGGACGCCGTGCTGATGGTGGAGTCGGAGGCCAAGATGCTGTCCGAGCCGGTCATGCTCGGCGCCGTGCTGTTCGGCCACGAGCAGATGCAGGCCGCGATCCAGGCGATCAACGAGTTCGCCGCCGAAGCCGGCAAGGCGAAGTGGGACTGGCAGCCGGCCGACCGTTCGTCGGTCAAGGCCTTCGTCGCGCAGTTCGAAGGCGCCATCGCCGCGGCTTACGGCTACACCGACAAGCAGGAACGCTACGGCAAGCTCGACGAAGTCGCGAAGAAGGCTAAGGCGGCGCGCCCGGCCGACGCGACGTTCACCGATAACCAGCTGAAGGCCGAGCTCGAAGAGCTCAAGGCCAAGATCGTCCGCAACCGCATCCTCGACGGCGCGCCGCGCATCGACGGCCGCGACCGCTTCACGGTGCGTCCGCTGGCGATGTCGGCCGGCGTGCTGCCGCGCACCCACGGCTCGGCGCTGTTCACGCGCGGCGAAACACAGGTGCTCGCGGTGACCACGCTCGGCACCGGCAAGGATTACCAGATCATCGACGCCGTCGAAGGCGAGTGGCATGAGCACTTCATGTTCCACTA
Organism: Solimonas sp.; assembly: GCA_047605265.1. Lineage (GTDB taxonomy): Bacteria > Pseudomonadota > Gammaproteobacteria > Nevskiales > Nevskiaceae > Solimonas. The sequence continues at coordinate 8,748 of JASGFY010000013.1, forward strand.
CAACTTCCCGCCGTACTGCGTCGGCGAAACCGGCCGCCTGAACGCGCCGAAGCGCCGCGAAATCGGCCACGGCCGTCTGGCCAAGCGCGGCGTCGCCGCCGTCATGCCGGACCTCGACAAGGAATTCCCGTACGTCGTCCGCGTCGTCTCGGAAGTCACCGAGTCGAACGGTTCGTCGTCGATGGCCTCGGTCTGCGGCGCGTGCCTCGCGCTGATGGACGCGGGCGTGCCGATCAAGGCGCCGGTCGCCGGCGTGGCGATGGGCCTGATCCTCGAAGAAGGCCGCTGGGCGGTCCTCACCGACATCCTCGGCGACGAAGACCACCTCGGCGACATGGACTTCAAGGTCGCCGGGACGAAGGACGGCATAACCGCCCTGCAGATGGACATCAAGATCACCGGCATTACCGGTGAGATCATGGCGCAGGCGCTGCAGCAGGCTCAGGCGGCTCGCCTGAGCATCCTCGAGCAGATGGTGCAGGTGCTGCCGTCGGCGCGTTCGCAGCTGTCGCCGCACGCGCCGCGCATCACGACGATCAAGATCAATCCGGACAAGATCCGCGAAGTGATCGGCAAGGGTGGCGCGACCATCCAGTCGATCACCAAGGAAACCGGCACGCAGATCGACATCAGCGACGATGGCACGATAAAGATCGCGGCGGTCGACGGCAAGGCCGCCGAAGCGGCGATCGCGCGCATCAACGCGCTGACCCGCGACGTCGAGGTCGGTACGATCTACGAAGGCAAGGTCGCCAAGATCATGGACTTCGGTGCGTTCGTGACGATCGCTCCCGGCAAGGACGGCCTCGTGCACATCTCGCAGCTCGCCGACAAGCGTGTCGAGAAGGTCGAGGACATCGTCAAGGAAGGCCAGCAGGTCCGCGTCAAGGTTCTCGAAGTCAGCCGCGACGGCAAGATCCGTCTATCGATGAAGTCGGCGGACGTCGGCGTCGAAACCGCGTAAGCCGCCTGAGCGGGATGCGGCGAAAGCGGCGCACTCCGGTGCGCCGCTTTCTTTTATCGGTCGCAAAAAGCGCCGAACAAAAAGAAGCCCTCACGATACGGAGGGCCAGGTGCGAGAAAGGCCGTTGGCCTTTCTGGAGGAGAGAGGACACGGTCGATTCGATCGATCAGAATTTCGAACCGTTCGTGTTGCGATGCAGTATATAAAGACGAGAAAAAATGGAGTCAACCCGCTTTTTGTATAATCTTATTATCATTTAGTGAGTTGAATATTCTCTTCGAGAAAACGTGACGTGCCCGTCACCACGTGGCTTCAAGGCATGACGTCCTTTTCCGGCGGCTCGTCGATGCCGGCGCGACGTTTGATGGCTTTTGCGCTGGCCTGAAGGTTATTGAGGAATTCCTTGCGGATCGAGCGCCAGATCGGGACCTGCCGGTCGGCCATTTCCTTGAGCACCTGCAGCGGCTGCTGCGCCTGCCCGAGCATAGTGCGCAACTGCTCGGTGAAATGATCCTGCTGCTGCTGGAACATGCGCGCCGACAATTCGAGGTAGCGGCCGATGCTGTTCTGCATTGGATCACCGTAATAGCGGATGATGAATTCGAGCAGTTCGGCGGTGAAGATCGGATTGCCGCCTTCCTCCTGCTCGGCGATGACCTGCAGCAGAATGCTGCGCGTGATGTCTTCGTGCGTCCGCTTGTCCTCGACCTTGAACTTCACATCCTGCAAGACCAGCTGACGAATTTCCTCAAGCGTGATGTAGCGGCTGATGTGCGTATCGTAAAGCCGTCGGTTCGGATACTTCTTGATGATGCGGATGTCGGCTTCGCGCATGAGAATAGTGTCTTGATTGCAGGGCTTTTGCTGCAAAGCATCATGCCAGAACTAACCTGCGGGCGTCAGAACGGGGCCTGCCGGGATGGCGGATATTCGCCAGCGGCCGATCGCCCACGGCAGCATTTCGCCGGCGGCGCCGAGTTCGTCGGGGGCGTCTTGACCGAGATGACGCAGACAGCGGCGCAGCGTGTCGGCCGGCCGGGCGGAATCGACGGGGTGCGCGTGATTCTGCTTCGACAGCTTGATTCCGTCAGCGCCGCACAGTACCGGAACGTGAGCGTATCGCGGTATGCGCAATCCCAGCGTTCGCAGCAGCGCGAGCTGTGCGAACGTCGAGCCGATCAGGTCGGCACCGCGCACGACGTGCGTGATGCCCTGCGCGTCTTCGTCGACCGCGCACGCCAAGTGATAGCCGATGATACCGTCGCGCCGCAGCACGGGGAAATCGCCGACGTCCTGTCGCAGGTGGCGCTGCAGCGCGCCCTGTATGCGATCGACATACGCCAAGTCGATGTCCTCGCTGGCATAGCGCATGGCCTCCTGGCCCGCATCCATGCCTGCCTCCACTAAATGTAAATGCCGTTCGCGGCAGGTGCCGGCATAGACGGGCCCGTCGGGGCCCGTACGGCTGGTGTGCGCGAGTTCCGCGCGCGTGCAGCGGCAGGTGTAAAGTCGCCCAGCGGTTTTCAGCTGCTGCAATGCCTCCCGATAGGCGTTGCCATGCGCCGACTGGTAACGCGGCGCCTCGTCCCAGAACAGGCCGTGCGCCTCGAGCTGACGGAGGATGCCGTCCGCGGCACCGCGCATGCAGCGCGGCGCATCGAGATCGTCGATGCGCAGGAGCCAGCGGCCCCCGTGCGCCCTGGCATCGAGATAGCTGGCCAGCGCCGTAAGCATGGACCCTTCGTGCAGCAGGCCGCTCGGCGTTGGCGCGAAGCGTCCCCGATAAGACCCGACATCGGAACGAGCGGTCATGAAGATCGGTGCGGGCGGCATCGTCACGGGCTTGCAGGCTGCAGCATTGCGGGATGCCGCATGCTACATTAGCTATAGCTTGTAACAGTTTGAATGACGATATGGATCCCGATGGATCTCATGGCCGGCACGCCGCCAGGCGGGCCCCATGAGCTTGAAAGCAGTACTTTTCGATGTGGACGGCACGCTGGCGGACACGGAAGCGCTCGGTCATCGCCCTGCCTACAATCGCGCCTTTCGCAGCCTCGATCTGCCGTTTCGCTGGGGCCCCCGGCTCTATCGCAAGCTCCTGAAGCAACCCGGCGGACGCGAGCGCCTCAAACACTATCTGCAGCATTATCGGCCCGAGCTGGCTGGCGAAGCCGCCGAGGCGGAGCAGAACGTCGACGCCTGGGTCGCCAAGGTGCATGCGCTCAAGTCGCATTACTTCAAGCGCTACATGCGCCATGGCCGCGTGCCCTTGCGGCCCGGCATCGCCCGCATCATGCGCGAGGCGAGGCAGTCCGGCCTGCGTCTGGCGATCGTGACCAACGCCAGCCTCAAGACCTTGAAGCCGGTGCTGAAATACAGCATGGGGCCTGAGCTGGCGGCGGAAGTCGAGGTGATCACCAGCGGCGAGGAAGTGCAGCGCAAGAAGCCGGCTCCGGATCTTTATCAGCTGGCGATGCGCCGCCTCAATCTGCAGGCGCACGAGTGCATCGCGCTGGAGGATTCGCAGATGGGGCTCGAGGCGGCGACTGCCGCCGGTGTCGCGGCCGTGGTGACGATCAATCGCGATACCCTGCAGCAGGATTTCAGCAAGGCGGCGCTGGTCGTCAGCAGTCTCGGCGAGCCGGGCGCCCCGACGCACCTGCTCAAGGGCCGTCTCGACGGCCTGCCGTGGGTGACGATCGACACGCTGCGCGCCATACTGGCCGAGCGCCATCGCCTGCCGGAGAGCCGGCGCGCCGCAGCCTGAGGGGGCGTTCCGCCACGATGCCGCAGCGCAACGGCATCTGTACATCTGTTCGATCGCGCGCGCCCTCTATACTCCGCGTCGACGAAGCGCGGAGAGTTGCGATGCGCCGCTGGAACGGTTGGGGCGACGAATCCGATCAATATGCCTTGAGCGACGATGCGCGTGAGTTCCTGCGCGCACGCCTCGGCGACGGCGCGCCTGCGCCAGAGGCCACGCTGGAGGCAGCGTTGCGCGAGATACCGCCCAGCCGGCTGGGCGGCGTCACCGGATACGACGAAAGCCCGCAACTGCGCCTGCTGCATGCGCGCGGCCAGAGTTTTCCTGACTGGGTGGCGATGAAGGCCGGCCGCTTCGGCCCCGTCGCCGACGCCGTGGCCATGCCGTCCACACACGAGGAAGCCGCTTCGGCGCTGGCCGCCGCGCAGAAACTCGGCGCGATCGTCGTGCCCTACGGCGGCGGCACCAGCGTCGTCGGCCATCTGCAGGTGCCGGCGGGCGAGCGTCCGGTCGTCAACATCTCGCTCGAGCGCATGAACCGCCTACTGGCCTTCGACGAGACCTCGCAGCTCGCGACGTTTGGTGCCGGCACGCCGGGTCCGCTGATCGAGGCGCAGCTGCGGCGCCAAGGCTATCTGCTCGGCCACTTCCCGCAGTCCTACGAATTCTCGACGCTCGGTGGCTGGGTCGCGACGCGCTCGTCGGGGCAGCAATCGCTGCGCTACGGCCGCATCGAGCAGATGTTCGCGGCCGGACGCCTGCTGACCCCGCGCGGCGAACTCGCGGTCGGCGGCGTGCCGGCGTCGGCGGCGGGGCCGGATTTGCGTGAAGTCGTGCTGGGTTCGGAGGGCCGTCTGGGCTTGCTGACCGAGGCGACGGTGCGCGTGCGACGTCTGCCGCTGGCCGAGGATTTTCATGCGGTGTTCTTCCCGTCGTGGGAAACCGGGGTCGATGCGCTGCGGACGATCGTCCAGGCCGAGGTGCCGCTGTCGATGCTGCGCCTGTCGAACGAGATCGAGACCGAAACGCAGCTGCGCCTTGCCGGCCATACCGAGCTGATCAAGTGGCTGCAGCGCTATCTGGGCATGCGCGGCATCGCCGGCGGCCAATGCATGATGGTGTTCGGCGCGACCGGCTCGCTCGGCGAGACGCGGCGCATGCGCCGCGATGCGCTGACGGTCGCCAAACGATTCCGCGGCGTGCACGTCGGCAAGGCGATCGGCAAGAGCTGGGTGAAGAACCGCTTCCGCGGTCCTCTGCTGCGCAATGCGCTGTGGGCTTCCGGCTACGCGGCCGACACGGTCGAGACCGCGGTGAACTGGCCGCAGGTAACGGCGACGATGCGCGCGATCGAGTCGGCGGCGCACGAGGCGCTGCAGGTCGACGGCGAGCGCCTCCATGCCTTCACACATCTGTCGCATGTCTATCGCCAGGGCTGCAGCGTCTACTCGACGTTCGTGTTCCGTTCGACCGGCGATCCGGACGGCGACCTCGAACGCTGGTACCGGCTGAAGTCGCGCGTGTCGGAGGCGATCGTCGTGCACGGTGCGACCATCAGCCACCAACACGGCGTCGGCGTCGATCATGCGCCGTATCTGCCGAGGGAGAAAGGCGCGCTCGGCATCGATCTGCTGCGCGCGATGGCGCGCGAGCTCGATCCGACGCAGATGATGAACCCCGGCAAGCTTTTCGCGTAAGGGCCATCGCATGCTGTGCGCGCACCGCCGGCGCTGTCGCAGCTCGATGATCGCTGCGGTCTGGTCATCGAACGCCAGCGCCTGCTGCGCGAAGCGCACCGCCTGACCGAGGCCCCAGCCGTAGCCATCTGCCATTCTCGCGGCAGCAGCTGCCGCTACGCCAGGCGGTGTCGTGGCCGCACGTGCGCGATCGCCGTCCGGTGTTCGCGCATTCTCGGGAAGGTGCCGTGCTGTGCGGCACGACGAACCTCGACACCACGGCGATCTCGCCTCGCCGCATCACGGGTTATCCGGCATAGGCCGCCGGAAGACGGGCCGGTCGCGCTTCAGCCCGGCGTTTGACCGGCGCCGGTCGGATCGACGTGCCAGGCTGGCGGCGGCAGTTCGCCCTTCCAGCCCTTCTTGCGATGTTCGGCGGTGACGTGCGTGTAGATGCCGCCGCGCACGTTGAACACTGCGGTGACGCGCAGGTAGCGCGGCGCCAGCGCCTGGACGAGATCGTCGAGGATCTGGTTGGTCACCGCCTCGTGGAAGCAGCCTTCGTTGCGGAAGCTCCAGACGTACAGCTTCAGCGCCTTGAGCTCGATGCACTTCTTCTCGGCGACGTATTCGATGTAGATCGTGCCGAAATCCGGCTGGCCGGTCTTGGGACACAGGCAGGTGAATTCCGGGATGCGCATGCGGATGCAGAAATCGCGCTGCGGGGCAGGGTTCGAGAAAGTTTCCAGCGCCTTGCTGGGCTGCGTCGTCATGGGGATGGCGTCCGAAGATCGGGGAAGAGAGGGCGTGCCGGCCGGCGCGTCGCGAAGTTCCGGTCACTGCCGCGGCAGGGCGCATAATTTACACTAGCCCCCGGCCAAGCCGCCGCGCGCATGCGTGCGGCCGCACGAAAATCTAAAGCTGGCCAGGGCCGGCAGAGACCTCGACAAAAAGCATGCGACTTTCGGGTATCAAACTTGCCGGGTTCAAGTCGTTCGTGGACCCGACGCACCTGCCGTTGCCTTCGAATCTGACCGGCGTCGTCGGGCCGAACGGCTGCGGCAAGTCGAACGTCATCGATGCCGTGCGCTGGGTGCTCGGCGAGACCAGCATGAAGAACCTGCGCTCGTCGGACGCCGAGGATGTGATCTTCAACGGCAGCAAGACGCGCAAGCCGGTCGGCCGCGCCTCGGTCGAGCTGATCTTCGACAATTCCGACGGTGCCGTCGGCGGCACCTACGCGGCCTACGCGGAAATCTCGGTGCGCCGCGAGCTGACGCGCGACGGCAGCTCGCAGTACTACCTCAACGGCCGCAAGTGCCTGAAACGCGACGTCACTGATCTCTTCCTCGGCACCGGCCTCGGCGGCAAGAATCAGTACGCGATCATCGAGCAGGGCATGGTCTCGCGCATGATCGAGGCCAAGCCGGAAGAACTGCGGCAATGGCTCGAAGAAGCGGCCGGCATCTCGAAGTACAAGGATCGCCGTCGCGAGACTGAGTCGCGCATCAGGCAGACGCGCGAAAACCTCGCCCGTCTCAACGATCTGCGCTCGGAGATCACGCAGCGCCTCGAAGTGCTGACCCGGCAGGCCGCCAACGCCGAGAAGTACCGCGAGCACAAGGCGACCGAACGCCAGCTGCGCGGTGAGATTCTCGCCTTGCGCGTGAAGCAGTTCGAGGAGCAGAGTCTCGGCCACGAGACGGCGATCGGCGAATACGAGGCAAGGCTTGAAGCGGCGCGTGCCCGCATCAACGCGACCGGCGAGGCGCGCGTCGCCGCCGAGATCGAACAGCGCGTGCAGGCGCAGAAGCTGAATGAAGAGCAGAGCAAGGTCTATGAGGCCGAGGCCGCGCTGGCGCGCCAGGAACAGAGCCTGCAGCACGCGCGCGAGCTGCAGCAGATCAAGGCGCGCGAGCTCGATCAGCTCAGCCGCCAGCTCGCCGAGCTCGAGGCGCGCGAGCAGCGCGAGCACCAGCGTCTCGAAGACGCCGCGCGCCAGCTGGGCGAACTGGAGCAGCAGGCCGGTGCGGCAGAAGAGCACGAGACGAACGCGCAGGGCGCGCTGATCGAGGCCGAGGACGACGCGCAGGCCGAGCAGCGTCGCTGGGACAGCTTCCAGCAGGACGCCGAGACGCCGCTGACGCAGACCGAGGCCGAGCGCGTGCGCGTACAGCAGCTCGAGCGCGCGCGCTTCCAGGGCGAGGAGCGTTTCAAGCGGCTCGAGAACGAACTCGCCGCGCTGAACATCGCGCCCGTGCAGAACAGCCTGAACGAAGCCGACCACGAACTGCGTTCGCTCGGCGACGAACTGCAGGCCGCCGAGATGCGCCTGCAGGTAATGGACGAGACGCTGCAGCAGCTGCGCGACGAGCGCACGGCGGCGGAGGCCGCGCTGCACGAAACCCGGCAGTCGCTGCAGTCGGCGCGCGGTCGCATGGCTTCGCTCGAAACGCTGCAGCAGGCCGCGCTGCGCCAGGACGACGCCGAGCTGAACCAATGGCTGCGCCAGCACCGGCTCGCCGACGCGCCGCGCCTCGCTTCGGCGCTGCAGGTCGAGGCCGGCTGGGAAGCGGCCGTCGAGCAGGTGCTCGAGGGTCTGCTGCAGGCGCCGCTGGTTGGCGATCTCGACGAGCGCGTGCGCGTCATCGGCGGCGCGCCGAAGACGGGCGTCGCGCTGCTCGGTCAGGCCGGCGGGCAAGGCGGTTCCGGACTCGCGGCCAAGGTCGGCGGACCGGAGGGCGTGCTCGAATGGCTGTCCGGCATCCACCTCGCCGCCGATGCCGCCGAAGCCGAAGCGATCGCCGCCCGACTCGCGCCAGGCCAGTCGGTGATCACGGCCGACGGCCTATGGCGCGGCCGGCACTGGGTCCGCTATCCGAAGCGTGGCGACGACACCGGCGGCGGCGTGATCGCGCGCGGCCAGCTGCTGAAGCAGCTGAAGGCGCAGGTCGAGGAACAGCAGGCGCAGGTGCTCGAACGCGAGCATGTGCTCGGCGAGCTGCGTGGCCGCACGCACGCGATGGAGCAGGAGCGCCGCGACCTGTCGTCGAAGTTCGACCAGCTGCGCCACCGGCAGGCGCAGAAGATGGCGTTCCGCCAGTCGCAGGCCGTGCGTCTCGAACAGATGCAGGCGCGCGCCGGCACGCTGACGCAGGAAGTGGAGGCGCTGCGCGAGGCGCGCGAGCAGCTGCTGCGCGAACTGGACGAGTCGAAGACGCGGCTGGTCTCGCTCGAGCAGATCGCGCAGGATCTGCGCGACAAGCGCGCCGCGATGCAGCAGACGCTGCAGCGCAAGCGCGACCTCGTCGGCCGCGCGCGGCTCGCGCTGCAGCAGGCGCAGCAGGCGCGCGGCCAGCTGCAGGTCAATCTGGCCGGCCGCAGGAGCGCGCAGGCGGCGCTCGAGCAAAGCCTCAAGGACCTCGCGGCGAACCGCGAGACGCTGCTGGCGCGGTGCCGAGACGAGGAACAGCGCGCCGCCGAGCTGGACGAGCCGCTGCTCGCGCAGGCCGAGAGCGTCGAGCAGGCGCGCGCACGGGTCGGCGGCGCCCGCGAGCAGATGCGCGCGCTGCGCGAGAACGCCGCCATGGTCGACGCGAGCCTGCAGGCGGCGATCGAGGCGGCGCGGGCCGCCGAGATCGAGAAGGACGCGGCGGTCGAGCAGCTACAGCAGGCGCGCCTCGAGTTCGAGAACCTGCGCGCGCACCGCGAGAGCCTCGACGAGCAGATTCGCGAGAGCGGCTTCGAGCGGCAGGCGCTGTTCGAGAGCCTCGATCCGGAAGCGACGCTGCCGAACTGGGAGGAGAAGCTGGCGGCCACGTTGCGCCGCATCGAGCGGCTCGGCGCGATCAACCTCGCGGCGATCCAGGAGCTGGAAGAAGCGCAGGGTCGCGAACACTATCTCGCCGAGCAGCATGCCGACCTGCACGGCGCGCTGGAGACGCTTGAGGAAGCGATCCGCAAGATCGACACCGAGACCAAGGAGCTGTTCAGGCAGACTTTCGACAAGGTCGATGGCGTGTTCCGCGACCGCTTCCCGAAGCTGTTCGGCGGCGGCGAGGCGTATCTGGAGCTGACCGGGGACGACCTGCTCGAAACCGGCGTGCGCGTCATGGCGCGTCCGCCCGGCAAGCGCAACTCGACGATCCACCTGCTCTCGGGCGGCGAGAAGGCGATGACTGCGGCGGCGCTGCTGCTGGCGCTGTTCCAGCTGAACCCGGCGCCGTTCTGCCTGATGGACGAAGTCGACGCGCCGCTAGACGATGCCAACGTCGGTCGTTTCTGCGAGGTCGTGCGCGAGATGTCGCAGAACGTGCAGTTCATTATCATCACGCACAACAAAATCACGATGGAGCTGGCCCAGCAGCTGCACGGCGTGACCATGCAGGAGCCCGGCGTGTCGCGGCTCGTCAGTGTGGACATCGAGCAGGCGGTTGAGCTGACGACACAGACCGAGAACAAAGCATGAGCGCTTTGCAGTGGGTGTTGCTGGTGCTGGGGGCCGCAGCGGTCATCGCCATCTACGTCGTCAGCCGGCGCAGCGAGAAGCTGCCGAAGGACTGGACGCCACCCGGCGGCGGAGCGGCCGGCCGCGCGCCGACGCTGCCGGGACAGGACCAGATGGACATGTTCGAGGCCAAGCGCAGCAGCGAGTTCGATGAATTCGGCGTCGGCAAGCCGCGCAAGCGCATCGAGCCGGGCTTCGGCGAAGGCGGTGAACATGGAAGCGACGGGACGCCGCTGTTCGCGCCGTCGCGCGCCGAGCCGCAGATCGAAGCGCCGAAGCCGGTCTTCGAGGAAAAGATCGTCACGCTGCTGGTCGCCGAGCGCGAGGGCACGGCCATCTTCGGGCCGAAGATCCATGAGGCGCTGGCCGGCGTCGGCCTGATCTATGGCGACCGTAGAATTTATCACCGTCCCGGCATCGGCGGCCCGGTCTTTTCGGTCGCCAGCCTGATCAAGCCGGGCACGCTCGACCCGGCCGAGCGGGAAGCGTTCTCGACGCCGGGCCTGACCGTGTTCATGGTGTTGCCGAACGGTGCCCAGCCGCGCGAGGCGCTGCAGGATTTTGTGGCCACGACGCGCGCGCTCGCCGACCAGCTCAATGCCGAAGTGTTCGATGCCAACCGCCAGGTCTTCACCTCGGAAGCGCAACGCGTGCTGGCGGCCGAAGTCGACGCCTGGGCCAAGCGCAACGGTCTTTGAGGCATGGAGCGCGTCCTGAACGCGCCTGAGCCGGTGCGTCGCCGCGCCGCCGAGCTGCGCGCGCAGCTGCACGAGCACAATCGCCGCTATTACGTCCTCGACGAGCCGAGCATCGCGGACGCCGAGTACGACGGCCTGTTTCGCGAACTGCAGGAACTCGAGGCGCAGTATCCGGAACTGCTGACCGCCGATTCGCCGACGCAGCGCGTCGGCGGCATGGCGCTCGATCGGTTCGCGCCGGTACGGCATCGTCAGTCGATGCAGTCGCTGCAGAATGCCTTCAGCGAAGACGAGCTGCGCGACTTCGACCGCCGCGTGCGCGAGGGCCTGGGCCGCGAAGCCGTGGACTACGTGGCGGAGCCCAAGCTCGACGGCCTGGCCGTGTCGCTAACGTATCGCGACGGCGTGCTCGAGCAGGGCGCGACGCGCGGCGACGGCGAGACCGGCGAGGACATCAGCGCCAATTTGCGCACGATCCGCGCGATCCCGCTGCGGCTTCGGGAAACGGAAGGCGGCAAGCGGGAAGCGCCGGTTCCGCCGCTCGTCGAAGTGCGCGGCGAGGTTTATCTGCCGCACACCGGCTTCAAACGCATGAACGCGGAAGCGGCGGCGCGCGGCGAGAAGCTCTACGTCAATCCGCGCAATGCCGCCGCCGGCAGCCTGCGCCAGCTCGATCCGAAAATGACGGCCCTGCGGCCGCTGGCGTTCTACGCCTATGGACTCGGCCATTACGAGGGCTGGCGACGACCGGCGACGCACGGCGCGGTGCTCGCGCAGCTGCGCGCCTGGGGTTTGCCGGTTTCCGCGCTGATCGAGACCGTGCGCGGCGTCGACGGCTGCCTGCGCTACTACGCTGCGATGCAGCGGCGGCGCGCGTCGCTGCCGTTCGACATCGACGGCGTGGTCTACAAGCTCGACGATCTCGCCGGCCGCGACGAGCTCGGCTCGGTCGCGCGCGCGCCGCGCTGGGCGGTCGCGCACAAGTTCGCCGCCGAGGAGGCCGAGACGCTGCTCGAGAACGTCGACTTCCAAGTCGGCCGCACCGGCGCGCTGACGCCGACGGCGCGCCTGCGCACGGTGTTCGTCGGCGGCGCCAACGTCAGCAACGCCACGCTGCACAACATGGACGAGGTGGCGCGCAAGGACGTGCGCATCGGTGACACGGTGATCGTGCGCCGCGCCGGCGACGTCATTCCGGAGGTGAAGGGCGTCGTCGCCGGCAAGCGTCCGTCCGGCGCGCGGCCGGTCGCCATGCCGGCGCGTTGCCCGGTCTGCGGCTCGGAAGTGAAGCAGGACCCGGACGGGCCGATCTACCGCTGCGTCGGCCGCCTCGTCTGCAAGGCGCAACTGCAGCAGTCGCTGCAGCATTTCGTGTCGCGCCGCGCCGCCGACATCGAGGGCATCGGCGAGGCGCTGATCGCCGAACTGGTAGAGCGCGAGCGCCTGAAGACGCCGGCCGATCTGTACACACTCGAAGTGGCCGACGTCGCCGCGCTGTACAAGGCCGCCGAAGTCGCGCCGGCCAAGGTCATCGACGCCATCGCCGCACGCCGCACGCTGCCGCTGGCGCGCTTCGTCTACGCGCTCGGCATTCCGCAGGTCGGCGAGACCACGGCCAAGGACCTGGCCCGGCACCTCGGCAGCTTCGCGCGCGTGCGCGCGGCGCTGCCGGAAGTGCTGACGCTGGCCGAAGGCATCGGCGAGGCCGCCGCGGCCGAGATCCGCTGGTTCTTCGCGGACAGCCACAACGCGCGCGCCGTCGATGCGTTGCTCGCGCACGTGACGGTCACCGACGAGCATCCGGTGTCGGCGGAAATCGCCGGCAAGTGCTCGGTTGCCTGGCTGCTCGCCGCACAGAAGGTCAGGGGCCTCGGCCCCGTGAAGGCAGAGAAGCTCGCGGCCGGCGTCGCCGGGGCCGCGGATCTGCTGGCGCGCATCGACCACGAGGTGGCGCTGCTGCGCGCGCTCGACGAACGCACCGCCGCGGCGGTGCGCGAGCACTTCGCCGATGCGGACGCGCGCGCGCGCCTGCTCGTGCTCGATGCGCAGGCGCAGTCCTTCGGCCTGCTCGGCGCCGCGAAGACGGTCTGCGCGACGGTCGACGGTCCGCTGCGCGGCAGGACTTTCGTGCTGACCGGCACGCTGCCGATATCGCGCGACGAAGCCAGCGCGCGCATCGAGGCGGCCGGCGGCAAGGTCAACGGTTCGGTGTCGAAGAAGACCGATTACGTGATCGCCGGCGACGAGGCGGGGTCCAAGCTCTCCAGGGCCGAACAGCTCGGTGTCGCCATTCTCGATTACGCGGGACTACAGAAGCTGCTCGCCGAAGGAGCGTGAGAATGGACCTGAACTTCGATTGGGATTTCGGTGCGCGCATCCTGCGCCAGCTCGAACGCTCGCCCTTGTATTCCACGATCGCCATCCTGCTGCTGTCGATCGGCTTTGCCGTCGCGCTGCACGCGATGGCACGCACGCTGAACGTCGGCCGTTACGGCTGGCAGCGGCGGCTGCGCGTCTGGCTCGGCGTCGCTGAAGACAAGAAGATCGGTGAGCTGCGCTGGCTGTTGATCACCATGCATTTTTTCCTGTGGCAGTACGTCACGTATCTGCTCTTGCATATTTGGGGCCTGCGCGACGAGAGCGAGAGCCTGCTGCGCACGCTGTTCTCAACCGGCATCGCGATCGGCGGCGTCAAGATCGTCGTCGGCAAGCTGCTGATCGGCATGCTGCTGTTCATCGTGCTGTTGACGTTCACGCGCTGGCTCAGGCGCAAGCTGGAGGTGGACTGGCTGGTCAAGGCCGGAGTCGAATCGAGCACGCGCGACACGGCGGCGACGCTGTTCGGCTACGTGACCTTCCTGATCGCCGTGCTGATCGGCATTTCGTATGCCGGCGTCGACCTGTCGAAGCTGGCGATCGTCGCCGGCGCGCTGTCGGTCGGCATCGGCTTCGGCCTGCAGAACATCGTCAGCAACTTCGTGTCGGGCCTGATCCTGCTGTTCGAGCGCCCGGTGCGCACCGGCGACTACATCAACGTCGACGGCAGCGAAGGCATTGTGCGGCGCATGCGCATCCGCGCGACCGAGATCGAGACCGGCGATCGCGAGACCATCATCATGCCGAACTCGAACCTGCTGTCGAACCCGGTGCGCAATCGCAACCTGCGCACGCGCGCGAGCCGCGTCGTGCTGCCGGTCAGCGCCGCGTACGGCAGCGATCCGGCACAGGTGCGCGATCTGCTGCTGCGGGCGGCAGCCGCGCATCCGGGCATCAGCCAGACGCCGTCCGCCGTCGTGCTGTTCACCAACTTCGGCACCAGCTCGCTCGATTTCGAGCTGCAGGCGCCGATCAACGACGCCGACGCCAAGGGCGGCATCGCCAGCGACCTGCGCTTCGCCATCGCCAAGACCTTCGCCGACGCCGGGATCGAAATGCCGTTCCCGCAGCAGGACGTGCATATTCGCAGCGTCCCGGACGATCTGTGCCGGCGCGTACCGGCGGACGCCGCGCCGCAGGCGAAGCCCGCCGACTGAAGCGACCGCGTTGCTGCGGCGCTGCCGCCCGTGTCGCGGCCTTGCCGCCGGACTCCGGATAGCCGCTCAGTCTCGCGCGGCAGGCGCGGTTTCGTCCGGGGCCGAGGTGCGGATCGCCAGCGCATGGATGTCGGTTGTCATCAGCTCGCCGAGCGCGGCATAGACGGCGCGGTGCCGCGCGACCGGCGACAGGCCGGCGAACGCCGGTGAGACGATGGCGACGCTGAAGTGGCCGCGGCCGGTCGCGGCGCCGGCGTGGCCCTGATGCGCGGCGCTGTCGTCGCTGACGGCCAGCGCGCTCGGTGCGAACGCCGCCTCGAGCGCAGCGCGGATGCGTTCGATACGCCCTGTGTGGAGCGTACTCACCTCGGCAGCGTCTTCACGAACGGATAAACATTCACCTGCGCGTAGACGCCGGCGTGGACGAACGGGTCGTCGGCGGCCCAGGCCTGCGCCGCTTCGAGGCTCGCGAACTCGGCGACGATCAGACTGCCCGAAAAGCCGGCGTCGCCCGGATCGCCCGCGTCGATGCGCGGCCGCGGGCCGGCGAGCACGAGACGGCCCTGTTCCTGCAGCTTCACGAGTCGTTCGAGGTGCGCGGGACGATGGACGCGACGCCGGGCGAGGCTGTCGGGCACATCGTCGGAGATGATCGCGTAGAGCATGACGTTTACCCCTGCGGCAGATAGCGCTTGAGGAACGGCGCATGGCCGATCAGGAAGACGAACATCAGCGCGGTGAAGCCGAAGGTCTTGAACTTGACCCAGGTCGCTTCCGAGTAGTGGTAGGCGACGTAGAGATTCAGCGCGGCGCAGAAGGCGAAAAAGATCGCCCAGGCCACATTCACCTTGCGCCACACGCTGTCCGGCAGCTCGATGGTCTTTTGCGGGATACGCGCCAGCAGCACCCGGTCGCCGATGAAGTGGCTGCCGAGCAGGGCGAGCGCGAACACGGCGTAGACGACGGTCGGCTTGAACTTGATGAAGCTCGCATCGTGCACGTAAAGCGTCAGGCCGCCGAGCACGAGCGCGACGACGGCGGTGACGAAGTGGGCTTTATGCAGGCGCTTCTCGCGCAGCCAGTACCAGGCGACGAGCGCGAACATGGCGACGATCAGCACGGCGGTGGCCACGTAAATGCCGTAGGCGGCGTAGGCGCCGAGGAACAGCAGGGCGGGGAACAGATCGATCAGGGCGTTCATCGCGATATTGTAGCGTCGCGCTGTCGCGCGGCGGTCTGCACATGCGCAACTCGCCATCCAGTTCGGCGAACGTTTCGTGCTGACCGAGTGATTACTTCATCCGACTTACACACACAGAATTTCTGACAGGCCCCGGTGAGAGGGGATGACGATCTGTGGCCCCGATCCGCTGCATCGGTTCGATCGCCCGCGCCTGAGCATCGTCGGCGCGAATGGCTCGCGGCGCCCCCCTTTGCGGCGCTGTGCTGGTGCGCCCGAACAATCGTGCTGCCGGTCATCGCGTATTCGTTATCGGCATCCTCGGCCAACGCTTCGAATCCTCGTCGCCACACCGCGGATCGGCTCCAGCGCGTGTGCCGCAAGCCGACCACCCGGAAGTCGCCGAAACGCTCTGGAAGGTCGCGCCAGGGAATGCCGGCGCGATAGCGATAAGGCACCTAGATGGGATGCGTCGCCGATCGTGCACAGCACGACGAGCACAACGGCATTTCCCATACCCTGCTGGAACGACGACTTCTGCCAAGGTTCTTTAAAAATTCAATATCATGATATTAATTAAATATATAGGGTAAAATCACTCATCCATGAGATGACTAACAGGTCATGTTAGGTTAATCTTTTCGCATGAACTTCAGCGTGCACTTCGATGACGACACGGTCGGACGCCTCAATCAGGCCGCGGCCCGGCTCGGACTGACCCGCAATCGGGTCATCACGCTGGCCGTGCAGGATTGGCTGGCGAGCCATGAAGAAAAGGATTGGCCGGCGGCGCTGAAGAGTCATTTCAGCAATCCGGCGCCCGAGCTGGCCGAGGAGACGCTGGATTTTCAGGCTTGGCGCGAGGCATTGCCGGACGGCGGCAATGACCGAACGACGGTGCGCTGGTGAAGTACCTGCTCGACTCGGACGTGATCGCTGCGGCGATCAAGGGGCGCCTGCCGGTTGTACTGAAGCTGCAAGCCCTTAAGCCGAACGATGTCGGTGTGTCGGTGCTCGGCGCGGCCGAGGCGGAAACGGCGCTGCGGCTGAATCCGCGCGCGCAGGCGCGCTACGGCAAGTTGCTGAAGGAATTTCTGCAGAGCGTGCAGACGATTGGAATCGGCGAGACGGAGGCCCGGCAGGCAGTGACGCTCGGCGTCTATCTGCAGGCGGCGGGCGAGAAGCTGGCGCCGCTCGATCTGTGGCTGGCCGCGACGGCGGTCGCGCGGCAGCTGGTGCTGGTGACGGACCGGATGTCGACGTTCGCGTCGGTGCCGAATCTGGAAGTGGAGAAGTGGGTGTAGAACCGGAAACCGTCATTGCGCGGCCTCGCGACGACGGATCGTTTGATGACAAAAGGAAGATGAGAGAAATGAGCAGAATCGTGAACTTCAGCGCCGGCCCGGCGACCTTGCCCTTCGAAGTGCTGCAGCAGGTGCAGGCAGAGCTGCTTGACTGGCAGGGCTCGGGCATGTCGGTGATGGAGATGTCGCACCGCGACAAGGAGTTCATGAGCATCGCCCAGGCCGCCGAGGCGGACCTGCGCGAGGTCGCCGGCATTCCGGCGAACTACAAGGTGCTGTTCCTGCAGGGTGGCGCGACCGGCCAGTTCACGTTCATCCCGATGAACCTGCTGCGCGGCAGGCAGAGCATCGACTTCGTGCTGACCGGCGACTGGGGCAAGAAGGCGGCCAAGGAAGCGGCTCGCTATGCCAAGGTCAACGTCGCGGCAACGAGCGAGGCGGACAAATTCGCGAACATTCCGGACCGCGCGAACTGGAAGCTCGACCCGAATGCGGCCTACGTGCACGTGACGTCGAACGAGACGATCCACGGCGTCGAGTTCGCGACCGACCCCGATACCGGTGACGTGCCGCTGGTGGCCGACATGTCGTCGAACATCCTGTCGAAGCCGTTCGACGTCTCGAAGTACGGCCTGATCTACGCCGGTGCGCAGAAGAACATCGGCCCGGCCGGCGTGACCATCGTCATCGTCCGCGACGACCTGATCGGCCAGTCGCTGCCGAGCACGCCGGGCATCTTCGACTACAAGCAGATGGCCGACAACGAGTCGATGCTGAACACGCCGCCGTGCTTCGCCTGGTACGTGTCGGGCTTGGTCTTCAAGTGGATCAAGGCCAACGGCGGTCTGGCTGGCGTCGGCGCGCGCAACGCGGCGAAGGCCGAATTGCTGTATGGCTACATCGATTCGCAGGATTTCTACAAGAACCCGGTTGCCAAGGCCAACCGTTCGCGCATGAACGTGCCGTTCACGCTCGCCAACGCCGAACTCGATGCCGACTTTCTCAAGGGCGCCAAGGCGGCCGGTCTGTCGGGCCTAAAGGGTCACCGCTCGGTCGGTGGCATGCGCGCGTCGATCTACAACGCGATGACGCTCGAAGGTGTACAGCAGCTCGTCGATTACATGAAGGACTTCGCGAAGACGAAAGCCTGATCAGGCCTCCAAGCGAAAACTCACCGGAACCCAGACATGTTCAAAGTCCAGACCCTCAACAACATCTCCGTCAACGGCCTCGAGCGCCTGCCGCGCGAGCGCTTCGAGATCGCCTCGGAGATTTCCAATCCGGACGCGATCCTCGTGCGCTCGGCCGACATGCACAAGCTCGATATCCCGGCGAGCGTCAAGGCCATCGGCCGTGCCGGCGCCGGCACCAACAATATCCCGGTCGCGGCGATGAGCAAGCGCGGCGTGCCGGTGTTCAACGCGCCGGGCGCCAACGCCAACGCCGTGAAGGAACTGGTGCTCGCATCCTTGTTCCTGGCCGCGCGCAACATTCCGCAGTCGCTGGACTTCGTGAAGAAGCTCGACGGCGATGACAAGGCCATGCACGAGGCCGTCGAGGCCGGCAAGAAGAAGTTTGTCGGTTTCGAGCTGCCGGGCCGCACGCTCGGCGTCATCGGCCTTGGCGCGATCGGCGTCAAGGTCGCCAACGCCGCGCTCGAGCTCGGCATGACGGTTTACGGCTACGATCCGGCGATGACGGTGCAGAACGCCTGGCAGCTGAACTCCGGCGTGCGCCAGGCGCTGTCGGTCGACGACCTCGTCTCGAAATCGCAGTTCATCTCGGTGCACGTGCCGCTGCTCGACGCGACGCGCGGCCTGATCAATGCTGACCGCATCCGCCTGATGAAGAAGCAGGGCGTGATCCTCAACTTCGCGCGCGACGCGATCATCGACGAAGCCGCCGTCATCGAAGCGCTGAACGCCGGCCACCTGCACGCCTACGCCTGCGACTTTCCGTCGAACGCGCTGAAAGGCCATCCGAAGGTCATTGCCACGCCGCATCTCGGTGCGTCGACCGGGGAGGCCGAGGACAACTGCGCGGTGATGGTCGCCGACCAGATCCGCGAGTTCCTCGAACTCGGCACGATCCGCAATTCGGTGAATTTCCCCGAGGCGCAGATGCCGCTGCTGCCGGGCAAGACGCGCCTGTGCATCGTCAACGAGAACGTGCCGAACATGGTCGGCCAGATTTCGACCGCGCTCGCCAGACGCCAGCTCAACATCGCCGATCTGCTCAACAAGTCGCGCGGCGACCTGGCGTACACCATCGTCGATCTCGACTCGGCTGTGCCGGCCGAGGCGGCGCAGGAGATCGCGGCGATCCCGGGCGTGCTGGCGACGCGCGTGATCGCTGCGCGCTGAGCCTTCCGGGAAAGCAAAAGCGTTAACCGCAGAATTCGCAGATCACACCGATTGGACGGGGCGAATCCGCTTTCGAAATCGGTGGAATCTGCGGAATCTGCGGTAAAAAAGTCGTTTTCTTGCCGAAGGCCGCGTAAAATTCTCGGCCTTTGTCTTTGCTCCGGAAATCCCGATGAAGGTGCCGCAGACCCTCGCCGAAGCGCGCGCGCAGATCGATGCGCTCGACGAGCAGATTCAGGCGCTGATCTCGCAGCGCGCGCGCATCGCGCTCGAGGTCGCGCACATCAAGCAGCGCTCGGGCGACACCGGCAACCATTACCGGCCGTCGCGCGAGGCCGAAGTGCTGCGCCGGGCGATAAAGCGCAACCGCGCCGGCGGCGGCCCGCTGACCGACGAGACCATCGCGCGCCTGATGCGCGAGATCATGTCGGTTTGCCTGTCGCTCGAGTCGCCGCTGACGATCGCCTACCTCGGCCCGGAAGGCACGTACACGCAGGCGGCCGTGCAGAAGCACTTCGGCGACAGCGTGACGGCGCGCGCGACGCGGGCCATCGACGAGATCTTCCGCGACGTCGAGACCGGCGCCGCCGACTACGGCGTCGTGCCGGTCGCCAACTCGATCGGCGGCGTCGTCAGCAACACGCTCGACGAACTGGTGCACACGCAGCTGCGCATTTGCGGCGAGGTTACGCTCGGCATCCACCACCAGCTGC
This sequence comes from Solimonas sp., assembly GCA_047605265.1. Taxonomy (GTDB): domain Bacteria; phylum Pseudomonadota; class Gammaproteobacteria; order Nevskiales; family Nevskiaceae; genus Solimonas. Next base: position 28,453 of record JASGFY010000013.1, read on the forward strand.
TGTCGGCCGAGACCGATCCGGCCGCGATCGCCAAGGTCTACTCGCACCCGCAGTCGTTCGCGCAGTGCCGCAAGTGGCTCGACGCGCATCTCGGCCGCGCGCGGCGCGAGGAAGTCGCCAGCAACGGTGAGGCGGCGCGCCGCGCGGCGGCGGAAGGCCAGGGCGTCGCGGCGATCGCCTCGCTGCAGGCCGGCCGCCTGAACGGCCTCAACATCCTCGCCTCGAACATTGAGGACGATCCGAGCAACAACACCCGCTTCCTGATCATCGGCCGGCACGAGCCGGCGTCGACCGGCGACGACATCACCTCGATCGTGATGACCGCGCATCGCAACCAGCCGGGCGCGCTGTTCAAGCTGCTGCAGCCGTTCGCCGACAACGGCCTGGATCTGACGCGTCTCGAATCGCGGCAGGTCAAGGGCTCGGTCGTGCCGGACTATTACTTCTTCGTCGACTTCGCCGGCCACGAGGCCGACGCCAAGGTGCGCGGCGTGCTCGAGACCGTACGATCGAGCGCCGCCTTCTTCAAGATCCTCGGCTCGTATCCGCGCGCCGTGATGTGAGTGCCGATGCCATGGGTGCAGAAAATCAGATGAACGATCCGACCTCCGATCAAACGCTGCGCCACGCCGCGCGCGGCGTGCTGGGCCTCGAGGCGTATTCACCGGGCATGCCGATCGACGAGCTGCAGCGCCGGCTCGGCGTGTCGAACGCGATCAAGCTCGCGTCGAACGAGAACCCGCTCGGCCCCAGCGCCAGGGTCAGGGCGGCGCTCGCCGCAGCGGTCGCACAGGACAATCTCGCGCTGTATCCGGACGGCAGCGGTCACCGCCTGAAGAAGAAGATCGCGGCGCTGCACGACATCGCGCTCGAGCGCATCACGCTCGGCAACGGCTCGAACGACATCATCGAGCTGCTCGGCCGCGTGTTCCTCGGCCCGGGCCGCGCCGCGCTGTATTCGGCGCACGCGTTCGCGGTGTACTCGATCATTACCCAGGCGCAGGATGCGCGCGCCGTCGTCGTGCCGGCGCTTCCGGCTGGCGATGCGCAGCCCTACGGTCACGACCTGCCGGCGATGTTGGCGGCGCTGAAGGCCAATCCCGACGTGGCGCTGGTGTTCATCGCCAATCCGAACAATCCGACCGGCACGGTGCTCGCGCCGGCCGAGATCGAAGCGTTCCTCGAACGGACGCCGGCCGACGTCGTCGTCGCGCTCGACGAGGCATACTTCGAATACCTCGATCCGGCGCTGCGCCCGCCGACGCGCGCCTGGCTCGATCGCTACCCGAACCTGATCGTGTTCCGCACGTTCTCGAAGGCCTATGGTCTGGCCGGCCTGCGCGCTGGCTACTCGCTGTCGAGCGCGGCGCTGGCCGACATGCTGAACCGCGTGCGCCAGCCGTTCAACAACAACAGCCTCGCGCTGCTCGCCGCCGAGATCGCGCTCGACGACCAGGACTATGTGGCGCGCTCCGTCGAGCTGAACGTGCGCGAGCGCGCGCGGCTTGCCGTCGAGCTTGGCAAGCTCGGTCTCAGGACGCTACCGTCGCAGGCGAACTTCATCGCCATCGACTTCGGCCGCGACGCCAAACCCATTCACCAGGGCCTGCTCGAGCAGGGCGTCATCGTGCGCCCGCTGGCCTCGTACGAAATGCCGACGTTCCTGCGCGTGTCGATCGGCACCGAAGCAGAGAACGACCGCTTCCTCGAAGCACTCGAAGCCGTGCTCGCGGAGCGCTGAGGCCGTGAGCGTCCGCCATCTCGCCGTCGTCGGTCTCGGCCTGATCGGCGGCTCGTTCGCGCGCGCCGTGCGCGCGGCGGGTGAGGTGGGGCGCATCTCCGGTTTCGATCCGGACCCCGCGCAGCGCCAGGCGGCGATGAAGCTCGACGTCGTCGATCACGTCCACGAGAGCGCCGAGGCCGCGGTGCGCGGTGCCGATCTCGTCGTGCTCGCGGTGCCGGTGCTGCGTACGGGCGAGGCCTTGCGCGCCTGTTTGCCGGGGCTGAAGCCCGACGCCGTCGTCACCGATGTCGGCAGCACCAAGCAATCGGTGCTGCGCGAGGTCGAGGCGGTCTGCGGCGCGCTGCCGTCGTGGTTCGTGCCGGCGCATCCGATCGCCGGCACCGAGAAGAGCGGCGTCGCCAACAGCGTCGCCGATCTGTTCCGCAATCACCGCGTCATCGTCGTGCCACACGCCGCGCAGGCGCCGGCGGCGAAGGCGCTGGTGACGAAGCTGTGGCAGGCGCTCGGCGCGCGCGTCGTCGAGATGGACGCCGCCGGGCACGACGCGATCTTCGCGGCGACCTCGCATCTGCCGCACGTGATCGCCTACAGCTTCGTCGACATGCTGGCGCGCCTCGAGCACAGCGACGCGATCTTCCCGAACGCCGGCGGCGGCTTTCGCGATTTCACCCGCATCGCGTCCAGCTCGGCGCAGATGTGGCACGACATCGTGCGCGCCAATGCCGGCGCGGTCGGCGAACTGCTCGACCGGCAGATCGAGGAATTGCAGCAGATCCGCCAGCTGATGCGTGAAGAACGCTGGGACGAGTTGCGCGAGGTCTTCGCACGCGCGCGGGCTGCGCGCGAACGCCATCTGGCGCAGATCGAATGAGCGCCGTGCAATACGAATCCGCCGGGGTCCTCGATCTCGCCCCGATCCGCGCGGCGCGAGGCGAGCTGCGCCTGCCCGGTTCCAAGAGCGTATCGATCCGCGCGTTGCTGCTGGCGGCGCTGTCGGAAGGCGAAACGCGGCTGACCGGCCTGCTCGATTCCGACGACACGCGCGTGATGCGCGAGGCGCTGAAAGCGTGTGGCGTGCCGCTGGCGGATGAAGGCGAAGCCGGCTGGTGTGTGCGTGGCGCGCCGCGGTTTCCGCGCCGCGAGGCGGACCTCTTCGTCGGCAATTCCGGGCTGTCGATCCGCACGCTCGTCGCCGTGCTGGCTTTCATGGACGGCCGCTACCGCCTGTCCGGCGTGCCGCGCATGCACGAGCGGCCGATCGGCGATCTGGTCGATGCGCTGCGACCGCTCGGCGCACGTATCGGCTATCTGCAAAAGGACGGCTTTCCACCGCTGCTGATCGAGCCGGCGCAGGCACGCGCGACGCAGCCGGTGCGCGTGCGCGGCGACGCGTCGAGCCAGTTCCTGACCGGCATCCTGCAATCGGCGCCGTTGCTGGCGCGCGAGCACGATCTGGTGGTCGAGGTCGAGGGTGAGCTGATCTCCAAGCCGTACATCGACCTGAGCATCGCGCTGATGCAGCGCTTCGGCGTCGACGTCGAGCGCTCGCTCAGCGCCGCCGGCACGCCGCGCTTCACCGTTGTCGCCGGTACGCGCTATCGCGCACCGGGCGCGTTCGCCGTTGAAGGCGATGCCTCGTCGGCCTCTTACTTCCTCGCGCTCGGCGCGCTGGCCGGCGGGCCGGTGCGCGTCTACGGCATGGGCCGCGGCAGCCTGCAGGGCGATGTGCGCTTCGCCGAGGTGATGGCGGCGATGGGCGCCGACGTCACGCAAGGCGAAGACTGGACCGAGGTGCGTTCGCCGGGCCTTGCCGCCGGCTTCAGGCCGAAGGCGATCGACGCCGACTTCAACCACATTCCCGACGCGGCGATGACCGTCGCCGTCGTCGCGCTGTTCGCCGATGGCCTCAGTGTGCTGCGCAACATCGGCAGCTGGCGCGTCAAGGAAACCGACCGCATCGCGGCGATGGCGGCGGAGCTGGAGAAGCTGGGCGCCGGCGTCGAGGCCGGCGCCGATTTCCTGCGCATCAGCCCGCCGCAGGCGCTGCGCGCGGCGACGATCGACACCTACGACGACCACCGCATGGCGATGAGCTTCTCGCTGGTCGCCTGCGGCGGAGTACCAGTGCGCATCAACGATCCGGGCTGCGTCGCCAAGACTTTCCCGGACTACTTCGCGCGGCTGGCCGCGCTGACTTCGGGCTGAGCGGGCATGCCATCGACGACGTCGCCAGAGCCGCGGACTGCCGCGCCCGTCATCGCGGTCGACGGCCCGAGCGGCGTCGGCAAAGGGCTGGTGACACGCTGGCTGGCCGAGCGGCTCGGCTGGCACCGCCTCGACAGCGGCGCGCTGTACCGCATCCTGGCGCTGGCCGCGCATCGTCGCGATGTCGATCTGCACGACAGCGCGACGCTCGCGCAACTCGCGCCGACGCTCGAGATCCGCTTCGTCGGCGCCACGGAGGACGACGAGGCGATCATCGTTGGCGGCGAGGACTGGACGCACGACGTACGCAAGGAATCGACCGGCGCGCTGGCCTCGTTGATCGCGGCACAGCCGGCGGTGCGTGAGGCGCTGCTGCAGCGGCAGCGCGATTTTCGCGCGGCGCCGGGCCTGATCGCCGACGGCCGCGACATGGGCACCATCGTGTTTGTCGATGCGCGGCTGAAAATCTTCATGGACGCGAGCGCCGACGAGCGCGCGCAGCGCCGGCTCAAGCAGTTGAGCGCAAAGGGGATAGAGGCTAAACTCGCCCCCCTTCGCGAGGAGATACGGGCCCGCGACGAGCGCGACCGCCATCGCCCCATCGCCCCCCTGAGGCCGGCGGATGGGGCTGAAGTCGTTGATACGACGGGACTTTCCCCGGCCGAGGTGCTGGCACGAGTGGAAGCCCTGCTGCGGCGGTCCGGCATCGTCTGAAGCCGTTTTCGCGCGGAACAGAACATTGGCCGCGGGCACGAGCCCGGGCTTTTGGCCGGCGAGCAAGGATGCGAGCCGTTTTTTACCCGACAGGACCCCAAGCACGAGGCGCGGGGAATCATCCATTTCAAGAGTGTTTTAGATGAGCGAGAGTTTCGCTGAGTTGTTTGAGGCCAGCCTCAAGGGCGGCCAGTCCATGCAGTCCGGCACGATCGTCAATGCGCGCGTGCTGGCTGTGAAGCCCGATGTCGTGATCGTCGACGCAGGCCTGAAGTCGGAAGGCGTCATTCCGGTTTCCGAGTTCCTGGTCGACGGCGAACTGAAGGTCGCTCCGGGCGACGACGTGGAAGTGGCGCTGGAAACCGTTGAGGACGGCTTCGGCGAGACCAAGTTCTCGAAGGAAAAGGCCGAGCGCATCAAGACCTGGGAGCGCCTGGGCAAGGCGTTCGAGGGCAAAGAGACCGTCATCGGCATCATCACCGGCAAGGTCAAGGGCGGCTTCACCGTCGACATCGGCACGGTCCGCGCGTTCCTGCCGGGCTCGCTGGTCGACGTCCGTCCGGTCCGCGATACCTCGTATCTCGAAGGCAAGCCGCTCGAGTTCAAGGTCATCAAGCTCGACAAGCTGCGCAACAACGTCGTCGTCTCGCGCCGCGAAGTGCTCGAGGCCGAATACTCAGCCGAGCGCGACAGCCTCCTCGCCAACCTGCAGGAAGGCGTGGTGCTCAAGGGCGTCGTCAAGAACCTCGTCGAGTATGGCGCGTTCGTCGACCTCGGCGGCATCGACGGCCTGCTGCACATCACCGACATGACGTGGAAGCGCGTCAAGGATCCGGCCGAAGTCGTGCAGGTCGGCCAGGAAATCGAAGTCAAGGTTCTCAAGTACGACCGCGAGCGTCGCCGCGTGTCGCTGGGTCTCAAGCAGCTGGGCGCCGATCCGTGGAGCGACATCGAACGTCGTTATCCGGAACGCACCCGCCTGTTCGGCAAGGTCACCAACATCACCGATTACGGCTCGTTCGTCGAGATCGAACCGGGCGTCGAAGGCCTGGTCCACGTTTCGGAAATGGACTGGACCAACAAGAACGTCAACCCGGCCAAGGTCGTGCAGGTCGGCGACGAAGTCGAAGTCATGATCCTCGACATCGACGGCGAGCGCCGCCGCATCTCGCTCGGCATGAAGCAGTGCCGTCCGAATCCGTGGGAAGAGTTCGCGCAGAACCACCAGAAGGGCGACCGCGTGCACGGCGCGATCAAGTCGATCACCGACTTCGGCATCTTCATCGGTCTCGATGGCGGCATCGACGGCCTCGTCCACCTGTCGGATCTCGACTGGAACGAGCCGGGCGAAGTTGCGGTCCGTCGTTACCAGAAGGGCCAGGAACTCGACGCCGTGGTGCTGGCGATCGACGGCGCGCGCGAGCGCATCTCGCTGGGCGTCAAGCAGGTCCAGCAGGACCCGCTGTCGGAGTTCATCGCCAAGAACACCAAGGGCACCATCGTCAAGGGCACGGCCAAGTCGGTCGACGCGCGCGGCGCGGTGATCGATCTCGGCAACGGCGTCGAGGGCTACATCAAGTCCGGCGATCTGTCGCGCGACCGCGTCGACGATGCGACCAAGCTCATCAGCGAAGGCGGCACGCTCGAGGCGCGCTTCATCGGCGTCGACCGCAAGAGCCGCACGGTGCTGCTGTCGGTTCGCGAGAAGGAAATCCAGGAAGAGCAGGAGGCCGTCGCGGAGTACAGCCGCAACGCGTCGACCGGCAAGACCAGCCTGGGCGACCTGCTGAAGGAACAGATCGGCGGCAACAACAATTGATGAAGCCTCCAGTCATGGGCTCCGTCAGTTAAGTTTGGCGCCTATCTTCCCGGATTGTCAGGGAAAAATGAGAGGGCTGCGCTTGCGCAGCCCTTTTTTTTTAACTATTGTTGGCGTGTCAAATCGCTTTTGGTTCCGACACTTATGACGAAGTCCGAGCTTATCGAGCAGCTGGCGGCGAAGCAGACGCACCTGATGCACAAGGACGTCGAGCTCGCCGTCAAGCTGGTCCTGGACCAGATCAGCAATGCGCTGGCTCGTGACGAGCGTGTCGAAATCCGTGGTTTCGGCAGCTTTGCGCTGCATCATCGTCCCGCGCGCGTCGGGCGCAATCCGAAGACCGGCGAGCCGGTGCAGATTCCGCCGAAACGCGTGCCGCACTTCAAGCCCGGCAAGGAAATGCGTGAGCGCGTCAACGCGCTGGCGGCCGAGGAAGCGGCCGCCGCATCGGTGCCGGCGGCGGCATCATCGACGGCGGGGGCTGCCTGAGGCTCTACCCATGACCCGGCTCGCCGTTCTGATCGTGCTGCTGGTGATTCTCGTGATCGGTGCTTCGATCGGTTATTTCAATGCGCAGCCGGTGCAGTTCAATTATCTGTTCGGTACGTCCGAATTTCCGCTGATCGCCGTTCTGATCGCGGCGTTCTCGATCGGCATTGCGCTCACGATCGTCGCCGTATCCGGCCGCCTGTTCAGCATGCGCCTTGAACTCAGACGCCTGCGCAAGCAGTTGCGCGAGGCTGAAGGCGAACTGCGCACTCTGCGTAATCTGCCCGTCGCTCCCGGCGAAATCCGCTGACATGCTCGACTCTCTGTTCACCTGGCTGCTGTTGCCGCTGGGTCTGGTTCTGGGCTGGGTGCTTGGCCGCCGCGCCAAGCCGGCGGCCGGCGCCGCCCGGGCGATTCCGCCCGAGCAGCTCGGCGGCTTGCTGACCCGCCTGGCCTCGGATGATCCCGATCAGGCGATCGCGGCGCTGACGCAGGTCGCTGAAATCGATCATTCGACGGTCGAGTTGCATCTGACGCTGGGCAATCTGTTCCGCAAGCGCGGCGAGATCGATCGCGCGCTACGCATCCACGAGGCGCTGCTGTCGCGGCCGGGGCTGGGACCGGACGTGCAGGCCCAGGTGCGCCGCGAACTGGCGTTCGACTACATGCGCGCCGGCGTCATGGACCACGCCGAGACGCAGTTCGAGAAACTGGTCGCCGACGGTCATTACGTCACCGAGTCGCTCGACCAGATTCGTATCATCTACGAGCAGGGACGCGACTGGGCGCACGCCATCGCCGCGGCACGCCGCCTGGAAGCCGCGCAGGGCGAGTCCAAGCGCGCACTGATCGCCCAGTACGAATGCGAGATCGCCGACGAGGCGCGGCGCGCGAAGAACGTCGAGGATGCCGTCCATCACGCCCGCAAGGCCGCCGGCGAAGACAAGGACTGCGTGCGCGCGCATCTGCTGCTTGGCGCGCTTGCGGAAGGCAGCGGCGATTTCGCCGCGGCGGCGCAAGCCTATCTGCGGGCATTCCAGCTCGATCCCCGCTTCCTGCCGGACGTCATCGAGCCGCTGTACCGCTGCTCGCAGAAGACCGGCCATGCCGAGGGCTATCTGCAGTTTCTCAGCGACGCCAAGGAAATTTCGCCGAGCAGCCTGCCGTATGTGGCGGAGGCGCGGCTGCTCGCCGACGAGGGCCTCGATCCGATGGATCGTCTCGCCGAGGGGCTCGAAGTGCGTCCGAGCCGCGCGGTGCTGGCGCAATTCCTGGAAGTGCTGGAAAAGCAGCCCGCGGTGATCGCCGCGGGCCTGGACAAGCCCGCCGCCAGCCTGCGTCAGGCGATTCGCCGGCTGATGGAAAGCTCGCCGCGCTATCAATGCGGCAACTGCGGTTTTTCGCCGCGCCAGCAGTTCTGGCAGTGTCCGAGTTGCAAGCGCTGGGGCACGATCACGCCGATCGACGAGGCTATCCGCCTCGGTTGAAGCGGGCAGGACCGACGCTGCTAGACTACGGCGACAAACAAATGACGTCAGCGGAGGAGAGAACGCTTGACGAAGACGGCGTTCGTCACTGGGGCGACGGGATTCGTCGGCCTCAACCTGATCGACGAGCTGCATCGGCGGGGCTGGGAGATCATCGCCCTGCATCGCAGTTCGTCGGACGTCGCGCCGCTGGCGCGCTACCCGCGGCTGCGCCGCGCGTTCGGCGACGTCACCGACCACCGTACCCTGCGCGGTGTCATCCCCGCTGGGATCGACTGCGTCTTCCACGTCGCCGGCAATACCAGCATGTGGAGCCGCACGCACATCGAGCAGATCAAGGTCAACGTGCGCGGGACCCGCAACATGGTGCGCGCCGCGCTGGAAGCGCGCGTCCGGCGCTTCGTGCACACCTCGAGCATCGTCGCCTACGGCGTGCACGGCGGCACGATCACCGAGGACACGCCGACGCGCGGCAGCACGGCGACGATCAACTACGTCCGCAGCAAGGCACTCGCCGAGCGTGAAGTGCGCAAGGGCATCAGCGCCGGCCTGCCGGCCGTCATCATCAATCCGTCGAACATCATCGGTCCCTACGATACGGCGACATGGTCGCGCCTGTTCCGGCTGGTGCAGCAGCACCGCGTGCCGGCGATGCCGGCCGGCGGCGGCAGCTTCTGCCATGTGCGGGAAGTCGCCAAGGCGCATGTTGCGGCGGCCGAACGCGGCCAGATCGGCGCGAACTATCTGCTCGGCGGCGCGCAGGCCAGCTATGTCGGCCTGGTACGCGAGATCGCACGCCTGCTCGGCGTGCGCCGCCGTCCCTTGCGTCTGCCGACGCCGGTGCTGCTCGGCTACGCGACGATCGAGGAGTGGGCGGCGCCGCTGTTCGGCCGCGAGCCGGACATCACGCGCGACGCGGTGGCGCTGCTCGCCGAGAATCTGTACTGCAGCAGCCGGCGTGCACAGCAGGAACTCGGCTACCGCCCGCAGACGCTCGAGAGCATGCTGCGCGATTGCCGCGACTGGCTGTACGAAGCCGGGTTGCTGAAGCGCTGATCAGTGCCCGGCGTCCGGCAGCGCGTTGCGCATTTCGGTGCGCTTGGCGACGAGGCGCGAGCGCTGCTGCGGCGTCAGGTCGGGCAGGCGCAGACCGGCGTCGATCTGGGCGAGCGCGCTGCCCGGGTCGCCGCGCAGCTGCAGATAAGTCCCCATCTGGTACGCCGATTCGGCGAGGTTGCCGCTTTCCCGCGCCGCCTGCGCGAGCAGCTGGTAGGTCGCCAGCTGCGTGCCCTGGGCCTGCTCGTGCGAGAGCAGGTACTGGCGCGCTTCGCCGGGCTTGCCGGCGTTCATCAGCGCTTCGGCATAGCCCAGCATCGCCGGCGCGTAAGCCGGGTACGACTGCAGGATGCGCTGATAGGCGTCGAGCGCCGGCGCGATGCGGCCGTTCTGCGCCAGCAGCGTGGCGTTGAGCAGTTGCACGTTGGCCTGCTTCGGGTAGCGGGTGACGAGCGGTGCCAGCGTCTGCATCGCGGCAATGATCTGGCTCTGCTGCAGCTGTGCGAACGCCAGGCCGTAGCGGTTCTCGAGCGTATCGCGGCCCGCCTTGATTTCGTTGGCGAAATAGTCGAGCGCCTCGCCGGGGCGATCGGCTGACAGTACGCGGGCGCGGGCGCGCATCAGCACGAATTCGGGTGAATCCTCGTGATGGACCGCCGGCAGCTCGGCGGCGCGCGCGGCGGCTTCCGCCATGCGGTTGGTGCTCAGCGGATGCGTGAGCAGGATTTCCGGAATGCCGTTGCCGTACAGGCGCGACTGCTGCTGCAGCTTGCTGAAGAAGCTCGCCATGCCGTTCGGATCGAAGCCGGCGGCGGCCATGGTCTGGATGCCGATGCGGTCGGCTTCCTGCTCGTGCGCGCGCGTGTAGCTGACCTGGCGCTGGTAGTTGATGCCCTGACCGATGGCCAGCGCGCCCATCACCACGTCGGGGTTGGATGAGCCGGCGATGATGGCGGCGATCACGGCCAACCAGGTGGCGATGGTGCCGACTTCGGTGTCCTCGGCGGCGCGCGCGATATGGCGCTGCGTGATGTGCGCAAGTTCGTGGCCCATGACGCCGGCCAGTTCGTTCTCGTTGTCGGCCGCCAGCAGCGTGCCGGCGTTGATGCCCATGTAGCCGCCGGGCAGGGCGAAGGCGTTGATGCGCGGGTCCTGCACGATGAAGATCGTCAGCGGCGGCGGCGGCGTCATGCTGGCGCCCGCCAGCTTGTAGCCGATCGCATTGATGTAATCGATCAGCTCCGGGTCTTCGAGCGTGTAGTTTTCGTGATACAGCTCGGCCGTGACGCGGGCGCCGAGCGCGCGTTCCTGTGCCGGCGACAGGGTGTTGTCGGCTGGTTCGCCGAGCTGCGGCAGGTCGAGCGCGGAGGTCGCGACGGCGCCGGCCCGGCCGCTGCAGAGAACCAGTGCGGCGACAGCGAGCGGCAGCAGGCAGCGCACGGGGCGCGATCGCGTCATTGCGTTCATCCGGAGTGGGGGACTGTCGTGGACCTTGTCTTGCGCCTTAGAGCCGCGGATTCGGCCGGAAGTTCTCGCGCAGTGTCGAGCGTTGCGCCCCTTGCTTCAAGCGCCTTCGCCGCGCCAGCGGCCGAGCGGCTGGCCGAGGCGGACCGATCGGCCTGGCTGCAGGCCGGCGGCCCAGTCGACCGCGCCCGGCGGCGCCAGCAGGATCACGGTCGAGCCCATGTTGAAACGGCCCATCTCGGCGCCGCGTTCAAGCTCGACCGGCTGCATCGTCGTGTACTGGCCGCCGTCGTTCGGGCGGCGCAGGTGCGGCGGCGTGACGCGCCCGGACCAGACCGTTTCCAGCGAGCCGACGAACAGCGCGCCGATCATCGACAGCACGAACGGCCCGGCCGGCGTATCGAAGCGCGCGTTGAGGCGCTCGTTGCGCGTGAACAGGTTCGGCAGCACGCGCGCCGTCGCGGCGTTGACGCTGAACAGGCGGCCGGGCACGTAGGTCCAGTGCCGCAGCTTGCCGGCGGTCGGCATGTGGATGCGGTGGTAGTTGTACGGCGCCAGATAGATCGTGCAGAACTCGCCGCCGACGAAATCCCGGGCGTCCGCGTCGCCCGGCAGCAGATCGTAGAGACTGTAGCTGTGCCCCTTGGCCTGGATGATGCGGTCTGCGCCGATCGTGCCGAGCTGACTGACCGTGCCGTCGACCGGGCTGACGAACGCCCTCGCATCGTCCGGCAGCGGCCGTGCGCCCGGCTTCAGGGCGCGCGTGAAGAAGTGGTTGAAGCTGTCGTAGCACTCGATGCGCTCGTGTTCGGCTTCCGTCAGGTCGATGGGATAGCCGCGCAGGAAGACGCGGATCAGCGCGTTCTTGAAGCCCCAGTGGCGGATCTGCGTCAGCCTGAAGACGAGCAGCGACAACCAGCGCGTCGGCAGGCACAGCTGCAGCGCGACGAAGGCGCGGTCGGCAAGGCTCGCATCGCTGGAAGGATCGGGCGCCGGGGTCATGGGAGAGAAAGCCTTGCGGTCGGAACCGGGAGGAGATGATCAGGAGCGGTCGATGATCGCGCGCAGATCGGCGATCAGTTTGGCGCTGTCGAACGGCGGCGTCAGATAGCCGACGATGCGCGCCTGCGGATCGAGCACGATCAGCGCCGCCGAATGATCCATCGTGTACGTCTCCGGCGTCGCGCCCGGCACCTTGGCGTAGGCCACGCCGAGCATCTGCGCGAGCGTTTTCAGCTGCTCCGGCTCGGCGACCAGCGCCTCGAACGACGGATCGAAGTACTGCACGTACGATTTGAGCCGGGCCGGCGTGTCGCGTTCCGGATCGACCGACAGAAAGACGACGCGCAGCTTGCCCGCGTCGTCGCCGAGGCCGGCCTGGACGTTCTTCAGCAGCGCCAGCGTCGTCGGGCAGACGTCCGGACACGAGGTGAATCCCGGGAAAACGACGGTCCAGCGGCCTTCGAACCGGCTGCGGCTGCCGGCCGCGCCGTCCTGGTCGACGGCCCGGAACTCGCCGAGTGCGCGCGGCTGCGGCAGCATCGTGCCGGACTGCAGAGCGACCGTTGCCGGCGTCTGCAGCCAGAACGCGGCGAGCACGCCGATGGCGAGCGCGGCCGCGCTGGCCACGACGAGCAGCAGGCCGCGGTTGGCGGAGGATTCTGAGGACATCTGGGGATCCGGTCGGGCGGGAGGTCGTCTGACGACATCGCCACGCGATGTCGGTGCCCATTATCCCATAGGCCTGCGCAGCCGCCAGCAGGATCGACGTGTTTGTCGGCCCGCAACGGCACACCGCATAATTCGCGCCCCCAGACCAGCCGCGCCGCCAGCCGCGCCGAAGCTCATGCCGCGTCGTATCGCCGCCTCCCGTCCAGCGGAGACCGATGTCCTCGTCACCGTGCGCGATCTCGTGCGCTGGGGCGCGAGCCGTTTCCGCGAGGCCGGCCTGGTGTTCGGCCACGGCACCGACAACGCGCTCGACGAGGCGTTCCATCTCGTGCTGCACGCGCTGCACCTGCCGGCCGACATGCCGGCGATCTATCTCGAATCCAATGTCACGGCGCGCGAGCGCGCCGCGGCGCTGAAGCTGCTGCGCGCGCGCGTCACCACGCGCAAGCCGGCGGCCTACCTGCTGGGTCACATCGAGTTCTGCGGCCTCGATTTCGAAATCGACGAGAACGTGCTGATTCCGCGTTCGCCGATCGCCGAACTGATCCGGCGCGGCTTTTCGCCGTGGCTGCAGGCCGAGCCGGCGCGCGTGCTCGATCTGTGCACCGGCAGTGGTTGCATCGGCATCGCCTGCGCGGCCGCGTTCGACAATGCCGAGGTCGATCTCGCCGACATCAGCGCCAAGGCGCTGGCCGTCGCGCGGCGCAACATCGGCAAGCACGCCGTCGGCAACCGCGTGCGCGCGATCAAGTCCGACGTCTTCGGCGGCCTCGTCAACGAAGTCTACGACCTCATCGTCAGCAATCCGCCGTACGTGCCGGACACCGAGTGGAAGGCGCTCGCCGCCGAGTACCGCCATGAGCCGAAGCTGGCGCTGGCCGCCGGCGGCGACGGCATGGACATCGTCGCGCGTATCCTGCGCGACGCGCCGCGCCACCTGACCAACGACGGCTGGCTGGTCTGCGAGGTCGGCGGCAGCGTCGCCGAGTTCGAAGCGCGCTGGCCGGATCTGCCAGTCACCTGGGCCGAGCTCGACGCTGAAAGCGGCGGCAGCGACGCCGGCGTGTTCATCATCTCGCGCGCCGATCTGGTCGAGCACTACAAGTAGAGTCTGCAACGATGTCCGGAAACACCTTCGGCAAGCTGTTCTGCGTCACCAGCTTCGGCGAGAGCCACGGCGCCGGCATCGGCTGCGTCGTCGACGGCTGTCCGCCGGGGCTCGCATTGTCCGAGGCCGACATCCAGCCGGACCTCGACCGCCGCAAGCCGGGCACGTCGAAGTACGTCACGCAGCGCAAGGAAGGCGACCGGGTCGAGATCCTGTCCGGCGTCTTCGATGGCCGGACCACCGGCACGCCGATCGCGCTGCTGATCCGCAATACCGATCAGCGCAGCTACGATTACGAGAAGATCAAGCAGGTCTTCCGGCCCAACCACGCCGACTATGCCTACGTGCAGAAGTACGGCATCCGCGACCATCGCGGCGGCGGTCGCTCGAGCGCGCGCGAAACCGCGGCGCGCGTCGCCGCCGGCGCGATCGCGAAGAAGTGGCTGCGCGAGAAGTTCGGCATCGAGATCCGCGGCTGCATCGAGCAGATCGGCGACATCCACTGCGCGCAGCGCGACTGGAGCGCGGTGGTGCAGAATCCGTTCTTCTGCGCCGATCCGGCGCGTGTGCCCGAACTCGAAGCGCTGATCGACCGCCTGCGCAGCGAAGGCGATTCGATCGGCGCCAGACTCTACGTCGAAGCCACGAATGTGCCGCCCGGCCTCGGCGAGCCGGTGTTCGATCGCCTCGACGCCGACATCGCGCACGCGCTGATGTCGATCAACGCGGTCAAGGGCGTCGAGATCGGCGACGGCATGGCGGTGGCGCGGATGCGCGGCACCGAGCATCGCGACGAGCTGACGCCGGAAGGTTTTCTCGCCAATCACTCCGGCGGCATCACCGGCGGCATTTCGAGCGGCCAGACCGTCTACGCGCGCTACGCGATCAAGCCGACGTCGAGCATCACGACGCCCGGCAGGAGCATCGACGAAAGCGGGCAGGCCACCGACGTGCGCACGACCGGCCGTCACGATCCCTGCGTGGGCCTGCGCGCGACGCCGGTCGGCGAGGCGATGCTGGCGCTGGTGCTGATCGACCACGCGCTGCGCCATCGCGCGCAGAACACCGACGTGAAACCGCAGACGCCGCGCATTGCGTAAGGCGGCGCGGGCAAGCTGCCTTGCGCGGCGCGCGGCAGGCCGGCTTTGGCTCCGCGTATCCGACTGGGGTCTTCAAGCCGGACGCTCGATCCGGATATCCTGGAAATCGACCAGCGCTTCCTCTTCACCGTTCATGTAGAGGCGCTTCTTCTTGCGGGGGTAATCGCAGACGTCCTGCTCCAGGTTCACTCGCGCGCAGATGAACACCAGGGGCGCATCGCCATTATTCAATATGGTGTGCGCCGTGCCATTTTTTGGGAACCCCAGGAAGTCGCCGGCGCCGATGGCGTATGCCTTCTCGTCAATGATGGCTTCGCCGGTGCCGGAAAGAATGTAGAAGCACTGCTCTTCGTAGAGGTGACGGTGATACTCCGAATATTCCCGCCCGGGTGCCACGGTGTACACGTGAAAGCCCAAATCCTTCAGGCCCGTCGCAGCGCCGAGTGATTTTGACAGGCGAATGGCTTCGGGATTCAAGAGGTGAGCTTTCATGTGGCCTTTCATTTCGGCGATGGCGCTGGCTTTGAGAAGCTCGGGAGGAGTGTTCATGGCGTCCTCAGTTCGACGATCTCGATGGCCGGCAGCGCCGTCTGCCCCTGTTCGTGCCAGTGCCGGTGGTTGAACACCTGTCCCTCGTTACGCACCTTCAGCACGTTGTCGAGATCAATGTCGGCGTAAACCCACCGCGCCGCATTCCATTGGCCTTCGACGATCACGCCGGAGTCCGGAAAGCCGCGATCGGGCGGGCCGAACACGCCGGCGCGGCCGACGTTGATGTCGACCGCCGGTGACCACGGCGCTGCGCCTACGAGCGGCGCCTGCGCCACCAGGCACTGGTTCTCCAGCGCGCGCGCCTGGCAGCCGACGCGTACGCGGTGATAGCCGGCGGCGGTGTCGGTGCAGCTCGGCACGACGATCAGCTCGGCGCCGGCCTCGGTCTGCGCGCGGGCGAGCAGCGGGAATTCGACGTCGTAGCAGATGTCGATGGCGATCATGCCGAGCGCGGTGCGGAACACCTTGAGGCCGCTGTGCGGTGACGCGCTGATGTTCCAGCTCTCGCGCTCGAAGCGCGTCATGATCTGCTTGTCCTGAAAGCCGACGCCGCCATGCGGCGCGCAGAACCATGCGCGGTTGACGACGCAGTCCGGCGCGAGCCGCCACGGGAAACTTCCGGCAATGATGTATACGCCGTGCTGCTGCGCGAGGCGGCGATGCAGCGCGAGCCAGTCGTCGCGCAGCGTCTGCATGGCCTCGACCTGGCCGTGCAGATCGGCGCGCGTGGCGGCATCGAACAGCGCGGCGAGGCTCATCGCTGCGTATTCGGGAAACACCAGCAAGCCGGCGCCGGCCGCTTCAGCGGCCCACGCTTCGATCTGCGCGACGAAGTCCTGCCAGGTCTGCGGCTCGGATACCGGAAACTGCGCGAGCGCGAGTTTCATGACGATGCCTGCAGATCGCGCAGCCAGAAGATCATCGGCTTGTCGCTGGCCGCCGTCTCGCCGACGTCCGGCCACGACAGGGTCGTGCGCAACGCCGGGGCCTTGCGGTAGCCGCGCTTGTGCCAGAACGCGTCGTTGCCGGCGTAGTCGACCGGCTTGCGCGGATCGGCGTCGCTGCGATTGACCGCGCAGAACGCGCATTGCGTGAGGCCGAGTTCGCGCGCATGCGCTTCGCGCAGTTCGAAGAACTTCACGCCGATGCCGCGGCCACGGTATTCGCGCAACAGCACCGACTCGCCGAAGTAGTCGATCGGCGCGAGATCGAGACCGGCATCGAGAAACGGCTGCTGCATGTCGCGCGGCGCGTCGGCGAGCGGCAGCACGGTCGAAGCACCGACGCAGCGCTCGCCGTCCCGGACGAGGACGACGAGGCTGCGCGGGCAGTGCACATACATCTGCAGATACTTCGCTTCGTATTCGACGGTGCCTTCGTACAGATACGGCCAGTCGCGGAAGACGCGGATGCGCAGCGCGGCGAGGGCGTCCAGCCGCGTCGCGATCGCCGCGCCGCGTAGTGGCTCTATGCGAAGCTCGAGCATCAGACCGCGACCTGCTTGAGCCAGTCTTCGAGGTTGTAGTAGTTCGTCACGCGCGCGACCTTACCGTCGCGGATCTCGAAGAACGCGCCGCCGGGCAGCTGGTAGGTCTGGCCGCGCGCTTCCGGCAGGCCGGTATCGGTCTTCAGGTATTGGCCGAGCACGGTGTACTCGGTTGCGGCACGCGCGCCGTCGGCATGGCTCATCACGACGATGTCGACGATCTGCTCGCGGTAGCTGTGGTTCATGCGCTCGATGAATTTCCTGAAGGCATCCTTGCCGGTCTCGCGCGTGCCCTGGTTGATGTCGTGCGCGACGTCGTCGCTCAGCAGGCCGAAGAAGGTTTCCCAGTCGCCGGCATTGAAGGCAGCGTAATAGCGTTCGATCAGCGCGGTTGTGGAATGCATTGCTCGTGGTCTCGGTCAGGCCCTGGGGGGCCGCACATTTTAGGAAACTCTGCGTCATCCGCATCGTCATTGCGAGCGCAGCGAAGCAATCCAGGTCGCGACTCGATCAGGCTTCGGAGCCGGATGGCTTCGTCGCTGCGCTTCTCGCGATGATGGACTTGGCTTTTCAGGCATCCACCGCCGGCAACTGCGTCAGCAGCGCACGCGCCGCCCCCGACAGCGTTCGCCGCTGATGCCAGACCAGACCCAGCTCGCGGTGCAGCGCAAGACCGCGCACGCCAACTTCGCGCAGCGTCTCGTCGAGCATCGACGCCGGCAGCACGCTCCAGCCCAGGCCGATGCCGGCGAGCATCTTCAGCGTTTCGAGATAGTTGGTCGCCAGCCGCACGCGCGGCGCGACGCCCTGGCGTTCGAGTTCGGCGGTGACGATGCGATGCGTGTACGTCGCTTCGTCCGGCAGCACCGCCGGATGTTCGGCGAGCTCGCGCAGCGCGACGTTGCGGCGGCCGGCGAGCGGATGCTGGGCGGCGACGACGACGACCATCGGGTCCGGCCAGACGAGGCGCTGTTCGAGCTGCGGCAGCGGCGCGGTCGGCAATGTGACGATGCCGAGTTCGAGCTTGCCGGCGAGCACGGCCTCGCAGGCGACTTCCGAATCCATGAAGTGGATGTCGAGGTCGACGTTCGGGTACTGCAGCGTGTACGCGCGCAGCACCGGCGGCAGGCGGTGCAGGCCGATGTGATGGCTGGTGCCGAACGACAGGCGGCCGGCGACTTCCTCGTGCAGGTTCGACAGCGCGCGCTTGCCGTCCTCGATGTCCTGCAGCGTCTTCTTCGCGTACGGCAGCAGGGTGCGGCCGGCATCGGTCAGCGTGACGCGGCGGCCGACGCGGTCGAACAGCGCATGGCCGATCTGCGCTTCGAGCGCGGTGATGCGCTTGCTGATCGCCGGCTGCGACAGATGCAGCGCTTCGGCGGCCTGCGTGAACGAGCCGCAATCGGCGATCTCGACGAAGGCGGCGAGAAACTGGGTCTCCATGCTCTCATTCTGCATTGGAATGCACTTTATGAAAACGATTCATTGGAGTTATGGATGACGCACTCCTAGAATGCCGGCCACTTTCGCACCCATTGCATGCAGGAGAGGCCGCGATGAGCAGCAACGACAAGCCGAGGACGCTGTACGACAAGATCTGGGCCGACCATGTGGTCAGCGATCTTGGCGCGGGCTCGGCCCTGATCTACATCGACCGTCACCTGGTCCATGAAGTGACCAGCCCGCAAGCCTTCGACGGCCTGCGCCTGAACCATCGTCAGCCCTGGCGCTTGGCCGCGAATCTCGCGGTGCCGGACCACAACGTGCCGACCGTCGATCGCGCCAAGGGCATCAAGGACCCGATCTCGCGCGCGCAGCTCGACGCGCTGGACGCCAACTGCGCCGCGTTCGGCATCACCAAGTTCGATCTGATGGACCGCCGCCAGGGCATCGTCCACGTCATCGGTCCCGAGCAGGGCGCGACGCTGCCGGGCATGACCGTGGTCTGCGGCGACTCGCACACCTCCACGCACGGCGCGTTCGGCGCGCTGGCGTTCGGCATCGGCACCTCGGAAGTCGAGCACGCGCTGGCGACGCAGACGCTGGTGCTGAAGAAAGCCAGGACCATGCTGATCCGCGTCAATGGTCATGTGGGTCCGGGCGTCACGGCGAAGGACATCACGCTGGCGATCATCGGCCGCATCGGCACCGCCGGCGGGACCGGCCATGTCATCGAATACGCCGGCGAGGCGATCGAAGACCTGTCGATGGAAGGCCGCATGACCTTGTGCAACATGGCGATCGAAGGCGGTGCGCGCGCCGGCCTGGTCGCCGTCGACGACAAGACCATCGAGTACGTGCGAGGCCGTCCGTATGCGCCGAAGCCGGCGCACTGGGATGCCGCCGTCGCGTACTGGAAGACGCTGCGCAGCGATGCCGGCGCCACGTTCGGTGCCGTGATCGAGATCGACGCCGCCGGCATCCAGCCGCAGGTCACCTGGGGCACGTCGCCGGAAATGGTGCTGCCGGTCGGCGCTGCCGTGCCGAATCCGGCCAACGAAGCCGACCCGGTCAAGCGCAACGGCATGGAAAAGGCATTGGCCTACATGGGCCTGCGCGCTGGCACGCCGATCGAAAAGATCGCGATCGACAAGGTCTTCATCGGCTCGTGCACGAACTCGCGCATCGAAGACATGCGCGCCGCTGCCGCCGTCGTCAAGGGCAAGCGGAAGGCCGCCAACGTCAAGCTGGCGATGGTCGTGCCGGGCTCGGGCATCGTCAAGGAGCAGGCCGAGGCCGAAGGGCTCGACAAGATTTTTCTCGCCGCCGGCTTCGAGTGGCGCGAGCCGGGTTGCTCGATGTGTCTGGCGATGAACGCCGACCGTCTGGAGCCGGGCGAGCGTTGCGCGTCGACGTCGAATCGCAATTTCGAAGGTCGCCAGGGTGCCGGCGGCCGTACGCATCTGGTGTCGCCGGCGATGGCGGCCGCTGCCGGTATCGCCGGTCACTTCGTCGACGTGCGTCAGCTCGGCGCGACGGCGTAGGCACGATGGCCGGCGAGCATCGCGTGCTGTTCGATTTCGAGATCGATTTCTCTAACGGCGGCAGCTTGCAGGGCCAGGGTTTCCGGCTCGACATCGACGGCCACGACATCGACGACGAGCAGTTGGCTGAATACGTGGTTCGCGACCTGCGCCTGTTGATGGTGGGCGAGGTGCGGATTCTGAAGAAGACCATCATCGAAGAGGCGCACAAGCGCCGTATGACGGAATACTGATATGCGCAGCTTTACCGTGTTGAGCAGCAAGATCGCGCCGCTGGATCGTCCGAACGTCGACACCGACGCGATCATTCCGAAGCAGTACCTGAAGTCGATCCGCCGCACCGGCTTCGGCCCGTTCCTGTTCGACGACTGGCGTTATCTCGATGCCGGCGATCTGGAGATCGATCCGGCCACGCGCCGCATCAATCCGGACTTCGTGCTGAACCGCGCTGAACATGCCGGCGCGCAGATCCTGATCGCCCGCGACAACTTTGGCTGCGGCTCGTCGCGCGAGCACGCCGTCTGGGCGCTCGACGACTACGGCTTTCGCGCCGTGATCGCGCCGAGCTACGCCGACATCTTCTTCTCCAACTGCTTCAAGAACGGCGTGCTGCCGGTCGTGCTGAAGCCGGAGGAAGTGCAGGCGATCTTCGAGATCGTCGCCGCCGATGCGAATGCGCAGGTCACGATCGATCTGCCAGCGCAGCAGGTGCGGTTGCCGGACGGCCGCGCGTTCGCGTTCGAGATCGACGCCGGCCGCAAGCACAATCTGGTCGAAGGTCTCGACGAGATCGGCCTGACGCTGCAGAACGCCGATGCGATCCGCGCGTACGAAACGCGCCGCGCGCAGCAGGCGCCCTGGCTGTTCGCGTCATGACCACGCTGGTCGTCGCCGACGTCGCCGGCCAGAGCTGGGATGCGCGGGATTACGCGAAGAACGGTCGCTTCGTCGCCGATCTCGCCGAGAGCCTCGTCGAGTGGCTGGCGCCGCAGGCCGGCGAACGCATTCTCGATCTCGGCTGCGGCGACGGCGCGCTGACCGAGAAGCTGGCGGCCAGCGGCGCGACTGTGGTCGGTGTCGATGCCAGCGCCGAACTGGTCGCCGCCGCGCGCGAGCGCGGCGTCGATGCGCGGCTCGCCGATGGTCAGGCACTGTCGTTCGCCAACGAGTTCGACGCGGTGTTCTCGAACGCGGCGCTGCACTGGATGAAGCGCGATCCGGACGGCGTGCTGGTGAGCGTCGCCCGGGCGCTGCAGCCGGGCGGCCGCTTCGTCGCCGAGATGGGCGCGGCCGGCAACATCGCGGCGATCCGCGGTGCGATCCACGATGCGATGGCGCGGCGCGGCTACGACGCCGCGCAGGTCGATCCGTGGTTCTTCCCGACGCTCGCCGATTACCGCCACCGCCTGCAGGCCGCCGGCTTCGAAGTCGTCGCGATCGAGAGTTTCCCGCGGCCAACGCTGCTGCCGAGCGACATCAGCGGCTGGCTGCGCACGTTCGCGCAGGCATTTCTCGCGATCGTGCCGGAAGGCGAGCGCGCGCCGCTGATCGCCGAGGTGCAGGAGAGTCTGCACGGGCGGCTGGCGAACACGGCCGGGCAGTGGACGGCGGATTACGTGCGTTTGCGCTTCGTGGCGGTGAAGAAGGCGCGGTAGCGGCGCACACATACCCGCCGTCATTCCCGCGAACGCGGGAATAGACGACTCCTAAAAAGATTGATGAATTGCAAAGATTGAAGACGGAAACGAGATGAGCAAGAAGATCCTGATCCTCCCCGGCGACGGCATAGGCCCCGAAATCATGGCCGAGGCCGTGAAGATCCTCGAGGTGCTGCGCGCCGAAGGCGAAGCGCTCGAATGGAGCTTCGGCAGGCTCGGCGGCGCGGCGTACGACGCCGAAGGTCATCCGTACCCGGAGAGCACGCAGAAGGCCGCGCGTGCAGCCGATGCGATCCTGCTCGGTGCCGTCGGCGGTCCGAAGTACGACAACCTGCCGCGCGACGTGCGGCCGGAGCGCGGCCTGCTCGGCATCCGCAAGGATCTGCACCTGTTCGCCAACCTGCGTCCGGCGCTGGCCTTCGACGAACTCGCCGATGCGTCATCGCTGAAGCGCGAAGTGATCGAAGGCCTCGACATCCTGATCCTGCGCGAGCTGACCGGCGACATCTACTTCGGCCAGCCGCGCGGCCGCCGCACGACGGCCGACGGCCATGCCGAAGGCTTCGACACCATGCATTACAGCGCGCCGGAAGTGGAGCGCATCGCGCGCGTCGCCTTCGAGGCGGCGCGCAAGCGCGGCAGGAAGGTCTGCTCGGTCGACAAGGAAAACGTGCTCGAAACCTCGCGCCTGTGGCGCGAAGTGGTCGTCGAAGTCGCCAAGGACTATCCGGACGTCGAACTGACGCATCAGTACGTCGACAACGCGGCGATGCAGCTCGTGCGCCGTCCGAAGCAGTTCGATGTGATCGTCACCGGCAACATCTTCGGCGACATCCTCTCGGATGAAGCGTCGATGCTGTGCGGTTCGATCGGCCTGCTGCCGTCGGCCTCGCTTGACGCGAACAACAAGGGCATGTACGAGCCGATCCACGGCAGCGCGCCGGACATCGCCGGTCAGGACAAGGCGAATCCGATCGCGACGATCCTGTCGGTCGCCATGATGTTCAAGTACACCTTCAATCGCGGCGACATCGCCGCGCGCATCGACGCCGCGGTGAAGCAGGTGCTGAAGGACGGCAAGCGTACCGGCGACATCGCGCAGCAGGGCGAGGCCGTGATCGGCACGCGCGAGATGGGTGACGCGATCGCGGCGAGTTTGAGACGTTCTGTGTGAGCCGTGTACATCCCTGTACGCGACTTTCAAACGGGAGGATGAAATGGTCCTCCGTAACGAATGCAAAGAGTGAGTGAGATGAAGAAGGTCGGATTCGTCGGTTGGCGCGGCATGGTCGGCTCGGTGCTGATGCAGCGCATGCAGGAAGAAAATGATTTCGCGCTCGTCGAGTCGCATTTCTACAGCACGTCCGCCGCCGGCGGCGCGGGCCCGGTGATTGGCGGCAAGCCGACGCCGGCGCTGAAGGATGCGAACAGCATCGACGCGCTTCAAGGCATGGACATCATCATCACCTGCCAGGGCGGCGACTACACCAACGAGATCTATCCGAAGCTGCGCGCGAGCGGCTGGGGCGGTTACTGGATCGACGCGGCGAGTGCGCTGCGCATGAAGGACGATGCCGTCATCATCCTCGATCCGGTCAATCGTCACGTCATCGACGCGGCGCTCGCCAGGGGCGTGAAGAGCTACATCGGCGGCAACTGCACGAATTCGATTCTCTTGATGGGCGTTGGCGCGCTGTTCCGCGAGAACCTCGTCGAATGGGTCAGCTCGATGACTTATCAGGCGGCGTCAGGCGGCGGCGCCAACCACATGCGCGAGCTGCTCAAGGGCATGGGCGTCGTCAACGCGGCGGTCGCCGAGGAGCTGGCGACGCCGGCGTCGGCGATCCTCGACATCGATCGCAAGGTCGCCAGGACCATCCGCGAAGACGTGCCGACCGAATTCTTCGGTGCGCCGCTCGCCGGCGGCCTGATTCCGTGGATCGACGCGCAGCTGCCGAACGGCCAGTCGAAGGAAGAGTGGAAGGGCTGCGCCGAGGTCAACAAGATTCTCGGCAACGCGACGGCGGAGTCGGCGATCCCGGTCGACGGTCTGTGCGTGCGCATCGGTGCGATGCGCTGCCACAGCCTCGCGCTGACGATCAAGCTGAAGCGCGATCTGCCGCTCGAAGAGATCGAAGCGATCATCAAGAGCGGTAACGACTGGGTGAAGTGGGTGCCGAACGACCGCGCACTGACCGTCAAGGAACTGACGCCGGCCTCGATCACCGGCGGCCTGCAGATCGGCGTCGGCCGCGTGCGCAAGCTCGAACTCGGCGCGGGTTATCTGTCGGCCTTCGTGATCGGCGACCAGCTGCTGTGGGGCGCGGCGGAACCGCTGCGTCGCATGCTGCGCATCCTGCTCGGCTGAGCGGCTGTGCTCGCTGCATTCAGATGAGCAGGGCAGGCCCCTGCGCCGTTAGAATGTCGCCCCGCAACCCGTCCTCGCGGACGGGTTTTTTGCTTTTCAGGAGCGTGCATGTCCAAGCGGTTCGAGATCGCCGTCATCGGCGCCGACAGTCCGATCGCCGAAGCGCTGTTCGAGCTGATGGCCGAGCGCAAGTTTCCGGCCGGCGAGACCTCGGCGCTGGTGCTCGATCCGCAGTCCGAGGCCGATGTGCGCTTCGCCGGCGCGCCGCTCCTGCTCGAAGACGCCCGCAGCTTCGACTTCACGCAGGTGCAGCTCGCGTTTCTCGCCGACGACGATCCGGAGCTGTCGGCGCAGGCCGAGCGCGCCGCCGATGCCGGCGCCGTCGTCGTCGACGCGACCGGACAGGCCTGGCGCGATTCGGCGATCCCGGTCGTCGTACCCGAGGTCAATGCCGGAGCGCTGGCGCGCTGGAACGAGCGCGGCATCGTCGCCGCGCCGGACCGCCTCAATGTCGCGCTGGCGCCGGCGCTGGCGGCGCTGCACACGGCGTTCGGTCTGGAGGACGTATCGGTCACCGGCCTGCTGGCGGCGTCCGACGGCGGCCGCGCGGCGCTCGAGGATCTGGCGCGCGAGACCGCGGCGCTGCTCAACGCGCGTTTCTACGAGCGCCGCCATTTCGCCCGGCAGATCGCCTTCAACGTGCTCGGCCAGGACGGCGACGCCGGCGTCGACGGCAGCACCGAACGCGAGCGCCGCATCGGCGACGAACTGCCGGCGCTGCTCGGCCTGCCGCGGCTGGCGGTGCGCGCGACGCTGCTGCAGGTGCCGGTATTCTACGGAAATGCCGCCAGCATCGAGCTACGCTTCGCGCAGCCGGTCAATCCGGACGAGGCGCGGGCGCTGATCGAGGCTCTGCCGGGCTATGCCGTCGAGCGTTCGCGGGCCGCGGAAGATGGCGCGACGCCGGTCACCGATGCCGCGCTCCACCCGGACATCCGCATCGGCCGCCTGCGCCAGCCGCGCGGCCAAGCGCAGGCGCTGCAGCTGTGGCTGGTCGCCGACAATATCCGCCGCTGCAGTGCCTTGAATGCATTAGCGAATGCCGAGATCGTCGTCCGTGACTATTTATAATTCATCATGTATAAAAAGGGCTTATACGCTCTATTTAAGACGCAGCATGAAATTTTCTGCGGCCGTCGCGAAAGTCCAAGGGGGGCTTGGAGGACTATGAGGCGCATCGTGATTCCAGTGGCGGGACTCGCCGCCAGCCTGTGGTTGTCCACTGCGGCCGCGCTCGGTCTCGGCGAGATCCAGATGCGTTCGCGCCTCAACCAGCGCTTCGATGCCGTCATTCCGCTGACGTCGACCAGCGCCGACGAGGCCGCCAACCTCTGCGTCGCGCTCGCCGGCGCCGCCGACTTCACCCGTGCCGGCATCGAGCGCGCCGACTACCTGACGTCGCTGCGTTTCTCGGTCGCCACCGACGGTGCGCCGCGTATCGAGATCCACAGCGAGCAGATTGCCCACGAGCCATACGTGCAGCTGTTGCTCGACATCCGCGGCGGCAGCCGCCGCATGCTGCGTCAGTACACCGTGCTGCTCGATCCGCCGGGCTTCAAAGGCGCCGACCGTGCTGCCAATCGTCCGCGTTCGGCGCCGATCAGCGACGCCGAGCCGGCACAGGCGATCGCCGTCGCGCCAACTGAAACGGTACCGACCCGGCCGGCCGGCCGACGGGCGCCGGCGTCCGCCGCGGCGCC